>NZ_CP099760.1:3128000-3841500 GCF_040760005.1 Pseudomonas sp. stari2
GAAGCGCAACTGCGCGCCGCGCTCAGCGTTTAAGCCATGCACCTGCTCAGGACCCAGCCCGGCGGTTTCGTGTCGGATGACAACATTGCCGACCTTGGACAAACCCCCGCCGAGCTGGTGATCCTGTGCAGCGGCGATTCCAGCCTGGCGCTGCTCGCCGAAGCGGCGCAGCAACTGCCTGACGATTACCCTAGCGTGCGCCTGGCCAATCCGATGCAGGTGCAGAACCATGCGTCGGTCGACCTGTACGTCGACGAAGTGCTGCGTCACGCCAAGGTCATTCTGATTTCACTGCACGGCGGCATCGCTTATTGGCGTTATGGCGTCGAGCGGCTGGTGGAATTGTCCGAGCGTGGCGTGCAGGTGATTCTGGTGCCGGGAGATGATCGGCCCGACCCGGAGCTTAGCGGCTTGAGCACCGTAGGCGCCGAGGATCGTGACCGGCTCTGGCAGTTCCTGCGTCAGGGCGGCATGGGCAATGCGCTGGACTTCTTCCACTGTCTGGCCAATCGCTGGCTGGAGCGGGATTACGTGTGGGGCGAGCCGCAAACGCTGCCGCGCACGGCGATTTACCACCCGAACAAAAACACCGCCGAACTGAGTGACTGGCAAGCCGATTGGCTGCCCGCTCAACCGGCCGCGGCGGTGTTGTTTTACCGCTCGCATTTGCAAGCGGCCAACACGGCGTTTATCGACGTGTTCTGCCAACGGTTGCAGGCTGCCGGACTCAATCCGCTGCCGATTGCCGTGGCCAGTCTGAAAGAGCCCGGCTGCCTGTCGGTGGTCGAGGGCTGGCTGGATGAGGTCGAGGCGGGGGTGATTCTGAACACCACCGGTTTCGCCCAGTCCAGCCCGGAAGCGCCGCATCTGCGGCCGTTCCGTCGCAACATTCCGGTGATTCAGGCGATTTGTGCGCAGGACAACGAGCCCGGATGGCGCGAGAGCGAGCAAGGCCTCGGTCCGCGAGATCTGGCGATGCACATCGCCTTGCCGGAGCTGGACGGCCGGATTATCAGTCGGCCGATCAGCTTCAAGGACCTGGCCTGGCGCAGCGAGCGCAGTCAGTCCGACGTGGTGTGTTATCGGGCGCAGCCTGAGCGCATGGATTTCGTCGCCGAACTGGCGCGGCGCTGGGTCGATCTGGCTCGGGTGCCTAACACTGAAAAGCGGATCGCCCTGATCCTTGCCAATTACCCGACTCGGGATGGACGCATCGGTAACGGCGTCGGCCTTGATACGCCGGCCGCGGCGCTGAATATTCTGCGGGCGTTGCAAGTTGAGGGTTATCCATTGCCGGCCGAACTGCCGGACAGCGGCACCGAGTTGATCCGACAACTGCTC
The DNA here is from genome assembly GCF_040760005.1 of Pseudomonas sp. stari2. NCBI lineage: Bacteria > Pseudomonadati > Pseudomonadota > Gammaproteobacteria > Pseudomonadales > Pseudomonadaceae > Pseudomonas > Pseudomonas sp. Stari2. The sequence goes on from NZ_CP099760.1 coordinate 3,129,342, forward strand.
GGCGGGGTCAGCAACGACCTCGACACCCTCGATCAGCGCCCGTGCCAGCAGAGCCTGGCGATGGGCGACTACCTGACGATGTTCAACGCGCTGCCCGAAGCCAATCGCACGGCGGTTCTGGAGCGTTGGGGGGCGCCGCAAAACGATCCGATGTGCCGTGACGGGCGGATGATGATCGCCGGCCTGCGTTTTGGCCTGACCTTCGTCGGTATTCAACCGGCGCGGGGTTATCAGGTCGATCCGAGCGCGGTGTATCACGACCCGGATCTGGTGCCGCCGCACGCGTACCTCGCGTTCTATTTCTGGCTGCGCCAGACCTACGGCGCTCATGGCGTGATCCACGTTGGCAAGCATGGCAACCTCGAATGGCTGCCGGGCAAAGGCGTGGGCTTGTCGGAGAACTGCTGGCCGGATGCACTGCTCGGGCCGCTGCCGAACATCTATCCGTTCATCGTCAACGACCCGGGCGAGGGCGCCCAGGCCAAGCGTCGCACTCAGGCGGTGATCATCGATCACTTGATGCCGCCGCTGACCCGTGCCGAAACCTACGGCCCATTGCGCAATCTCGAACTGCTCGCCGACGAGTATTACGAAGCGCAATTGCTCGATCCGCGCCGCGCCCGTGAGTTGCAGCGCGACATCCTGCAGCTGGTGCGTGACACGCAGATCGATCGCGAACTGCAACTGGACGAAGGCCTCGACAGCGATGCCGATGCGGCGATCTGGCTGCCGCGTCTGGACACTTATCTGTGTGATCTGAAGGAATCGCAGATTCGCGATGGTCTGCACATCTTCGGCGAATCGCCGAGTGGGCGGCTGCGCATCGACACTCTGCTTGCGCTGCTGCGGATTCCTCGTGGCGATGGCAAGGGTGCGCAATCGAGTCTGCTGCGGGCGGTGGCGAAGGCGTTTGAGTTGGGGTTCGATCCGCTGGATTGCGCACTGGCTGATCCCTGGGCCGGCCCGCGTCCAATTGAGCTGCTGTCGGTTAGCGATGAGGTCTGGCGCACCGCAGGAGACACTCGCGAGCGTCTGGAGTTGTTCGCGGCGCATTTGATCGAGCAGTCGCTGGTGGGTGATGTGGCGCAACTGGACGCTGCAGGCTGGTCAGATGTGCAGGCGATCATCCAAGCGCTGCGCGAGGTGATCGCCCCGCGTCTGGACGCCTGCGGCCCGGCCGAAATGCGCGGCTTGCTCGACGCTCTGAGTGGCCGTTTCGTCCCGGCCGGCCCGAGCGGCGCACCGAGCCGCGGTCGTCTTGATGTGCTGCCAACCGGGCGCAATTTTTATTCGGTGGACGTGCGCAACCTGCCGACTACCACCGCATGGCGGATTGGCTTCCAGTCGGCCACGTTGATTCTGGAGCGACACCTGCAGGATCACGGCGACCATCTACGCCAGCTCGGCCTGTCGGTCTGGGGTACCGCAACCATGCGCACCGGCGGCGATGACATCGCCCAGGCCATGGCGCTGATGGGCGTGCGACCGGTGTGGGCCACGGGCAGTCAGCGGGTCGATGATTTCGAGATTCTGCCGCTGAGCCTGCTCGACCGGCCTCGGGTCGATGTCACGCTGCGTGTCTCCGGATTTTTCCGCGACGCGTTCGCCAACCTGATCCGCCTGTTCGACGCCGCCGTACAAGCCGTGGCGGAGCTGGACGAACCGGACGATCTCAACCCATTGGCCGCCAAAGTGCGTGCCGAGCGCGAGGCGTTGCGGCAATCGGGTCTGGATGAGGACGCTGCGCGACGTCAGGCCGGCTGGCGGATCTTCGGTGCCAAACCCGGCGCCTACGGCGCGGGCGTGCAGGGCGCCATCGATGGTCGTCTGTGGCAAAGCCGCGAGGATCTGGCCGAGGTCTACCTGAACTGGGGCGCCTACGCTTACGGCGGTTCTGATGAAGGCACCGCCGCCCGCGAGCAGTTCGTCCAGCGCCTGAGCCAGGTGCAGGCCGTACTGCAAAACCAGGACAACCGCGAGCATGACTTGCTCGATTCCAATGATTACTACCAATTCCAGGGCGGCATGCTCGCCGCCGTGGAAAGCCTGCGTGGCGAAACGGCGGCCAGTTATCACGGCGATCACAGCCAGCCGGACTTGCCGAAGATCCGCACCCTGAAAGAAGAGCTGAACCGGGTGATCCGCTCCCGGGCGGCCAATCCGAAATGGATCGACGGAGTCAAACGCCATGGCTATAAAGGCGCGTTCGAACTGGCGGCGACCATCGATAACCTGTTTGCCTTCGATGCCACCACCCAACTGATCGACGATCACCAGTACGCGTTGTTGGCCGATGCCTATCTGCTGGACCCGGCGACCCGAGAGTTCGTGCGCGAGCATAATCCCCACGCGCTGCGCGACATGACCGAGCGTATGCTCGAAGCGCAGCAGCGCGGGATGTGGCAGGAGCCGGGTGTCTATAAAGAAGCACTCGAGAACCTGCTGCTGGATATAGAAGAAGAGAGCTGAACATGACCGATATCCCACATTTCCCGCTCTCTGCGGTGGTCGGCGCCGATGATCTGAAACTGGCGTTGTATCTCACGGCCATCGACCCGAAGATCGGCGGCGTGCTGATCGAAGGCCCGCGTGGCATGGCCAAGTCGACCCTGGCCCGGGGCCTGGCGGATTTGCTGGCCAGCGGTCAGTTCGTCACCTTGCCATTGGGCGCGACTGAGGAACGGCTGGTCGGCACGCTGGATCTGGATGCGGCACTCAGTGACGGTCGTGCGCAGTTTTCTCCAGGTGTGTTGGCCAAGGCTGACGGCGGCGTGTTGTATGTCGATGAAGTGAATCTGCTGCCCGATCATCTGGTGGATCTGTTGCTCGACGTGGCCGCCAGCGGCACCAACCTGATCGAGCGCGACGGCATTTCCCATCGGCATTCGGCGAAGTTTGTCCTGATCGGTACGATGAACCCGGAAGAGGGTGAGTTGCGTCCACAACTGCTCGATCGCTTTGGCCTGAACGTCGCCCTGAGCGGTCACACGGCGCCGGTCGAGCGCGGGCAGATCATTCGTCGTCGGCTGGACTTCGACAGCGATCCGCAGGCCTTCTGTGGGCACTGGGAAACCGAACAGCAAGCCCTGCGTGAGCGCTGTGAAAACGCCCGCAATGCCTTGGCGAATATCCCCCTCGACGATGAGGCGCTGGCGCAGATTACCGATCGTTGCTTTGCGGCCCGTGTCGATGGCCTGCGTGCCGATCTGGTCTGGCTGCGTGCTGCTCGGGCCCATGCGGCCTGGCGCGGCGCCGAAGCCATCGCCAAGCAAGATATCGATGCGGTGGCTGAATTTGCCTTGCGTCATCGTCGCCGCGAACAGTCTTCGACCAGTGCCCAACCTCCGGGGCAATCGCCGTCCGGCACCCAGACCGAGCCCAGTGAAGGTCAGGGGCAATGGGGCGAAATGCCGGCGCCGGCACTCGCCACTGGCACGCGCCGCGAAGTCCCTGCCTGGCCAAAAAAGCCATAGGCATTCGCCCCCGATCCGACGCGGGGGCGAATGCCAGACCCCGCGCCGGACGCCTGGACAATGGCCGACAAGGCAAACGTCACGCCGCTCGCAGTGGTTCGGTGAACTGGCCGGGGACGTTGCTCAATGGATGCCCGAAAGTGCGCGCCGATCTGCTGTTTCAACTGCGCACCCGCACACCTCATGAACTGTGGCTGGTGATCGTCGATGCCTCGGCTTCTACCCGTCGTCATCAAGCGTTGAGCGATGCCAAAGGCGTGCTTGCGCAATTGTTCGATGACGCTTATCGGCAACGGGCGCGACTTGCCTTGCTGACCGCCAGTGGGGCAGCGCCGAAATGGCAGGTGCAGGGTTTGAAGGCTTCCAGCGGATTGCGAACGTGGCTCGATGATTTGGGTGCGGGCGGCGGCACGCCACTGCTGGCGGCGCTGAACGAGGCGGGACACTGGCTGACGGTGCGTCGCAAGCGATTTCCCGCCGAGCAACAGCGTCTGCTGGTGCTCACCGATGGGCGCTTGAAAGAGTGGCCGGGATTACCGGCACTGGGCTGTCCGGGCCTGTTGATCGATATCGAGCGCGGGCCGATCCGGCTGGGCCGGGCCAGGCAGTTGGCGACTGCGCTGGAAGCGGATTACCGGCATATCGACGATTTATTGTCTGTCTGAGGTCTATGCTGCATCCAGCCCACATCACAAGGAGTGAATCATGCGCTTACTGGTTGCCAATCCTCAGGACGATTTTCGCGTAAAGGCTTACGCCGGCACCAACGGCGTGCTACTGGCGATGGACCTCGCCGAACCCCGCCGCAAAGGCCTGCTGGGGTTTGCCATCGAGAAGCAGCAGGGCGACAAACCGTGGCAGTTCCTGTTCAATAGCCTGACCTTTCCCGGCAAGGCTCACACCTTCCCGCAGTTTCACGCCACGCCGAGTGATATCGCACCGCTGCAGAAGTTTCGCTGGGCCGATTACGCGGTCAATCCCGGGACGACCATGCATTACCGCGTACATCTGGCCTACGGCACGGCCGATGCGCCGGCGCTGGGGGAGTCGCTGGAGTTGAGCATTACCTCCGACGATGGTCATCCCGGCAATCAGAGTGTGATCTTCAACCGCGCCGTGGCCGCCAGTCAGGCGTTCCAGCGCAAGTTTCCCGACCTGGACGCACAGATCAGCGCCAACAAGAACATGCCCATCGAGGCCTGGCCCGATGCTGCACGGCAATGGCTGGAGAACGGCCTGCTCGGACGCTTGCAGGGGTTCATCGAACGTGCGCCCGATGGCGAGTGGGCGCTAGACATTGCGATCTACGAATATCAACTGCAAGCCATCATCGACACGGTGAACGCGGCATTCGATCGCGGCGTACAGGTGCGGGTTTTGTATCACGCCAAGCCCGGCGATGAAGACACCACGATGAACGAGACCAGCCTCGCCAAGTTGCCGGAAACCAGCAAACGCGGGCGGGTGACCCACGATATTTTCCACGACAAGTTCATCGTCCTCAGCCGTATCGCTGGCGGTGAGCGGCAACCCCAGGCCGTGCTGTGCGGCAGTACCAACTTCACCGCCAACGGCGTGTATCGCCAGGCTAACGTGGTGCATGTGCTGGATGACACGGCCATCGCGGCCAGTTACTTGCAGACTTTCGAACAGGTCTGGGCAACGCCGGCAGATGTCGGTGCCACCCGGGACTGGATCACCCAGCACAACCCGATGAATCCGGCGCAACCGCTGTTTGCGGGGTTTTCGCCGCGCAGTGGTGGTGCCGATCTGCGCGAGTTCGTCGACATCATCAACGCGGCGAAGAAGGACGTGCTGTTCGTTACCGCGTTCACCTTGCCCGATGCCATTCTCAACGCGCTGCTCGGTCAGCCCCATGACGACATCCTGCGTTACGGCCTGCAGAACACCGCCAGTCGCATCACCGGATTCCACGCCGATCGCACAGCCGAGTTCGCTGCCACCGCGCTGCTCAACACCGGGCTGGAAGGCTGGCTGAAAGAGAACATGAAAGGCCAGAAGGGCAACCTGCTGGTGCACACCAAAGCGATCGTCACCGACTTCACCAGTGACAGCCCGACGATTATCAGCGGCAGTCACAACCTCAGCACCGCGGCCAGCAACGGCAACGACGAGAACTTCCTGATCATTCGTGGCGACACCGAACTGGCGGATCGCTATGGCCTGGAACTGTTGCGGTTCTACGAGCATTACCGCTTCCGCTATTTCGCGAAGAAACTGGCGTTGAAGCAGGTGCAGCCGTTGGCGGCGGATGACAGCTGGACCAACGACTATTACGTCGAAGGGGATTTACGCCAGCTGTCTCGTCTGCGGTTTGCCGGGCGCTAGCGCTTATACATCCATCGCCTGACGGTACTGGCGGGTTCGGCGACTGAGGTACAACCGGTCGCGGATCAGTGCCCAGAGTGCCGATACTTCGGGATGCGGCTGGCGGCCCCGGCTCAGGCGCGCCATCTGGAAGCGCACCACGGCCATGTTCGCCAGCGCGGCCAGCGGTTTGCGTTTCCAGCGGATCGGCGGCAGTTGCGGCTCACTGTGGCGACCTTCGCGCCAGTGTTTGACCAGGCTCGGCTCGATGGCCAGCGCGGTGGCGATACCGGCCATGTCGATGCCGCTGTCGAGCACTTGTTCGACGATGGGCAAGCGTCGGATACCGCCGGTGACCATCACCGGCATGCGGGCGACGCTGGCCAGTTCGCTGGCCATTTCCAGAAAGAATGCCTCACGGGCCAGGGTGCGTCCGTCGCGGGCTTCGCCTTGCATCGCCGGCGCCTCGTAGCTGCCGCCGGACAGCTCGAGCAGGTCGATTGGCTGTTCGTTGAGCCATTCGATTACCTGTCGGGCATCGTCCGTGTCGAAACCGCCGCGCTGGAAGTCCGCCGAATTCAGTTTCACTGCAACGCAGAACTGCGGTGAAACGGCCTGACGCACAGCCTCGATCACCGACAGCAACAGGCGTGCACGGTTTTCCAGCGAACCGCCCCAGCGGTCGGTGCGACGATTGGTCAGCGGCGAGAGAAACTGGCTGAGCAGATAACCGTGGGCCGCGTGGATCTGGATGCCGGTGAACCCGGCTTTCTCGGCAAGCGCGGCGCTCTTGGCGAAACGCTGAATCACATCTTCGATGTCGTCCTCGGTCATCGGTTTTGGCTCGGCGAACAATTTCGAGAACGAACCCATTTCCAGCGCCACGGCTGACGGCGCCAACGCTTGCTGGCCCATGTTGGCGAAGGTCTGGCGGCCAGGATGGTTGAGCTGCACCCAGACCTGCGCACCGCCACTGCGGGCGATTTCGGCCCACTGACGGAAACGGTCCAGATGCCGTTCGTCTTCCAGCACCACGCCACCGGGGCCGGTCATGGCGCGGCGGTCGATCATGACGTTACCGGTCAGCAACAAACCGGCGCCGCCGTCGGCCCAGGCTTGATACAAGCGAAACAATTCGCGGGACGGTGCCTGGTCACGATCCGCAAGGTTTTCTTCCATGGCGGCTTTGGCGATACGGTTGCCGACGGTTTGACCGTTGGGTAGTTTCAAAATCTGGAAGGGCGACATTGCTTGACTCCTCATCAGTGATGGAGAGAGGCTAAGCTTAAAGTTAACTTTAATGTCAAGCAGGCAATTCGAGGCTGAAATGAAAATTGGTGAACTGGCGCAACAGAGCGGGCTGAGCGCTTCGAGCATTCGCTTCTACGAGGCTCAGGGTCTGATTCCCAAAGTGGAACGCTTGGGTAATGGCTATCGGCGCTACCCGCCGCAAGTGCTGCAAACCCTGAACATCATCCGCAGTGCCCAACAGGCCGGGTTTTCCCTTGAAGAGCTCAAGCAATTGCTGCCGGCTGCCGGGACCGGCGAGTTCAAGCACGATGAACTGGTGGACGGGCTGACACGCAAGGTCGAGCAGATCGAAGTCATGCAACAGCATCTGGCCCAGAGCAAGGCGCGGTTGCTGGAGGTGATCGACAGCATTCAATCCAAACCCGAAGGCATGAGCTGCGGCGCTAACGCCGAACGGGTGCTGGCCTCGATCTACCCGGAATCCTGACGCGACGGCGAAGGCGTACAGATTTTGAAATGATTTCCAACTGTAGGAAAAGTCATCTGAGCCTGTACGCTTCAAGGCCTTTTTTCATTCAGGATTTGCATGAATACCCTCTCGGAGCCTCCCAGTTCTATTCAAAGAACCCCGTTCCCCTCGCGCCACGGCGCGGTCTTGACGCACTCGCAGCATCCAGTCTTCCGACTCCCGACTATCGTTGATGGCGCAGCCTCCGAGCTTTCGCGCCGCACTTTGCCGTGTCCGGCAGCCTGAATTCACTGAAGAGAGATAGAGACAGATTATGGAATGGTTAGCGGATCCCACGGCATGGCTGGGCTTGTTGACACTGATCGTGCTGGAACTGGTGCTGGGTATCGACAACCTGGTGTTCATTGCGATCCTGGCGGACAAACTGCCGCCGCATCAGCGCGACCGCGCACGAATCATCGGCTTGAGCCTGGCGCTGATCATGCGTCTTGGCCTGCTGGCGAGTATTTCCTGGCTGGTTACCCTCACGACACCGTTGTTCGAGGTGTTCGGCAAGAGCTTCTCCGGCCGTGACCTGATCATGTTGTTTGGTGGTGTGTTCCTGTTGTTCAAGGCCACCATGGAACTGCACGAACGGCTGGAGGGCCACGTCGGCGAGCGTTCGACCAACACCGCTTATGCGTTGTTCTGGCCGATCGTGGCGCAGATTGTCGTGCTTGATGCCGTGTTCTCCCTGGATGCGGTGATTACGGCTGTGGGCATGGTCGATGAACTGGCGGTGATGATGATCGCGGTGGTCGTGTCCATCGGTGTGATGATCGTTGCCAGCAAGCCGCTGACCCGTTTCGTCAACGCGCACCCGACGGTGATCATGCTGTGCCTGGGCTTCCTGATGATGATCGGTTTTGCCCTGACTGCCGAAGGCATGGGCTTTCACATCCCGAAAGGCTATCTGTACGCGGCCATTGGTTTCTCGATCCTGATCGAAGTGTTCAACCAGATTGCCCGGGCCCGTCGCAAGCGCTCGATGCAGGGCTTGCGCCCGATGCGTGAGCGTACGGCCCATGCAGTGATGCGCCTGTTGGGTGGCCGTAAACTGGCGGTGGAAGAAGTGGGCGAGGAGATCTCCGACTTGCTGGACGATGGCGAAGCACCCAGTGCGGAGCTGTTCGACCGTCGCGAACGGGTGATGATCAGCGGCGTGCTGCAACTGGCCGAGCGCCCGATCCGCACCCTGATGACCGTGCGCGCAGATGTCGATCATATTGATCTGGCGGACGACGCAGCGGCGATTCGTACGCGACTGATGCACTCCTCCTATTCGCGTCTGCCGCTGATTCGCAACGGTGCGGTGGATGAACCGTTGGGCTTCGTACACAAGAAGGAGCTGCTCAAGGAGTATCTGGCCGGTAACGAGCCGAACCTTGAACACTTGGCGCGCAAGACGCTGAACCTGCTCGACAGCTATTCGATCCTCAACGCACTGGAACAGATGCGCGCTGCGTCGACCCACATTGCGTTCGTTGTAAACGAGTTCGGTGATTTTGTCGGCGTGTTGACCATGACCGACATCCTCGAGTCGATCGCCGGTGAGTTGCCGGACGCCAGTGAAATCGCTGGCCCGGACGTGGTCGAGGAGCAGGGCGGGTTTGTGGTGAACGGTGCGTTGAATCTGACGCAGATCCGCCAGCGCACCGGTTTCACGGCCGAACCGACCGAGGATTACCAGACCCTCGCCGGGTTGGTGATGAGTCTTCTGGATCGGCTGCCGATGAAGGGCGATCGCCTGGAGCATGCCGGTTGGGGGATGACCGTGATGGCGGTCGAGGAGCGACGGGTAACGCGAGTGTTGCTCAAGCGTGAGGCCTGACGGCCTCATTGATGAAAGGTATATCGGTCTTTACCGGTGTGCTTTGACTCATACAACGCTTCGTCAGCCTTGATCAGGGCTTGGTTGAGGGTATCGCCATCTTCGACCCGGGCCACACCGATGCTGATGGTCACCGGATGCCGGGTGGTTTGCTCACGCACCACCCGGCATAACTCACCGGCCAATGCCTCGACGTCCTCGCGGCGTACGCCCGCCAGATAAATCGCAAATTCCTCGCCACCCAGTCGCGCGTACTCGAACGGTGCCATTACCGCTTTGATATCTGCCGCGATCCGCTTGAGCACTTCATCGCCGATGTCGTGGCCGTACACATCATTCACTTTCTTGAAGTTGTCGATGTCGATCATCGCCAAGTAATGGTCGTCTTCGCGGGGCAGCGCTTGCAGGCTCTTTTCGGCACGGGTCATGAACGAACGGCGGTTGGGGATTTCAGTCAGCGTGTCGTTGTAGGCCTGATCCAGCAACAGCTTGGACATGATGTAGTTGTAGAGCTTGGTCTCGCGCAGTTTCAAAAACGTATAGATCGTCAGCGCACAGAGAAACACGCTGTAGGCGATGGTCATGACCCCTTTGAGTTCCAGCAGGCCGATACCGGTCCCCATGAACGGATTGAGCATCAGCCAGGTGACGACCTGTGCAGCGAAGAACGACCATCGGCTGAGTGGGAGCACGGAGGCACTGTAAAGCGTGGTAGCGGCAGCGAGCACCAGCCAGATGCCGTGAAACGTCGGCGGCAAGCCGTTGATCACCAACCGTATGCCGAGGGTGATGAGGAACACGAAGGTCAGGTTCAGCCAGTCGAAATGACGGGCTTTGCGCGTGAACATCAACACCACGGCGAGCACGGCGAACGCTGCGACGAACACCATCGAGAGCCAGGTGAAACCCTGATTGCCAAGGAAGCTGACGATCAGGTCGAAGGCCAGCCAGATACCCATGCTGGCCAGATAGATCAGCAGGCAGAACGAATGCAGCCGTTCGAACTCATGCTGGATGAACTCGTCCCATAACTCGGCGGGTGCGGTTCGCTTCAGTACTTCGTCTTCAATGGTTTTGTACATTGCTGCCCGGATGCTTGCGCTGGTTGTCGAGAATCACCTGTCCCCACGGCCGGTATCGCAGCGAAAACACGGCACTTTGATGACAGCCGGCGGAGGTGGCGTCCGGGGTTGCCGGCTCGGCGCGGAAAGCCTCGCCTTCACGGCTGACCTGACGGAATGCTTCACGCACGATGCCGACGGAGCAGGGCAGTGCGCTGGCATAGCCGTTGCGCACCAGCACTGGCAGACGTCCGGTACCTGCGCCGTCCTGCCACCAGACCTGCGCGCCGGCCGCCGTCAGATCCCCCAGCCATTGGGCGTTGACCGTCGGAGCCAGCTTGCCGGCGCTGAAGGCGCTGACATGCAGCGGTGCGTCCAGTTTTGAAGCGAAATCCTTCAACTGACGCTGGAGCGTTGCTCGACGGTCGGCTGCCAGAAAGTGCAAGTCGTCCAGCTCCAGTGGCAGATACCAACCGCTGACCGGCAGCTTCCACTCCAGGCGCAACTTCTGTTGCTGGGCCAGCGATTGTCCCAGTTGCGCCTGCCAGTAGGCGCCGAGGCCTGCGCTGTCCAGTTCATCGATGCGTTTGTAGTACGCCGGGTCCATCGACAGCCCAAGTACCAGATGCAGGCCTTGTTGTCGGGCGAGTTTCAGGCTGTTGGCGAGCCAGCCATTGGCACCGCCAAAGTTCGAGTCGCCGTAAGCGGTCCACTGCACGATCACAGTCCGCGCACCTTGCCGGGCCGTGTCCTGCCAGACTTTCTGCCACTGCGCCTGGGTCAGGCCCGCATCGACATTCAGCGGCTGATAGAACACCCACTCATCGGCCCGGGCAAGCGTGGCGCCCAGCAGCAGGCAGAAAAACAACATCCATCGAGCCATCAGAAATTCCACTCCACGCCCAGCAGCACACCATTACCGCCTTCGTACAGATTGCCGCCCAGCGACTGTTGATATTCGGTGCGTACCGTCAGTTTCGAACGGTAGGCGTTGTAGCGATCTTCGTCGTACCACCATTGCCAGCGCAGACCGACACCGGTACGCAGGTCCTGGCGCCAGTCGTTGCTCGGATCCTGGCTGGCAAATTCGAGGAAGCCATAAGGCATGATCGTCTGGGCTCCACTATTCGGCAGCTTCCAGGCATGCCCCTGCTGGAACCGCGACAGCCACTGGTGATCGCCGGCCTTGGTCCACCAGGCGGCATCGAGGTAGAGGAAGCGTTCGTCCCAATCGTTTTCGTCGACGCGCCAGTCGTTGCGGTACTTGCCCTGATCGAGGAACGAAGCAGTGGCGCGCAACAGATAGTCGGTGGTGGTGTGGCCGTCCTGGCGATGATCGTTGATCTGATCCAGCAGTTTTTCCGGCACCAGCATCTGGCCGAGGCTCAGGCTGTGGTTGTCGTCATCGTTGAACTGGCTCTGTTTGTAGATCTCACCGTAGAAGTTGATGTTCTGCGTGCCCCACGGCTTGTAGCGCAGGCCGACGCCGGCGGCGAGGGATTCGGCGTAACGGGAGCGACCTTGTCCACCCAGCAGTACGCGACCGTACACCGACAGCGTGCTGCCGGCGCGGCTTGGTTCATCGCCCAGAGCGTGGTCCCACATCGCCAGTTGTACGTTTTGCGAGTCGGCGCGGCGGTTCGAACCTTTGCTTTCGTCCGGGCGCACGAAGTCATTGGTCGATACCCCGGCCGGTGACCAGGTGCTGGCAATCGTCCGGCTGTCGCGGCGGGAGAGGGTTTCATGGGCGCGGCGCTGACGGTAGCGCCGCGCTTCCATGCTGCCATCCTCGTCGTCGGCGGCCACCGGGTTCTGTTCCAGGTCGATCACCCGGCGCAGTTCCTTGCGGGCCGAGGCGCTGTCCTCCACTTCGTCATAACGCCAGGCCAGGGTTTCACCGAGTCGGTAATCCTCGGGGAAGTCGCGGGCAGCTTGTTGCAGATAGGGGATTGCGGTGGCGCGCTCCTCGCGGGTTTCGGCGCCGGCCAGACGCATGCCGTAGTCGGCGCGATATCGCGGGTTTTTAGGATCGCGGCGCACAGCCTCGGCCAGCCACGCGGTGCTTTGTGGCAGGTCGCCAGCCTTTTGCGCAGTGACCGACGCCGCGTAGAAATGCCCGGCGTCCGGTGCTTGTTGCAAGGCTTTACGCTGACGTTCAAGTGCCTGGACATGATCGCCACGAGCATCGGCGATTGCCGCACCGAGGGCCCATTCATTGGCGCCACGCGTCGTGCTTTGCTGCCAGTATCGTTCGGCTGTCTGGCTGTCACCGGCATTCAGTGCACTTTGGCTGGCGGTGAGGCGTGCGTTATCGCTCAGTTCCGCTGCGGGGAGGCTGCGCCAGATAGTCAGCGCGCCAGCCGAATCACCGGCAGCTTCCAGGGCGTAGGCTAATGGCAAACAACTGCTGTGGTCGCCGAGCTTTTCCGCTTGCTGGTAGTAGACGACAGCTTCGCCCGGCCGATCCGGCATCGCGCAACGACCCAGAGCGCGATAATCGCCGGCGGCTTGCGGATGGTTACCGATGGCTTGCTGAACGGCGTCGCACTGACCGTTTTCCGCGAGCTGCGCGAGCAACTGGCCACGGGTGGCGCCATCCACATGGGTGAGCAATGAAGCCATTCGCCGTTGCTGTTCCGGTGTCGTGGTTTTCGAAGCCGCATAAAGTCCGGCCAGACGTTGGAGTGCAGTGGCCGGCAAGCGTCCTTGATGACGGTCGAACGCGGTTTCCAGCAACTGTTGCGCCTGTGCGTGATCGCCATTGTTTACCGCCAGATAGGTGGCCTGGTTCAGCGAATTCAGGTTGCCGGTTTGCCGGTAGTGAAGCTCCCACAAAGTCTGCGCTTCGGTCATGCGGCCCATGCGTTGCGACAGTTCCGCCCGACGTTTGACGATTTCAGGTGTTTGCGTCTGGCCGGCCAGCCATGCATCGACCTTGTCGCTGCGTCCCTGATCCTGCCAGACATTCAAGATTTGCTCCTGGCGGCGACTGTCCCACGGCTGCGGCAGTCGGGTGGTTTGCAGCAGATCGGTGGCTTGCAGGCGTTGGGCGAGTATCAGCCAGGTTTGTGGGGCGTCGTCAGGTGTGCAGCCGCGAAATTGCTTGAGCGCTGCTTCCGGATCGTGGCGCGACAACCATTCGGCGGTCTCCAGGCAAGGACGCTGCAGGTCGTTGCTCAAGCGCTGCACGGTCGGCACGTCCTCGGTCTTGCGCGCCAGTTCCCACAGGCGCTGACGTTGCGCCGGATCGGCCAGATCGGAGTCCGGCAACGACTGAATCCAGCGTTGCGCCTGTTGTTCGTGGCCCATGGCAATGGCGCGGTCGACCATCGCCAGGCGGATCTTGCGGGCAGCCTCTGGACTCGGGGCCTGTTGCAACAGTTGTTGCAGCGGTTTTTCGTCGAGGCGCTGCACGTAGGCATTGGCCAGACGTTGCCAGCCTTCGGCATCCAGCTGTTTGCGGGCGGCCAGCGGTGCGAGCTGATCGATGGTGCCGCTCCAGTCGCGCAGTTGCTCCGACCAGTTAGCCCGCGCCAGACGCAGGATGTTGTCATCTCCCTTGGGCGACAGTTGTGCGAGCCAGTCGTGAGCCTTGGCCGCGCCGCCGAACTTGGCCAGGCTCAAGCTGTAAGCCTGCCACAGGCGCACGCGGTCGTTCAGGCTGCTGGTGGCCATCCAGCTTTCGACCTGGCTGCTGGTCGGCGGATCCTGTTCGATCCAGGTCAGACGCAGGTCGAGGAGGGCTTCGCTGTTGTCCGGTAGCGCTTGCATCGCATCTTTGTAGCGGCGTTGTTTGGCTAGCGACTCAACGAGCAGCGCCCGGGCTTCGTCGTTTTTCGGGACTTTTTCCAGCAAGTGACGCATCAGGCGTTCGACTTCTTTCCAGTTGCCCTTTTTCGCTTCGCGATAACTGCGGTCCATGTAGGGATAGCTGCGGAACTGCTCGAAGTCGCTCAGCGGCGCAGCCTGTAGCGGATACGCGGTGCTCAGGCCCAGCAGCAGGCTGCCCATCAGCAAGGTGTGACGATGCACAGGCTTCATGCGACCTCCCGGACAATGCGGTAGGCGGCTTGCTGTTCGCTGGCCTGGTCGGCCAGGGCCTGTTCCAGAACTTCCTGAGTGATCATCCCCCGGGAAATCAGGTGTTCGCCGAGCGACATCCGTTCGGCGTCAAAGTCGATCAGTGCCTGATTGAAAAGAGTCGGCGGCACCATGCCGCGTACCTGCAACAGATTGCCCAGCAGCACCTGATGGCGGCTGACCCGCTCCAGCAAGGCTTCATCGTCCTGATGGCGCTCAAGTACTTCGAGCATATGACGCACTTCCTCATTCTGGCGGGGACTGGCGTACCAGTAGCGAATCCCCAATGTCACACGGCCCTGAGGTGCCAGTCGGCTACGCACCGGGCGCTTCAATTGACGGCTGATTGCGCCGAGCGAGACCTGGCTGACCGGGCCTTCGGAGGCCAGAATCAGGGTGTCGCCTTCTTCGGCCACCGGCAGCACGCCGTAGTGCGATGCGACCCGACGTGGTACGGCATCGATCAGGCGCTTGTCGAGCTTGAACGGGTTGAGCGGTGCCCATTCCAGATCGAGCTGTTCGGCAAGGGTTTGTACAAGCTGAGTACTGTCGATGTATTCGCGCAGCAGCAATTCACGGCCAAGACGTCGGCGCACAGGACTGGTGATCGCCGCTTCCAGTTGCTCTTCGGTCAGCAAGCCTTTTTCCACCAGTCGATGGCCGAGCGGGGTACGTTGGGCCTTGGTCAGAGCCGGGAACTCGTGGGTGGTCTTGTCCCAGGCTACGCGCCGCGAGTCGCCCATCTCCATCACCTGGCGCAGGGCGCGCAGGTTGGCGAAGAAGTTGACGAAGTTGCTCCACATCATGCGCGGTGCCGACAGCAGGCCTTCCACCAATCCGTAGTAACGGGTAACGAACCAGCCACGCTGGAACAGACGGTTGAACAGCATCAGCCCGTTGAGCCACAGCAGCACCGAGAGCAACGAGCTGTCGGCGAGGATCGATGGGTAGCGCCACGAGTCAGGGGAAATCACCGTGACCGCCCACATCGCCAGCAGCACCAGGAACAAAAGGTTGACCAGAAAGCTCAGCAGGTAGGCGATCAATCCGCGACGGTCACGCCACAGGAAGTAATTGAGCAGACCTTTGCGGCTCCAGCCGAGATTCTTGGTGCCCTGGAACACGATGCCGACGATCCACCGTGATTTCTGCCGGATCGCGTGCTGCAGATCACGAGGGAAGTGCTCGCGTACACAGATCACCTGGGAGAATTCGCGGTTCATGCCGAACACCCACGGCTGCTCCAGCGCCAGTTTCGGATCGCTGACCGAATAGCGGGCGAAGATGCACTTCATGCCTTTCTGCTTGAGGCGGAAACCGATGTCGTAGTCTTCGGTGAGACTCTGCACATCGAAGGCAATCCCGTCGCCGTCTTCCAGCAGCGCGCTGATGGCCTTACGGCTGAAGCAAGTGCCAACGCCGGCGCTGGGTACCTGGCCGGTAAGGGCTTCGCGCACGATGACGTCTTTGCCGTGGTTTTCCGCGAACTCATCGACGTAGTGGCCGGCGGTGAAGCCTTTCCATTCCGGTGCGTAGGGGTAGACCGGAATCTGGATCAGGTCCTTGTTCGGCAACAAGTAGTTGTAGAGGCGCAACTCCATCGGCGAGATCACGTCTTCGGCATCGTGCAGGATGAAACCGGCGAACTGGATTTTCGCCTCGCTCTCGAAGCGCAGGATTGCGTCGATGATGTTGTTCAGGCAGTCGGCCTTGCTGGTCGGGCCTGGTCGGGCGCAGACCACTTTGTGCACGTTGGGGTAGTGCTGGCAGACCGCATCGACGTCGGCCTGGGTTTCGGCGTCGTTGGGGTAGGTGCCGACGAAAATCTGATAGTTCTCATAGTCGATGGTCGAGGCGGCAAGGCGCGCCATCTCGCCGACCACGCCTACTTCGTTCCACGCCGGCACCATGATCGCCAACGGCTTCTCGGGAATCGAATACAGGCGTTCCTCGTCGGCGCGCTTGAATTTCTCGTAGATCCGCCAGCGCCGGATCAGCTTGCGGCTCCAGTACACGAGGTCGATGAACAGGTCATCGAGGCCGAGTATGAACATCAGCAGGGCGAGGATGATCGCCACATACTTCAGACCAAACAGCACATACGCAAAGAAGTCGACCCAACCCAGACTCATACGCCGTTACCCGCCGCCGAGCGTGCGCTCAGCCAGGCGTGGAGGCGTTTTGCAATGCGTTCACTGGCGTGGCCGTCACCGTACGGGCTGTGGACGCGGCTCATGCGTTGGTAGGTTGCTTCGTCATCGAGCAACTGACTGGCTTCCTTGACGATCTTCGCGGTGTCGGTGCCCACCAGCAACACGGTGCCACCCTCAAGCACGGAGGGGCGTTCGGTGACGTCACGTAATACCAGCAACGGTTTGCCGATGGCTGGCGCTTCCTCCTGGACGCCGCCGGAGTCGGTCAGGATGAAGTGCGCACGACCCATCAGCCAGACGAAGTTCGGGTAATCCTGAGGGGCGACCAGATAGATGTTGGGTTTGTCGGCGAGCATGCCGTACACCGCATTCTGCACCTGCGGGTTGAGGTGTACCGGATAGACAAATTGCACATCCGGGTAGCGCAGGGCGAGGTCGGCCAGGGCCTGGCAGATGTTCTGGAAACCGTCGCCGAGGTTTTCCCGGCGATGCCCCGTGATCAACACCATGCGACGGTTGTCGTCGAGCACTGACAAGGGGGAATCGGCTGTCGGACGCCACTGGCTTTGCTGCTGGTGCGTGCGCATCCACAGCAGCGCATCGATCACGGTATTGCCGGTGATTTCGATGTTGTCCTGCGGTACGCCTTCGCGCAGCAGGTTGGCTTCGGCCTTGCCGGTCGGCGGAAAGTGCAGGTCGGCGATCACTCCGGTCAGACGCCGGTTGGCTTCTTCCGGCCAGGGCGCGCGCAAATTGCCAGTGCGCAAACCGGCCTCGACGTGGCCAATCGGCAACTGGCGATTGAACGCGGCGAGGGCGGCGATGAAACTGGTGGTGGTGTCGCCATGCACCAGCACGATGTCCGGTTTGACCCGTTCGTAGGCCTGATCGAGTTGTGCAAGAAGATGTTGCGAGAGACCGTTGAGGGTCTGGCCCTGGGTCATGACTTGCAGGTCTTCATCGACCGTCAGTTCGAACGCGTCGAGCACTTGCTTGAGCATCTCCCGATGCTGGCCAGTCGAGCAGATATTGAGTTTGATGTCGGGCCACTGACGCAGAACCCGGGCCAAAGGGGCCATTTTGATGGCCTCCGGGCGAGTACCGAAAACCATCATGACGTTAAAGGACATTGACCCCTCCTGGGACGAAGCAAGGCCGCGGCCGATGGCCAACAGCACCTATCTCTTTCTGAGAAATAAAGGAAAGCAGCCGGATGGGAGCTTGTCCAATCCGGCCTCGAGGCTAGTTGTTACAGATCAATTGGAACGAAAGTGCCATTACTTGATGGCTCTTAGGTGGCACTTTCAGGAAAAGTTCCGTTGGCGGCTGTCGGGGATGGTGCGCAAGGTGCGTAGGGTGTGGCGCAGCCATGGCAGATCGTGCCTTGGTTTGCTGTGAACGGCCGGCGCCTTGACCTTGCCGATGTGTTGGGCAAAGTCCCGCTCCAGGGTTTCTTCGGTGCCGATGCCCTTGAGTTTTTTCAAGAGTTTTCCGTTCTTGTAGAACAGTACCGTTGGTGTCCCTGTGACCAGTGGGTGGCGGGGGCAGTCGCGGGTATTGAGCATGTAGATATTTCCCCGTTGCCGATAGGGCTCGGCTACATGGCGAAAGATCGGCCCAGCCCACTCACAGGCGGGGCAGTGTTCATTGGCGAAATACAGGATCACCGGGCGCCAGGTCTTCAGGGTTTTGCGGTAGGTGGCTGGCAGCTCCGAGAAGGATATTGAAGCGCTCATAACAACCTCCGTTTTCTTTCCGGGGATTGAAAGACGTTATCGGAGGGAAAGGGGATCGAGCTACTGTCAGAGTTGACAGGTGTGGTATGCGCCATTTTGTGCCGTGCGCACTGAAATGTGGCCCGAATACCCGTGTGTGTAGCCAACGGTAGCGCGACATCTACGTCACTTGGCGTAACACCGTTTCCAGCACTATTCGCATCCCTCTGATTCAGCACACTTTTCATTCCATTGCAGATTCCCCTCGAATCCTGTGGCACACTTTCTGCTGTCTATTCCGTAGTAACAAACCAAGTTCCGGTATAACGGAATAAACAACCCTCTGGAGTGCTTGCCATGCATCGCCGACCTTCCTTGTTGAAAGCGTGTGTTTTTGTTCTCGCGGCTTCGTCCGCTGTCATGGGTATGGCCCAGGCGGCCGACAGCAAGCTCGACAGCGTCCTGGCCCGTGGAAAACTGATCGTGGGGACCGGCAGCACCAACGCGCCGTGGCACTTCCAGGGCGCGGACGGCAAGTTGCAGGGCTTTGATATCGACATCGCCAGGATGGTGGCCAAAGGTCTGTTCAATGACCCAAGCAAGGTCGAGTTCGTGGTGCAGTCGTCCGATGCGCGGATTCCCAACCTGCTGACCGACAAGGTCGACATGAGCTGCCAGTTCATCACCGTCACCGCCAGCCGTGCGCAGCAAGTGGCGTTCACCCTGCCGTACTACCGCGAAGGCGTCGGCCTGCTGTTGCCGAACAACAGCAAGTACAAGGAAATCGAAGATCTGCAGGCCGCGGGCGACAGCGTGACCGTGGCCGTTCTGCAAAACGTGTACGCCGAAGAGCTGGTGCACCAGGCACTGCCCAAGGCCAAGGTCGATCAGTACGACAGCGTTGATCTGATGTATCAGGCCGTAAACTCCGGCCGCGCCGATGCCGCCGCCACCGACCAGTCTTCGGTCAAATACCTGATGGTGCAGAACCCTGGCCGCTACCGCAGCCCGACGTATGCCTGGAGTCCGCAGACCTATGCCTGTGCCGTAAAACGTGGCGATCAAGACTGGCTGAACTTCGTCAACACCACCCTGCATGAAGCCATGACCGGCGTTGAATTCCCGACTTACGCGGCATCGTTCAAGCAATGGTTCGGCGTGGATCTGCCATCGCCCGCCATCGGTTTCCCTGTCGAATTCAAATGATCCCGTGAGAGTGGGGCGCCCTGACGTGCCCCGCTCAAGGTACTGCCGACCATGAACTATCAGTTGAACTTTGCCGCCGTGTGGCGCGATTTCGACACCTTGCTGGCGGGGCTCGGTCTGGGCCTCGAACTGGCGCTGGTGTCGATCGCCATCGGCTGCGTGATCGGCCTGCTGATGGCGTTTGCCTTGCTATCGAAGCATCGCGCCTTGCGGGTGCTCGCATCGGTGTATGTGACGGTGATCCGTAACACGCCGATTCTGGTGTTGATTCTGTTGATCTACTTTGCGTTGCCGAGTCTGGGGATCCGGCTGGACAAGATCCCTTCGTTCATCATCACGCTGTCGCTGTATGCCGGGGCGTACCTGACGGAAGTGTTCCGCGGCGGCTTGTTGAGCATTCCCAAGGGCCAGCGTGAAGCGGGGCTGGCGATTGGTCTGGGCGAGTGGCAGGTGAAGGCCTACGTCACCGTGCCGGTGATGTTGCGCAACGTGCTGCCGGCCCTGTCGAACAACTTCATTTCGCTGTTCAAGGACACCTCGCTGGCTGCCGCGATCGCGGTGCCGGAGCTGACCTATTACGCGCGCAAGATCAACGTCGAAAGCTACCGGGTGATTGAAACCTGGCTGGTGACCACGGCGTTGTATGTCGCGGCCTGTTACCTCATTGCCATGCTGCTGCGTTACCTCGAGCAGCGTCTGGCGATCCGCCGATAGGAGGCTGCGATGTACGAATCCCCCAGCTGGTTGCATGAGTTGTGGATTGCCCGCGAAGCCTTGTGGCAAGGCTTTCTGACCAGCGTGCAGGTGTCGGCGCTGGCCATTCTGTTCGGCACGGTTATCGGCGTATTTGCCGGGCTGGTGCTGACCTATGGCAAGTTCTGGATGCGCGCGCCGTTCCGCTTTTATGTCGACCTGATTCGCGGCACCCCGGTGTTTGTGCTGGTGCTGGCCTGCTTCTACATGGCGCCGGCGCTTGGTTGGCAGATCAGCGCGTTTCAGGCGGGTGCCCTGGGTCTGACGCTGTTTTGCGGCTCCCACGTTGCCGAGATCGTGCGCGGTGCGTTGCAGGCTTTGCCACGCGGGCAGATGGAGGCGGGCAAGGCGATCGGTCTGACGTTCTATCAGTCCCTCGGTTACGTGCTCTTGCCTCAGGCGCTGCGGCAGATCCTGCCGACCTGGGTCAATTCGTCCACGGAAATCGTCAAGGCCTCGACCTTGCTGTCGGTGATCGGCGTGGCCGAACTGTTGCTCAGTACCCAGCAGATCATCGCCCGGACGTTCATGACCCTGGAGTTTTATCTGTTCGCCGGTTTTCT
Organism: Pseudomonas sp. stari2; assembly: GCF_040760005.1. NCBI lineage: Bacteria > Pseudomonadati > Pseudomonadota > Gammaproteobacteria > Pseudomonadales > Pseudomonadaceae > Pseudomonas > Pseudomonas sp. Stari2. Next base: position 3,150,264 of record NZ_CP099760.1, read on the forward strand.
GTTCTTCGTCATCAACTACGGCATCGAATTACTCGGCCGGCACATTGAAAAGCGGGTGGCCCTGCCATGACTCAAGCTCAAGTTTCCAACGTCCAGAACGGCCAGCCGCTGCTGGATATCCGTGGCCTGCACAAACAATACGGTGCGGTCGAAGTGCTCAAGGGCGTCGACCTGAGCATGCAGCGCGGCAACGTGGTGACCCTGATCGGCTCCAGCGGCTCGGGCAAGACCACGCTGCTGCGCTGCGTGAACATGCTGGAGGAGTTCCAGGGCGGGCAGATCCTGCTCGACGGCGAATCCATCGGTTATGACGAGGTCAGCGGCAAACGCGTGCGCCACCCGGAAAAAGTCATCGCGCGCCATCGGGCGATGACCGGCATGGCGTTCCAGCAATTCAATCTGTTCCCGCACCTCACCGCGTTGCAGAACGTCACGCTCGGCCTGCTGAAAGTCAAAAAGATGCACAAGGACGAAGCCGTGGTCCTGGCCGAAAAATGGCTGGAGCGGGTCGGCCTGCTGGAGCGGCGCAATCACTTTCCCGGCCAGTTGTCCGGTGGTCAGCAACAGCGCGTGGCGATTGCCCGGGCGATTGCGATGAACCCGAGCCTGATGCTGTTCGACGAAGTCACCTCGGCCCTTGACCCGGAACTGGTCGGCGAAGTGCTGAACGTGATCAAGGGCCTGGCCGAAGACGGCATGACCATGTTGCTGGTGACCCACGAAATGCGTTTTGCCTTTGAGGTCTCGGACAAGATCGTTTTCATGAATCAGGGGCGCATCGAAGAGCAGGGGCCTCCCAAGGAACTGTTCGAGCGTCCTCAATCGTCGCGGCTGGCGGAATTTCTCAAAAGCACGCGGTTCTGACTTTTCACTTTTTCAATCAGGAGAAACACCCATGAGCATTACGCGTTACGGAACCGGCAGCACCGCCGCCGGCGGCCAGCCGCGCCCATTTGCCCGCGCCGTTGAAGCGGATGGCTGGCTGCACGTTTCCGGTCAGGTGCCGGCGGTGGATGGCGAGATCATCGTGGGCGGCATCGTCGAACAGACTCACCAGACCATGAAGAACCTGATCGCGATTCTTGAAGAGGCCGGCTATGGGCTAGAGGATGTGGTACGTGCCGGGGTGTGGCTGGACGATCCACGGGACTTCACGAGTTTCAACAAGGTCTTCGGCGAGTACTTCAAGCCTGAACACGCACCGGCCCGGGCCTGTGTGCAGGCGAGCATGATGGTGGACTGCAAGGTCGAGATCGACTGCATCGCGTACAAGAAAAAGGCCTGAGTATTGACCGTTCCCGCGCAAGGCATGGGAACGATCTTTCGCGATAAACTCCCGGCACTTTGAATGGGAACCACTGAAATGACCGAAGACACCATCAAGCGCCGGGCACGCGGTCTGGACCGGGCGTTCGATATCCTCGATTTCCTCAAGGAGATCGGCCAGCCACTGCGTCCGAACGACATCGCCAACGGCATCGGCAGCCCGAAATCCACGGTCTACGAACTGGTGGCCTCGTTGCTCGAACGGCGGATTCTGGAGCCGGTGGGCAAGGACGGTCACGTCTATCTCGGTCGTCAGCTGTATTTCCTCGGCCAGGCGCACTTGCGGCATTTCGACCTCAGTCGCGAGGCCGATCACGCGTTGCAGGAGATCGTCAGCCAGACCCGGGAAACCGCGCAGATGTGCCTGCTCAACGGGCGCAAATACACGGTGGCGCTGATGAAGGAGGGCGAGCGGCATTTCCGCATTTCTTCCGATATCGGCGAAAACGCGCCGATCCCGTGGACTGCCTCCGGGCGCTTGCTGCTGGCGCATTTGAGTGACCAGCAAATCAGCGACCTGATCGACCCCGACGATTTCATTTTGCCCGATGGCGAACGCCTGCCGATGGAGACGTTTCTGGCGGAAATCCGTCAGGCCGGCATCGACGGTTTCTTCTCGTTCGACAGTGTTGCCGACACCTTTACCCATTGCTTCGCCGCGCCGGTCAAAGACCCGAGCGGCGTGGCCATCTGCACCCTGTGTATCGTCGCTCCGCGCGCCGATGCCAAGACCAACTACAACGACTATCGCCGGGTTCTGATCGAGAGCGCCAACAGCCTCGCCCGGCGTATCAACGAATAACTGCGCCCGCCAGCGGACGCGATCGTGAGGAGTTCGACCATGACGACTGCCAACAACACTGCTGCCGTGGAAAAGGGTGATGCCGCCATTGGCGCGCAACTGGTGCGTGACATCAGCCTGCCGGCGCTGGTGCTGCACCGCGAAGCGTTGGAGCACAACATCCGCTGGATGCAAAAGTTTGTCAGCGACAGTGGCGCCGAACTCGCGCCCCACGGCAAGACCAGCATGACCCCGGCGTTGTTTCGTCGTCAGCTCGACGCCGGCGCCTGGGGTATCACCCTGGCCAGCGCCACCCAGACTCGCGCCGCTTACGCCCACGGCGTGCGCCGGGTGCTGATGGCCAACCAACTGGTCGGCACGCCGAACATGGCGTTGATTGCCGACCTGCTGGCGGCCGATTCGGGCTTCGATTTCTATTGCATGGTCGATCACCCGGACAACGTCGCCGATCTGGGCGCCTATTTCGCGTCACGCGGCGTACGCCTGAACGTGATGATCGAGTACGGCGTGGTCGGCGGCCGTTGCGGTTGCCGTAGCGAGCAGGAAGTCATCGAACTGGCCAAGGCCATCGGTGCGCAACCGGCACTGGCGCTGACCGGTATCGAGGGTTACGAAGGCGTGATCCATGGCGATCACGCCGTCAGCGGCATCCGTGAATTCGCCGCCTCGCTGGTGCGTCTGGCGGTGCAGTTGCAGGACAGCGGCGCGTTCGTCATCGCCAAACCGATCATCACTGCATCGGGTTCGGCCTGGTACGACTTGATCGCCGAATCGTTCGAAGCGCAGAACGCTGGCGGGCGTTTCCTCAGCGTGTTGCGTCCCGGCAGCTACGTGGCTCACGACCATGGCATCTACAAAGAGGCCCAGTGCTGCGTGCTCGACCGTCGCAGCGACCTGCACGAAGGCTTGCGTCCGGCGCTGGAAGTCTGGGCTCACGTGCAGTCGATGCCGGAGCCGGGGTTTGCCGTGATTGCCTTGGGCAAGCGTGACGTGGCGTTCGATGCCGGGATGCCGGTGCCGTTGCAGCGTTACAAGGCCGGTGTGGTGCCAGCGGTAGGCGAGGATGTCGGTGCCTGCAAGGTCACGGCAGTGATGGACCAGCACGCGTTCATGACCGTGGCGCCGGGCGTGGAATTGCGTGTCGGCGACATCATTTCCTTTGGCACTTCCCACCCATGCCTGACCTTCGACAAGTGGCGGGTCGGGCTGCTGGTGGACGAGCAGCTGTCGGTGATCGAAACCATGGAAACCTGTTTCTGATGAACACGCTCAGTCCATTGGGTCCGAACACACCGCGCATCGCTCTGATCGGCGAATGCATGATCGAACTTCAGCAACGTGCCGATGGCAGCCTGCAACAGAGCTTTGGCGGTGACACGCTGAACACGGCGGTCTATCTGTCCCGCGCCATGGGTGACAAGGCGCAGGTCGATTACGTCACTGCGCTGGGCGACGACAGTTTCAGTGATGCAATGTGCCGCAGTTGGGCCGCCGAAAATATTGGACTGGACCTCGTCCAACGCTTGCCCGGTCGTTTGCCGGGATTGTATTGCATCCAGACCGACGCTACCGGGGAGCGCCGCTTCCTTTACTGGCGCAACGAAGCCGCTGTGCGCGATTGCTTCACGACACCAGCCGCCGCACCGATTCTGAGGGCGTTGCCAGACTACGACGTGCTGTATTTCAGCGGTATCACGTTGGCAGTGCTCGGCGCGCAGGGCCGGGAAAAACTGATCCAGACCTTGATCGAAGCCCGCCAGCGCGATGCACGGATCGTTTTCGACAACAATTACCGGCCACGGCTGTGGGCCTCGGTGGAAGAGGCACGGGTGGCGTATCGCAGCGTGTTGCCGCATGTCGATCTGGCGTTGCTGACAGTGGACGACGAGCAGGCGCTGTTCCATTTCGAGGACTGTGAGGCGGTGTTTGAGGCGTATGCGCAGATCGGCACACCGGAAGTGGTGCTCAAGCGTGGTGCCGAAGCCTGTCTGATCCGTTGCGACGGGGAAGCGTTTGAAGTTCCGGCACAGAAGGTCGAGAAGGTGGTGGACACCACGGCGGCGGGGGATTCGTTCAGTGCGGCGTATCTGGCCAGTCGCTTGTCGGGGGCAAGCCCTGCGCAAGCGGCAGAGGCAGGGCACCGGTTGGCGAGTCGGGTGATCCAAGTGCCCGGAGCACTGATCCCCAGGGAGTGAATCCGATCCCCGAAGGTGCTGCCGAAGCTGCACCTTCGGGGCACTGGATCAATCGCGGAAAAACACCTGCACCAGGTGATAGCCGAACTTGCTCTTGATCGGTCCGTGCACGGTGCGCAGCGGTTTCTTGAAGATCACCGCGTCGATCGCTCCGACCATCTGTCCCGGCCGCACTTCACCCAGATCGCCGCCGCGCTTGCCGGACGGGCAGGTCGAAAACTTCTTCGCCAGCACATCGAACGCTTCACCGTTGGCGATGCGTTGTTTGAGTTTTTCAGCCTCATCGGCAGTCTTGACCAGAATGTGGCGGGCTTGGGCTTTCATCGTGCAATACCTGTAGCGGGGTGACGGCGGGGCGCGGATTATGCCTCAAGTCACGGGGTTTGGCTGAACATCGCGCGGATCTTGCCGGCCAGCTGTTCGATGGAAAACGGCTTGGCGACCATGTCCATGCCGTCCTCGAGAAAGCCCTGACGCTCGGCGGCTTTCTGCGCATAACCGGTCATGAACAACACTTTGAGCCCCGGACGATGCTGGCGAGCGATCTCCGCCATTTGCCGGCCGTTCATGCCTGGCAGGCCGACGTCGGTCACCAGCAGATCCACCCGCAGATCTGATTCGAGCAATGGCAGAGCACCCTTGGCGTCTTCGGCTTCATGGGCGCGATAACCCAGCTCCTTGAGCAGGTCCATGACCAACATGCGCACCGCCGGATCGTCCTCGACCACCACCACGGTTTCGCCGGTGGCGACAGCGGGGGCCTGCGTTTCCGTCTCGGCCACGGCCGGCTCCGCCACCAGAGAATGCAGGCGAGGCAAGTACAGGCGCACACAGGTGCCCTGACCCGGCAGGCTGTCGAGGCTGACGTGCCCGCCGGTTTGTTGGGCAAAACCGTAAATCATCGACAGCCCGAGCCCGGTGCCCTGGCCGATCGGTTTGGTGGTGAAGAACGGGTCGAACGCTTTCGAACGCACCGACGGCGTCATGCCGGTGCCGTTGTCGCTCACCGCCAGCATCAGGTAATCACCGGCCTTGACCGGTTCGAGGGTGGTGATGTCGTTGCCGTCGAGGTAGACGTTGGCCGTTTCGATCAGCAGTTCGCCGCCATCCGGCATGGCGTCGCGGGCGTTGATCACCAGGTTGAGCAGGGCGTTTTCCAATTGGCTCACATCGGTGCTGACGGGCCAGACGTTGTCGGCCAGGCGCAAGGTCAGTTCGATCGGGTCGCCTTTGGTGCGGCGGATCAGGTCCTCCAGCGAATGGATCAGTTCATTGACGTTGAGGGTCTTGCGATCCAGCGACTGGCGCCGGGAGAACGCCAGCAAGCGGTGAGTCAAAGCAGCGGCGCGATTGGCCGATGACACCGCGGCATCGGTGAATCGACCGATTTCATCAGTACGGCCACTGGCGATATAGCGCTGCATCAGGTCGAGACTGCCGATGATTCCGGTCAGCATGTTGTTGAAGTCATGGGCGATGCCGCCGGTGAGCTGACCGACCGCTTCCATTTTCTGCGCATGGCGCAGGGCATCTTCGGCACGTTCGCGTTCGAACATTTCGTTCTGCAGGCGCTGGTTGGCCTGGGCCAGTTGCTCGGTACGCGCGCTGACGCGTTCCTCAAGGGTTTCATTGAGGTTGCGCAAGGCTTCTTCGGTCTTTTTGCGTTCGGTCTCGTCGATCACGAAGATGTAGAAACCGTTCACCGCGCCATCCGGGCCGTGGCGTGGCAGGTAGTTCATCAGGGCGTGGCGCTGACTGCCATCGCGATGGGGCGTGTAAAGGCTGAATGAACAGGGCCGACCGGCGAGGGCCTCGGCGATGTACGGAGCGCGCAGAAAGTAGGACTCTTCGCCGATCACTTCGCGGATCGTTCGACCGTACAGCTCTTGCGGGGTCAACCCGTACCAGTCCAGGTACGCGGCGTTGTTCAGGCGAAAGCGTTCTTCGCGGTCGACATAGCTGATCAGGATCGGCATCGCGTTGATGATCAGTTGCAGCTCGGTCTGGCTTTGGCGCAGGGCCTGCTCGGTGTGCTTGCGCTCGGTCAGGTCCAGCGCAGCGCCGAGAAAACGCATCGGCCGTCCGTGGTGATCCTTGTAGCAGCGCCCGCGAGCGAAGACCCAGCGCACGTCGCCATTGGCCTGCAACAAACGATATTCCTCGGCGTATTCGGTGCCATGGGTGATGCAATGCTTGATGCTGCGGGCGATCAGCGCGCGGTCTTCCGGGTGCACGCCGTGCAGATATTCACTGATGGGCAACTGGCTGGCCCGCGCCGGGTCGACGCCATGCAACTGGGCGAAATGTGCATCGGCAATGAAGCGATCTTCACCAATGTCCCAGTCCCAGGTGCCAACCGCATCGGTAGCCGCCAGCGCCAGCTGCAGGCGCTCTTCGCTTTCGCGCTGGGCCTTGAGGCTGTCTTCGGAACGCTGCTGGAGTTCCAGGGCGATGCGTCGGCGCTCATTGGTTTCGATTGCAGTGACCAGAATGCCGGACACTTGCGCGCTTTCGTCACGTATCGGGCTGTAGGTCAGGTCCAGCCAGAAGTCGGATTCCTTACCGTCCCGTTGCAGGGTAAAGCGCCGTTCGCTGTAGGTTCGCACCTGGCCTTGTAGGACGGCGCTGTAAATCGGGTCGGTAAAGTCTCGAAGTTCCGGCCATATCTGGTGCGCCGGCTGTCCGAAAGCGTGGGGATGCTTGCTGCCGGCCAGTAGTGCGAAGCCGTTGTTGTAGATCTGGGTGAGCTGCGGGCCCCACAGCAACAGCATCGGCATCGGCGAATGAATCACGATGTCAACCGCGGTCCGCAGGCTCTGCGGCCAACTATCGGCGCTGCCGAGCGGGCTGCGGCTCCAGTCGGTGCGGGCGATCAATGCCTGGGCGTCGTTGGTGTTCGGTACAGCGTTCATCACATCAGTCCTGAGCATCGGTCGGTGAGGCGGCGTCTACTATCCTAGTGCGGTAGACGCTGTAAGGCCCGTCGCGTCACGACGCACGGTCTTAAGTTCCTTGAAAGCTTCGCAGGTGTTTTTGGCCATGGAAATCGACGCACTGCTCAAACAACTGGTGAGCCGCCACGGTTCGGATCTGTTCCTGTCCACGGGGGCGCCGCCCAGTGCGCGGTTTGACGGCGTGCTGACACCTTTGAGCGAGCAGTCGTTCAAGCCCGGCGAAGTGGCAACCGTCGCCGCGTCCCTGATGGACGCCGAACAGCGCCGGGAGTTCGACCGTGATCTGGAAATGAACCTGGCGATTTCCCGAACAGGGATCGGTCGTTTCCGGGTCAACATCTTCAAGCAGCGCAATGACGTGTCGATCGTGATCCGCAACGTCAAACTCGACATCCCGCGATTTGAAGACCTGAAACTGCCGCCGGTACTGCTCGAAACGGTCATGCTCAAGCAGGGGCTGATACTGTTCGTCGGCGCTACCGACTCGGGCAAGTCCACGTCGCTGGCGGCGCTGATCGACCATCGCAATCGTCATAGCCGCGGGCACATCGTCACAATCGAAGATCCGATTGAATATATCCATCGACATCAGCAATCAATCATCAATCAGCGTGAAGTCGGTGTCGACACCCGCAGTTTTCATGCCGCGCTGAAGAACACCCTGCGCCAGGCGCCAGACGTCGTACTGATCGGCGAGATTCGCGACCGCGAAACCATGGAGCATGCGCTGGCCTTTGCCGAGACGGGGCATCTGGTGTTGTCCACGTTGCATGCCAATAACGCCAATCAGGCACTGGATCGGATCATCAACATGTTTTCGGAAGAACGCCGATCGCAGTTGTTGCAGGCGCTGGGCGGCAACTTGAAAGCATGCATTTCTCAACGTCTGGTGCGTACGGTTGATGGACAAAGACGCGCGGTCGTGGAGGTGCTGCTGGGCACGCCAACGATCACTGATTTTGTCCGGCGTGGCGAGTTCGAAGAGCTCAAATCCATCATGGAAAAATCTACGGAACTTGGCATGCAAACTTTTGATGGTGCCTTGTTCAATTTGGTTTCGCAGGGGGTCGTAAGTAAGCAGGAGGCATTGAAGAACGCTGATTCAGCCAATAATCTAAAGTTACGAATCAAGCTTGTCGCAGATCCGAATAATGATCCGGATGCAACTCCGGGAGAGTGGGGGTTGATAGAGTGAGTTTGCATGCTGTTTGTGTGTAAGGGTGGCTATTGGTAATGGTGTTTAATATTTTTGCACTGGATCGTATGCCTGGGGAACAGTAAAACATCATCGAGCTGAGGATTCAGCACTTAACTTGATGAGGTTTTTTAATGTCTGTCGCTAAAAGAAACAAGTTGTTCCGGTCGTCGACCATTGCGCTTGCCGAGTGGAAAAAAAGGTCTCAGGGCGATGCAGACGAATGCCGCGAAGTACTGCAACAACTGGACGTCGTGCTGACCAGTTTTTCAGATGATCAGGATATTTACTGGTTTGACTATGATGTGAAGTTAAAAGCAGGGTCGTCGCTGTTCGAGATTTATAACCCTGGCATGCTCTTGTTCAATAATCTGGAGAAGCTCGGAGCGGTATTCGGGGCACTTATTCGGGAGGGCGTACGCGATCATGAGGGTTTGTTTTGTGTAACTGCAGACGGCAAGATGGAGGTTTTCGACGAAGATAGAGGTTGGGTGGATCTGGTTGCGGCAGACCACTTCGATCACAGTGAAGAGATTCAATCAACAATCAAAGTGATTGCAGATGTGGCCCGCACGGCAGGGGGGTATATATGGACCAATCACGATGTCACGCTTGAACAGTGGTTCAGGTTCCATGAAATCGACTTGCCGAGAAAAAATGCGCAAGTCAGGAATTTTATCGAAATATTGAAGTTTGATCCGCAAGTAGAAGAGCCTGAAAACTACTGGGAACATTTCGAGAGCGACGGTCAGGTCTTGGTCACACTGTCGGATGAGCAATTTGCGGAGATTCGTCAGGCGAAAACAAAATTCTTGCCACCGTACAAAATGTTGACTGCCTTTTATATCGAGACCGGACGCGCTCCGGTGTCCAATGAAAATGCCAATCAGCGCATTGCCGAATATGTTCGTCACGCCTTCCCCCGGGCGTTTGCGGAGAAATGCTTGCGAGAATTGGGCTGGTTTAAAGAGAACGAACAAGGGACTTTCTCCGACACTGTTCTGCAGCAGTTCTTGATAACCTCCATATTGCTCGATATAGCCCCGTGGGTCGGCCATAGCCATAAACGTAGGCACATTCAATCGTTTGACTTGTATGCGCCGTCCTTTGTTGATTGGCATCCGTCGGCTGTGCGCGTGTTGCTCACCGATTATCTTGCGGGCAGTGACTGGCTTGATCGACGTTGGGGGCCGCTGGTAACGCACTTGCTCCTGTCGAGGACGGCGCCGGAGTTTCTGGTTCGTGAGGTCCCGGCTTCAGTCACACTCGGATCGATTGCATGGGTGAAGCTATGTCGTGCCGTAGCACTGGTGGAAGCGGTGAAAACCGGTGCGTCGCGAGTACTGAGTTACTCGCAGATCATGGCCTATGTGGACCTTGAACCGGTCAGTGAGGCGCAAAAACATCTATGGGATCTGGCCATGATTGACCCGATCGTCGATTGGGCACTGCTTAACCGGATTGTGACAAGCACTGAATTCGATCAAGCAGAAGAGGCGACTACCCGACGTGCGATCGAAGCGTTCGAACAACACTCGGATCAACTTGCCCAGATAGCTAGTGCATTTTCGACGCCATTACCTTCCAGGGCAGACATCGCCCGAGCGGCTTTGAAAGTGGCGGCACCGGGTTGTGACACCCTGGATGAAAAGGCGCTCTCGTTGCTGGGGGGGCAGCAAGTCATGTCTATGGTCGATCTGCATCAGTCGGGCGATCTGGTCACTGGCAAGTGGGACAGGCGCACCGTACGCCTGGTGACTAACGGGGTGCCCAAGCCGGCCATCAATTACAACCCGTCGGGTATCAGTCTGTATACGCGTTACCCAAAATTGCTGAAACTCACTTCCTGTGACGAGGAGATGGATCGTCAGTTGGCCGTGCATTTGACGGAACTCAACAGCGCCATGTTGTCGACAGTGAAACTGGCGTTGGCGCAGATGCCCGCACCGGATCTGAAAGTATTCATGAATGCGCAGATAAGCTTTCTAACAGTACGCGAATCATCGATTTACTATGTTAGCCGTCGTATCGGTGGCCCATTCGATTTCACTCAGGGAAGAGAAACACAGCAAAGCAGAGACGCTGCAACCGGGCGCTTCGGACTCGTGATGTGTGCTTCTCATAACGGTGTCTTCATTTGCTATGAACTGTTTACCTCACGTGGAGAGTTCCGGAAAAACGACGCTCTGGGCAGCTTGATCATTCGCGAGCGAAAACTCGAACAGCGTTCACGGATTAGCCGTCCGGCGGATTTGACTACACAACTGACGCTGACTTATCCGCAAAGCCTGCCGCTCAATGTGAAATGCTACACCCACGCAGCAGCTCCGGATTCTGCTATTACCACCAGCTTGGCGATCATCGATAACTTTGGTTTGCTGCCGGAGCCCGCTGCATCTGCAAACCCCAAGCAGGGTTTATATCAACGCTTCAACGATCCGAACATCGCACGTATCGCCGACTTCATCGTCAAAAACCGCCCATTCCTGGATGCCGGAGAACTTAGAGAACTGGTGCGCATTCCGACGCCACTTGAAAGTTCTCAAGAGCAGGGGGAACAACTGCTCACCTATTTCATCGACCTGATTGTACCGTTCAAGAAATGTATTCAGGACGTCGCATCCGGTGAACATGACAAGGTGGTAGATGGCGTCTACGGTTGTCTGATGGACGGTATCGGTCTTGTAGGAACGGCGGCGGGAGCCAGTTCGAAAGCGTTGAGTATTTCTGCCAAGGCCATTTCCACGACATCAAAAGCGGCGCGTTTTTCCAGGTTGGCTTTCACCTCGGCGATTTCCCTTTTCAATCCGTTCGACGGTGTGCCGTCGGGCCTGCAGTCAAGTGGGAAACTCGTGCACAAAGGCTTGTTGCGGTTCAATAAAAATACCCACGAGCTTATTACCGTAGCGCGGAAACAACTGCGCACGCTGAGCGATAGTCGACAATCCTTTGACTTGATCGACAACTCCCGTAGTACGCAATTCGGGCTTGGCACATGGCGGCCGCGTGGCACTACTGGCGACAACATCGCAGTGCTTGCCGCACGTGAAGATAAAAATTGGTTTGCCTTGAATCGTCGCGGCGACTTATGGGGCAAGCCGCTGGTTGGTTTTTCGTATCGAGCGCCTGTGCGGTTGCCTTACTCACCTAAAACCTTGCCAGAGAGCTACACGCGCAGGTTCATTGAACAAAGTCTGCCGCGTGCCCGAGCGAAAATTGACGATGCTATCGCAGTCCTTCAGCGGCATGACTTGAAACAAGATTGCAGCAAGGTAATGAAAATTATGTTCGGCGATACTTCGGCGGCTGCCACTAATCGTCTGGTGAACTATCTACGCTTGATCCGCTTTGACTTTGCCGGTTTTTCGATGAGTAACATTTTGCTCGATGCGGTGAAGGAACACGATGTGCTTGCAGCGTTCGACGTGGGCAGTTACAAACGCTGGAAAAGCACGGGTTCAGGTAATGAAGCGGGTATTGCCTTTGTTGAAATCTATACCAAGAGCCTCAACAGGCACTTTACAGGTCTGGGCTTCAACCATGACGTGGTCGCTGATGACCTGATTCACGAGCTGTTCCATGGGGCTGCCCAAACCGATGACATTGGCTATGCCACCGATGCAGAGTTCGAGAGTACCCGGGGGCAGCGACTCGACGTGACGCCATTGCTGAATATCGCCCTGGGTTGTTTGCCTGTGTCGGAGGAAGGCACGGAATGCCATCAGCCTGAGAAGGCATTTGCAAATGCCGATTCTCTGGCTGTGGCGACGTCGTTATTCAGTCAGCTTTACTCCAACAAAGTTACGTATGACCGCAACATGGCGATTCTTGGCAGTGCAGTCGACACCAGTGACGGCAAGCCAATTGTTGCCCCGGTTATCATCACGTTGAACACACCCGTGTGATCGTGTCGGTTTTCGGTTGATTCAAAACGACCTCCGATCAGGTCATCAGCTCCGGCCGATCCCGAAATTGCTCCAGGGCCTCGGGATTGGCCAACGCATCGGTGTTTTTCACCGGTTCACCGTGCACCACATTGCGCACGGCCAGCTCCACCACCTTGCCGCTGATGGTGCGCGGAATGTCCGTGACGGCGACGATCTTCGCCGGTACATGGCGTGGTGTGGTGTTGGCGCGGATCACTTGGCGGATCTGCTGTTGCAGTGCGTCATCCAGGGTTACGCTTTCCTTTAGGCGCACGAACAGCACCACGCGTACATCGTCCTGCCACTGCTGGCCGATGGCGACGCTGTCCAGCACTTGCGGGACTTTCTCCACTTGCCGGTAAATTTCTGCTGTGCCGATGCGAACGCCGCCGGGGTTGAGCACGGCATCGGAGCGACCGTGAATCAGCATCCCGCCGTGGGGCAGTTGTTCGGCGTAGTCACCCTGGGCCCAGACGCCGGGGAACTGGCTGAAATAGGATTTGCGCAGTTTCTCGCCGTCCGGATCATTCCACAGTCCAATCGGCATCGCCGGAAATGGCCGGGTACACACCAGCTCGCCTTTCTCACCGATAACCGGTTGCCCGGCGTCGTTCCAGACTTCAACCGCCATGCCCAGGCTCTTGCCCATGATTTCACCACGGCGTACCGCTGACATCGGATTGCCGTTGACGAAGCAGGACACGATGTCGGTGCCGCCGGACATTGAGGACAGGCAAACGTCCGGTTTGAAGTCGCGATAGACGAAATCATAACTCTGCGGCGACAACGCAGAACCTGTGCAGAGCAAGGTTTTCAGGTGGCTCAGGTCATGGTTTTCACGGGGCTTGATGCCGCTGCTTTCAAGGGTCGCGAGAAATTTCGGGCTGGTGCCGAACACGCTGACCTGCTCGTCATCGAGCAGCTCCAGCAATCGCTGGTTGTCCGGATAAAACGGTGAACCGTCATAGAGCACCACCGCGCTGCCGACCGCCAGCGCCGAGACCAGCCAGTTCCACATCATCCAGCCGCAGGTGGTGTAGTAGAACAAGCGGTCGCCGGGCCCCAAATCGACATGCAACCCGTGCTCCTTGGCGTGCTGCAGCAGTACGCCGCCCGTACTGTGAACGATGCACTTCGGCACGCCGGTGGTTCCGCTGGAATACAGCACATACAGCGGATGATCGAACGGCACCGGGACGAATTGCGGCTCATCGCCCGGTTCATAGAAATCGTCCCATAGTGTGACGTTGGCGAGCGTCCGGTAATCCGTGGCATGGGCGTTGGGGCGTGCGTACGGCACGATGATCAACTGTTGCAAGGACGGCAGCTGCTGGAGGATTTCGTTGATCTTGACGGTCTGGTCGATCTCTTTGCCGGCGTAACGGTAACTGGCGCAGGTGATCAGTACTTTCGGTTCGATCTGACCAAAGCGGTCGATTACGCCGTGGGTGCCGAAGTCCGGTGACGAGCACGACCAGATTGCGCCAAGACTGGTGGTTGCGAGCATCGCGACCAGGGTTTGCCAAGTGTTGGGCATGCAGGCTGCGACCCGGTCGCCGAGCACGACGCCGGCCGCTTGCAGGCTGGCCTGGAACCCGGCGACTTGCCGGGCCAGTTCGGCCCAGGTCAGCAGTTCACGCTGGCCGTTTTCCGCGATGGCGATCACAGCGACGGCATCGTCCCGTCGACTCAGCAGGTGTTCGGCGAAGTTTAACGTAGCGCCGGGAAACCACTCGGCACCGGGCATTTTCATGCCTTTGCGCAGGACCGCGTCAGGCTGGGTGTGAAAGCTGATACCGAAGAAATCCACGATCGCCTGCCAGAACGCTTCGCGCTGGTCGATGGACCATTGATGCAGGGCGGGGTAGTCATCGAGCTTCAGGTGGTGGCGCTGATTGATGAAGCGCCGAAAGCCGTCCATGCGGGACCGGGCAATGCGTTTGGCATCGGGCTGCCAGAGAATGTCGGACATGGTTTGCCTCTTATTGTTTGTCAGAAGGCTCCCACCGCAAAGCGGGAGCGATCAGTTGCACGCTTATTGAGCGAGCCAGCCGCCATCGATATTCCACGCTGCGCCGCGCACCTGGCTGCCGGCCTCGCTGCACAGGAACAACACCAGTTCACCGAGGTGCGCAGGCGTGACGAACTCCAGCGACGGCTGTTTCTCGGCCAACAGATCGTGTTGTGCCTGCTGCGGGTCGACACCCTTGGCCGCGCGATCGTCGATCTGTTTCTGCACCAGCGGCGTCAACACCCAGCCCGGGCAAATCGCATTGCAGGTGACATTGCTGGCGGCGGTTTCCAGGCCGACCACTTTGGTCAGGCCGATCACGCCATGCTTGGCCGCGACATAGGCGGCCTTGCCGGTGGATCCGACCAGGCCGTGCACCGAGGCGATGTTGACGATCCGGCCCCAGCCCTTGGCGCGCATGCCCGGCAGGCTCAGGCGGGTGCTGTGAAACACCGACGACAGGTTGATGGCGATGATCGAATCCCAACGCTCCACCGGAAACTCCTCAACCGCCGCGACATGCTGGATACCGGCGTTGTTGACCAGAATGTCCACGCCGCCGAACTCGCGCTCGGCGTAGGCGATCATGTCGGCGATCTGCGCCGGGTCGCTGACGTCCGCCGGGTGATGGCCGACCTTGCCACCGAACTGTTCGACTTCGGCAATCACCTTCGAGGCATCGCCAAAACCGTTTAGGATCAGGTTGGCGCCGGCTTTGGCCAGCGTGAGCGCAATGCCCAGTCCGATGCCGCTGGTGGAGCCGGTGACCAGTGCGGTCTTGCCAGAAAGAGTCGTCATGAATACCTCACACAATGCCAGTGGCGTAGAAAGTGCCGATTACCACGAAAACCGCCAGGGTCTTGATCAGCGTAATACAGAAAATGTCCTTGTAGGCCTCACGGTGGGTCAGGCCGGTGACCGCCAGCAACGTGATCACCGCGCCATTGTGCGGCAGGGTGTCCATGCCGCCGCTGGCCATCGCAGCCACCCGGTGCAGCACTTCCAGCGGAATGTTGGCGGCGTGGGCGGCGCTGATGAACTGTTCGGACATTGCCGCCAGGGCGATGCTCATGCCGCCCGAGGCGGAACCGGTGATGCCGGCCAGCAGGGTCACGGTGATCGCTTCGTTGACCAGCGGATTGGGAATGCTCTTGAGCCAGTCGGCCAGCACCAGAAAACCCGGCAAAGAGGCGATGACCGCGCCGAAACCGTATTCAGACGCGGTGTTCATCGCCGCCAGCAGCGCGCCGCTGACTGCGCTTTTACTGCCCTCGGCGAGCTTGCTTTTGATCGCTTTAAAACCGAATGCCAGCACCATCAGGATGCCCACCAGCAAAGCCGCTTGCACCGCCCAGATCGCGGTGAGCTTGGCGATTTCGGTGGTCACCGGTGCGGCCATGCCTGGCAGCGCGAGGCTGTGGGTCTTGCCGTACCACTGCGGAATCCATTGGGTGAACAGCAGGTTCATGATGCCCACCGCCAGCAGCGGCGACAGGGCGATCCACGGATTTGGCAGTTTCAGGTCTTCGGCGGTTTCAGGTTCGTTGCGCAGTTCGGTGCCGTAGCCTTCGCCTGCACGCTGAGCCTTGTTGCGTTGGCGCTGCAGGAACAGCATGCCGGCGCAGAACACGAAAATCGTGCCGATCACACCTAGCCACGGCGCCGCCCATGCGGTGGTGTTGAAGAAGGTGCTGGGGATGATGTTCTGGATCTGTGGTGTGCCGGGCAAGGCGTCCATGGTGAACGAAAACGCGCCGAGGGCGATGGTCGCCGGGATCAGGCGCTTGGGGATGTTGCTCTGGCGGAACATCTCCGCTGCGAACGGGTAGACCGCGAACACGACGACGAACAGCGAAACGCCGCCGTAGGTAAGCAGGGCGCAGACCAGAACGATCACTAGCATCGCCTGGCGCGTGCCAAGCAGACGAATCGCTGCTGCGACAATCGAACGGGAGAAGCCCGACAGCTCGATCAGCTTGCCGAACACGGCGCCGAGCAGGAACACGGGAAAGTAGAGTTTGATGAAACCGACCATTTTCTCCATGAATACCCCGGTGAAAGCAGGGGCGACGGCGGACGGGTCGGTGAGCAGAACGGCGCCGAGGGCGGCGATCGGGGCGAAAAGGATAACGCTATAGCCACGGTAGGCCGCGAGCATCAGCAGCGAGAGGGCTGCCAAGGCGATGATCACACTCATGGTGTGCTCCTTCGATTGTTATTTTTGTGGGTGGAACGGGTACAGGAGGGGGCTATAGCGAGAACTGTGCCAGATGGTTAAGTGATTGAAACAAAAGGAATTAGTTTGGTTTTGGCACTGGTTTTTCGAAGTTTTGTCTCTGTTTAGAGATTTCTATAGCTGGGAGGACGCTTTCGCGGGCAAGCCCGCTCACACAGTTGAGCGTATTCCCCTATGGGGGCGGGCTTGCTCGCGAAGCTTTCGATGTAGTCTTGATTTAGAGAATATTGTCTCTTTATTGAGACTCTACGATTCCAAGCGCAATCATTTTCTTGTATAGCGTCGAGCGCCCCAGTCCCAGCCGCTCAGCCGCCTCGATCACCTTGCCCCCGCATTGCGCGAGAGTGGATTGAATCAACTGCCGGTCAAACCGCTCACGAGCCTGACTGAAGGTCTCGTTGGTTGCCGGTTCTGACAGAGGCGCCAGGGTTCGCTCAACCGGAGTAAACGTGCCAATCGCGGCACGAATGTCATCCGCCGTCAGCATCAAGTCATCACTGAGCAACGCTGCTCGCTCCAGCACGTTGCGCAACTCGCGAATGTTCCCCGGCCAGGCATGCTGACCCAACAGCTCCAGGGCTTCGCGATTGAGTTCATGCTGACTACGCAACTCTTCAAGAATCGCTTCACTGAGGGCCGGTAGATCGTCCAGCCGTTCACGCAGCGGCGGTACCTGAATCGGCAGCACGTTGAGCCGGTAATACAGGTCCGCTCGGAACTCGCCGCGCTTGATCGCCGCTTCCAGGTCCGTCGACGTTGCGGCAATCACCCGCACATCGCTTTGGATCACGTCGTTGGAGCCGACAGGTTCGAACTCCTTTTCCTGCAACACCCGCAGCAATTTGCTTTGCAGCGGCAGAGGCATGTCGCCGATCTCATCGAGAAACAGTGTCCCGCCCTGAGCGATCTGCAACTTGCCGGTGCGGCCTTTGCGGTCGGCACCGGTGAAGGCGCCGGGCGCAGTGCCGAAAAACTCGGCTTCGAGCAGCGCTTCCGGAATTGCCGCACTGTTGATGCTGACGAACGCTTTATGCGCCCGGGGCGAGGCGCCGTGAATCGCCTGCGCCAGCAACTCCTTGCCGCTGCCGGTCTCGCCCAGCAGCAGAACCGGTGACTCTGCACTCGCGCTGCGCCGGGCACGGCGCTTGACCTCCAGGCTGGCAGCGCTGGTGCCGATGAAGTGGGCGAAGTTGTATTTGGTTTGCCTTGCGCGCAGCAGCGAGCGGGTCGAGGCGAGTTCTTCCTGCATGCTCAGGTAGCGCTTGAGCATCGGCGACAAGCTGCGCAGTTCATCGAACAGGGCAAAACCGATGGCGCCGATCACCGCGCCGGCATCGTCATGGATCGGCAGGCGCATCACCACCAGCGGTTCTTTTGGCGTGTCCTGCATGTCCAGAAGTATCGGTCGCCCCGTGCGCACCACTTCACGCAGAAGACTGCCAGGAATCACGCTTTCACAGGGCTTGCCGATGGCCCCGGCCGCAGAGTCGAGCCCGAAGCGCCGGGCATAGCGCTCGTTCATCCAGACGATGTTCGCATCGCGGTCGACAATCACCGTGCCTTCACTGGATTGCTCGATGATCTCGAACAGCGAACGGATCGCCAGGGTGCGGACCCGTTGGTAATCCTTGAGGCTTTCAGTGGTGTTCATGGCGGCGTCCATTGGCGGAAGTCAGGTGGCGCGATTATGCCTACTCCGGATGCGCCGCTGCCAACAGCTCTTTGGTATAGGGGTGCTGCGGTGAGTCGAACACGTCATGGCTGGCGCCGTGTTCGACCACTTTGCCGTCCTTGATCACGATAATGTCGTGGGCCAATGCCCGTACCACCGCCAGGTCGTGGCTGATGAACAGGTACGTCAGGCCATGTTTTTCCTGAAGCTGGCGGAGCAGGGCGACCACTTGTTTCTGCACGGTACGATCCAGCGCCGAAGTCGGCTCATCGAGCAGGATCAGCGCCGGTTTGAGCACCAGTGCCCGGGCAATAGCGATGCGCTGACGCTGGCCTCCGGAAAATTCGTGGGGGTAGCGATGACGGCTTTCAGGGTCGAGGCCGACTTCCTTGAGCACGCGGATCACCTGTGTGTCGCACTCGTCGGCGGTGGACTCGCAATGCACCTCCAGCCCTTCGCTGATGATCTGCGCCACCGACATGCGCGGGCTGAGGCTGCCGAACGGGTCCTGAAACACCACCTGCATCTGCCGGCGCCACGGCCGCAATTGCTTCTGATTGAGGCCGTCGAGGGACTCGCCCTGAAAGCGGATGCTGCCTTCGGAGTCGAGCAGGCGCAGGATCGCCTGACCCAGCGTTGACTTGCCCGAGCCAGACTCGCCGACGATGCCCAACGTTTTGCCGCGCTGGATATTCAGGCTGATGCCGTCCACGGCGCGCAGGCATTGCTTGCGCTGGAACAGTCCGCCGCCGACGACGAAATCCACCCGCAGGTCTTCGACTTCCAGCACGTTTTCTCGTTCGTCCCGGGGAAGCGCTTCGCCTTCCGGTTCGGCATTGAGCAACACGCAGCTGTAAGGGTGTTTCGGCTCGGTAAACAGCGTTTCGCAAGGTGCCTGCTCGACGATTTCCCCGGCCTTCATCACGCAAACCCGCTGGGCAATGCTGCGTACCAGATTGAGGTCATGGCTGATCAGCAGCAGCGACATGCCGAGACGTTGTTGCAGGGATTTGAGCAGCACCAGGATCTTGCGCTGCACGGTGACGTCGAGGGCCGTGGTCGGCTCGTCGGCGATCAACAGTTCCGGTTCGCAGGCCAGGGCCATGGCGATCATGACCCGCTGTCGCTGGCCGCCGGACAACTGATGCGGGTAAGCCTTCAGTCGTTCTTTCGGCTTCTGGATGCCCACCAGTTCAAGCAGTTCAAGAATGCGTTTCTGCGCTTCTTTACCGCCCATGCCTCGATGCAGCAGCAGGGTCTCGCCGATCTGCTTTTCAATGGTATGCAGCGGGTTGAGCGAGGTCATCGGCTCCTGAAAGATCATGGCGATGCGGTTGCCCCGCAGGTCGCGCAAAGTCTTGGGATCGGCAGCGACCAACTCCTTGCCGCGATAGCGAATGCTGCCGGTGGTTCGGGCTTCGCTATCCGGGAGCAGTTGCAGGATCGAGTGGGCCGTTACCGATTTGCCCGAGCCCGATTCGCCCACCAGCGCCAGGCACTCGCCGGGGCGGATGTCCAGGCACAGATTGCGCACCACGGTCTGGCCATGGAAGGCGACGCTGAGGTCACGGATTTCGATCAGGTTGTCAGTCATATCAAGGATCCGTTCATGAGCGCGGGTCAAAGGCATCGCGCAATGCTTCGCCGATGAATACCAGCAGGGACAGAATCAGCGCGAGGGTGAAAAACGCCGTCAATCCCAGCCACGGTGCCTGCAGGTTCTGTTTGCCCTGGCCGATCAACTCGCCCAGCGATGCACTGCCGGCGGGCATGCCGAAGCCGAGGAAATCCAGCGCAGTCAGGGTGGAAATCGCCCCGGTCAGAATGAATGGCAGATAGCTCAGCGTGGCATTCATTGCGTTGGGCAGAATGTGCCGGAAGATCACCTTGCGGTCGGTCAGGCCCAGGGCCCGTGCAGCCTTGACGTATTCCAGGTTACGCCCGCGCAGGAACTCGGCGCGTACCACGTCCACCAGTGCCAGCCAGGAAAACAACGCCATGATTCCCAGAAGCCACCAGAAATTCGGTTCGACGAACCCCGAAAGAATGATCAGCAGGTACAGCACCGGCAGCCCCGACCAGACTTCAAGCAGACGCTGACCGAGCAAGTCGATCCAGCCACCGTAGTAGCCTTGCAGTGCGCCGGCCGCGATGCCGATCAAGGCGCTGACGAAGGTCAGCATCAGCGCGAACAGGATCGATACCCGCGCACCGAAAATCACCCTTGCCAGCACGTCCCGCGCCTGATCGTCGGTGCCCAGCCAGTTGACGGAAGTCGGTGGACTCGGCGCCGGTTTGTTGAGGTCGTAGTTCGGCGTGTCCTCACTGAACGGGATCGGCGGAAACAGCAGCCAGCCACCGTCCTTGCGGATCAGATTCTGGACGTAGTCGCTGCGGTAATCAGCCTGAAAGGGTAGTTGGCCGCCGAACTCCTGTTCGGTGTGGCGCTTGAGCACCGGGAAGTACCATTGGCCCTGATAGCTGACGACCAGTGGTTTTTCGTTGGCGATCAGCTCGCCACCGAGACTGATCACGAACAGGCCAATGAACAACCATAGCGACCACCAGCCTCGGCGGTTTTTCTTGAAACGTTCGAAACGACGCCGTCCCAGAGGCGAGAGCTTGAACATCAGGCATTCCTCGCTGCGAAGTCGATGCGCGGATCGACGAGCGTGTAGCACAGGTCGCCGATCAGTTTTATCAGGAGGCCGAACAGGGTGAAGATGAACAGCGAACCAAACACCACCGGGTAGTCCCGGGACACGGCAGCTTCGTAGCTCATCCGCCCGAGGCCGTCGAGGGAGAAAATCACCTCGATCAGCAACGAACCGGCAAAGAACACACTGATGAAGGCTTGGGGAATGCCCGACACCACCAGTAACATCGCGTTGCGAAACACATGACCATACAGCACCCGGCGTTCGCTCAGGCCTTTGGCGCGAGCGGTGACCACGTACTGACGGGTGATTTCATTGAGAAACGAGTTCTTGGTGAGGATTGTCAAGGTCGCAAAGCCGCCGATCACCAGCGCAGTCACCGGTAGAACAAGGTGCCAGAAATAGTCGGCAATCTTGCCCAGTGTCGACAGTGATTCGAAGTTGTCCGAGACCAGTCCGCGCACCGGAAACCAGTTCAGCGACGTACCGCCGGCAAACACCACGATCAGGAACATCGCGAACAGGAACGCCGGCATCGCGTAACCGATGATGATCGCCGTACTGCTCCAGATATCGAAATGACTGCCGTGGTGCACGGCTTTGCGGATGCCCAGCGGGATCGACACCAGATAGGTGATCAGCGTCGCCCACAACCCGAGGGAAATGGTCACCGGCATTTTCTGCAGGATCAGGTCGGTGACCGTGGCGCCGCGGAAGAAGCTCTTGCCGAAATCCAGCTGCGCATAGTTCTTGAGCATCAGCCACAGGCGTTCATGGGCCGGTTTGTCGAAGCCGTACTGTTTTTCGATGTCCTTGATCAACTGCGGGTCGAGGCCACGGCTGGCGCGGGAGGTGCCGCTCATGGTCTCGCTCGCACCGCCACCGACACTGGCTCCGCCGATCCCCTGCAAGTGGGCAATGGCCTGTTCCACCGGACCACCCGGCGCGGCCTGGATGATCACGAAGTTGACCAGCAGAATGATCACCAGCGTCGGGATGATCAGCAGCAGGCGCCGCAGTATGTAAGCCCACATCAGTGCGGCCCTCCGGGTCTGCCACGGCTGATTTTCTCGGCCGTCATCTGCTGGTTGGTCAGCGGCGTGCTGCTGATTTCCCACCAGCTTTCGATCGCTTCGTCATTGCTCGCCTGTACGGTCGGAATACCGAAACGGTTCCACCACACGGTCGAGGTGCCCGGCGGGTAATAGTTGGGAATCCAGTAGTAATTCCATTGCAGCACTCGATCCAGCGCATGGGCGTAATGCAGCATGTCGGCCTGGGTCGAGGCGCGAATGAGGCCGTTGATCAAAGTGTCCACCGCCGGATTCTTCAGGACCATGTAGTTGTTGGCGCCGGGATCGTTGGCCGAGGCAGAACCGAAGTAGTTGAGCAGTTCGCCCCCGGGTGAGGTGGTGACCGGGTAACCGGTGACAATCATGTCGTAGTCGCGGCTCATCAGGCGATTGACGTACTGCGAAGAGTCGATGCGGCGGATATCGAGGTTGATGCCGATCTGTTTCAGTGTGCGCTTGTAGGGCAGCAGCAGCCGGTCCATGCCGTTCTGGCTGACCAGGAAGGTGAAGCTCAATGGCTCGCCCTGTGCGTTGACCAATTGATCGCCATCGGGTTTCCAGCCGGCCTGTTCCAGCAGTTCCAGCGCTTGCAACTGTTTGTCGCGGATCAGGCCGCTGCCATCAGTTTTCGGCGCCTCGAAGACCTGGGTGAAGACCTCGTCGGGAATCTGCCCGCGCAACGGTTCAAGAATCTTCAGTTCGGCAGCGTCCGGCAGTTCACGGGCGGCGAGGGCGCTGTTGGAAAAGTAACTCTGCTGGCGGATGTACATGTTGCGCATCATCTGCCGGTTGCTCCATTCGAAGTCCCAGAGCATGGCCAATGCCTGGCGTACGCGGCGGTCCTGAAACATCGGTTTCTGCAGGTTGAACACGAAGCCTTGCGCCGATTGCGGTGCTTCGGTTGCCAGGTGAGCCTTCTGCAGACGCCCATCGCTCAGGGCCGGGCTGTCGTAGCCGATCGAGTAGCCGGTAGCGGAAAATTCGCGGTTGTAGTCATAGGCACCGCCGCGCAATACCTGACGGGCGACGTCGGTGTCGCCGAAGTACTCGATGCTGAAGTGGTCGAAGTTGTAGAGCCCGCGGCTGACCGGCAAGTCCTTGCCCCACCAATCGGGATTACGCTCGAAGGTGATACTGCGTCCGGAATCGACCTTGCCGACCCGGTACGGGCCGCTGCCCAGCGGCGGTTCATAACCGCCACCGCCGGCGAAATCCCGGGTCTTCCACCAATGCTCGGGAAACACCGGCAGGGTTGCGATGTCCAGCGGCAGGGTGCGGTTTTCATTGCTCTTGAAGTCGAAGCGTACGGTGAGCGGCGCTTCGACTTCGACGCCTTTGACGTCGGCGAACTGGGTGCGATAGCGCAGGCTGCCCTGGGTCATGAGCAAATCGTAGGTGTAGCGCACGTCTTCGGCAGTGATCGGTTCACCATCGGCGAAGCGTGCCTTGGGATTGATGAAGAAGCGCAGGGACAGACCATCCTCGGAGCGCTCCATCTTCTGTGCCACCAGCCCGTAGACGGTGTAAGGCTCGTCCATCGAGCGCTGGGCCAGCGGGGAATACAGCAGGCCGTCGATCTGGGTGACGCCGATGCCTTTGTCGATGTAGGGCAGGACATGGTCGAAGTGACCGATCTCGATCGCCGAACGGCGCATCGTTCCGCCCTTGGGGGCCTGGGGATTGGTGTAGTCGAAGTGACTGAAATTGGCCGGGTACTTCGCTGGTTCGCCGTAAACGGTCAATGCATGCTGCGGTGCAGCGCTCACACCGGCGGCGCTCATCAACAGAGCCACGGCAGTGAACATCAAGGAGGAGAAAGCCAGTCGCATTGTCAGCCTTAGAGCCGGGTAATCGATAAGCGCAATTTGTACGCGAGCGCAGCGTTGTTCGCCAGCCGCGTGGTGTAACCAAAACACAACGGCCCGCCATCAGGCGGGCCGTTACACAGCGCAACGGACGAAGGATCAGTCCTGACGGCTGGTGACTTCCAGCAGGTGATAGCCGAACTGAGTCTTGACCGGGCCTTGCACGACGTTGATCGGTGCGCTGAACACTACGGTATCGAATTCCTTGACCATCTGGCCCGGGCCGAACGAGCCCAGATCACCGCCCTGGCGGCTGGACGGGCAAGTGGAGTTGGCTTTGGCGACTTCAGCGAAATCGGCGCCGGCTTCGATCTGGGCCTTGAGTTCGTTGCACTTGTCTTCGCTCGAAACCAGGATGTGGCGGGCAGTGGCTTTAGCCATGGGAAAAATCTCCAATCAAATCAGTAAAGGGAGGAGCCTACCGGATTCAGTGGCCGATTTCTCGGCAAAGTTCCGTTCGGTTGTTTGATGCAGGCTCTCAGAGGTTGGCCGCCTGCAAGCGCAAGGCGTGCTCGACGTACAACTTGATCGAATCGACTGCTCCGGCGTGCTTGTCAGCGGTTCGACCGAGGCTGCGCAGATGATCAATCGGATAGTCGGAGCGGATCACGGTGCCCAGATGAGAACTGTAGCGCCCGACGAAGCCATCGTTTTGCAGAGGTTCGGTCGTGAAGTACTGCGACAGAGCCCGGCAGATGTCTTGCACCGGGTCGGGTTTCTGCAGATTCAATGACGGTACGACACCACTCCAGGAGTAGTAGCGCACGTCATTGACCTGTTCGGCGCCTTGCCCGCCCCAGCTCTGCGGCAGGCCTTGCGGGTACTTGTCATTGAAGTCGCCGACGCCTTCGGTCGTCAGGGCATTCAATGCGGCCAATGCATGTTGCGGCAGCGCCGTGGTCCCGCTGAGGAGGCACAGAAAGTCAGAAAACAGTGTGGCCACGTTTTGCGCGACGATCTCCGGCAGGTTTCCGGGGATCAGTGCCTTGCGCAGGAAGTCCGCCAGTTCCGAACCGTGATTCGGTCCGCTGACCGATGTCACGGATGCAACTTTGTGTGGGGCAAGCGCTGCCGCGTACCGAGCAGCCAGTGCACCCTGGCTATGGCCGATCAGGTTGACTTTCGCCGCACCCGTGCCCTTGAGCACGGAGCCGATCTGGCAAAGCAGTTGTCTGCCGCGTACTTCGTTGTTGTGAATGGCTGACAAGTGCGGCACGAAAACCTGCGCCCCAATAGCCTTCAGCGCCTGCCTGACGTCGTGGAACAGCTCAACTGGGCCGATGCGCTCGAATCCGAACAAGCCGTGCACCAGGAGGATGGGGTAACGGGTGGTGGTGTCTTGTTGCATTTTTCATCCTTGATCGCAGAAGTTCATCGATATTTGCCGGGTGCCACTCTAAATCAGTCTCGGAGCTCTCGATGTATGAAGCGTCTGTCTCGGGCGGCGGAAACTGGGTCGGTGTGCGCAGGAAATATCCTCAAAGTTTGAAATCCGGATCGGAATATCTGGACGTCTTTTGTCTCGTCCAATGTATTTGTTCTGTAATTGCCTACCGATTGCGATGCGATTGCCGCCGGAGCACGGTGTAGATGGACGACATCATTTTTCGTGTCTGACTGATTGAATAGAGGCTCTTCGACGCAGCAACGAGCTGCAGGGCGTTTCCAGGGAGTGGAGCTACGAATGAACAGGCAGAGCGCGCAAGAAGCGACACGGGGCAATGTTTTAGCCGTAACAACGATCGGCTCATCGGGGCACGAATGTCTGCGCGAGCCGTCGGATTTAATGCCCGCGGTTACCCTCGAAGCGGTGGAAGGAGGTGTCCTTGACCCTTCGTTGAGTCGGGTCGTCATCCGGATCGCGCCATATTCCGATATGGCATGCGGTGACAGAGTGGTACTGAGCTGGCATGGTCTCGATATCGAGGGTTTACCGTATCGACAGGAGTTCGCGCGATCGATCAGCGAAGCTCAGCTGGGGAGGGATATCGTTTTTGTCATCAGAAGTCCTCACATCGCTGCGCTGGATGGCGGTTCGCTGGAGGTGTTCTGGACGTTGAGCAGCATGAAATGGTTGTTGCCCGTCAACTCCGTCAGGACTCAGCTGAATGTTGGGGACGTTCTATACAGTCTGTTGCCGCCCATGGTCGACGATGCCGTTGGCGGGCATCTTGATCCGGCGCGCGTCAACGGAGGCACAACTGTCACTTTCCAGCCTTATGCCGGGATGTCGGTGGGTGATCGAGTGCAGTTGTTCTGGCAGGGGGCTGCAGAGCACGCCTCATTCCGGGACAGCTTGATCGTCGAATCCTTTGCTGTCGGAACGCCGCTGGTGTTCGGTGTCGATCCTCGATTCATCATCCCGCATTCTGGCAGTGAAGTGCTTGTTCGATATGTCATCGAACAAAATACTGGAGCGCTGCGCGAATCGGGCTCCAGGAAAATCATCGTTGCTCCGTTGGTGCGCGGCGCACTGGCTGCACCACAAGTGCTTGAAGCACGGGAAGGGATGCTGGACGTATGTGAAACCATTGATGGCGTCAGCGTAGTGATCAGCGATGCGCAGGTAGAGGTTGGTGAACTGGTTTATCTCAGGTGCGATGGCGAGCACTACTTTCATCGCGATGATCGGGAAATAACCAGCGGAATGGAGATTGAGCCCTTGGTGTTTATCGTTCCCTATCGCTTTTGGCGCGAGCATGTCGGTACGGCTGTTCGAGTGTCCTATTCGGTTGAGCGACTGGATGATGTCAGTCAGTTATCCGATGTGGCACTGCTGAACGTGCAGACTTGATCAAGCGGCCTTCCGGGCAGGCATGCTCCGGAAGGCTGGTTCATATTCAGACCAGGGACGGATTCCGAAGACGCTCCGCAGCATCGTGCAGCAGACGTTCCGTGGCAGCGAAGCCCAGGCAGCCATCCGTAACCGAGACGCCGTAGCGCAACGACCCACTCAATGGCTGGCACCCTTCGAACAGATGCGACTCGATCATCATTCCGACCAGTGAACGGTCTCCCTGGAGGCGCTGCTCCAGCACATCGTTGAAAACGTCCGGCTGACGAAGAGGGTCCTTGCCGCTGTTGGCGTGGCTGCAATCGACCATGATCCGGCTCGGTATCTTCAGTCGGCTCAGTTCGGTATGAATTCGGGATACGCTCGCGCGATCGTAGTTCGGCCCTTGATGGCCGCCGCGCAGGACCAGGTGGGTATCCGGGTTGCCCGAAGTCGGAATGATTGCCGGATGGCCTTGGCTGTCTACGCCAAAATGGCGATGTGGATGAGCAGCCGAGCGCATTGCGTCGACGGCAATGGAGACGCCGCCATCGGTGCCGTTCTTGAAGCCGACTGGCATGCTCAGTCCGCTCGCCATCTCGCGATGAATCTGTGATTCAGTTGTTCGCGCACCGATGGCAACCCAGCTGAGCAGGTCGTCGAAGTAGCCAGCAGCCATGGGTTGCAGAAGTTCGGTGGCAACGGGAAGGCCGAGGCGGATCATTTTCAGCATCAGTTCGCGTGACAACGTCAGGCCGGCAGCCATGTCATCGCTGCCGTCCAGGTGGGGATCGTACGCTAGACCCTTCCAGCCGACGGTGGTGCGGGGTTTTTCGACGTAGGCACGCATAACGAGCAGCATTTCCTGACTGACGTCATTGGCCAGGCGGGCAAGTTTGTCGGCGTATTCGAGCGCTGATTCGGGATCGTGAATGGAGCAAGGGCCGACGACTACCAGCAAACGGTGGTCTTCTCCGTTGAGAATGGCGCGGATGGCCTGGCGGTGATTGGCAACCTGCTGGCTCAAGGCATTGCTCAGGGGTAATTGCTGCTTGAGCTGTAGCGAACTGGGCAGACGCAGGGTCAATGCTTCGTTGGCCGGATTCAGGGTGGACAGTGGCAGAGCAGAAACGGACGAGTTCATATTCGGTCTTCCTGGGCTGGTCGCGGGTCTTTCCCGCCGACTCGGCCCTATTGGGGTGTTCGACAGTTGGCCGTATTGGCTACGTGTGTTGGCTTGCCACCTGTGGGTGACCGATCGGAGGCGGCAGGTTGTCCCGAGCGGAGGCTGCTAAATCGCCAGGCGGTAAAACTGTCGTAGCGGTAATAGGTGGCGTAGTTCATGTCGTGATTCCTCAAATGTCTGGTGTGTCGCTGAAAGTTCTGGGCCTGAAAAAACAAAACCCCCGGTCGGGAGGCCGACCGGGGGGGGAGAATTCTCTGGTAGGCGACCCGTCTATATGGGCGCCGTGTGGGTATCAGGCGCGCCAGTGGCTAAACCAATACCCAAAATAAAAGCTGCTGGCTGGAGCGCAAATGTCGTTCACGCGCGCAGCCGCAACCGAGCGCTGGGCGCTGGTGGCAAGAAGCTGTGCAAGGGCGTTGAACATGATGTGTCTCCGATTAATGCGCCGAGCTTACTAGAGCCCGATGCGCGTCAGCAATCAGAAAATGCTATCGAAGGTACAAGACGTCCTCTATCGGTTGAGCCTTCGGCAAGCTATGACACACTCTGCCGTTTTCAGCGGTTCGAGGTTGAGTCGCGTCGAGGTTGGCATCAGGGGAGGGCAAGGCGTGAAGGTTGTGGATGTGCAAACAAGGTTTCATTTGCGACCGGCGACGCCCGATGACCTGGCGTTTACGCGAGAAATTACCTGCCAGAACATGCTCCGCTATTACATCAGCTACGATCTGCTGTGGCAGGACGAAGCTTTCGATATCGCGTGGGCCGGGCGCGAAAACTGGATGATCGAATGCGATGGCAGGCCAGTAGGCTATTTCAGCCTCAGTCGTGATGCCCGCGCTTTGTACATTCGCGAATTGCAGGTCTGCGGGGGATTTCAGGGACAAGGTGCAGGTTCCTGGGCGATCGATCAGGTTGTTGCAATTGCACACCTTGAGTGTCGCCCGGCATTGCGACTGACAGTGTTCAAGAACAATCCGGCGCAAAACCTGTATCGCAGAAAGGGAATGGTTGTGCAGGGCGAGGACGAGTGTTTCCTGAGGATGCATCTCGAATTCAGTACACGTGTGCTCTGAAACGCACGGCCGGCAAGCCCTGAATGATGAATTGAAACTTTTTATATGCTGCTTGCCGCTAGGTCTGTCTGGCACTTTTTGCTAAGGTGTCCGGCATCCCAATAAGACCATATCGCGAGGTGTCTGCTTGATTAGGGTGCTAGTGGTCGATGACCATGATCTCGTTCGTACGGGCATTACTCGGATGCTGGCCGATATCGATGGCCTGCAAGTGGTTGGCCAGGCCGAGTCCGGGGAAGAATCCCTCATCAAGGCCCGTGAGCTGAAGCCAGACGTGGTGCTGATGGACGTCAAGATGCCTGGCATCGGCGGCCTGGAGGCCACGCGCAAACTGTTGCGCAGCCATCCGGACATCAAGGTGGTTGCAGTCACCGTGTGCGAAGAGGATCCGTTTCCTACCCGATTGCTGCAGGCGGGCGCCGCGGGTTATCTGACCAAGGGGGCCGGATTGCCGGAAATGGTACAGGCCATCCGCCTGGTCTTTGCCGGTCAGCGCTACATCAGTCCGCAAATTGCCCAGCAACTGGCGATCAAGTCCTTCCAGCCAACCAACGATTCTCCGTTCGATGCCTTGTCGGAGCGGGAAATCCAGATTGCCTTGATGATTGTCGGGTGCCAGAAGGTGCAGATCATTTCCGACAAATTGTGCCTGTCGCCAAAAACCGTAAACACCTACCGTTACCGCATTTTCGAGAAGCTTTCGATCAGCAGTGATGTCGAGCTGACGCTTCTGGCAGTTCGTCACGGCATGGTTGATGCCAGCCTCTGACCATGACTGAAACATTCGATTCCGGCGCCTTCCTGTCGACTGTCAGTGGGCGGCCTGGCGTTTACCGCATGTTCGACAGCGATGCGCGTCTGCTGTACGTCGGCAAGGCCAAGAATCTGAAAAAGCGCCTGGCCAGTTACTTTCGGAAAACCGGGCTGGCGCCCAAAACCGCCGCGCTGGTCGGGCGAATCGCCCAGGTCGAAACGACCATTACCGCCAATGAAACAGAAGCCCTGTTGCTTGAGCAAACACTGATCAAGGAGTGGCGGCCGCCGTACAACATCCTGTTGCGCGACGACAAGTCTTATCCGTATGTGTTTCTGTCTGACGGACAATTCCCTCGCCTGAGCATTCATCGCGGTGCCAAGAAGGCCAAGGGCAAGTACTTCGGGCCTTACCCGAGTGCCGGGGCAATCCGCGAAAGCCTCAGCCTTCTGCAAAAGGCATTCTTCGTGCGCCAGTGCGAAGACAGCTACTACAAGAACCGGACGCGTCCGTGCCTGCAGTACCAGATCAAGCGCTGCAAGGCTCCCTGTGTCGGGCTGGTAGAGCCCGAGGTGTACGCCGAAGACGTGCGGCACTCGGTGATGTTCCTCGAGGGGCGCAGTCATGCACTGACTAATGAACTGTCCACGGCGATGGAAGAGGCTGCAATCAACCTTGAGTTCGAACGTGCTGCCGAGCTTCGCGATCAGATTGCATTGCTACGTCGGGTCCAGGATCAGCAGAGCATGGAAGGCGGGACTGGCGATATCGATGTGATCGCAGCCTTTGTCAACCCCGGAGGCGCCTGCGTGCATTTGATCAGCGTGCGGGGAGGGCGGGTTCTGGGCAGCAAGAACTTTTTCCCGCAGGTCGGGATCGAGGAAGATGTTGCCGAAGTCATGGCTGCGTTTCTTGGCCAGTATTTCATCAGCAGCCCCGAGCGGGATTTGCCAAGTGAACTGATCGTCAACGTCGTTCATGAAGACTTTCCCACATTGATCGAAGCGATTCAGGAACTGCGCGGGCGCGAACTGTCCATCAGTCATCGGGTTCGCGGTACGAGGGCGCGCTGGCAACAGCTGGCCGTGACCAATGCCGAACAGGCGCTGGGTGCGAGGCTAGCAAACCGCCAGCACGTTGCGGCCCGTTTCGAGGCGTTGGCCGAGGTGTTGAAGCTGGACGAGCCACCGCAGCGCCTGGAGTGCTACGACATCAGCCATTCCAGCGGCGAAGCGACCGTTGCGTCCTGTGTTGTGTTCGGGCCGGAAGGGGCAATCAAATCGGATTACCGCCGATACAACATTGAAGGCGTGACGGCGGGTGATGATTATGCCGCCATGCACCAGGCGTTGACCCGGCGCTTCAGCAAGCTGAAGGACGGTGAGGGCAAGTTGCCGGACATTCTGTTGGTGGACGGCGGCAAAGGGCAGTTGTCGATGGCGCGTGATGTGCTCAACGAACTGGCTGTGCCGGACCTGATCCTGCTGGGCGTTGCAAAAGGCGCGACGCGCAAGGCAGGGTTCGAGACTTTGTATCTGAATGATGCCGCGCATGAATTCACGTTGCGTGGCGACTCACCTGCGTTGCACCTGATTCAGCAGATTCGTGATGAAGCTCACCGCTTTGCAATCACCGGACACCGTGCGCGTCGTGGCAAAACCCGTCGTACATCAACGCTGGAAGGCGTGGCGGGCGTAGGTCCGACCCGTCGCAGGGACTTGCTGAAACATTTTGGTGGATTGCAGGAGCTGTCTCGTGCAAGCATCGAAGAGATCGCCAAAGCACCGGGGATCAGCAAAAAGCTAGCAGAGTCGATTTATGCAAACCTGCATAGTGAGTAGAATGCCCATTCACCTCGTAGCCAGTTGTGCCGATGAATATCCCTAATCTGATTACCGTTCTCCGTGTCCTGCTCATCCCGATCTTCATTTTGCTGTTCTATCTGCCTTACCAGTGGAGTTATCTGGCCTCAAGTTCGGTCTTTGCCTTCGCGGCGGCAACGGACTGGCTGGATGGCTATCTGGCGCGACGACTGGAGCAAAGCACTCCGTTTGGAGCGTTTCTGGATCCTGTCGCTGACAAACTGATGGTTGCTGTTGCACTGGTGTTGCTGGTGCAAGAACACGGCAATCTGTGGCTCACGTTGCCGGCGGCCGTCATCATCGGTCGCGAGATCGTCGTTTCGGCGTTGCGTGAGTGGATGGCCGAACTTGGTGCGCGGGCTCATGTGGCTGTATCGAACCTGGGCAAATGGAAAACCGCTGCGCAAATGCTTGCACTGGTGATCCTTCTGGCTAACCCCAAGGTTTTCAGCTTCTGGGTTTTCATCGGTTACACGTTGCTGATGGTTTCTGCAGGCCTGACCTTGTGGTCGATGGTTCAATACCTTCGGGCTGCCTGGCCGCATCTGAAGACCGATGTTGAAAAGAAATAAAACTTTTTTGAATCAAAGGGTTGACGGCGCTTCTGATTTCTATAGAATGCGCCACACCAAGCGGGAATAGCTCAGTTGGTAGAGCACGACCTTGCCAAGGTCGGGGTCGCGAGTTCGAGTCTCGTTTCCCGCTCCAAGTTTGTACAGCGTTTGTTGTTGCGCTACTGACAACAAAAGCTTTGAGGCCGAGTAGCAAAATGGTTATGCAGCGGATTGCAAATCCGCCTACGCCGGTTCGATTCCGACCTCGGCCTCCACTATAAATAAGCTCCGTAGATCCATGATTTACGGAGCTTTTTTTATTGCATTGTGCTGAAAGATTTAGTCTTTAAAAACGCCTTTGCCAACTTGCTTCACAGGGGAGTGATGTATATATTTCCCCCTCTGCTGTACGGGCACCAATCTGTCAGGATTGTGAACCGGCATCAGGGCAACGCAGTACCGCGCTACCGCCCGAATGGCGAAACTGGTAGACGCATGGGACTTAAAATCCCCCGCTCGTAAGGGCGTGCCGGTTCGATTCCGGCTTCGGGCACCATAAATATCAAGGGCTTGCATGACATACCTCATGCAAGCCCTTAGTTCTTTTTTCGCAATCAAAAAATTTTTTCCGCAATTCGTGACTGTCAGTCAATTCGTAGGGGTAACCTTCATCTCCTTGCCCATTCGAATGTACTGTTCTGTCATCCCAACGGTTGTATGCCCTGGCTGGTCCCGAGCTTCTCGGATGCTCCCTGTTGACTCCTCCTTATCCGTCGCCGCTTTTGCTCTTAGGTCGTGCATCTGAAATTCTGCTTTTGGAATTCCGGCTGCTTCCCTGGCGTCATCAAACGGCTTTCTGAGCATGTTGGTCGTCATTGGCTGCCCAGAGTCGGTAACTACCAGACGTGTTGATCTGATTTTGTGTCCAGCCTTTCGTGTCATGATTCGATCGATTACGACTTTGAGCTCACCAATGATCTCGATCCTTCGTTTAGCCCCAGTCTTGCCTTGCTGAACGGAGAGCTTTCTGTCTTTTATATCTCGCTCATCCATTTTCAATGTGTCTGCGATCCTCTGGCCTGTTAGGTAGAACAGGTCCAAAGCGTCCCTCAATGGGTGTGGGGGTGATCATCTCATTAGGCTACCGCGCTCTTGATGTCGGAAGAGCACGAGCGCACACGCTGATTGATCAGTTGAGCGCCTGAGAGCCGGTCGATTGGTTTTGCGCAGTCTTTGATGTCACGCGCTCGTGCTACTACGCCCACCGCCTCAGACGCAGAACTCCGGATGTTGAACGGCTTCGGTTGCGCAGTCGGGTCAATGAACTGTTTACGCAAAGTCGAAGCGCCGCCGGTAGCCGCAGCATCGTGTCGATAATGCGGTAAGGCGGCGAGAAAATCGGGCGGTTCAAGGTGCGTGGTCTGATGCGGGAACTGGCGTTAGTCAGCAAACAACCGGGATCGCATGCCTATAAACAAGCGACGGTTGAGCGACCTGATATTCCGAACATCTTGAATCGAGAGTTTGATGTGCCAGCACCCAATCAGGTCTGGTGTGGCGATATCACCTACATCTGGGCTCAAGGGAAATGGCATTATCTGGCGGTCGTCCTGGATCTCTACGCGCGCCGAATTGTAGGCTGGGCGCTGTCGAACAAACCAGATACGGATCTGGTGGTCAAGGCGCTGGATATGGCTTATGAGCGAGGGAGGCCTCAAGGGCTAATGTTTCACTCGGATCAGGGCTCGCAATATGGCAGCCGTCAGTTTCGCCAACGGCTCTGGCGTTACCGCATGCGCCAGAGCATGAGCCGTCGTGGAACTATTGGGATAATGCGCCGATGGAGCGCGTGTTTCGCAGTTTGAAAACTGAATGGATACCGACCGTGGGCTACATGACGGCTCACGAAGCGCACCGAGACATCAGCCATTACCTGATGCATCGGTACAACTGGATGCGGCCTCATCAATTCAACGGTGGGCTGGCGCCAGCTAGGCCGAGAAAAAACTTAACGTCGTGTCCGGGATTAGTTGACCACTACAGTATTGTGGCAGCTGCGGCATCTGACGCGATTGAGTTCGGGGCTGGAGCTGAGATTGTTGCCCTAGTGACCACAGCCCAGGTGTCCGTCGAATTTGAGATGAATGACCATGAGACGCCTCCTTGGTGACGTGCAAAGGGTTTGACCTCTCACCGCCAAGGACGTTCTTTTATGCAAGCTTTGCACAAGTCAGCGGATCACCTGAAGCGTGGCAGCGGCCGGTCTACAGGTTTGAGCGATGACAGGGTGCTGCGAATCAGCGGAGCATCTTTTTCGATGTCGTTCAAACGATCGCGAATGCGCAGGGCGGTCGGGTGCCCGCCTTGATGATCGACCCAGTCGGCGATCTCTTTACAGGCCGCCGCGAGGCGCGCCTCCCGGGCATCGAGCAAGGTGAGGAGAGTGGTGATGGACTCTCTTTCGGACATGGAACACCTCCGTTCAACAAACCGCTCTGTGGCAGCAAAAAGCCCGCGAAGCGCGAGCTCTCTGCCGTTGGGGCGCTGCTCCTTCAGCTGATTTGAGTATAGACCCGTAAATGACAGCTATCAGCCCGAAGACTCGCTGGCCGTCACCCGCGAGCTGGCGGCATTCAGTCGCTGGCATTCTCGCCGGGCATCCTCTTCCAGATCGTAGCCATCTCCGATGAAACCGCCGGTTCGCGTGTCATTGATGCGATACCAACTGATGGCCTCGGCGGGTTCGTGGAGACTTTCTCCTGCGCGGCGACCGTGAATGATGATCTTGTTGCAACACTTCACGACGAATATGTCTTCCATGGCGCACCGCAGCTGATTCATATCAGATCAACTATAGAAGCCCTGACAAATCGTGCAAAAAATAGTCAGGTCAGTTCGTCGGTTGAAGTATCCACCCCGAACGATGCCAGTTCAGAGAGTGAGTCGGTTGCAGCGCCTTGAGGAAGTCCTGGTCGTGCGAAACGGCAACTATTGCCCCTGGAAATGTCTGCAAGGCTCGCTCGAAAGCTTCCACCGAGGGTATGTCCAGATGATTGGTCGGTTCGTCCAGCAACAGCAACTGCGCGGGGTCTGCTCTCCACAATGCCAGCGCCAGTGCGGCTTTCAGAC
Source organism: Pseudomonas sp. stari2 (assembly GCF_040760005.1). Taxonomy (NCBI): domain Bacteria; kingdom Pseudomonadati; phylum Pseudomonadota; class Gammaproteobacteria; order Pseudomonadales; family Pseudomonadaceae; genus Pseudomonas; species Pseudomonas sp. Stari2. The sequence continues at coordinate 3,185,507 of NZ_CP099760.1, forward strand.
GTTCGCCACCGCTCAATGAAGCGCAACATCCTGTGGCGCGACGAGCATCCAGTTGCAGGTGAGCGAGGTTGCTGCGCAGCGTGCCTTCGTCCACGGTCACCCCCTGCATCATCAACTGTTCGATGATCGAGCGCGGATCGTCCAGTTGAGCCAATTGTTGATCAAGAAACGCGAATGACACGTGAGTCGCGGCGACCCCGTCGACAGGCGCCAGTTGGCCGGCGAGCACCTTCAGCAGGGTTGATTTCCCGCACCCGTTGGGGCCGCTGATAGCGATTCGCATCGGCCCATGGATCGTCAAGCTCAGGCGGCTCGTCGCCGCTTCGTGCGGCAGCCACGGCAGCCTGGCTTCAATTAGCGTGCAGACCTGGCGGTTGCTCGGCACGGTGCTTCCGGGCAAGTTGACCAGCACGCTGTCTTCTGGCTGCACCTTGGCGAAGGCCTCCCGAACCCGGGAATCGAGCTCGGCCTTGCGTGCCTGATGACTCTGTCGGACATGCCCCATGATTTCCCGGGCGGCGCCTTTGATCGCAACATATTCGAAACTGGCAATGTTGGCGGTCTCGGCTTTGCGTCGGGAGTTGGATGCGTGGCGTTGTATCGCGTCGTGTTCGTGCCGCAACCGCCCGCGTTCGCGCTGGCGTTCGCTTCGGGCTTGATCAAGGCGTGCTTGTGCCGCCGCTTGATGGATCCGCTGATGCTCACGGAATGCCGAGTAATTGCCTCCGAAGTCATTTGCCACAGCTCCATTGAGTTCGATAATCCGTTGCATGCCATCGAGCAATTGGCGGTCATGGCTGACAACGATCAGCCCGCTGTTCCATCGTTCCAGTGCGGTCATCAGCCATCGCCTCCCACCTTTGTCCAGGTGATTGGTCGGCTCATCAAGGATCAGCAACGGTGCCTGGCTCAAAAAGGCGCCAATCAGCGCGATACGGGCTTGCTGGCCTTCACTCAGTTTTTCGGTCAAGTCAGAGGGCTCAACGCCGCTCAGCCCGGCCTCATCGAGAAATCGCGCCAAGCGATCAGGCAAATCCCATTGTTCGCCAATGAGGTCGAAATCTTCGGCCGATCCGTTACCTTGATTCAATCGATCCAGTGCCTGAAGAATGGCTGCACTGCCCGTGGTCTCTGCGACTGTCTGGCCTCGCACCGAGACACGGTTTTGCGCCACATAAGTTGTCGCCACCGTGCGGGTCACAGTTCCTTCAGTTGGCTGCAAATGCCCGGCAATCAAACGCGCCAATACGCTTTTGCCGACACCATTGCGTCCGACGATGGCGGTTGGCGTTTGATTGAACTTCAAATTGAGTGCATCGAAAATCGTCTCGCCATCGGCGAACTGGAAACCCAGCTGATTCAGGGATACGAGGGCAGGCGTACGCGAGACGTGAGTCATCGGCACCTCCAAAAAATGTCGGGAACACTGACAAGCGCCTTTGAAGGCGTGTCGCGATTACATTTTTGAAGGCTTAGTTGTTCACTTCTGCGGTCGTCCTTGGGAGGGGAAGCTCGTTAGTCTAGTCGAGACCTCCGACGGCTTCAAGCCATGTCAGACATGCGCTCAAGGAATAACGCCAGGGCCACTTCCTCCTTGCGCAGACCTTTGCGGATCCTCGGCTTTGGCAGATCCGCCAGCGCGCCCAGCATGAAATGCTCCACCACGGCCGGGTGGATATAGCATTTGCGGCACACTGCTGGCGTATTGCCCAGTTGTCGCGCTACACCTTTGACCATCTCCACCACATGCCGCTTGGCTTCGGCTTCCGATTCCCATTGCAACTCCCGCAGCACCGACAGGGCGAGGGCGCTGCCAGCCCAGGTCCGGTAGTCCTTGGCGGTGAAGTCCGCGCCGGTCAGGGTTTGCAGGTAAGAGTTGACGTCGGAGGAACTGACGGTGTGCCGCTCACCGTGTTCATCCACGTACTGGAACAGGTTCTGCCCCGGGATTTCCAGGCAGCGCTTGATAATCCGCGCCAGGCGCCGGTCTTTCACGGTGATTTGATGCTCGATACCGCTCTTTCCGCGAAACTGGAACAGGATCGCGCTGCCATTGATCTCGACATGCCGATTGCGCAGAGTAGTCAGCCCATAGGATTTATTGTCTCGTGCGTATTGAGTATTGCCGACGCGGATCAGCGTGGCATCAAGCAAAGTAATCACCGTGGCCATGACTTTGTCGCGGCTGAACCCCGGTGCGTCCAGCAGCACTTCCAGTTGTTTGCGCAGCTTCGGCAGCGCCATGCCGAACTCGCGCAGTCGCGAGTATTTGTCGGCATCGCGGACTTCGCGCCAGCGTGGGTGATAGCGGTATTGTTTGCGCCCGCGAGCATCGCGGCCGGTGGCTTGCAGATGGCCGCGAGAGTCCGCGCAGATCCACACATCGGTGTAGGCCGGCGGCACAGCCAACGCATTGATGCGTTTGATTTCGTCAGGATCGCGGATGCGCTGGCCAGTTGCGTCGAAGTAGCAGAACTTGCCGCGCAGCTTTTTGCGGGTGAGTCCCGGCTGGGTGTCATCGACGTAATGCAGGTTCGAAGGCAACACATCGGTCAGCGCTGTATCGGGCATGGCGGGGTTCCTGGGCGGCAATCGGGCTGTTACAGCGATTGACCGCATGCCATGGCAGTCGTGCCGACCGATTTAAGCCAGCACCGCGACGGCCTTGATCTGCGCCCATAATTGTTGACCGGCATGCACGCCCAACTGGTCCCGCGAATACCGGGTGATTCTTGCCAGCAGCGGCGTACCACCCGCATCGAGGCGAATCAGCACATGAGCGGCATTGTCGGCGGGCATTTCGCTGACCACCGTTACCGGCAGTCGATTGAGGATGCTGCTCTGCTCGGTGTTTTGCAGGGTCAGGCTGATATCGCGAGCCTGCACTTTGCAGCGCAGCGTCTGACCAATCTCCATGGGGGAGTGAGTCACGCGAATGCTCAACTTCGTGCTGGGCAATTGCAGGCATAGCAATTGGTAGTGGTGATCGTAGGAAATGACCTGGCCCTCAATCACCACACCTGCGTCATCGCCCATTGCCAGTGGCAAATCGAGGCGCGCCAGGGTTTCACCAATCGGACCACTCGCCAGCGCTTTGCCGTCGTCGAGCAGTACCAGATGATCGGCCAGGCGCGCGACTTCGTCCTGGGCGTGACTGACATACAGAACCGGGATATCGAGTTCGTCGTGAAGCCGTTGCAGGTAAGGCAGGATTTCGCTTTTACGTTGACTGTCGAGGGCCGCGAGCGGCTCGTCCATCAGCAACAGTTTCGGACTGGTCAAAAGCGCCCGGGCGATGCCGACGCGCTGTCGCTCTCCGCCGGACAGATGCTGCGGATTACGCTCGAGCAAATGGCCGATTCCCAACAGTTCAGTGGCTTGCGCCATGTCGACCCGGCGCTGATTCCTGGCAATCCGCTTGAGTCCGAATTGCAGGTTGGCCAGCACCGAGAGGTGCGGAAACAGGCTCGCTTCCTGAAAAACATAGCCGAGTGCACGTTTATGTGGCGGGACAAAGACGCCTTTCTCGCTGTCCTGCCAGATTTCGTCGTTGATTTGCACAAAGGCGTGCGAAGCCCGTTCAAGTCCGGCAATGCAACGCAGGCAGGTGGTCTTGCCGGAACCCGATTGCCCGAACAACGCGGTCACGCCGCGACCGGGCAAGTGCAGGTCGACATCCAGGCCGAAGCCGGGGTAAGCGAGTTTCAAGCGTGCTTCAATCATCGATCAACCCCAGCCTGCGCGCGACTTGCGGCTGGAATAGAGCGCCAGCAACACCAAAAACGAAAACACCAGCATCGCACCGGCAAGCCAATGCGCTTGTGAGTATTCCATGGCTTCGACGTGGTCGTAGATTTGTACCGAGACCACCCGGGTCTTGTCGGGAATGTTGCCGCCGATCATCAGTACAACGCCGAACTCACCGACGGTATGGGCGAAACCCAGGATCGCCGCCGTAATGAAGCCGGGACGTGCGAGCGGCAGGATGACGCTGAAAAAAGTGTCCCAGGGATTGGCGCGCAATGTCGCGGCCACTTCCAGTGGGCGAGTGCCGATGGCGGAGAAGGCGTTTTGCAACGGCTGCACCACAAAGGGCATGGAATAGAGCACCGAACCGATCACCAGCCCGGTGAAACTGAACGTAAGCGTACCGAGCCCAAGCCATTGGGTGAAATGACCCAGAAAGCCATTGGGGCCTAGCGCGAGCAACAGATAAAAGCCGATAACGGTCGGCGGCAACACTAGGGGCAGGGCGACAATCGCCCCGATGGGGCCGCGCAACCAGGATTGGCTGCGCGACAACCACAGGGCAATTGGAGTACCAATCACCAGCAGGATCGCGGTGGTCAGGGACGCCAGTTTCAGGGTCAGCCAGATCGCCGCGAAATCGGCACTCGTCAGCGACATTTACAGCTGATAACCGTAGGACTTGATGACCGCAGCGGCTTTCGGGCCTTTGAGGTAATCAACCAGCGCCTTGGCCGCCGCGTTGTCCTTGCCTTTGTTCAGGATGACAGCGTCCTGTTTGATCGGGTCGTGCATGCTCGCCGGAACGATCCATGCCGAGCCGCTGCTGACTTTGCCGTCCTTGTAGATCTGCGAGAGGGCAACGAAGCCCAGCTCAGCGTTGCCGGTGGAAACGAACTGGTAGGCCTGGGTGATGTTCTGGCCTTCGACGATCTTGGCTTTGGTTGCATCAGTCAGTTTCAGCTTTTCCAGCACCTGGGTGGCAGCCAGGCCATAAGGTGCAGTTTTCGGGTTGGCGATGGACAGGTGTTGGTACTCGTTTTTCTTCAGAGCGTCGCCTTTGGCGTCGACGTAACCTTCTTTGGCCGACCACAGCGCCAGGGTGCCGATGGCGTAGGTGAAGCGCGAACCTTTGACGGCGTCGCCTTCTTTTTCCAGTTTTTCAGGGGTGGTGTCGTCGGCCGAGAGGAACACTTCAAATGGCGCGCCGTTTTTGATCTGGGTGTAGAACTGCCCGGTGGCACCGTAGGCTGCAACCAGTTTGTGCCCGGTGTCTTTTTCGAAATCGGCGGCGATTGCCTGGATCGGTCCGGTGAAGTTGGCCGCGACGGCAACTTGCACTTCATCCGCCTGAACAGCACCGACGGCGAATACCGCCAGCAGGGAGGCCAGGCAGGTAGGGGCAAAACGTGAGGCACGAATGGTCATGTAACGGCTCCGTTGTTGGCAAGTGCAGTGGGCAGTTATTGTTGGAAGGGTAGACTGCGCCGATGCGAGGGGTGAATCGCTATATAGTTGAATATATAGCGAAATGCCGCTAAACGGAAAGACCTGGTTTCAGGCGGGCAGGTGAGGGGATGAAATCCTTCACCCATGCCTCATGTATTACCGGGTCAGTTTCGCCAGCGCACCCTCGGCCAGTTGCCGAGTCAGTTCAGCGCTGCTCAACTCCTTGCCCAGCGTAAACGCCTGACCAGCCCAGAGGTTGCTGAAATCAGCCTCATCCTTGGCGCGCAACGGCATCAGAGCTCCGCCAGCCAACGGAAACGCTGGCGCTTTGTCCGACATCGGTCCCACTTCACGCATCACTCGATTCAGAATCCCCCGTGCCGGGCGCCCGGTGAACAGGTTGGTGATAGCGGTTTCACTGTCCTTCGCGGTGCGCAGCGCCTTGTGATGAGAAGCGCTGACTTTGGCCTCCGGTGTAAACAGATAAGCCGTGCCGACCTGAGCAGCAGATGCACCGAGCATGAATGCCGCTGCAACGCCTCGTGCATCGGCGATCGCACCGGCAGCAATCACGGGCACTTTGACCGCGTCGACGATTTGCGGAACGAGCGCAAAGGTTCCCACCTGGCTGCTCAGGTCATCGCTGAGGAACATGCCCCGATGCCCTCCGGCCTCGTAGCCCATGGCGATGATTGCGTCGCAACCGTTCTGTTCCAGCCAGACGGCTTCGTCGACGTTGGTTGCCGAGGACAGGATTTTCGCCCCGGTGGCCTTGACCCGGTCCAGCAGGGATTTTTCCGGCAGGCCAAAGTGGAAACTCACCACCTCAGGACGAAAATCTTCAAGTACTTCGCAAGCGGCTGCATCAAAAGGTGCGCGGTTGGATACCGGCGTCGGTGCATCGAAGTCAGCACCCAGTTCGCGGTAGTAGGGTTCCAGCAGATTCTTCCAGTCCCGTGCCCGCTGTTCATCGGCGGCCGGTGGCTGGTGGCAGAAGAAATTGACGTTGAACGGTTTGTCAGTGCCCTGACGGATGGCCTTCAGTTCTTCGCGTAATTGCTCGATGCTCAGCATCGCCGCCGGCATCGAACCCAAGCCGCCCGCGTTGCACACCGCAATGACCATTGACGAGTTGGTGGCACCGGCCATAGGGCCCTGGATAATCGGCAGTTCGATGCCGAGCAGGTCAAGAATGCGCGTATCTGGCCATTGGTTCATGGAAAAGACTCCGAAGGACAAAGCAGGGCAGAGAAGCTGAAGCCGGTTTTTTTACCAGCAAAACCGGGTGCAGGGCCAGCCGAGATTTGTAGCCGAGCGGGATTCGGATCAGCGTCGATGAAATCCACCACCGCCCCCTCCACCGAATGAATGGTTCATGAACTGCGAAGAGTTGTGGAAGTTGTTCAGTCGCTGGTTACCCACATTGCGCGCCGCAGAATCGCGGTTGAGGTTCTGTAACTGAGCATTGTTGTTGGCCGGTGCGCGGGCTTCTCCGCCCTTGACCATCGACTGCCAGCCGTCATCGGTCTTCTTGTAGACGTTGCCGTCGTGGCCGGCATACACGTTGTCGCCAACTCGTGCGGCGCCGCTGTTACGCCCGTGAATCCCTCCGTACTGCGTGGTGTTGCCGGTGTTCGGGTTGTAGACGGCGCCACGATTGGCAGTGACCTGAGTGCCATTACGGGCATTGCCCGCTGTTACCCGCCCCCCGGCAATCGCACCGCCGTTGGGCCCCACCACTTCACCGCTGCGACCGGCCGCATAGTTGCCGGTGTAGACATTGTGTACCGCGCCACGCTGACCTGCGGTCGCAATCCCGGTCCGTGAGTTGTAGGAGGAGCCGACCTGACCGGCCCAGCGGTTGCCGGTCCAGGCGTTGTAACCTGCGCCATAGCGGCTGACGGTCGCCCGATCACCCCATTGCCGGTAAATGTTGCCGGTCGTGCCGGCCCACCCGCCCGGGCCCCATGCGACGGCGCCGCCGTGATAACCGTAGGCTGCGCCGCCCCAGGCCAATGGCGCCGGATACAAGTGTGGTCCCCACGCGTAGCCCCAACCGTAATTACCCCACCATGGATAGGCGCCCCAGCCCCAGCCCATGGCGGCAGTGCTGCCGCCCCAGCTCCAGCCGAACCCGAAGCCGAACGTCCAGCCAGTCCACGGCGTATAGCGGATGGCGACGCCAAAGCCGTAAGTCACCGGCGGCCCGTACCAGACACTGCCGATCCATGGTGTGTACGGATAGCCGGTACCGTAAACCACAACACCGGTCGCCGGATCCAGCGTCGATCCCTGATAGCCCGGCGTGTAGCCGACGACGACCGTGTCGCCACTGGACTCATAGACTTTGACGTAAGTGAGGTAGTGCATCGGTGAGTTCGGTGGTATCGAATAGATCACCGCCGGCACCGAACTGGCCACGGTCCAGGGACCACCGACTGCCGTGGCAACGAACCAGATGCCATTCTCCACGGCGTACCAACTGTTGTTGTCGATCCGGATGATCGGCGTGGCGCTGTTGATCACATATTGAAGCGGGGTCCCACTGATGGCTTTGAGTTGAGGCTCGCCGTCGAATTGTGGTGCAGTCATTTTTACCGCGCTTTTCTTGATCGCCGACGTCTGCGGGATGCTGGCGGCAATGGCCGCCTCCTTGGCCTGGGGCGTCCCGGCGACCGAGGCTTTGACGTTTTCCTTCGGACTGTCGTCGGGAATGTTGGCGAAGTCTGCCGGCAGCTTGTCCGCCGGGGTAAATGTCCACGGGCCGTTCATGTCACCGGCGCGGAACCAGCGGCCGGATATCAGCACATAACTGTTTTGATCGCCGATTTCCTTGAAGATGTGCCCGGTCGTGTTGCTGACGTACAGCAGTTGCGTGCCCTGGATCGGCAGCCACTGCGGCGCACCGTCAGTGACGATCAGCTCGGTCGGGGTCGTGGCCACGAAGATCTTCGGCTGCGGCGGTTTGGCCAGGCTCGGTACTTTGTCCTTCGGGTCGCTTTGCCCGGTGAGCAGATCTACCTGCCGGCTCTCGATCGCCGCTTTCTTGGCTTTTTCCAGATTCGTCGCAGGTGATGAGAGTAGGGTGTAGGGCCCCGTCAATTGATCGGCAACCATCCAGCCATCGAACACATGCAGATAATGTTTGCCTTGGGCGTCCTTGAGCAGCAGAGGGCGAGTGTTGATCACCCGTTGCAATTCGGTGCCGTTGACCGGACGAAACACGGCATCACCGTCGATATAGACCAGCATGGCCGGCACATCCGAGCTGAGGATGGTCGGCGGCGCGTTTTCCAGTGGCGCCGTGTCGACTTTCTGCTCGGCGGCCAGTACACCGACGGCGGCCTCCAGTTGATCGAGTGAAATGGTTTTCTTGCGCTTGGCCGCATCGTTTTGCAGTGTCGTGATCCACGTCTCTGCCTGGCTTGCATTGGCAGGGAAATCCGCCTTGATGATTTTGTACTGGTCGAGCATGACCCAGCGGGTGGCTTTGTCGACCAGTGTGTGAGCGCTGAACTGGACGATGCCGTAAGTCGACTTGTCGTCGGCGCCGGTGGCCTCGACGGCGGCGCGAGCCTGCAAGGTGTAGCCGTCCCAGTTGTCGAGCTGCGGCTGATACACGGTGAGTTTTGACTTGCCGCTGGTGATGACTTGCGGCCATGTCGGCTCAACGGCAGCCGCTTCTGCTGTCTTGGCGGCAGGCGCCGCCCAAGCGGTATTGAATGCCAACAGACAGAGCATCAGCCATGCAAAAAAAGGGCGGGCGCGGGACATTGTCAGCTCCATCGACAAAGGCTTCTCGGGGATAACTGGAAGCAGTCGAAAAAGCATAGTCGTCCGATCTGGAATCACCCGCCGGTTTCAGCGATTGGCGGAAAGTCGAGTGGGGCAAAATGTTGCGATGTGGTATTTGAATGCCACGAGACCCTGAATTCATTTCCTGAGAGGCAATCATGTTCAACGGCATTCTGATCGACAAAGACGACAGCGGTTATCGCGCCAGCCTGCAGAAAATCGACGAGCAGCAGTTGCCCGACGGCGATGTGGCTGTTCGCGTCGCGTACAGCACGCTGAACTTCAAGGACGGGCTGGCGATTACCGGCAGCAGCCCGGTGGTGCGCAAGTTTCCGATGGTGCCGGGGATCGATCTGGCCGGTACGGTCGAGGTCAGTTCGCATCCCGACTATAAGGCTGGCGACCAGGTGTTGCTCAACGGCTGGGGCGTGGGTGAAAACCACTGGGGCGGCCTGGCTCAAAAGGCCCGACTCAACGGCGACTGGCTGATTCCGCTACCCGAGGCGTTTTCCGCCGCACAAGCCATGGCCATCGGCACGGCGGGCTACACGGCGATGCTGTGCATCATGGCGCTCGAGCGAAATGGCGTGACGCCAGAACAGGGCGAAGTGCTGGTTACCGGCGCCAATGGCGGGGTTGGCAGCTTTGCAATCGCCTTGTTGCACAAGCTGGGCTATCGCGTGGTGGCGTCCACCGGGCGGGTGTCGGAGCATGAGTATCTGCAGCAGTTGGGCGCCAGCGAAATCATGGATCGCGCGACCTTGTCCGAACCCGGCAAGCCACTGGCGAAGGAACGTTGGGCGGCGGTCATTGATTCGGTCGGCAGCCACACATTGGCCAACGCCTGTGCCAGCACCCGCGCTGAAGGCACCGTCGCGGCGTGTGGTCTGGCTCAGGGCATGGATTTCCCGGCGTCGGTGGCCCCGTTCATCTTGCGTGGTGTGACGCTGGCTGGAGTCAACAGCGTAACTCAGCCCAAGGCGCGTCGAATCGAGGCCTGGAAGCGTCTGGCCAAGGATCTGGATTTCGCCTTGTTGCCCCTGATCAGTCACGAAATCGACCTCAGCGAGGCGATCGAAGCTGCTCCGAAATTGCTCGCCGGACAGTTGCGCGGACGGGTTGTCGTGGACGTCAATCGCTGACACATTAAGCGCCATCGCGGACCTGCCGGGTCGCACTTCAAAAAAAGGGAGTGGCACTTCGATGGATCTACAACAACAGCACGTTGAGTCGTTCACGGTTTCAGGCTTGCGTGTTCGAACCACCAACGCCGCAGAACACAAGGCCGAGACCGCGAAAATCGGCCCGATGTGGAGGCAGTTTTTCAGCAAGAACCTGGCGGATGCCATTCCTGGCAAGCTGAGCGAGTCACCGATTTACGGGGTGTACTCGGCTTATGAATCGGATGCTTCGGGTGCGTTCGATGTGACGGCGGGTGTTGCGGTTGCCAATCCGCAGACTGAATTCGAAACCCTTCGGATCGAAAGCGGCGAGTATCTGGTGTTCCAGGGACAGGGCGCATTGCCCGATGCGGTCATTGCCACTTGGGGCCGGATCTGGAAACACTTCGAAGCCAATCCGCAGATTCAGCGGCGTTACGCCACTGACTTCGAGGCCTACCTTGGCCCCGAATCAGTGGCGATTTACATCGGCATCCGCTAAGGCTGCGTTTCCCGGGACAACAGCTCACGCTTGCGCTCCACGCCCCAGCGATAGCCGGAAAGGTTGCCGTCGCTGCGGACCACGCGGTGGCAAGGGATCGCCACTGCGAGGCTGTTGGCGCCGCAAGCCTGGGCCACCGCACGTACAGCTTTTGGCGAGCCGATGCGCTGGGCGATGTCGGCGTAACTGGCGGTGCTGCCAACCGGTATTTCGCGCAGCGCCTGCCAGACCCGCTCCTGAAACGCTGTGCCCCGCACATCCAGTGGCAGATCAAGACCGATTGCCGGCGTTTCAATGAAGCCGACGACATGGGCAATCAGTTGCTCGAACCCGGCGTCGGCACCAATCAGGTTGGCGCGGCGAAACTGATCCTGCAGGTCGCAGACCAGTTGATGGGGATCGTCCCCCAACAGAATCGCGCAGATCCCCCGGGCACTCTGTGCCACCAGAATCGCGCCGAGCGAACATTGACCGACCGCAAAACGAATGTCGTTGTTCTGCCCCGCCGCCCGGAAGTCGCCGGGTTTCATCCCCAACAACTGATCAGCGGCTTCATAGAAGCGGCTGTTGGAGTTGAAGCCGGCGTCGTACAGCGCATCGGTCACCGAGTCGCCACCCGCCAATCGTTGGCGCACTCTGCGCGAGCGGTGAGCGGCGGCGTACCCTTTGGGCGTCAGGCCGGTGGCGGCTTTGAATACCCGATGGAAATGGAAGGGACTCAAGCCTGCTGCGTCCGCCAGCTCGTTGAGCGCTGGCAGGGTTTCGGCGGTTTCGATCTGCCGGCATGCAGCGGCTACGGTCGCGGCATGTTGCGCGGCCACGTCGCTCTGATCCTTGCTCGCCCGTTTGCTGGGGCGATAACCCGCTGCCTCGGCCTCTTCGGCTGTGTCGAAGAACTCGACATTCTGCGGTTTAGGCAGGCGCGCCAGACTGCTCGGACGGCAATAGATGCCAGTGGTTTTCACGGCGTAGACAAATTGACCGTCCGCCCGTGGATCGCGGGCGACAACGGCGGACCAGCGTGGATCATCTTCAATGTTCAGCGGGGGCGAAAGCGTTTTCATGATGGAGAGTCCGTTGACCTGTTGAATTTCAGGTTAACCAGTGCCGCCAACCGTAACACTCCGGCCCTTGCGGTCAAACTTTGCACGGTCATCCGGCGGTGCGAAACGTCAGATTGAAACGCTGTTCGCCCAGTTGCGGATGCCGGCCGTATTTGATCGGCAGGACGCCGTGGTAGCGCAGCCGATCAACGCCGCCCCAGATCACCATGTCGCCGTGCAGCAGCGAAATGCGCTGAGTTTTATCGTTGCGGGCGAAACCTCCGAACAGGAACATGGCGGGCAATCCCAATGACAGGGACACGATAGGTGCGGTGTAGGAATGTTCGTCCTTGTCTTGATGCAAAGACATTTTCGCGCCGGGGACATAACGGTTGATCAGGCAGGAGTCCGGTACGAAGTCGAAAAAGCCGACTTCCTTCGCTGCCGCTTGTGCCAAATCGCGAAACACTTCGGGCATTTCCGGCCAGGGCAGATGGCTGAGCGGGTCCTCGGCTGAATAGCGGTAACCGCTGCGGTCGGTGATCCAGCCAAGTGCTCCGCAACTGCTGGTGGCCACTGACATGCTGAACCCGCCGGGCGTCATCATGTGTCGTAACGGGGCACGTTCGATGATCCATTTCAGAGCCGGCAACAATTGCTCGATTCGGGGCAGGGCAAAGCCGCGCAGCACCCAGGATTGTTCGCCGATCTGTTCAGCGCGTCGGGGCTGCTCGGATTCGGTGTCGGCGAACAGATCGAAGTTGGTGTGCATGATGTCAGGTAGCGTCGTGAAAAATGATGCCCAGAGTATGCCGTTTTCCGCTGTGCAGGCGGCTGACGCCGTGGCGCATGGTGACCCGATAGTCGCCGCGTACACCTTTTACCGGACGTTGGTTGACGGCAAAGATCAGCGCGTCGCCTTTCTTCAGGTCCATCACCAGTGGGCGAGACTGCATTCTCGGGCGTTGTTCGGTCAGGACGAACTCACCGCCGCTGAAGTCCTCGCCAGGTTCTGACAGAAGAATCGCTACCTGCAGCGGGAAGACGTGTTCGCCGTACAGGTCCTGATGCAGACAGTTGTAATCCTGTGGGCCGTATTGCAGCAAGAGCGGGGTAGGCCGCAGTTGACCGGCGGCATGACAACGCGCAAGAAACTCGCTGTGCAGGGCTGGAAAACGTTGTGGCAAGCCCATTCGTTCATGCCAGCGGTTGGCCAGGTGAACAAGGCGTGGATAAAGCGCACTGCGCAGGCGTTCAACCAATGGAGGAAGCGGGTAGCGCAGATACTTGTATTCGCCGCGACCGAAACCGTGGCGGGCCATGATCACCTGTGAGCGGAACGGTTCGCTTTGCGGGTACAGCGCACTCAGACGATCACAGGTTTGTGGTCGCAACAGCGAACGGATGATGGCGCAACCATCCTGATCCAGCTGTTGTTCCAGTGCGACCCAGTCGAGCGCGTCGAGGGGGGAGTCGGGTGACATCGGCATACTGATTCCTTGGCTTGCGTCGAGGTGATCAGTCTAGGCAGCCCGCCAGGCCGGAACACTCCGGCGCTTGCGGTCGAATGGTCACCCGCGTCTTACAACGCCTTGCTGACGCTGATGTCGCTGATCACGTCTTCGCTCTGGCCGTGCAGGGCATCCAGCACAGCCTTGGCCTCTTCCGGCGTGCCGTTTTCCAGCTGGGCGAATTCGAAGCGGCGTTCGCCGTTCAGTTTGTACTTGATGACGTATTTGGTCGTTTGGGCCACGGTCATGCTTACCTGATTGCGTTGAGGGAGCCGATCAGCTGAGTTTCGAGCTGGAGCGGCGAATGATCTTGATCGAGTGCGTCAGGGTCGGCTTGCGGGTCACGCTGATTGCACGACGGTTGACGGTGTCGATGGTGATGTTCCAGAACCCGGTGCTCGGCGCAGTAATGCGGGCCGGGAAGGTGTCGAATGCGCCGCCGTGATAGGTGTGACGGCCGCCGTTCTTGAAGCTGCGGAAGTTGGCGTCGTTCATCAGACGGATGTTGCAGGTTTGTGAGCACTGGATGACGACAATGTCGTCTTCGTTGAGGTGCTCGCGCTGGTGAATAAATTTCATGGGCGCCTCCAGAAGGGCTTTTTCTACAAAATCAAAACGATAGCAGGATCGATTGGCGCAGTTTATCAGCCCGGACAGGTTATTATCCGGCCGTCGGGCGCTGCTTTGACAATTAAAAACAGTTATTCGCGATTTCATGTGCGTTAAATGCAATGAGCCTCGGAGAAAAACGGCATTCATGCTGTCCGAGGGTCTTTATAGGAGATTCTGTATGAAGTGGGGTGTGGTCTTTGTGCCGTTGGCATTGGCGATGGGTGGTTGTGCAAGCGTTTCGGAAATCAATGAAACGTTGCCGACCATGAACGTCATTTCCGGCAAGAAACCCCACGAGTACGCACAGTGTCTGGCCGACAAACTGGCCCAAAGCCGCGGGGCCCTGCAAATGGAACCGCACAAGGACGGGGTTCGGGTGATCGTGCCTGGGAAGTTGTCGTCCGGCCCAGCGGCAGTGTTTGACATTGAGGACCGCTCCGGCGGCAGCAGCATCAAATTGCACGAGCGCATGTCCAACGTGCCGATACGTCCAAGGGATGTGCGCAATGCCGCCACGGTGTGCATTTCCGGCTGATAAACTATCAGTCATCGGTATAGATGCCGTCCAGGTCACGCTTGGGCGGCATTGTCATTTCTGGAGATGTGCATGAAGCGAGAACAGGTGCGCGAGCGCCATAAAGAGGGGCTGATCGCGGCCACCCATGTGATTCAGAACCCGGCGAATTCGGGGGAATGGATCGTGTTTTTCAAGAAGAGCGCCGGGCGCAGTTACTTTCTGGTGGATGAAAACGACGAAGTTGAATCGTTTGCCCGCCTAGATGACCTGATCGAGGTCGTTCGTGGGCTGGGGATCAAGTTCGCCGAAATTCACATGTAAAGCTTACTTGCAGACCACCACGACACTACGGTTCTTGTAGTTGCCGACATCGATACCCAGCGTTTTTTCGCTTTCCTTGGGCGCTGGTGTGCCATCAGTTCCGACGATGCGATAGCCGGTGCCAGCGCAGGAGGCGTCTGCCTTCTCGTAGCAGGTGGCCCAGGAATTGGCCTCGCCAGAGCAGTCGATGCTCAACCCTTGTTCGCCGTTGTCCAGGTAAGTGGGCTGAGAGGTGGCGCAACCGCCCAGGGCCAGTAGCGCAATCAGTGGCAGCATGCTGTGCAATATATGGGTGTTCATGGCGATGTCGTCTTCAGAAGGAGAGGGCTAGACGCTCTGACAGCGCCGGCATGAAAAGGTTATAGCGATTAGCCATATCTTCACGTGTTTGAAAAAGGCCCTGCGCAATGGCAGGGCCCTGGATACGTTGCGGTTGATCAGTCCTGATCCTTGCCGCGACGCTTCGGTGCAGGAGGCGTGTAATCAAGCACCGCGGCTACCTCAATCGCCATCGCTTCAGTGGGCAATGGAGCGGACACATCTTCGCCGTTGGTAGCGGTGATATGCCACTGGCCATCTTTCGCCTTGGCGACGGTGTACCCGTTGATGATTTTTGCTGCGGACATCTAGCGGCCTCGTTGGCTGGTTCAAAGGCGTCATGATAACGGGAAACCGGCGAACGGGCGCGGGTCGATGCGGTGTTTCTTAATCATTGGGCTAAGCTGAATGCGCAGCTTCTGCGTACGGATTGAACTATCCGCCAGAATATTTCTCTATGTTGACATCGGTTAGCCAGTGCGGGGCATTGTAAGGTGCACGCCGCCTGATTAGACTGCGCCGAAACTCGTACACACAGCCCTTTCAAGGACTTATATGATCAAGAAATGCTTGTTCCCAGCAGCCGGTTACGGTACTCGCTTCCTTCCAGCGACTAAAGCCATGCCCAAAGAAATGCTGCCGGTGGTAAACAAGCCACTGATCCAGTACGGCGTCGAAGAAGCTCTGGATGCTGGTCTGACTGAGATCTCCATCGTGACCGGCCGTGGCAAGCGTGCCCTGGAAGACCACTTCGACATCAGCTATGAGCTGGAAAACCAGATCAAGGGCACCGACAAAGAGAAATACCTGGTCGGTATCCGCAAGCTGTTGGACGAGTGCTCGTTCTCCTACACCCGTCAGACTGAAATGAAAGGCCTGGGTCATGCGATCCTGACCGGTCGTCCGCTGATCGGCGATGAACCGTTTGCCGTGGTGCTGGCGGACGACCTGTGCGTCAACCTCGAAGGCGACGGCGTACTGACCCAGATGGTCAAGCTGTACAAGCAGTTCCGCTGCTCGATCATTGCCATTCAGGAAGTCGATCCGGCAGAAACCAGCAAGTATGGCGTCATTGCTGGCGAGATGATCCGCGACGACATCTACCGCGTACACAGCATGGTCGAGAAGCCAAAGCCGGAAGACGCGCCGTCCAACCTGGCGATCATCGGCCGTTACATCCTGACTCCGGATATCTTCGACCTGATTGAACAGACCGAGCCAGGCAAGGGTGGCGAAATCCAGATTACCGACGCCCTGATGAAGCAGGCCCAGAACGGCTGCGTGATGGCCTACAAGTTCAAGGGCAAGCGTTTCGACTGCGGCGGTGCCGAGGGTTACATCGAGGCAACCAACTTCTGCTTCGAAAACTTCTACAAGACTGGCAAGGCCTACTGATAGCGCCTGACCTGCCTGTACGAAAAAGCCACCTTCGGGTGGCTTTTTCATTTTCCGCCCCTATATCGGCAGGAGTGCTTGCCCAAAGGACGACGGCAGGTATGCTGATCGCCTGCCGAGGAGAAAGAAATGGCCTACGATTTTGACCTTTATGTGATTGGTGCCGGTTCCGGCGGTGTGCGGGCTGCGCGTTTTGCTGCCGGTTTCGGTGCGAAAGTGGCGGTGGCCGAGAGCCGTTATCTGGGTGGCACTTGCGTCAATGTCGGCTGCGTGCCGAAAAAGCTGCTGGTGTACGGCGCGCATTTCGCCGAAGACTTTGAACAGTCGTCCGGTTTCGGCTGGAGCCTGGGTGAAGCGGACTTTGATTGGGCGACCCTGATCGCCAACAAGGATCGCGAGATCAATCGACTGAACGGCATTTATCGCAATCTGCTGGTCAACAGTGGCGTGACCCTGCATGAAGCGCACGCGAAGATCGTTGGTCCCCATGAAGTGGAGGTCAACGGCGAGCGCTACACCGCGAAAAACATTCTGATCGCCACGGGTGGCTGGCCGCAGATTCCGGAAATCCCTGGGCATGAGCATGCCATCAGCTCCAATCAGGCGTTTTTCCTGAAAGAGCTTCCGAAGCGCGTCCTGGTCGTCGGTGGTGGTTACATTGCCGTCGAATTTGCCGGGATCTTCCATGGTCTGGGTGCGGATACCACGTTGCTGTATCGCGGTGATCTGTTCCTGCGCGGCTTCGACGGTTCGGTGCGCAAACATCTGCAGGAAGAGCTGATCAAGCGCGGCATGAATCTGCAGTTCAATGCCGATATCGAGCGGATCGACAAGCAACCAGATGGCAGCCTGAAAGCGACCCTCAAGGATGGTCGCGTGCTGGAAGCAGATTGCGTGTTCTACGCCACTGGCCGGCGCCCGATGTTGGACAATCTCGGCCTGGAGAATACCGAGGTGCAGCTGGATGAGAAGGGCTTCATCAAGGTCGACGAGCAGTACCAGACCACCGAGCCGTCGATTCTGGCGCTGGGCGATGTCATTGGTCGCGTGCAGTTGACGCCGGTGGCGCTGGCTGAAGGCATGGCGGTGGCACGCCGGCTGTTCAAGCCGGAGCAATACCGCCCAGTGGATTACAAGATGATTCCGACAGCGGTATTCAGTCTGCCGAACATCGGCACCGTCGGTTTGACCGAAGAAGAGGCGCGTGAAGCGGGTCACGATGTGGTGATCTTCGAAAGCCGCTTCCGCCCGATGAAGCTGACCCTGACCGAATGCCAGGAGCGCACGCTGATGAAGCTGGTGGTCGATGGCAAAACCGACAAGGTGCTGGGCTGTCACATGGTCGGGCCGGATGCCGGCGAGATCGTGCAGGGACTGGCAATTGCGCTGAAGGCTGGCGCCACCAAGCGTGACTTCGACGACACCATCGGGGTGCACCCGACGGCGGCCGAAGAGTTTGTCACCATGCGTACGCCGGTCGGCGCTTAATTCTTTTTCGGTTCTGCTGCGTCTGGCGCTGCCGCAACGGTGGTGGCCAGGCGCAGACTGTCTTGCGCCTTGGTCAATTCCTTCTCCAATGACTGATTGAGCTGCGACTGCTCGTCGACGCTCTGCTTGAGTGTCTGGCTGTCCAGCAGTGCCACGCGCAAGCGTTCCTGGAGGAGAGTGCGCTCGTTGTCGACGCGCGTCGCTTGCTCCAGCAGTTGATCCTGACGCTGATTGCTGTGCTTGAGCTGATCCTGCAGCAGGCTCAATTCGCGCAGCGTTCCGCGGTTTTCAGTCAGCAAACGTTCGTTGTCGCGGTGCAATTGAGTGATTTCATCCTGGCGCACCAGCGCGCTTTGTTGCGCCTGACGCAACTCCATCTGCAACTGCTGAACCTGACTTTCGTGACGGCTCTGTTCCTGTTCGCGCTGCTCCTTGACGGCATTGCGGTAGTGCTCAAGCGCATCACGAGCATGCAGGTGCTTTTCTTCCAGCGAGCGGATCTGCTCGTCTTTGTCCTGCAAGCGCAATTCGAAATCTGCCAGCGCCTGATTCAGGCCGGCATTGCGCGTCTGTTCGGTTTGCAGCATCGAGCGGGTGTCGCTCAAGGCTTCGGACTCTTTCGCTAGCGCTGCGCCCTGGATGTCGTGCTTCTTCTCCAGCTGCGCATGCTCATGGCGCAGCTGATTCAGTTCCGCTTCCAGCGCCTGGCGTTGTTGCTCGTACTGTTCGCGTGCCTGATCGATCGGCTCCTGTGCCTGTTCTTTCAGGCGTTGTGCCAGGCGTGTGACAAGCGCCAGGAGCTCGTCATCGATGGGTTCTACTGAAGGATCCGCCGGTGCGCTGCCGTCATCCAGCTCCTTCAGATAGCGATGGATTGTGGTTTTCGATCCGGTATTCCCCAGCTCGATGCGTACCGCGTCGATGCTTGGGTGTTCGCCACGGGCGAGAATCGCTGAGCGCGCGATCTGGACTACTGCTTTGTTAACGCCGCCACGGGCCATATGTGCTCCTACGATTATGTACTGTGGTACATGCCACTAAGGTACGCAGTGTACCATGCTGAAAATAAAGTTAAATGTTTCAAGATAAACGGACGGGATATACTGGTATTACCCAATGTGAAGCGCCAGAATCCGCTTTTCAATCTTCAAATCAGTACATCTGCGAGAAATCAGCCCATGAGCGATATCGATCGCTACCTGCAAGCCGCCACCCGTGACAACACCCGCCGCAGCTATCGCGCGGCCGTCGAGCATTTCGAAACGGTATGGGGTGGGTTCCTGCCCGCGACGGCTGACAGTGTCGCGCGGTATCTGGTGGCGCATGCGGGGGTGCTTTCGGTCAATACACTGAAGTTGCGCTTGTCGGCGCTCGCGCAGTGGCATAACAGTCAGGGATTCGCCGATCCGACCAAGACTCCGGTGGTGCGCAAAGTATTCAAGGGCATCCGTGCGCTGCATCCTGCGCAGGAAAAACAGGCCGAGCCATTACAGCTGCAGGACCTTGAACAGACCGTGGCCTGGCTTGAACAGGAAATGAAAGAGGCCCGAGAAAAACAGGACCGGCCATTGTTACTCAGGGCCTGCCGTGATCGAGCGCTGATTCTTCTGGGGTTCTGGCGTGGCTTTCGCAGTGATGAGTTGTGCCGGGTGCAGATCGAACACGTCCAGGCACTCGCTGGCAGTGGCATCACCCTGTACCTGCCGCGAAGTAAAGGCGACCGGGAAAACCTCGGTCAGACCTATCAGGCCCCGGCGTTGTTGAAGCTCTGTCCGGTGCAGGCCTACATCGACTGGATCACCGAAGCGGCGCTTGTACGCGGCCCGGTGTTTCGTGCCGTCGACCGTTGGGGCAATCTGAGCGAGGAGGGCTTGCACGCCAACAGTGTGATTCCGTTGCTGCGCCAGGCCCTCGAGCGAGCCGGGATCTCCGCCGAGCGCTACACCAGTCACTCATTGCGGCGCGGCTTTGCCACTTGGGCGCATCAAAGCGGTTGGGATCTCAAGTCGCTGATGAGTTACGTGGGCTGGAAGGATATGAAGTCCGCCATGCGCTATGTTGAAGCGAGCCCCTTTCACGGGATGGCCCGGATTACGGATAACCCGCTGTCGCCGTAGATATCGTTTTCTTCTATTAATACAGTCAGCTAATAGCGAAAACAAATCAGCAGCATCAGGTTTGCCAATGAGCCATCCGTCGAGTGAGTGGGTAGGATTCACCCATCGAATTCACAACCCTGACGGAGAGTCATCAATGCCTATCATCAACAGCCAAGTAAAACCGTTCAAAGCTACCGCGTTCAAAAACGGCGACTTCGTACAAGTCTCGGACGCTGACCTGAAAGGCAAATGGTCCGTAGTGTTCTTCTACCCAGCCGACTTCACCTTCGTTTGCCCAACCGAGCTGGAAGACCTGGCCGACAACTACGCTGCCTTCCAGAAGCTGGGCGTAGAAATCTACAGCGTTTCGACCGACACCCACTTTGCCCACGCTGCCTGGCACAACACTTCGCCAGCCATCGGCAAAATCGAATACACCATGATCGGCGACCCGACCCACGTCATCTCCCGCAACTTCGACGTGCTGATCGAAGAAGCTGGCCTGGCTGACCGTGGCACCTTCGTGATCAACCCTGAAGGTCAGATCAAAATCGTTGAACTGAACGATGGCGGCGTTGGCCGTGACGCTTCCGAGCTGCTGCGCAAGATCAAGGCTGCTCAGTACGTTGCTGCTCACCCAGGCGAAGTTTGCCCAGCCAAGTGGAAAGAAGGCGAAGCCACTCTGGCTCCGTCCCTGGACCTGGTCGGCAAGATCTAAGTCTGTGACACGCAATGCAGGGCGGAACTCCGCACCTACCTAAGTAAGCTGCACCGCCCAATAGAAAAGCCCGGGCGAGATTCGCTCGGGCTTTTTTTCGCCTCAAATAAAGTCAGGAGATCGCCCGTATGTTGGACGCCAATCTTAAAGCCCAGTTGAAATCGTACCTGGAACGGGTCACCCAGCCGATCGAGATCGTTGCTTCACTCGACGACGGTGCGAAATCCCGTGAAATGCTCGACCTGCTGAAAGACGTTGCCAGTCTTTCGCATCAGATTACTTTGATCGACAGCGGCGACGATGCACGCAAACCGTCGTTCTCGATCAACCGCCCAGGTGCCGACATCAGCCTGCGTTTCGCCGGCATCCCGATGGGCCATGAATTCACTTCGCTGGTGCTGGCCCTGCTGCAAGTCGGCGGCCACCCATCGAAGGCCAGTGTTGAAGTGATCGAACAGATCCGCTCGCTCAAAGGCGAGTTCAACTTCGAGACTTATTTCTCGCTGTCCTGCCAGAACTGCCCTGACGTAGTCCAGGCGCTGAACCTGATGGCCGTACTTAACCCGAACATCCGCCACGTCGCCATCGACGGCGCGCTGTTCCAGGACGAAGTCAACGATCGCAAGATCATGGCCGTGCCGAGCATTTACCTGAACGGCGAAAACTTCGGCCAGGGCCGCATGGGCCTGGAAGAAATCCTCGCCAAACTCGACACCGGTGCCATCGAGCGTCAGGCCGAGAAAATCAGCGCCAAAGAGTCTTTCGATGTACTGGTGGTCGGCGGCGGCCCGGCCGGTGCTTCGGCAGCCATCTATGCGGCACGTAAAGGCATTCGTACCGGTGTTGCGGCCGAACGCTTCGGCGGCCAGGTGCTGGACACCATGGCCATCGAGAACTTCATTTCCGTGCAGGAAACCGAGGGTCCGAAACTGGCGACCGCGCTGGAAGAACACGTCAAGCAGTACGACGTCGACATCATGAACCTGCAGCGCGCCGACAAGCTGATCCCGGGCAAGAATGGCGAGCTGCATGAAGTCCACTTCGCCAGCGGTGCGACCCTCAAGGCCAAGAGCGTGATTCTGGCGACCGGCGCGCGGTGGCGTGAAATGAACGTGCCGGGCGAGCAGGAATACCGCAACAAAGGCGTGGCGTACTGCCCGCACTGCGACGGCCCGCTGTTCAAGGGCAAGCGTGTCGCGGTCATCGGCGGCGGTAACTCCGGCGTCGAAGCGGCCATCGACCTGGCCGGTATCGTGTCCCACGTAACGCTGCTGGAATTTGATGTACAGCTGCGTGCCGACGCCGTATTGCAACGCAAGCTGCACAGCCTGCCGAACGTCACCGTGATCACCAGTGCGTTGACCACTGAAGTCACCGGCGACGGGCAGAAGGTCAACGGCCTGCGTTACAAGGATCGCAACACTGACGAGCTGCGCACGGTCGAGCTGGAAGGGATCTTCGTGCAGATCGGTCTGTTGCCTAACACCGATTGGCTCAAAGGCACCATCGAGCTGTCGCCGCGCGGCGAGATCATTGTCGACAACCGGGGTGAAACCTCGATCTCGGGCATCTTTGCTGCCGGTGACGTGACGACCGTGCCGTACAAGCAGATCGTGATTGCGGTGGGCGAGGGCGCCAAGGCCTCCCTCAGCGCTTTCGATCACCTGATCCGCACTTCGGCTCCGGCATAAATCCCGGGCCTGAAAAAGAAAAAACCCATCAGTGATGATGGGGTTTTTTCTTTGCGGGGTGC
Organism: Pseudomonas sp. stari2; assembly: GCF_040760005.1. Taxonomy (NCBI): domain Bacteria; kingdom Pseudomonadati; phylum Pseudomonadota; class Gammaproteobacteria; order Pseudomonadales; family Pseudomonadaceae; genus Pseudomonas; species Pseudomonas sp. Stari2. The sequence goes on from NZ_CP099760.1 coordinate 3,207,935, forward strand.
TTTCTACCCAGACTCAGCTTTACAGCGGCGCTGGCTGGATGATTTCGACCCAATAACCATCCGGATCCTTGATGAACGCCAGGCTCTTCATGCGGCCATCGGTCAGGCGCTTCTGGAAATCGCAGCCCAGCTCTTCAAAGCGTGCGCAAGCGGCAACGATATCCGGTACCGAAATGCAGATGTGGCCGAAACCGCGCGGGTCGGTGTTGCCGTTGTGATAGGCGAAGTCTGCGTCGTTTTCGGTGCCGTGGTTGTGGGTCAGTTCCAGGATGCCGGGAATCGACTTCATCCACTCGGTGCGGGCAGCGGCGTCGGTCGGGATCTGCGATTTGTCGACCAGGGCGAGGAAGTACAGGCTGAATTCGGCTTCCGGGAAGTCACGCTTTTCCACCAGCGAGAAACCCAGTACGCGGGTGTAGAAGTCCAGCGATTTGGTGATGTCCTTGACGCGCAGCATGGTGTGGTTAAACACGAAGTTGCGGGTTGCGCTGTCCGGGGTGGCGGTCACGCCAGGGAAGGTGTTCAGTTCTTGCAGGCTCATGAGCCCTCCGTAACAAATTGGGGCGAGTGAATGGGCGCAATGATACGCATGCCTGGCAGCATCGCCAAACCGAAAGCGCGGGCTTGCCCTCCAGGCGGGCGAGCCTCAGACTTTACAGCTCAATCCGCGAGTGCCTCTGGTAATGATCCGACCGTTCAAATCGCTGTTCGTTTTCCTGGGTTTTTCCCTGCTGGCGCTACCGGCCTTTGCCGAGGCGCCGAGCATCACCTGGCCGGCCGGGTGGGAAGTCGAGGCGTTACCCGAAACATCCCCGGACGTCTCCCGTCAGCGCGGGGTGAAGACTGACGCCGATGGCAATCAGGTGATGGTGATGGAGTTGACGATGACCCGTGTGGAAAGCGGTCATCAGGTCAACTTGCAGGGCGTGTTGCTGGAGATGCGCAAGTCGGTGCAGAAAGACTTTTTCCAGAGCGGTTATCAGAGTGTCTGCAACAAGGTTCACGCGAGTACGCTGGGCTCGCTTGCGGCACTTGAGACCACTTGTACCGTGACTGAAAACGGCCGTCACGTGCTGTCGCAAACATTGGTTGCAGCGGTCGAGGCGAATAAGGCTTACGTACTTTCGTATGCCGGGCAGGCGGAGGTTTATAAGGCCAGCGGCAATGACATAGTGGCTGCGCGAAACAGCTTGAAATTCTAACCGCCTGTTCGTGGTCAGCGTGATGTTAGATACCAGAACTGATTAAGCATAAAGTTATTGCTGGACAATGAGGCAACATTCAGAAGCATAGTTTCAGCGCGAAAGGGGTTTGAGACTAAACTTTCCTGCCAGAAAAGTCGTTGTATTTGTTAAGTATTGTCCAAAAAAAAGCCCTGCATATGCAGGGCTTTCATGTTTGCGAGGGATTAACTGCGCAACCAAGAGTCAACGGTGGCTGCACCGTACTGTTCCTTCCAGGCCTTCAGCCCGCGGTGGTTGCCTCCCTTGGTCTCGATCAGCTCGCCGGTGTGCGGGTTCTGATAGACCTTGACCACGCGAGCGCGGCGGGTTTTAGGTGCGGCGGTCGATTGCAGACCGGATTTCGCCGGGTTCGGATCGAGAATGGCGATGATGTCTTTCAGGCCTTTGCCGTAGGTTTTCATCAGCCCCTGGAGCTTTTCTTCGAATTCGATTTCTTTCTTGAGCCCGGCATCGTTCTTCAGCGATTCCAGCTGCTTGAGCTGTTCCTGAAGGGCCTTTTCAGCTGCACGAAATTCAGCGAGTCTGGACAATATCTTTACTCCAATAGTGTGTTTGGCTGATACCAACCGCAAACAAAGCTATAAGCCAAGAGCCTTGAAGCGACTCGGTGATAGTGGCTCACCTGCCAATCTAGCAACAGGTAAGAAAAATTGTAGTAGTTAATGCGTCAAGAGTAAATCCTGATGTTTTCTTTATGTAAAAACAGCGATGTCTTGTATCAATTTGGTGCGAACGGTCTGAGCCCGTCGGTTTTATCGCGTTTAGTTAATGGTGAGTTAATGCATCGATGAAGTCTGCGGCCGGCATCGGTTTGCCAAACAGATAGCCTTGCAGAAAGTTGACGTGATGCGCGGCCAGATAATCGGCCTGGACCTGTGTTTCCACGCCTTCGGCCACAATGCCCAGATCCAGTTTGGCGCAGAGTTCGATGATGCTGTCCAGAATGTGTCGGGACAGGGCGTCCTTATCAATCATGGCGACGAATGTCTGGTCGATCTTCAAAAAGTCGACATTGAATGTTCTCAAATAGCCCAGGCTCGAATGACCGGTGCCGAAGTCGTCGATGGCGATTTTCACATCCATGGCGCGCAATTGTGCAAATAACTGATGGGTGATGTCGGTGGGCTCGATCAGCTCGCGTTCGGTCAGCTCCAGGACCAGGCTGATGCTGCCGGGGGCAAAAGCCGCCAGAAACTCGCGGCAATCTTCCAGCAACTCGAGATCGTGGCAGTGACTGGCCGTAATGTTGATGCCGATATGAAAAGGGGCTTCGAATGAAGCAGACAGCGGCCCGAGCACCACAGCGGTCTGCTGCATCAATGAACGGGTCATCGGCACGATCAGCCCGGAGTGTTCTGCGAACGGTATGAACATATCCGGACGCACCAGGCCTTCCTTGGGATGATTCCAGCGCATCAGCACTTCGCAGCCCGACCAGCGCTCGCTGTCGCCGTAGACCACCGGTTGAAAGTAGGGAATGAACTCTCCGGCTTCCAGCGCGCGCAGCATTTCGTGACTGGGGGATGTCGCGCGGTTCTGCACGATATAGCCAATCGCCCCGGACACCGCCCCAAAGAAAATCAGCAGACTGAATAGTGGCGGGTATTCGTCGCTCATGTAGTTCCAGGTTTCATCTTCAGGGAAACCGGCTCTCACGGTGTAGGCATAGTGTGGAGAGTTCAACGTGCTCTGGGCCACCGGTAACTCAGGGAGGGGGCCTTGATGCACTTTGCCGTCGGCCGAAAGCCAGTTATTACCCACTTGCAGCAATAACAATGTCTGCCGGCCGATCAGGCGCAGGATATTGCTCAGGTGATAGCCGTCCAGCGTCGTCAGGGCGCCGCCCCGGCCATCGCTCAGTCGATACACCAGCAGCGCCGTATCAGGCGTAACCGGGTTGCCGTTCATGAGCCATAACTTGCCTTGGGTGTAGTCCCCCGGATTGACGGTTTCCTTGAAGTCGCCGAACAACGAACTGCAATAGAGGTTGTTGTCCCACACCAGATTGGTCGAACGTACGAACGGGCGGCGGGTGACCTGTTCGCGCAGGGCCAGTTTGACATCCTCGCAGGTCTGGCCCGCCAACGGCAGCAATTCCCGGGCGGATTGGGCGGTGTTGTCGAGCATCAGGTCCAACTGGCGCAAGGCCTCCTCGGCGGTTTGCCGGGAGCTCTGCTCCAGCGTGCGCTCGGCCTGCATATGCAGAATGACAGTGCCGATGATGATCGGCAGCAAACCGCACAGCAGCGTCACGATGATTCGGGTGCTGCGTTGGCGGCGGGGCCTGACGGTCAGAGGCATGGGCGCATCCTGTTGCGGTGGTGTGTGGCTCTCGACGGCAGGCGGGGCAAGGATGCACCTTCTGGAAAGCGTTGAGTCTGTGCCCATGATAGATGGCCGTTGGCGCTTGCGCCGCTCAGCGGTAATCCAGTGCAGTCGCCAGTTTGATGAAAGCCAGAGTGGCGGGTGATGACTGACGCTGGTCCAGCACGGCCAGGCCGATGTGCCTCGCCACGGGGGGCGACAGTGGCCTTTTCACGTATTGCGGATCTGGCTCGTTGGGTAGCGAACCTTCGGCAACGATGGTGATGGCGTCGCCCCGGCTCACGGTATCGAGGGTACTCAGCAGTTGCGAGCAGCGGTATCGGATATTCGGGCTTAGCCTTGCCGCGTTGAACAGTCGCGATACCAGCTCCGAAGAGCCTGCTTCGGTGAGTACGAACGGGTCGCTGCAAAGGTCTTTCAGGCTCAGTTGCGCCCGCGTGGCCAGAGGATGGTCGAGCCGGAGCAGGGCGACCATCTGGTCCTCCATCAGGGCAAACGTATCGAAGCGTTCTTCGGGCAATACCACGAAACCTATATCGATCCGTCGCTCGTCAAGCCACTGGAGTACCTGGCGGTCCGGACCCTCGTCGATGTGAACCTCGATGCCCGGGTGCGCTTGCCGAAAATGCCGGAGAATCCGCGGCAACAACCTGATCGATGAGGTCGGGCCGAACGAGCCGATACGCAAGGTGCCGCTTTTCAGCCCGCGTGCATCGGCGGCTTCCTGGCGCAATGTGTTGGCCAGCCCGAGCATCGCCCGTGCGCGCAGCAGCAATTGCTCGCCAATATCGCTGAGTTCGACTTGCGATTGATGCCGGCGAAACAATTCGACACCCAGTTCCTGCTCCAGTGACTTCAAAGCATGGGACACCGCCGACTGGGAAATCCCCAGACGATGGGCCGCGAGGGTGAAGCCGCGTAGCTCGGCCACCAGAGAGAAAATTTCGAGCTGGGTCAAAGTCATGAGTAAAAGCTCATTTTACGATGATCGAGAATTATTCGAATGATACGGCATCCGTCAGTTTCGTCGTCGAGAGCGTTATGAATAGTCATGAATCAATCCATCCGGTGGCCTCGGACATGCCCGTCTATCTGAACCTCGCCATGGTCAGCATGATCTGGGGCGGGACCTGGGTGGCCGGGCGATTTCTCGCCGGCAGCCTGAGTCCGATCCTCGCTGCCAGCCTTCGGTTCTTGCTGGCCAGCGTCGCGTTGCTCTGTTTTCTATGGCTGGCGCGGATTCCCTTCGCACGCCCGAATCCCGGGCAATGGCTGCAACTGGCATTGCTGGGGTTCTTCGGGATTTTCTTCTACAACCTTTGCTTCTTTTACGGCCTGCAATACATCAATGCGTCGCGGGCCTCGCTGATCGTTGCGTTGAATCCGGCGGTGATCGGCCTGGCATCCTGGCTGCTGCTCAAGGAGCGTCTGAGTCGACTGAAAATCATCGGGATCCTGATCTGCATCGGCGGCGCCGGTGTGGTGATCGTGAGTCGTAATCCGCAACTGCTGGCTGCGACACCAGACGCCTGGATCGGCGATCTGCTGATTCTCGGCTGCGTGTTGAGCTGGGGTATTTACTCGCTGTTTTCCCGCAGCCTCAATCAGAGCATCGGCCCGTTGCAGACGGTGGCCTTTTCGATTCTGCTCGGCACGCTGATGCTCTGGGCGCTGGCTGCCGTTCGCGGCGAAGTGAGCGGGGCGGCGGTGGCCAATCTCGGGATGACGCAATGGCTGAGTCTGATCTATCTCGGGGGCTTGGGTTCGGCGCTGGCGTACATCGGTTACTACGACGGCATCCGCAAAATCGGTGCGACCCGCTCCGGCGTGTTCATTGCGCTTAACCCGCTGACCGCCGTGCTGGCTGGCGCCATCCTGCTGGGCGAGCAACTGACAATACCCATGAGTCTGGGCGGTGCGCTGATTCTGGCGGGCATCTGGCTATGCAACAAACCCCTTGCACCGGCCCGAAAAAAGCGGATTTTATAGAGAGGGCAGACAACCCTGATTACGCTGTGTAGAATCCGGTTACGCATACAATAATAATCGTCTTCTGGCAGCAGAAGCCTCGCCCGCAAGAGCCTTGGGTCGACAATGAAGATATTCGGGTTTCAACTGATCTACGGTGACTTCCTCGCCCGCAGTGTGCGTGGCATCTCCTGTGCGCCACCCACCGGCCTCAGCATTACTGACAAATAACTCTGGTTAATTGATAAGAATGATGAGGCGCCAACCATGGCAGATTTATACGAAAACCCAATGGGCCTGATGGGCTTCGAGTTCATCGAGTTCGCATCGCCGACACCTGGCACCCTGGAGCCGATCTTCGAGATCATGGGCTTCACCAAGGTCGCGACCCACCGTTCCAAGAACGTGCACCTGTACCGCCAGGGCGCGATCAACCTGATCCTCAACAACGAACCCCACAGCGTTGCTTCATACTTCGCCGCCGAGCACGGCCCGTCCGTTTGCGGCATGGCGTTCCGGGTCAAGGACTCGCAGAAGGCCTACAAACGTGCGCTGGAACTCGGTGCTCAGCCAATCCACATCGAAACGGGCCCGATGGAGCTGAACCTCCCGGCGATCAAAGGCATTGGCGGCGCGCCGCTGTACCTGATCGACCGTTTCGGCGAAGGCAGCTCGATTTATGACATCGACTTCGTGTTCCTGGAAGGCGTTGACCGCAACCCGGTCGGTGCCGGCCTGAAGATCATCGACCACCTGACCCACAACGTGTATCGCGGCCGCATGGCCTACTGGGCGAACTTCTACGAGAAACTGTTCAACTTCCGCGAGATCCGTTACTTCGACATCAAGGGCGAATACACCGGTTTGACCTCGAAAGCGATGACCGCGCCGGATGGCATGATCCGCATCCCGCTCAACGAAGAATCGTCGAAGGGCGCCGGGCAGATCGAAGAATTCCTGATGCAGTTCAACGGCGAAGGCATCCAGCACGTGGCGTTCCTCACTGACGACCTGGTCAAGACCTGGGATCAGTTGAAGAAGATCGGCATGCGCTTCATGACTGCGCCGCCGGACACCTACTACGAAATGCTCGAAGGCCGCCTGCCGAACCATGGCGAGCCGGTCGATCAACTGCAATCGCGCGGCATCCTGCTTGATGGCGCGTCGGACAAAGACGACAAGCGTCTGCTGTTGCAGATCTTCTCGGAAACCCTGATGGGCCCGGTGTTCTTCGAATTCATCCAGCGTAAAGGCGATGATGGTTTCGGCGAAGGCAACTTCAAGGCATTGTTCGAATCGATCGAGCGTGACCAGGTGCGTCGTGGTGTACTCGCTACCGAGTAATCCGCATCAAATGTAAAAAAGCCCGGCCTGCAATTGCAGGCCGGGCTTTTTATTGCGCGTCTTACGGGCGCCGCTGGCGCATCAGATGCTTGAACCCTTCAAACACCAGCACTACCACCGCGAGCCAGATCGGGATGTAGGTCAGCCACTCTCCGGGTTTGATACTCTCGCCGAGCAGCAGCGCCACACCGAGCAGCAACACCGGCTCCACGTAACTCAACAAGCCGAACAGGCTGAATGGCAGCAAGCGGCTGGCGATGATGTACACCACCAGCGCCGACGCGCTGATCAGACCGAGCAGCGGAATCAGCCACGCCAGCGCCGGGTACTGATCGAAGACGCCGAAACCCTGTTCACCACCGCGCACAAACCAGTACGCCGCCGGCAGCATCAGGGTCATGTCGACCCACAAGCCGCCGAGGTTGTCGGTCTTGAGGTATTTGCGCAGCACGAAATACAACGGGTAACCGACGACCACCACCAGCGTCGCCCAGGAAAACCCGCCGACCTGATACAGCTCGTTCAACACGCCGAGGCTGGCAAAGAACACCGCGATTTTTTGCAGGTACGACAGGCTTTCGCCATAAGCGATGCGTCCCGTCAGCACCATCGCCAGCGGCAACAGAAAGTAGCCCAGCGACACATCGAGGCTGTAGCCATTGAGCGGCGCCCACATGAACAGCCACAACTGCACGCCCAGCAACGCAGACGACAGGATCAGGCCACCGATCAGCTTCGGCAGCGCAGGGATTCGGCGCAGCAGCTCCAGCACCCGCCGCCATTCGCCGGACAACAACATGAACAGGGTCATGCAGGGCACGGTCAGCAGCATCCGCCAACCGTAGATTTCCACGCCGCTCAACGGGGTGAGCAACGAGGTGTAGTAATACATGACGGCAAACAGCGTCGAAGCTGTTACCGAGAGAGCGATACCTTTAGACAAACTGTCCTCGCGGGGGTGATGGTCAAACGGGGCGCGCAGGATACGTGTTTTTTGTGCTGAATATTGGCCGAGTGATCAATATTTCCAACATTCGACACAGGTCCCCTGAGAACAGAGACCTGTGTCGAAGCGTAGGTGCTTAAGCCAGCCGCGGTTTCCGGCCCGACACAAAATGGCTCACATCATTAAACCCCGGCGTAGACGCATGCCCCGGCGTCACCAGCGAATCGATAAACGCCTCATCCTCCGCTGTAATCTTCACCGCCTGCGCCTTGGTGTAGGCATCCCACTGTTCTTCAGTACGCGGCCCGACAATCGCCGACGTCACCGCGCCGTTGTTCAGCACCCAGGCAATCGCAAACTCGACAATCCCGACTCCGCGCTCTTTTGTGTATTGCTGAATCTGCTGGGCAATGCGCAGCGACTCTACTCGCCATTCCGTCTCCAGAATCCGCTTGTCCTGACGCCCGGCACGGCTGTTGGCGTCCGGGGTTACGTCCGGCGCGTATTTGCCGCTGAGCACACCACGGGCCAGCGGGCTGTAAGGCACCACGCCGAGGCCGTAAGTCTGGGCGGCGGTGATCTGTTCGGTTTCGGCCTGACGGTTGACGATGTTGTACAGCGGTTGGCTGATCACCGGGCGATCAACGCCGAGTTTGTCCGCCACGCGAATCACCTCGGCGATCCGCCAGCCACGATAGTTCGACAGGCCCCAATAACGGATCTTGCCCTGGCGAATCAGATCGCCAATCGCCGAGATCGTGACTTCCAACGGGGTGTTGTGGTCTTCGCGGTGCAGGTAATAGATGTCGAGGTAGTCGGTGCCGAGCCGGGTCAGGCTGGCCTCCAGACCATTGAAAATGTGCTTGCGGCTCAGACCGCTGCGATTCGGCACGCCGTCCACCGGGCCGAAGCCGACCTTGGTCGCCAGCACCCATTCATGCCGATGACGGGCGATGGCCTCGCCGACGATCTCTTCCGAGCGGCCGTTGGTGTAGACGTCCGCCGTGTCGATGAAATTGATGCCCTGATCCCAGGCCTTGTCGATGATACGCAGCGAGTCCTCCGCGCTGGTCTGCTCGCCGAACATCATCGTGCCGAGGGTGAGGGTGGACACCTGCAACCCCGAATGACCCAGTGTGCGATAGCTCATGCCGAAATCCTTTTGTCGGTGGGAAAGCCTCCATCAAATACCAGAAGCATCCGGCGCGGCAAAGTGAATTTATCGGCGCAATGCCTCGCAACGTTCGCGCAAAAATGCCTGCAACACCTTGACCCGTTCCGACACCTGCACCCGGTGCGGGCACAGCAGATTGAACGGCACACTCTCGCCGTACCAGTCATCGAACAGCGTCAGCAGCCGTCCGGCACGTACGTCCTCGGCCACGTCGAGCCAGGCCTTGTAGGCGATGCCGTGCCCGGCGAGTGCCCAGCGGCGGGCGACTTCGCCGTCGTCGCTGAGGTAGTCGCCGCGTACTTCAATCTCGACCGTTTCGTCCTCGCGATGGAAGCGCCAGGTGTTGTAAGGCCGACCGTTGCGCAGGTAGAGCAGGGCGCTGTGTTCGCTCAATTCGGCGGGGTTTTGCGGTGTGCCGTGACGCTCCAGATACGCAGGGCTGGCGCAGGCCATACGCCGATGCTCAGGCAGAATCGGCAACGCCACCAGCGTCGAATCACTCGGCACACCAAAGCGCAGCGCGACGTCCACCGTCTCGCGAAACAGATCTGCATGCCGGTCGTTCAGCAACAATTGCAGCTGAATGTGCGGGTGCTCGCGTTTGAAATCGTCCAGCCACGGCAGCAACACATTGCGCCCGAAGTCCGACGGCGCCGCCAGTTGCAGCACGCCGCTCAGGCCTTCGGTCTGCTGCTTCAGGGCCTGCTCGCCCTCGGCCAGCGTGGCCAGCGCCAGACGCACACTTTCCAGATAGCGCCGGCCTTCTTCGGTCAGGCGCATGCTGCGGGTCGAGCGGGCGAACAGGCGGATGCCGAGGCGGGTTTCCAGGCGTTTCAATGCGATGCTGGCGGCGGCCGGCGTCAGCTCCAGCGCCCTGGCGGCGGCGGAAATGCTGCCGGAGTCGGCGGTGCGGACGAAGATTTCCAGATCGAGGATCGAGCTCATTGGTAAAAATCCTTTAAAGATCCTTCCGATTTACCGGGATTTTTCTTCGATTGGCAACCGGAGAAGATGCAATCTCCTTAAGCCTACCGGAGAACTCTCATGAAACCACTCGACAACCAGACTGTTGTGGTCATCGGCGGCAGCAGCGGCATTGGCGCCGCTGTCGCGTCGAACGCTGCTGAACGTGGCGCCCGTGTTTATTCGGTCGGCCGCCGTGTCGCAACCTCCGAAACCCATGACGGTGTCCGTCATGAAACTGCCGATGTCACTGATGACGCCTCGCTGCGTCAACTGTTCGAAAGCATCGGCGCCTTTGATCATCTGGTGATTACCGCAGGGCCGAGCGTCAGCGCCAAGCCGCTGGCCGACAGCGATCTGCTCCAGGCTCAACAGGCGTTCGACGTGAAATTCTGGGGCACCTTGCGCGCCATTCAAGCGGCGCTGCCGTACCTGAGCGAGCGGGGTAGCATCACCCTGACGTCGGGGTTGCTTTCGCGCAAATTCGTCGCCGGGCAATTCATCAAAACCACCCTGAACGCGGCACTTGAATCCCTTGCCAAACAACTGGCCAAGGAGCTGGCGCCGCGTCGGGTCAACGTGATCAGCCCCGGCGTGACCGACACCGAAGCTTACGCCGGCATGGACGAAAGCCATCGCAGCGCGATGTTCGCCCGCACCTCGGCCGCTCTTCCGGTGGGCCGGGTCGGAACGCCGCAGGATCTGGCCGCCGCATTTATGCTGGTCATGGAAAACGGCTTCATCAGCGGCAGCATCATCGACGTCGACGGAGGTGGATTGTTATGACCTGGCACTTCGATCACCTGGCGTTCAATGCGCCGGACGGGCAACCGATTCAGGACGCTTTCAATTCCTTATTGGGACTGACGCCGGGGCGACGGCCGCCGTTTCCGTTTCCTGGGCGGTGGTTGTATCAGGACGGGGAGGCGCTGGTGCATGTGATTGAGCAGCCCGCGCTGGATGAGGCGGCGTTGAGTCATATTGCGTTTCGCACCGATGAAGATGCGGCGGTGGTTTTGAAACGGGTGCAGAGCAGTGGGTTGCCGTATCAGGTGGCGCAGGTGCCGGAGGACGGGATCTGGCAGATTTTTGTGCAAATGCCGGGGGGATTGGTGCTGGAGCTGGATGCGACAGCGGGGGATTTTGTGAGTGTTTAATCGTGGCGTTTACGATCTTGGGGCGCCAATAAAAAACGGCCCGAAGTGGGCCGTTTTTGTGTGCCTGCCGATAATCAGGCCCGCAACGTCCGCGTCATCCGCAACGCCAACAGACTCCCGCCAACGATCACACCCGACAGCAGATACAGCGCCGCATCAGTCGAGCCGGTGCTGTCCTTGACCCAACCCACCAGATAAGGACTGAGGAATCCAGCCATCTGCCCCATCGAGTTGATCAACGCCAGACCACCTGCCGCCGCACCTGCGCTCAGCATGGCAGTCGGCACCGGCCAGAACATCGGCAGACCGGTCAGCGCGCCCATGGTCGCGATGGTCAGACCAAGGATCGCAATCGGCGGGTTGGCCGCGAAGTTCACCGCGATCAGCAGGCCGATCGCACCCATCAGCATCGGCACCACCAAGTGCCAGCGACGTTCTTTGCGCAAGTCCGCCGAGCGACCGACCACCAGCATGAACACCGCCGCCAGCAGATACGGAATCGCGCTCAACCAGCCGATCACCAGGTTGTCGCTGAAACCGAGGTTCTTGATGATCGACGGCAGCCAGAAGTTGATCGCGTACACGCCGCTCTGAATGCAGAAGTAGATCAGGCCGAAGGCCCAGATCGCCGGGTTCTTGAACACGGCGATCAGCGAATCGGAGGTGGTTTTCGGTTTGTTCGCCAGGTCTTCGGCCTGATCCGCTTCCAGCACCGAACGCTCGTGCGGGGTCAGCCATTTGGCAGCGGCAAAGTTGTCGCTAAGCAGGAAGTAGGCGAGTGCGCCGAGGATTACAGTCGGAATGCCTTGCAGCAGGAACATCCACTGCCAACCGGCCAGACCACCCTGGCCCGCAGCGAAGTGATTGAGGATCCAGCCGGAAAACGGGCTGCCGAGCAGACCAGATACCGGAATCGCCGACATGAACAGCGCCATGATCCGGCCACGGCGGAAGGTCGGGAACCACTGCGAGAGGTAGAGCACAACGCCAGGGAAGAACCCGGCCTCGGCCGCGCCGGTGAACAGGCGCAGGGTGTAGAACTGGGTCGGTGTAGTGACGAACAGCAGGCAGGTCGATAACGTGCCCCAAGTGATCATCATCAGCGCGATCCAGCGCCGTGGGCCGAATTTGGTCAGCGCCAGGTTGCTCGGTACGCCGCACAGCACGTAGCCGATGAAGAAGATACCGGCACCAAGGCCGTACACGGTTTCGCTGAATTTCAGCGCGTCGAGCATCTGCAGTTTGGCGAATCCAACGTTGACCCGGTCGAGGTAGTTGAACAGGTAGCAGATGAAGATGAAGGGGATCAAACGCAGGGTAATGCGCTTGTAGACGGCATTTTTATCGTCAGCGATGGTCTGGGCGGCAGCGGCGCTCTGCGACATGGCGGCTCTCTCTTTATTATGATTTTTTGCGATGCAAAGGGTAACGTTGATCGCCCTGAGAGTCTCGGCCACCTTTGGCCGGATTGTCTTTGTGCCTGAGCACAGGGTTTGCCGGCAGACCCTGTGCGGGTGAACAACCGTCCGCGCCTGTTTTCAAGGATTTTCCCCTTATGTTCGAACTCGATCACGACCTCGCCCAGGACATCGTCGACCGGGCCATGGCCATTTTGCCGTACAACGTCAACGTCATGGACAGCCAGGGCCTGATCCTCGGCAGCGGCGAACCGGAGCGGATCAACACCCGCCACGAAGGCGCGCAACTGGTGCTGGCCAACGGGCGGGTGGTGGAGATCGACGCGCAGACCGCCGTGCATCTGAAAGGCGTGCAGCCGGGGATCAATCTGCCGTTGCTGCTTGATCAGCGTTTGATCGGCGTACTCGGCATCACGGGCGAGCCCGAACAACTGCGCACTTACGCCGAACTGGTGCGCATGACCGCTGAAATGCTGGTGGGGCAGCGCAATCAGCAATCGGAGCAGCAATGGCGGCGGCAGCGTTGCGATGACTTGCTTGCGCTGCTGTTGAGTGAAGCAGGGGATTCGCCGCGTTTGGTGGATGAAGCCCAGCAACTCGGGCTCAAACCGCAACTGACGCGGGTGCCGTATCTGTTTGAGCTGGGACTTGAACACGGACCGGGGCAAACCGTCGAGGCGCTGAGTGCGTGGCTTATGTCGCGCTATCCGGACAGTTGGTGCGTGAGTTCGGCCAATTCGTCGCTGCTCTGGTGCCGGCCGGCGAGTCAAAACGTCGAGCATGATCGCCTGCTGGAAAAACTCGATGGCCTGGGCTGGAACATCCTGCGCATCGCCGTCGGTGGACAGGCCGATGGACTGGCCGGGTTGCGCCGTTGCTATCGACGGGTCGGCGATTTGCTCGCCTATGGCCGCGAAGTACTGCCGCACTCACGATTGCTGACCCTCAATCGCTATCGCTTGCCGGTGATGCTCTGGCGTCATCGCAATGATGATGCGCTGGACGAATTGCTCAAACCATTGCGCAAGGTCATCGCCAAGGACAGCAACGGCCAGTTGCTCGCGACTCTGCGCACTTGGTGCGATCACGACGGGCAGAGCCAGGCCTGCGCCGATGCGTTGGGCATTCACCGCAACAGCCTGCGTTACCGGATGGAGCGGATTGCCGAGCTGAGCGGGGTCGATCCGTTGAAGCTCGACGGCATGTTGGCGCTGTATCTCGGGGTGCAATTGCTACCGCAGACCGACGATTTGTCGAAATGAACAATAAACGCCTGCGCCACTTGTGCAGCGGACAGGCGTCAACGGGCAAGGCGACTGGCAGCATGAGGGGCATTGGAACTGGAGAATTCGCATGAAAATCGTCATCGCCCCCGATTCGTTCAAGGACAGCCTGAGTGCCCAAGGCGTTGCAGAAGCCATCGCGCTGGGCCTGGCGCAGGTCTGGCCGCAGGCGACGCTGGTCAAATGCCCGATGGCCGACGGTGGCGAAGGGACGGTGGAGTCGATTCTCGATGCCTGCGAAGGCGAACTGCGCCGCACTCGTGTGCGTGGCCCGTTGGGCGCGGCGGTCGAAGCCGCGTGGGGGTGGTTGCCGCACAACCACACCGCAATCATCGAAATGGCCGAGGCCAGCGGCCTGCAACTGGTGCCGCCGGGGCAGCGTGACGCGTGTATCAGCAGCACGCTCGGCACCGGAGAATTGATCCGTGCGGCGCTCGATGCCGGCGCACAACGCGTGATTCTGGCCATCGGCGGCAGCGCTACCAACGACGGCGGCGCCGGCGCGATGCAGGCGCTGGGCTTGAAACTGCTGGATGCTCAAGGGCAATCACTGGTGCCGGGTGGTCTGGCGCTGGCGCAACTCGCACGACTGGACCTCAGCGAACTCGACCCGCGTCTGGCACAGGTGCGTTTCGACATCGCCGCCGACGTCAACAATCCGCTGTGCGGCCCTCATGGCGCCTCGGCGATTTTCGGCCCGCAGAAAGGCGCATCACCGGCGCAGGTGCAGCAACTGGATCAAGCCCTCGGTCACTTTGCCGAACTCTGCGCGCAAGCGTTGGGCAAGGATGTTCGGGACGAGCCGGGCAGCGGTGCGGCGGGTGGACTGGGCTTTGCGGCCAAGGCATTTCTCGGCGCACGGTTCCAGGCCGGGGTTGAAGTGGTCGCGGAACTGGTCGGGCTGGCCGACGCAGTAAACGGTGCTGATCTGGTGATCACCGGCGAAGGGCGCTTCGATGCCCAGACGCTGCGCGGCAAAACCCCGTTCGGCGTGGCGCGGATCGCCAAGCAATACGGCGTACCGGTGATCGTCATTGCCGGGACTTTGGGCGAGGGCTATCAGGCTCTTTACGATCACGGTATCGATGCAGCATTCGCTGTCACCAGCGGCCCGATGACCCTCGAACAAGCCTGCGCCGAAGCACCACGCCTGTTGCGTGAACGCGCCACCGATATTGCCCGCGTCTGGCGCATGGCGACTCCGGCCTGACCTGTCACCCATCATCCAAAACGCCGGGTGTTTCAATCGCGAAACACTCGCAATCATTTGAAAAATATTTACTCTTGACCTGAAAAAATCCTCAAGCCTGGCCGATATAAGGATCAGGCGCGCACAAGACTTCAACAAACTGTGGCGCCGGACTGTAGCCCGCCCTCGCGGGCCAGTGATTACGGCATGGATGCTCTTAGCTTCGACTTTCCGAGAGCCTTCCTATGTCCTTGCGTAATCTGAATATCGCGCCCCGTGCCTTCCTCGGTTTTGCCTTTATTGCCCTGTTGGTGATCGTGCTCGGCGTGTTCGCCGTCAACCGCATGTCGGTCATCCGCCAGGCGTCCATCGAGATGCAGACCAATCAGTTACCCAGCGTGGCTTATCTGGGGGTCGTGACGGAAAACGTCTTGCGTATGCGGATCCTGTCGTTCCGCGTTCTGGTTAACCGTGAGGCGGCCGGTCTGCAAGAGGCGCAAACCCGCATTGGCGTGTTAGTGGACAAGGTGCGCAGTGCTCAGGCCGCCTACGCCGCGTTGCCGGCAGAGAGCGAAGAGCGTGCGCAATATCAAGCGTTCGCCACGACGCTGGACAACTACCTGCAAGCCCAGAACCAGATGATGGAGCTGTCCCGTCAGGACAAGCTTGATGAAATGCGTACCCTGATCAACACAAAGATCAAGGACGGCACCGACCAGATGGGCGAACAGCTCAACAAACTGATTGCGATCAACGCCGCCGGTGCAAAGGAAGCCTCCATTCAGGCCGGTGAACATTACGACAGCGCCATCACCGGCGTCGTCATCGTGTCGATCATCGCTGCGGTGGCCACGGTGCTGCTGGCCTTGATGCTGACCCGCAGCATCGTTACCCCGTTGAATCGCGCCGTGACAGCGGCACAAACCATTGCCGGCGGCAATCTGACCAAAACCATTGAAGTCGACGGCAAGGACGAACCGGCGCGCCTGCTCGAAGCGCTGGCCGAGATGCAGGCCAACCTGCGCAAGACCATCGAACAGATTGCCGGCTCCGCCACGCAACTGGGCGCCGCCGCCGAAGAACTCAGCGCCGTGACCGAAGAAGCGTCCCGTGGCCTGCAACAACAGAACGATGAAATCGAACAGGCCGCCACCGCCGTCAACGAAATGACCGCTGCGGTGGAAGAGGTGGCACGCAATGCGGTGTCGACCTCCGAAGCTTCGAACCAGTCGTCCCACGCCGCCCGAGAAGGTCGCGACCAAGTGGTGAAAACCGTTGACGCGATCCAGACCATGACCCACGACGTGCAGAACACCGCGCAAATGATCGAAGGCCTGGCTGCTCAGGGCCGTGACATCGGCAAGGTGCTGGACGTGATTCGCGCCATCGCCGAACAGACCAACCTGCTGGCGCTCAACGCCGCCATCGAAGCGGCCCGTGCCGGTGAAGCCGGGCGTGGTTTCGCCGTGGTGGCGGACGAAGTTCGTGCCCTGGCACATCGCACCGCGCAATCGACCCAGGAAATCGAAAAAATGGTTGCCGGTATTCAGAACGGTACTGGCGAAGCGGTGGAGTCGATGCAGCAAAGCAACCAGCGCACCCACACAACGCTGGAAATGGCCCGTGCCGCCGGCATCGCGCTGGAGCAAATCACGCAATCGATTCACCAGATCAACGAGCGCAATCTGGTGATTGCCAGCGCATCTGAAGAGCAGGCGCAGGTGTCTCGTGAGGTGGATCGTAATCTGGTGAACATCCGCGATCTGGCCACACAATCGGCCGCCGGCGCCAACCAGACCAGCGCCGCGACTCACGAACTGTCGCGTCTGGCGGTGGATTTGAATGCGATGGTGGCGCGGTTTGTGATTTGACCTAGGGTGAAGGCTGGAGACCGCGCAATCAGGAGACGTACATGCGCTATTCAGCCTTGACCCAACGAATCGCCGGGGAGGGAGCAGCGGCCTGGCGGATTCACGACCGAGCGCTGGAGTTACGCGCCGAGGGCATTGATGTCTTGCTGCTGTCCGTGGGTGATCCTGATTTCGATACGCCGCTGCCGATCATCCACGGCGCCATCGACAGCCTGCTGGCGGGCGATACCCATTATTCCGAAGTGCGCGGCCGGCTGGAGCTGCGCAAACGGATCGCCGAGCGCCATCGGCGAAAAAGCGGCCAGGACGTGGACGCTGACCATGTGATTGTTCTGCCCGGCGCGCAATGCGCCGTGTATTCGGTGGCGCAATGTCTGCTGGATCCGGGCGATGAAGTCATCGTCGCCGAGCCGATGTACGTGACTTATGAAGGCGTGTTCGGTGCTTGCGGCGCAACCGTGGTGCCGGTGCCGGTTCGCCCGGAAAACGGCTTTCGTGTCGATCCGGCGGATGTCGCAGCGCGAATCACCCCGAAGACTCGGGCCATGCTGCTCAACAGCCCCAACAATCCTTCCGGCGCCAGTCTGTCGCTGCTGATCTGGCAAGAGCTGGCAGCGCTGTGCATCCGTCATGACCTGTGGCTGATCAGCGATGAGGTCTACAGCGAATTGTTATACGAAGGCGAGCATGTCAGCCCGGCCAGCCTGCCGGGCATGGCCGAACGTACCGCGACTATCAACAGCCTGTCCAAATCCCACGCCATGACCGGTTGGCGAATCGGCTGGATGATCGGGCCCAAACCCTTGGCCGAACATTTGGTGAACCTGTCGCTGAGCATGTTGTTCGGTCTGCCGGATTTTGTGCAGAAAGCCGCGCAGGTGGCGCTGGAGAAGGATTTGCCGGAAGTGACGCAGATGCGCGAGGAATACCGTTTGCGCCGGGATCTGGTGTGCGAGCGGTTGCGCAGCTGTCCGGGGTTGTACCCGATCAAGCCGGATGGCGGGATGTTCGTGATGGTCGATGTGCGTCAGACCGGGATCGGCGCGCAGGACTTTGCCGAGCGGTTGCTGGAGGGGTATGGGGTTTCGGTGCTGGCCGGTGAGGCGTTCGGGCCGAGTGCGGCGGGGCATATTCGCATCGGACTGGTGCTGGATCGGGTGAAACTGGCGGATGCGTGTTCAAGGATCGCGTTGTGCGCTGCGCAGCTTTTGCAAGTGCGCAGCGCCTGACCTCGATCAGCGTGGGGGATTTACCAGGTTGGCGGGCCTTTCACCCGCCAACGCCGCCAACAGATTCTCCACCGCACACCGCGCCATCGCTTCGCGCGTTTCATGGGTTGCCGAGCCCATGTGCGGCGTCGCCACGACGTTGTTCAACTGCAGCAACGGCGAATTGTGATTCAGCGGCTCGCGCTCGAACACATCCAGCCCCGCCGCGCGAATCCGGTTATGGCGCAAGGTTTCGATCATTGCCGCTTCGTCTACTACTTTGCCTCGGGAAATGTTGATGAAGATGCTTTCCGGGCGCATCAACGCGAACTGTTCTGCGCCGATCAAACCTTCAGTCTGTGCGGTCAGCGGCAGGGTCAGGCAGACGAAGTCCGCCTGCTGCAACAAATCCTCAAGGCTGCGGTACTGCGCATCGAAACGCTCTTCGACCACAGGTTTGCGCGATTGGCTGTGATAGATCACCGGCATCCCGAACCCGAAATGCCCACGCTGCGCCAGCGCCTCGCCGATCCGACCCATGCCGATGATGCCCAGCGTCTTGCCGTGCACATCGGTGCCGAAATGCGCCGGGCCGATGCTGCGATGCCAGTGGCCGCCGCGCACCATGTTCGCCAGTTCAACCACGCGCCGGGCGGTGGCCAGAATCAGCGCGAATCCGGTGTCGGCCGTGGTTTCGGTGAGCACGTCCGGAGTGTTGGTCAGCAGGATCCGGCGCCGGGTCAGGTAGTCGATGTCATAGTTGTCGACGCCCACCGAGACGCTGGAAATCGCTTCGAGTTTCGGCGCCAGATCGAGCAGCACCGCGTCCAGTTTCAGACTCGCGCCGAGCAATCCGTGGGCACTTGGCAAAGCGTCGCGCAGTTTCATCAGACCGTCGGCGTCGAGACTGTCGATCAGCGTTACGTCGACCTTTTCCTCAAGTCGCGCCATCAACGCCGGCGAAAGCTTTTTGTACAACACAACCTGCTTTTTCATCGCAGTCATCTCTCTATCAATTCAGGAATGAGCCGGCAGCGGAGGCGGTGCGACACGCTTGGCCGTCACCCGGTCGCTCGCGCCGGGCTTGAGAAAAATCGTCAGCACCACCGAGAGCATCAGTGCGCCGCTCATCAACAGGTACGAAGCGCCGGGCGAACCGGTTGAGCTGTTCAGGTAACCGACCAGATACGAACCACCGAAAGAACCGAGGGCGCCCATGCTGTTGATCAGCGCCATGGCGCCACCGGCAACGTTGGCCGGCAGGATCTCCGGCACGATGGCGAAGAACGGGCCGTAAGGTGCGTACATGCAGGCGCCGGCGATCACCAGCAACGTGTACGACCACCAGAAGTGTTCCGCGCCCAAGGCGTAGGAGCCATAGAAAGCCACCGAAGCAATCAACAGTGGCGGCCAGACGAAGCGTTTGCGCTTTTGCAGTTTGTCCGAGCCCCAGGACACCAGCAGCATGCCGATCACTGCCGCGAGATAAGGCAACGCCGACAGCCAGCCGGCCTCGATCATGTCCATTTGCGCGCCGGCCTTGAGGATCGACGGCAGCCACAGCACGAAGCCGTAGACGCCGATGCTCCAGCAGAAGAATTGCAGCGCCAGAATGATCACCTTCGGCGAACGGAAGGCTTCGGCGTAGTTCTTCACCGCTTTGATCCCGACCTGTTCGGCGGCGAGAACGCTCTCAAGATCATGCTTTTCCTGGTCGCTGAGCCACTTGGCCTGGGCCGGACGATCATCGGCGAGCTTCCACCAGATGAATGCCCAGAGCACCGCCGGCAAGCCTTCGATGATGAACATCCAGCGCCAGCTGAAATGCTGCACCAGATAACCCGAAACCACCGACATCCAGAGCATGGTCACCGGGTTGCCGAGGATCAGAAACGTGTTGGCCCTTGAGCGTTCGGCGCGGGTGAACCAGTGGCACAGGTACACCAGCATCGCCGGCATTACCGCCGCTTCGACCACGCCGAGCATGAAGCGGATCACGATCAGCCAATAGGCGTTGGAGACCACACCGGTCAGCGTGGCGAGCCCGCCCCAGAGGATCAGGCTGACGAAGATCAGTTTCTTCACGCTGTGCTTTTGCGCGTAGATCGCTCCGGGCACCTGGAAGAAAAAGTACCCGAGGAAGAACAGCGCGCCGAGCAGCGAGGACAGGCCCGGGGTGATCATCAGGTCTGCGGCCATTCCGGAGGCGGCGGCGAAACCGTAATTGGCGCGGTCCAGGTACGCCAGGCTGTAGGTGATGAACACGATCGGCATGATGTACCACCAGCGGCGGGTGGCGAGGGTTGCGGTTTTCATGGTCTTGCTCCTGAGCTTGTTGTTTTTGTCGCAGCAGGTTCAATGAATCGGTTGTCGCGTGTGCTCACGCGGCAGCGTGGGATGAATCAGCAGAAAGTTCGGATCGGGTCGGCAAACCCTCCATGTCACCACGGCTCTGCACCGCCCGGCTGCCGATCCAGTTGGCGCGTCTGACCGCCTCGGGAAAACTCTGATGCTCCAGCAGGGCGCTGATCATCCCCACCGCAAATCCATCGCCGGCGCCGACCGTATCGACCACGGTTTCGACCGGCACCCCGGCGACAAAACCCTGATCCAGATGTGTGCGGTAATACGCGCCTTGCGGCCCGAGCTTGATCGCCACGGCTTCGGCACCCTGATCGAGATAGAACGCAGCGATATCCGCCGGGTCTTCAAACCCGGTCAGCAAGCGGCCTTCACTCAACCCCGGCAACACCCAGTGGGCGAGGGCGGCGAGGCGGTTGATCTCGGTGATCATCTCCCGCTCGCTGGCCCACAGGCTCGGGCGCAGGTTCGGGTCGAACGACACGCTGCGCCCGGCGTTGCGCATGCGGGTCATCAGTTCACGGGACATTTCCCGGGCGGATGCGGACAGCGCCGGGGGAATGCCGGTGGCGTGCAGATGTCGGGCGCTGAGCAGCGTCGGGGTGATCGACTGCGGCGACAGGTGACTGGCCGCCGAGCCGCGACGGAAATACTCGACCGTCGGGTCGCTGCCGTCATCGTTGCGCGACTTGAGCTGGAAACCGGTCGGGTGCGCGTTGTCGACTTCGACATGGCTGCAGTCCAGTCCTTCGCGAACCAGGGTCTCGACTACAAATCGTCCCAGCGAATCGGCACCGACCCGACTCAGCCACGCAACGTTGAAACCCAACCGGGACAAACCGATGGCGACATTGCTGTCCGCCCCGGCAATGCGCCTGTGGAACTGATCGACGAAGGCCAGATCACCGCTCTGTTCGGCGACAAACATGGCCATGGTTTCGCCGAACGACAGAATATCGATCTCAGACATGGGCAGGCTCCAGACGGGATTGGCCGAGGCGGGCGAGGGCGACGACGTGTTCGGTGGTCAACTGCACCAGGTCCTCGCCCTGCAACGGGTATTCGGCGGCGCGCATAACGCCTTGGGCCATGTGCCGCAGCAGTTGTTCCCACAGATGCAGGTCCGTCGCGGCCGGTGGCACGGCCACCAGTTTGCCGTCGGCACGGCGGGCTACGGTTTTGCAATGCACGTAGCCGACGTGGCGGCCCAGCAGTCGAGCGGCACTGGTGGCGGACTGGTCTTGCCACTGCCAGTTGCCGATGTCGAAGGTCATCTTGATCGGCAGGTTGTGCTGCTCGACGGCGGCGAAGAAGCGCTGGAACGGCTCGATGCGACCGCCGTGCAGGGTCTGGTCGTTTTCTACCAAAAGCTGAACAGGACTTTGCGCAAGGATTTGCGCCAAGGCTTGCAGATCACCGTTGTCGGTGAAGAATCCAAGGGAAACCTTCAGCCACTTCGAACCGAACGCTTCGGCGTTTTGCAGCGCGGTGATGAGTTCGGGATTGGGCCGCGACTGACCGGCCAGCCACAGCTCGGTGGGCGAGGAATAGATGCTTTGCAGGCCTTGAGCGTGGGCGGCAGCAGCAAGTTGTGCGGGTACTTCGTTGGTCAGCAGTTCTTCGCGCCATTCGATGCGATTGGCGCCGGCGGCGGCCAGCACTTCGATGAATGAGCCTTGGCCGCGACGACGAACAAGGTCGGCGCCGTAGCTGGAGAGGCTGATGGAAATGGCAGGTTTATTCATTGTTATCTACCTCTGAAACCGGTTTCATTTTTGTTCAAAAAAATTTTTGGGTGGCCCCGTAGGGCCTTATTCCGCCTTATTGCGCGTTGAGCCGCGCTCGATCAGCACCGGCGCAAAATCCAGCGTCCGCGTCACCTCGGTATCCCCACGCAACCGCTTGAGCAAACACTCAAACGCCCGCGCCCCAATCTCCTCTGTAGGCTGTGCAAGGGCAGTAATCCCGCTGCCCACCAATGGATACCAATCCAGGTCATCCAGCGCGATCAACCCGACATCCTCGAACAACCGGCAGCCAATCTCACGTAAAGCCAGGGTGCAGGCCAGCGCCGCCACGCCATTGGCGCAGAACAGGGCCTTCGGGCCGTTTTCAGGTGTGTTCAAAAAGGTTTGAAGATCGTTCGCAAGGCGTGGGCCGGTTTCCAGTACTGCGCCACGCATGTCTTCGCGCTGGCCAACCTGCTGCTGAAAGCTGCTGACCCGCTCGATCCGCGAACTGGTCCCGTCATAGGGTTCAGTCACCAGCAGCACATCGCGATAGCCACGTTGCTGAAGATGTTCGAGCGCCATCTCGATGGCTTGCGGGTTGTTCAATCCGACCATGTCGCTGTCCAGCCCGTCGACCTTGCGATCCACCAGCACCAGCGGCATTTCCCGCTTCAACTCATCCAGTTCATCCCGGTGATGGCCCAGGGTGTTCACGATCAGCCCTTCGATGTTGTACGAGCGCAGCAGCGCCAGATGCTGGCGTTCCTGTTCGTCATCGCGGTCGGTGTTGCACACCACCAGGCTGTAGCCGTGCCGGCGGCAGGCAGTTTCCACCCCGTGCATCACGGCAATCGAATAAGGGTTGCGGATATCGGCCACCAGCATGCCGATCAGGCGCGTGCGGCCGCGTTTCAAACCACGGGCCATCTGATTGGGGCGATAGCCGAGTTCGGCGATCGCCTGCTCGATGCGCTGGGCAATGGCATCGGAGAGCAGGGCACGGTCATCGCCGATGAAGCGCGAGACGCTGGCCTTGGACACGCCCGCGTGTTCGGCGACGTTGAGCATAGTCACGCGGCTGCGCTGGGCGGCGGAGAAGTCGTTCACGGTCTGAAACCTTGTTATTGGATTTGTCAGGTCAGATCGCTGTATCTGGATCTGAAACCGGTTTCAGGAAACACCAGAAGAGAATCGATCGTCAAGAGAATGATCGGGAGAAATTCGTAAGTCGCCGACAAATGGCGTTTCGCAGGGAGCCGCTGACGTCAGCCGAACAACCCGGCGGCGATGTTGATCGAAAACCCGAGGATGGCGGTGTTGAATACAAACCCGATCAACGACTGCGCCAGCACAATCTTGCGTATCTCACGAGTCGCAACGCCCACATCCGCCGTCTGCACAGCCACGCCGATGGTGAACGAGAAGTACAGAAAGTCCCAGTAGTTGGGTGTCGTCAGGCCTTCGGCAAAACGCAGTGCCGGTTCCTTGCCATCCCAGGTGTAAAACAGCCGGGCGTAGTGGACGCAGAAAATCACCCCGATCAGCAGCCACGAACCGATGACGGTCAGTGCGGTAAAACCGTAGTGCAAGAGTTTGCGGGTGGTTTCCAGGTCCTTGCTGCCAGCCAGCTCGACGGTAATGGTCGCCAGGCTCGCCAACGCCGCGATGCAGACGACAAACAGCACCAGCCCGGCATTTTCATCCTCGACTTCGGCAATGCGTTTGACGTCCGGCGCTTTGGCGCGGATGGTCAGCCAAAGCATCAGGATCAGGTAAGTCCAGACCCCGGCATTCCAGCCGATGAGGATCTTGCTGATGACGGAATCGACGGGTGCCAGCAGGCCGACGGCAAGGCCGAACAGGGCGGCGGCGGAGAGGCGAGGATGGGTGCGAGCGAGGAAGCGCATGGGAACTCGATGGGCCAGGGTATGCAGACACCTTAGCCCAGCGCGGCGACCCGTGGCCACCGCGCCGGAAGCGGTCAATCAATCAGGCTTGGCAAACCTGCGCACAAGCTTGATCACGACAACGAAAAACACCGGCACAAAGATCACCGCGAGCGTCGCCGTAATCATCCCGCCAATCACCCCGGTACCAATCGCCTGCTGACTCGCCGAACTCGCGCCCGTGGCAATCGCCAGCGGTACCACGCCCAGAATGAACGCTAGCGAAGTCATGACAATCGGCCGCAACCGCAGACGCGCAGCTTGCAGCGTGGCGTCAATCAGATCGTGACCTTCGTCATACAGGCTCTTGGCAAACTCGATGATCAGGATCGCGTTTTTCGCCGACAATCCGATGATGGTGATCAGGCCGACCTTGAAGAACACGTCGTTGGGCATCCCACGCAAGGTCACTGCCAGCACTGCACCGAGTACACCCAGCGGCACAACGAGCAGCACCGAAGTCGGAATCGACCAGCTCTCGTACAAAGCCGCCAGACACAGGAACACGATCAACAGCGACAACCCGAGCAGGATTGGCGCCTGACTGCCGGACAAACGCTCCTGCAACGACAGCCCTGTCCATTCCTGACCCAGCCCTTTCGGCCCTTGGGCCACCAGCCGTTCGATCTCCGCCATGGCTTCGCCGGTGCTGTGACCGGGTTTCGGTTCGCCGGAAATCGAGATCGCCGGATAGCCGTTGTAGCGGGTCAGTTGCGCCGGGCCCTGAGTCCATGTGGCTCGGACGAACGCCGACAGTGGCACCATTTTTCCGGCGTCGTTGCGTACGTGCATTTTCAGCAAGTCATCGACCTGACTGCGGCGATCACCTTCAGCCTGCACGACAACCCGTTGCATCCGACCCTGATTGGGGAAGTCGTTGACGTACGAGGAGCCGATGGCGGTGGACAGCACGTTACCGACGTCGGCGAACGAAACTCCCAAGGCGTTGGCCTGCTTGCGGTCCACTTCCAGTTGCACTTGCGGTGCTTCGGCCAGCGCGCTTTCACGCACGTTCATCAGGATCGGGCTTTTCTCGGCGGCTTCCAGAAGTTGGGTGCGTGCCTCCATCAAAGTCGCATGACCGAGGCCACCGCGATCCTGCAGGCGGAACTCGAAACCGCTGGACGTACCGAGACCGTCCACCGGCGGCGGCAGCACGGCGAAAGCCACGGCATCCTTGATCTGACTCAGGGCGATGTTCGCACGGTCGGCAATCGAGCTCGCTGAATCGTCGCCGCCACGTTGCGACCAATCCTTGAGTGTGGTGAAGGCCAGCGCAGCGTTCTGCCCGCTGCCGGAGAAGCTGAAGCCGAGTATCACGGTGCTGTCGCCCACACCCGGTTCGCCGGCGTTGTGCGCTTCGATCTGCTCGACCACCTGCACCGTACGGTTCTTGCTCGCACCGGGTGGCAATTGAATGTCGGTGATGGTGTAACCCTGATCCTCGACCGGCAGGAACGAAGAGGGCAGGCGCGCGAAGCACAGGCCCAGACCCACCAGCAACACAACGTAGATCAGCAGATAACGACCGGTGCGTTTCAGCGCATAGCCGACCCAGTCCTGATAGCGATTCGTCAGCCACTCGAAGCGGCGGTTGAACCAGCCGAAGACCCCGTTTTTCTCGTGATGCTCACCTTTGGCGATTGGCTTGAGCAGCGTTGCGCACAACGCCGGGGTCAAGGTCAGGGCGAGGAACGCCGAGAACAGGATCGAAGTCGCCATCGACAGCGAGAACTGGCGATAGATGACGCCCACCGAGCCCTGCATGAATGCCATCGGAATGAACACGGCCACCAGCACCAGCGTGATGCCGATGATCGCGCCGGTAATCTGCCGCATCGCTTTGCGAGTCGCCTCTTTGGGCGACAGGCCTTCGGTGGCCATGATCCGTTCGACGTTCTCCACCACCACAATGGCGTCGTCCACCAGAATGCCGATCGCCAGCACCATACCGAACATGGTCAGCACGTTGATCGAGAACCCCAGCGCGAGCATGGTCGCGAAGGTGCCCATCAACGCCACCGGCACCACCAGCGTCGGGATCAGTGTGTAGCGGATGTTCTGCAGGAACAGGAACATCACCGCGAACACCAGCAACATGGCTTCGCCGAGGGTGTAGACCACTTTGGTGATCGAGACCTTCACGAATGGCGAAGTGTCGTAGGGAATCTTGTATTCCACGCCCGCCGGGAAATAACGCGACAGCTCATCCATCTTCGCCCGGATCAAAGTCGCGGTACTGAGGGCATTGGCGCCCGGTGCCAGTTGCACGCCGACGGCGGTGGACGGCTTGCCGTTCAGACGGGTGCCGAACTGGTATTCCTGACTGCCGATCTCGACCCGCGCCACATCCTTGATGCGCACGGTGGAACCGTCCGGATTGGCCTTGAGCACGATGTCGGCGAACTCTTCCGGCGTCGACAGTTGTCCCTTGACCAGAATCGTCGCGGTGATTTCCTGAGTGCTCGGGTTTGGCAGATCGCCAATGCTGCCCGCCGAGACCTGAGCGTTCTGCGCGACGATGGCGGCGTTGACATCAGCTGGCGTCAGGTTGAAACCGATCAGCTTCTGCGGGTCGACCCAGATCCGCATCGCCCGCTCGGCGCCATACAACTGGGCCTTGCCGACGCCGTCGATGCGTTTGATCTCGTTCATCACGTTGCGCGCCAGGTAATCGCTGAGCGCTACGTCGTCAAGTTTGCCGTCACTGGAGGTCAGGGTGATCAGCAGCAGGAAACCGGCGGAGACTTTCTCCACCTGCAAGCCTTGCTGATTGACCGCTTGCGGCAGGCGCGACTCGACCACTTTCAGGCGGTTTTGTACATCGACCTGCGCCAGTTCCGGGTTGGTGCCGGGCTGGAACGTCGCCTTGATCGTGGCGCTGCCGAGGCTGCTCTGCGATTCGAAATACAGCAGGTGATCGGCGCCGTTGAGCTCTTCCTCGATCAGGCTGACCACGCTCTCGTCGACGGTCTGCGCCGAGGCACCCGGGTACACGGCATAGATTTCGATCTGCGGCGGTGCGACATCGGGGTATTGCGCCACCGGCAATTGCGGGATGGCCAGCGCACCGGCCAACAGGATGAACAACGCGACGACCCAGGCGAACACCGGGCGGTCGATAAAGAACTGCGGCATAGAAGAGCGTCCTGCTTACTGACCAGAGGTCTGGGCAAGTGGAAGAGGGGTGTCGTCGATCTGCACCACTTCACCCGGACGGGCGTGCTGCAGGCCTTCGATGACAATGCGGTCGCCGGGCTTGAGACCGCCGGTGACGATCCAGCGGTCGTTCTGCACTGCGCCGAGTTGCACTGGCTGCTGGGCGACGCGCATCTGATCGTCGACGGTCAGCACCTGCGCCACACCGGCGCTGTCACGCTGTACCGCGCGTTGCGGCACGGTCAGACCGTGCTGGATCACGCCTTGCTCCAGACGCACGCGAACGTAGCTGCCGGGCAGCAGATCGAGATCCGGGTTGGGGAATTCGCTGCGCAGAATGATCTGCCCGGTGCCCGGATCGACCGTGATGTCGCTGAACAGCAATTTGCCCGGCAGCGGATAGAGGCTGCCGTCGTCCTGGATCAACGTGGCCTTGACCTGATCCTGGCCGACTTGTTGCAACTGGCCGGAACGGAAGGCCCGGCGCAGCTCATTCAGTTCACGGGTCGACTGGCTGAGGTCGGCATGGATCGGGTTCAGTTGCTGGATCAGCGCCATGGGCGTGGTTTCGTTCTGGCCGACCAGCGCGCCTTCGGTGACCAGCGCACGGCCGACTCGCCCGGAAATCGGCGCAGTGACGGTTGCGTAACCTAAGTTCAGTTTCGCCCGTTCGACGGCAGCCTTGTTGGCGGCGACGTCGGCGGCGGTCTGCCGGGCGTTGGCGCGGGCGTTGTCGTAGTCCTGAGCGCTGATGGCCTTGTCATCGATCAACTGGGCGTAGCGCTGTTCCTGCAGTTTTGCCTGGAACGCGTTGGCTTCGGCCTTGCGCAGGGCGGCTTCGGCGCTGTCCAGGTCAGCCTTGAGCGGTGCCGGATCAATGCGGAACAACACGTCGCCCTTTTTCACGTCGCTGCCTTCGCGATAGGTGCGTTGCAGCACCACGCCGGCGACCCGGGCGCGGACTTCGGCGATGCGCGGTGCGGCAATGCGCCCGCTCAGCTCGCTGCTGATCGACAGGGGACGCGCCTCAAGGGTTTCGACCCGCACGGTGGCCGGTGGCGCCTGTTCCTCAGTGCTCGAGGATTTACCACAGGCACTCAGCGTCAGCGCCAATGCGATCAGGCCGAGCCCGGCCAGCAGATTCTTCGACATGTACGACCCCCAATATTGATGTGCGCATCCTACGGACAGGCACCGAAGGTAGCGGTGAAGCTTTGTAGGTGCTGTGTGAAATTGTGTAAGGGTTTTGCTCTGGGACGAGTGAGGGCGTATATCCTTTACGCCTTGAAATTTATTGCGACATGACTGTCGCCACCGCTCGCTCTGGATCACCTCAATGCCCAACATCCTCCTGGTCGAAGACGACACCGCTCTCGCCGAACTGATTTCCAGCTATCTGGAACGCAACGGTTACTCCGTCAGCGTGATCGGTCGTGGCGACCATGTGCGCGAACGGGCGCGTCTAAACCCGCCGGACCTGGTGATTCTCGACCTGATGCTGCCGGGCCTCGACGGATTGCAGGTGTGTCGCCTGTTGCGCGCCGACTCGGCGACGCTGCCGATCCTGATGCTCACTGCCCGTGATGACAGCCACGATCAGGTGCTGGGCCTGGAAATGGGCGCCGACGATTACGTCACCAAACCTTGCGAGCCGCGAGTCCTGCTGGCGCGGGTGCGCACCTTGCTGCGGCGCAGCAGCCTCGGCGAGCCGATGACTGCCAACGACCGCATCCTGATGGGCAATCTGTGCATCGACCTGTCGGAACGCACTGTGACCTGGCGCGAACAACCGGTCGAGCTGTCCAGTGGCGAATACAACCTGCTGGTGGTGTTGGCCCGTCATGCCGGTGAAGTGTTGAGCCGCGACCAGATCCTGCAACGCCTGCGCGGTATAGAGTTCAATGGCACCGACCGTTCGGTGGATGTGGCGATTTCCAAACTGCGACGCAAGTTCGACGACCACGCGGGCGAAGCGCGCAAGATCAAGACCGTGTGGGGCAAGGGTTATCTGTTCAGCCGTTCCGAGTGGGAATGCTGAGTCGATGTTCAGAATCCTGTTTCGCCTGTATCTGGTGACGATCGTTTCCTACAGTGCGGCGATCTATCTGGTGCCGGATCTGGTGGTGATGGCGTTCAGGGATCGGTTCGTCACCTACAACCTCGATTATTCCCGTGGCCTGCAATCGTTGATCACCAAGCAGTTTCGCGCGGTGCCGCAGGATCAATGGCCGGCGGTTGCGGCGTCGATGGACAAGGATTTTCAGCCGCTGCACATCGTCCTCGCCCGCATCGATAACGCCGACTTCACCCCGATCGAACAAGAGCGCCTGCGTCGCGGCGAAAACGTGGTACGCATCGGTGACTGGGGCTGGCGCACGCTGGCGGTGACGCCGCTGAACGACCAGGTGGCCGTACAAATGGTGGTGCCACCGGATCCGATGGACGTGAATTTGCTGTACTGGAGCATCAACGTCCTGATCGGTGCGAGTTTGCTGGCGTGCCTGCTGCTCTGGCTGCGGCCGCACTGGCGTGATCTTGAGCGCCTGAAAGGCACCGCCGAGCGCTTCGGCAAAGGCCATTTGAGCGAACGTACGCAAATCGGCTCGAGTTCGAACATCGGCAGTCTGGCCAATGTGTTCGACACCATGGCCGGCGACATTGAAAACCTGCTCAATCAGCAGCGTGATCTGCTCAACGCGGTGTCCCACGAACTGCGTACGCCACTGACCCGACTGGATTTCGGCCTGGCGCTGGCGCTGTCCGATGATCTGCCGCAAACCAGTCGTGAACGCCTGCAAGGTCTGGTGGCGCACATTCGTGAACTGGATGAGCTGGTGCTGGAGTTGCTGTCCTACAGCCGCCTGCAAAATCCGGCGCGTTTGCCGGAACAGGTAGAAGTGTCGCTGGACGAGTTCATCGACAGTATTCTGGGCAGCGTCGACGAAGAGCTGGAATCCCCGGAAATCGTCATCGATGTATTGCTGCACAACCAACTGGAACGCTTCTCGCTGGACCCGCGCCTGACGGCCCGCGCAATTCAGAACCTGTTACGCAACGCCATGCGCTACTGTGAAAGGCGCATTCAGATCGGCGTGCAGGTTTGCCCGAAGGGCTGCGAGATCTGGGTGGATGACGATGGCATCGGTATTCCGGAAGATGAGCGGGAGCGGATTTTCGAACCGTTCTATCGACTGGACCGCAGCCGCGATCGGGCTACGGGCGGGTTTGGCCTGGGGCTGGCGATCAGTCGTCGTGCGCTGGAGGCGCAGGGCGGGACGTTGACGGTGGAAAGTTCGCCGTTGGGTGGTGCGCGGTTCAGGCTCTGGTTGCCAACGCCGACGTGATTTTGTTCCCACGCAGAGCGTGGGAACGATCATATAGCCGCAGTCAGAGCAGTTCAGTGGAGTGGATCAGCCCGACCCCGGCCACCTGCATCCGCTCGATCGCCGTCGCCAGCGAGCCATTCAAATCAATCGCCCGGCATGCATCCAGCACCACAAATGTATTGAACCCTGCCGCCCGTGCATCCAGCGCGGAGAACATCACGCAGAAATCCAGCGCCAGGCCGACCATGTACACCGTGTCGATGCCGCGTTCCTTCAGATAACCCGCCAGCCCCGTAGTGGTCGCCCGGTCCGCCTCCAGAAACGCCGAATAGCTGTCGATGTCCGGGTTGCAGCCCTTGCGGATGATCAATTGCGCATGGGGCAGGTTCAATTCCGGGTGGAGTTCGGCACCCCGGGTGGCCTGCACGCAATGATCCGGCCAGAGGGTCTGTTCGCCGTAGGGTAGTTGAATCACGTCGTAGGGCTTGTGGCCGGGATGACTGGAGGCGAACGACGCATGGCCTGCAGGGTGCCAGTCCTGTGCGATCACGACCTGTTTGAACTGACGAGCGAGATCGTTGACCAACGGCACTATCCGATCTCCCTCGGGCACCGGCAGTTGGCCGCCGGGAATGAAGTCGTTCTGTACATCGATGACCAGCAATGCACTACGAGGCGTGGTCGACATCGGTAATCCTTACTTGGAAAGTCACTGGTCCAGCATAGTACAGCGTGCTTCGTACGCTTGATCGGGCGCGCGCAATTCTTGATCATTTTCTTCGAGAAAACACCTGTCAGATATGACAGTTGTGGCCATCGCCGCAGAGGTATCTGATGTCGGCAACGCGATACTGCATTGATCAATCCCTTTCGATCTGCTGGCAAAGGACTGAAGACGATGGCCGTCCCTACACTCGTTCAACCTCATATTCCCGGTATGAAACAGCCAGTGTTCACAACGCCACCAGCCGATGCAGGTTTGCCGTTGGCGCTGACTCATCTCTATCCAGAGGGGGTCAAGGTTTTCATCGTCCCTCCAGCGGGTATGGTTGTGGATGACAGGCTTGTCTTGCGACTTGACGGTGTTGTAGTGGCAACTAAACCGATTTCCGCCGGAGAGGAAAACCAACGAGCGGACCTGTATGTTCCGGTGAAATTTTTGAAGGATGGGCCTAACACGCTGGACTACGGCCTGGAACGAGGCGGCGTCGAGATTGAAACTTCATGCCCGTTGCAGGTCTGGTTCCACCGTAACCGTCCGGGGCTGGTGGATCGTTTTCCCGAGGAGGAGGGGCATTCGGAGCTGAAGCTCAGCGTCGAGCCAGTGATACTCGATGAAGGCGTCAATCCCGAACGGGCACGGGAAGGCGTTGCTGCCACGCTTTCCTATCCGCTGATGAGACCTTTCGACAACGTGCAACTTGATTGCAACGGCGAGATCCTGACGCGGCTTGTGACCCAGGCCGACGTCGATAGCGGAGAGCCTTTGGTAATCTTGATCGATGAAGCGACCTTTATCAAAGCGGGCGACGCGGCGGATTTTTCGTTGAAGTTCACGGTGTGGGATTGTGTTGGTAATGGTCCGGACACCAACAATCCGTACTCGGTCGCATTATCTTTGTACGTCAATCTTTCGGGGCAATGGTACGACCCGCCGATTGTCAGTGAAGACCCTGCCGACGCCGAAGATGACCCCGATACGATCGACCTCAAAAAGCTTGCCGGCAGGTCCGCGACTGCGCAGGTGTATGTGTCAGGCAACTGGATGAAAGGTGACGACATTCATCTGGACTGCCGCTTTCAGGATGCGACCGGTGACGTGCAGTCATTGACGTTGATCAAGACCGTCACGATCAAGCCGTTCATGTACGCGTTCTCCATACCGAACGAGTCTCTGGTTGCTGCTTCGGGCGGCAAGGCGACATTTCGATACACCCGGGTAAGTGATGGTGTACCGCTGGATCGTTCCGAGACGTTGACCGTCCGCATCATTGGCGCCGCCACCAGTGAACTGCTACCTCCAACCCTCGTCGGGACCGGCTACAAGATTCATCCATTCGACTTTTCCAACGGTGTGACCGCTCGTGTCGAGTTCCTTGATGCCCAGGACGGCGATCAGGCTCGTCTGGTGGTCAACGGGGCTCCTGGGCTTGGTTCACCGGTGTTCAAGGCGGTCAACTTCAACAACAATCACCGTGCCAATTTTGTACTCAAGCCTGAAGTGCTTGCGGCCAATCACGGCCGAACGATGACACTGGGTTGGGAGTTGCTGCGGGCAGGAGGCTCGCAGCCATCGGGCGAGCGGGAGGTCACCGTCCACAGGATCGAAGACGCCGATTGGCGCTTGCCAACCCCGGGGTTGCCACAGGCTCTGGGTGATGAAATGCTCGATCTGGGCGCATTCAGCGGGCACGCTCAGGCATCCTGCAAATCGTGGCCGGCGATTGCTGTGGGGCAGCTACGCTGGTTTCGTCTATGCGGTGTCGGACACGATGACAAGGACTATGAGATCACGATCGCCGTGGGCGCTCCGGTCACGGAGCCTGAAACAACGGCCGGTCTGGACAATGCGCTGATGCGTGATCTGCTCCTGAATTTCAAACCGGGAACCCCCGCGATCCTGAAGCTGAGTGTGGCATTTGACGGTAAAAACGACGAACGCTCCGCCGTGGTTTTCAAAACCCGCGAGTATCAGGTCCTGAACCTGCCGACCGATGTATTGGAGGACTTTGAGCTGGCGCGCGCGCAAGTGGTGTCGAAGGGGGGGCGTCATGGAAACCGCCAACCTGCGAATCAGTTTTGTGTCGGGCAGTGGCGAGTGCGCGATCATGCCACGGTCCGATATCGGCCAATCGTTCTCCGGGCGGGTTGAAGGACAGGTGTTGAGTATCGGTCGCAACAGTAATCCTCCGGAGCCGGTGGTCGTCGAGCTGGAGTTGAAAAAAGCCTGTTCCCGCGTCAGTTTCTGGCAATTAAGCGTCAACTATGAAGACAGTTTCGTGGAGTATCTGTCTGCGGACAGAACCCTGCTTGCGAGCAAGTTTCTCGGCACGTCCTACAGCACGCCACAAAGCCTGCTGCATGAGGCAGATGGGATAAAAATCATCCGGATTGTCTGTCCGAAACCAGACTGGTTCTCCCTCGACACGATCAAAGTTAAATATTGATCAGGGTTCGGGCGAGACCGTGAAGCTCGGATGTCGGGTTGTAGCCGATCAACATCCATGCATGTTCGCGAACGGTCCAGTACACCACATTCATGTTGTGTCGACGTTCCTGCTCGACGGGAAGACTGCCACTGTTCGAGCGCGTCACGCATAGCGCAAGCGGTCCGTATCTGGCGTCCTGATAAACGATCTGCGCAATGGGTACGCCGTCGTATTCGAGTATTTGTGCACGCTTGAACACGGCGCCGGGCAGTTTCAGTTTCGCGGGCGAGAGGCTCAGGCCCAGTCGCGCATCGACGGATCGCAATTGCGCCAGCTGCGAGGCCTCGTCGGTGGGCAAGTGTTCGAGGGTCTGCGGTACATACAGCGCCATGTAGTCGCCCACCCGCGCGCGCCAGTTGTGCGCTTGCTGGGTCTGCCAAGTCAGGAACAACCGGTCTGCCGCCACCCCGGCGAGCGCCGCGCCGGCAGCGGCTGCACCGAGGAACCAGCGTCGGCTGAAACCGGGCTTCTGCGGTGATGGCGCGGCATCGAGCCGGGCCTGCAAGCGATCGAGCGGTGCCTGTTGCGCCAGTTCGTCGTAGGCAGCCTTGAACGGCAGGTTGCTGCGGCTCAGCCATTGCACCCGCAAACTCAGCAGCGGATCGTCGGCGATGAGGCTGTCGAGTTGGTCGCGCTGTTCGGGGGCCAGTTCATCGTCCAGATACGCCACCAGTTGCTCGTCGGAAGGCGTATTCATTGCCGGTCTCCTGCAGGGGTGTTCGGTACCGCTTGCAGCGGTGGGTATTCGGCCAGTTTCAGGCGCGCGGTGGCGAGGCGACTCATGACCGTGCCGATCGGCACTTGCAGGATCTCGGCCACTTCGCGATAGGACAGGCCTTCGACATAGGCGAGGTACACCGTTTCGCGCTGGGTTTCCGGCAGTGCATCGACGCGCCGGATCACCTGCGCCGCCATGACGTGGGTCTGCGCGGCGTATTCACCGTCGAACGTCAGTTGGCTGTCGGCGTCCACCACGCCCTGGCCCTGGCGCACCCGGCGGGCGCGCACTTCATTGAGCCAGATCGAATGCAGAATGCTCAGCAGCCAGCGATCCATGCGCGTGCCGGCCACGTACTGGCTCGAACGTTCAAGCGCCCGCACGCAAGTGGCTTGCACCAGATCCTCGGCCACATGCCGATTGCGCGACAGCAGCAGGCCGTAGCGCCACAGGCGCGCCAGATGTTGTCCTAGTTCGGCTCTGAAGGCCTGATCGCTGAAAATGTTCGCCTCCGCGTGTCGTGTCAGGTTTTCGATGAATCGTTGATGGCTTCGGCCAGGTCCCGGTATTCCTCGCAGGTCGTGCCGCAAATCTTCTGGATGTACTGCAACTGCTCCTGCGCCAGATCCACGCGCCCCTTGATGACATAAGCTTCGCCCAGGTATTCGCGGACTTGCGCGTACTGCGGATCAAGCTTCACCGATTGCAGGTAATAACCGATGCCTTCGTCGGTGCGCCCCAGTTTGCGCGTGGCATAACCGCGATAGTTGAGGGCCTTGGCGGTGTTCGGCTGTTTCAGGGTGTCGAGCAAGGCGAGGGCTTCTTCATAGCGACCGTCCTTGGCCAGGCGATAGGCGTAGTCGGTACGGTCGGCATCCGGCACCAGACTGCTGGTCTGCCGAACACATTTCTGCGACTTGCTGTCTAGCACCTGACCTTTCGGGCAGTTGGGTTTCTGCACCGGCTCGTCTTCATCGCCGTGAGCCAGGGCCAAAGGGCTGGAAAACATTGCGGCCATCAGCAACGGGGCGGCGAACATAACGGAACGGAAAGTCATGGGCAAGGCTCCATAGTGGGTCATGTCTGATGTTGAACACCGCAAGGTGAAGTTTTATTCATTGCTTTGTCAGATGCCATTCAAGGAAAGCTCAAACACGAGGGCTATGCTCGTGGCGTCTGTCGTCAATCCGCCGTTCTACCCTGGGAGTTGCGCCATGAAAGATCAGGTTCACCACTCCGCTGCCGCCGGTTACAAGACCGCTGCCGAAACCTACGTCAAAGGACGGCCGGACTATCCGCCGGCGGTGACCGAATGGCTGACGACAACCCTGGAGCTGAACGCCCGCAAGACCGTTATCGACCTCGGAGCCGGCACCGGCAAGTTCACCGGACGATTGGTGGCGACCGGTGCCCAGGTGATTGCCGTGGAGCCGGTGGCGCAGATGCTGGAGAAACTGTCTGCCAACTGGCCCGATGTCTTGGCCGTCAGCGCCATGGCGACGGATCTGCCGCTGCCCGACGCCTCGGTTGATGCGGTGGTCTGCGCTCAGGCCTTTCACTGGTTCGCCAGCACCGAGGCGCTGGACGAAATCGCCCGGGTGCTCAAGCCCGGCGGCAAACTCGGGCTGATCTGGAACCTGCGCGATACCAAGGTTGGCTGGGTGCCCAAGCTCGATGCGATCGTCAACGCTCTGGAAGGCGACACGCCGCGTTACTACACAGGCGCGTGGCGCAAGGTGTTCCCGCACCCGGCGTTCGGGCCGTTGCAGGCCGAGCATTTTTATCACGGCCATACGGGCTCGCCGGAAGATGTGATTTTCAATCGGGTGCGTTCCACCAGTTTCATCGCAGCGCTGCCAGATGCAGAGCGTGCACGGGTCGATGAACAGTTGCGGGCTTTGATCGCGTCCGATCCCGAACTGCGAGGCCGGGATGTGATGACCGTGCCCTACGAGACTGCCGCGTTCGTGGCGGTGAAGGGCGGCTAGAGTCCTGCATTTGGCCGAACCGCCGTTCTGAGGCCTTGATATAGTTCAGGCCTCATTTTCAGACCGGTAAAGGATTTCTGCCATGACTCAATACACCGCCTTCAGCGTCGAACTGGCCGACAACATCGCCCATGTGCAGATCAATCGTCCGGAAAAGATCAACTCGATGAACGCCGCGTTCTGGAGCGAAATTGTCGAGGTGTTCCAGTGGATCGACGAGACCGACGAAGTTCGGGTGGTGGTGCTCAGCGGTGCCGGCAAACACTTTTCCTCGGGTATCGACCTGATGATGCTGGCCGGCGTGGCCAATGAGCTGGGCAAGGACGTCGGCCGCAATGCGCGCCTGCTGCGCAAAAAGATTCTGACCCTGCAAGCCTCTTTCAATGCCGTCGACAAATGCCGCAAACCGGTGCTCGCCGCGATTCAGGGTTATTGCCTGGGCGGTGCCATCGACCTGATCGCCGCCTGCGACATGCGCTACGCTGCGGAGGATGCGCAATTCTCCATTAAAGAAATCGATATTGGCATGGCGGCTGACGTAGGCACTTTGCAACGGTTGCCACGGATCATCGGTGACGGCATGCTGCGGGAACTGGCTTACACCGGTCGTACCTTTGGCGCCGACGAAGCCCGCAGCATTGGGCTGGTCAACCGCGTCTACAGCGATAAGGACAGCCTGATCGAAGGTGTGATGGACATTGCCCGGGACATCGCCGGCAAGTCGCCGATCGCGGTCACCGGCACCAAGGAAATGATCAGCTACATGCGCGACCACCGTATCGACGATGGTCTGGAGTACGTTGCCACCTGGAACGCCGCCATGTTGCAATCCACCGACTTGCGTGTGGCCATGGCCGCCCATATGAGCAAACAGAAACCCGAATTTCTGGATTGAGAAACCATGACATCTCGCTGGACCACCGCAGTACTGGACACCGATCAACCGGGCGGCTGGGCCGTCGCGCGCAGCCCCGAAGGTTTTCTGTTCGATGACAACGGCGCGCTGTTCCCCCGGGAATGGCTCAAGCGCCAGGACTTGTCGATTCTCGCTGAACACGGCATTGGTCATCTTGATGGCGAGCCGGTCTACCTGTTGGAACTGCGCAGTACCAGCGAGGTGCCGGGTTGCAACTGGAAAGGTCTGCGGGCGTTCATGCTCGATGGCGATCACACCGTCTACAAAGTGCTGGGGTACGCTGCACAAATCGGCACCTGGGCCCGTGAACATCGGTTCTGCGGCAACTGCGGTCAGGCCATGACCCAGGTGCCAGGGGAGCGGGCGATGTATTGCCAGCCGTGCGACTTGCGCAGTTATCCGCGGATTTCGCCAAGCATGATCGTGCTGGTGACCCGTGGAGATGAAGTGCTGCTGGCGCGCTCACCGCGTTTCGTCACTGGGGTCTACAGCACACTGGCCGGGTTTGCCGAGCCTGGAGAGTCGGCCGAGGATTGCCTGATTCGCGAAGTGCGCGAAGAAGTCAGCATCGAAGTGAAGAACATCCAGTACATGGGCAGCCAGTGCTGGCCGTTCCCGCACTCGATGATGCTGGGTTTTCATGCCGAATACGCCGGTGGCGAGATTGTCTGCCAGGAGGACGAGATCGAAGACGCCCAGTGGTTCAACGTGCACGATCTGCCGCCCTTGCCGGCGTCCAAATCGATTGCACGTTACCTGATCGACGTCTACGTGGCGCGGCGCTTAGGCCACGCTGAACCAGTGCTGCCAGGCTAGACGCACGGTCAACCCCAGCACCACGGTGATGAACACCGGACGAATGAACTTGGCGCCGCCGCTGATCGCGGTGCGCGCCCCGAAGAAGGCGCCGACCATCACCGACAGGCCCATGCTCAGGCCGATGATCCAGTCCACCTGCCCGGAAAACACGAACACCGACAGCGCCGCAATGTTGCTGACGAAGTTCATGCTGCGCGCTACGCCGCTGGCCTTGACCAGATCGATCGGGTAGAGCAGCAGGCTGCTGACGGTCCAGAACGCGCCAGTGCCCGGGCCTGCCACACCGTCATAGAAACCGAGGCCGAAGCCCTGGGCCGATTGCCACTTCTTCTTGATCGGTGCGTCGCTGTCCAACGGTGCCTTCGGCGTGCCGCCAAACAACAGGTACAAGCCACAGGCGAAGACGATCACCGGCAGCATCTTGTTCAGCCACTCGGCTGGCAGATAGTGGGCGACGATGGCGCCGGTCAGCGCGCCGACCAGCGTGCCGACGATGGCGTGCATCCACTGCCTGGGATGAAACAGCTTGCGCCGGTAGAAGGTGAAGCTGGCGGTGGCCGAACCGAAGGTCGAACTCAACTTGTTGGTGCCCAGCACCAGATGCGGCGGCAAACCGGCGGTGAGCAGCGCAGGCGTGGTCAACAGACCGCCACCGCCGGCGATGGCATCGATGAATCCGGCAATGAAAGCGACAAGGGCCAGAACGGCCAGGGTGGTGAGGTCAACGCTGAGTTCGAAAGGCATGGAATCGGCTTATTCGGCAGGTTGCAGAGCTGGGCTGCGGGGAGGGCAGTCATGTTACTCATTTCCAGGTGTTGCGGCGACCCATAAGGCCCGGCCACCGACTGCCCAACTGTTGCCCAGCCAACACGCACCCAACAAATCACCCTCGCACTGCGCATCCCGATTACCTGAAACCCTAATAAAACCGGGCTTCAGAGGCTGGCACGCTTGCTGCTCTAGCTCTCTCACCTTCATCAACTGTCCCGAGGACACGCCAATGAGTCAGCAAGCCGTGAAATTTGCCTACTGGGTGCCGAACGTCAGCGGTGGGCTGGTGGTCAGCAAGATCGAACAACGCACCGACTGGGGCATCGACTACAACCGCAAACTGGCACAACTGGCCGAGGCGGCGGGCTTCGAATACGCCCTGACCCAGATCCGCTTCACCGCCGGCTACGGTGCCGAGTTCCAGCATGAGTCGGTTGCCTTCAGCCACGCGCTGCTCGCCGCCACCAGCAAACTCAAAGTCATTGCCGCCATTCTGCCCGGCCCGTGGCAACCGGCGCTGGCGGCCAAGCAACTGGCGACCATCGATCAACTCACCAACGGGCGGATTGCGGTGAACATCGTCAGCGGCTGGTTCAAGGGTGAATTCCAGGCCATCGGCGAACATTGGCTGGAGCACGACGAGCGCTATCGTCGCTCGGAAGAGTTCATCCGTTCGCTGCGAGGGATCTGGAGTCAGGACAACTTTACCTTCCGGGGCGATTTCTATCGTTTCGACAACTACAGCCTCAAACCGAAACCGCTGGGCCGCCCGGAAATCTTCCAGGGCGGCAGCTCCCGTGCGGCGCGGGACATGGCGGCACGGGTGTCGGACTGGTATTTCACCAATGGCAACAGCGTGGAAGGCATCAAGGCCCAGGTCGACGATATTCGCGCCAAAGCGGCGGCGAACCATCATTCGGTGAAAATCGGGGTGAATGCGTTTGTCATTGCCCGTGATACCGAAGAGGAAGCCAAAGCGGTGCTGGCGCAGATCATCGATCAGGCTGACCCCGAGGCAGTGAACGCTTTTGGGGATGCGGCGAAACAGGCGGGCAGGGCATCGCCGGAGGGCGAGGGCAACTGGGCGAAATCGACCTTTGAAGATCTGGTGCAGTACAACGATGGCTTCAAGACCAATCTGATCGGCACGCCGCAGCAGATTGCAGAGCGGATCGTGGCGTTGAAAGCGGTGGGTGTGGATCTGGTGTTGGCGGGGTTCCTGCACTTTCAGGAAGAGGTGGAGTATTTCGGCAAGCGAGTGTTGCCGTTGGTGCGGGAGCTGGAAGCCAAAACGCAATCGGTCCCGACTGCCGAAGTTGCCTGAGAATCCCTCCTGCACTTTGTGCAGGAGGGATCGGTTGAATTACAGACCCAGTTCAGACAACCCCGGATGATCATCCGGGCGCCGGCCCAGCGGCCAGTGGAACTTGCGTTCGCTCTCCTTGATCGGCATGTCGTTGATGCAGGCATAACGCTGGAACATCAGGCCATGCTCGTCGAACTCCCAGTTTTCGTTGCCGTAGGAACGGAACCAGTTGCCCGAGTCGTCGTGCCATTCGTAGGCGTAGCGCACGGCGATGCGGGTGTCGGAGTAAGCCCAGAGTTCCTTGATCAGACGGTAATCCAGTTCCTTGGCCCATTTGCGGGTCAGGAAGGCCTTGGCTTCCTCGCGGTTGTTAGCGAATTCGGCGCGGTTGCGCCATTTAGTGTCCAGGGTGTAGGCCAGCGACACGCGCTGCGGGTCGCGAGAGTTCCAGCCATCCTCGGCCAGGCGAACTTTTTCAATGGCCGATTCACGGTTGAAGGGTGGCAATGGCGGACGCACTTCGGCTGCAGTAGACATGTTTGTCTCCCGATCAAATTAACGATTTAACAACTTGTCGCTTATTGAGGCTTTACAGGTCCAATAACTTTCGCGCCATGCATTGCGCATTATCGGCGGCACTGTGATCACCCATCACAAGCGCTACGGTAATGGCGCCGTCAATCAGGATCAGCAACTGTCTGGCCAGCAGTTGCGGGTCCTCGGCACCATGTTCGGTACACAGCTCGCACACGTAGTCGAGCAGCTTCTGTTTGTGGTCTTTGGCGACCTGGCGCACCGGATCCTGCGGATCGCCGGTCTCGCCGCTGGTATTGATGAAGGCACAGCCCCGGAAGCCTTCCGAGGCGAACCAGCCCTTGAGCACGGTAAACAGATTGAGCAGGCGATCAGCCGGGGTTTCGGCCTGATCGACGGCGCTTCTGTACCAGTGCATCCAGCGCACGTCGCGGCGTTGCAGGGCGGCGACGGTCAACTCCTCCTTGCTGGCGAAGTAGCGGTAGATACTCTTTCTGGAAACACCGGCGGTTTTCACCAGAAGATCCATCCCGGTGGCAGCGATGCCACTTTTGTAGATCAACTTTTCGGTGACATCCAGAATGATGTCGCGGGTCGTGTCGTTGCTAGTGATTTCGTTCATGTGGCAAACAGTAGAACGATCGTTCTCCTTGGTCAAGCACTTATTTTGAAATGGCTTTCGCGAGCATGCTCGCTCCCACATTTGAAAGGCGACCCACTGTGAGAGCGACCCTGGGGGCGATGAAGTTATTACAGACACTCACAAGACCCGAGGGAGTTGATGGTGTAAGCTCTCGGGTTCTTCGGATTCGACCCATTGCGAGCCCTATGCCGTTGCTTTTCAAACGCTCTCTGCTGCCCAAGTTGCGCAGCTTTCCGCTGACCGCCGAGGCCGTGACCATTCTGTCCGGCGCCGCCGAGTTCCGTCGTTGCCTGCTGGAGAAAATCGCCCAGGCGACCCAGCGCATCTACCTCGTCGCGCTCTATCTGCAAAACGACGAAGCCGGTCAGGAAATCCTCGATGCCTTGCACGCCGCCAAGCTCAAGCGCCCGGAGCTTGAAATCGTTGTGGTCGTCGACTGGTTGCGCGCCCAGCGCGGTTTGATCGGTGCCGGCAAGCAACCGGGCAACGCCGCCTGGTATCAGGAAATGACCCGCACCCACCAGAGCGTGGTGCCGGTCTACGGCGTGCCGGTGCAGACCCGTGAGCTGTTTGGTGTGCTGCACCTGAAAGGCTTCGTAATCGACGATTGCGTGGTCTACAGCGGCGCCAGCCTGAACAACGTCTACCTGCACAAGTTCGACAAGTACCGTTTCGACCGTTATCACGTGTTGCAGAGCCGTGAACTGGCGGACTCGATGCACCATCTGGTCAAGCACGGCCTGATCGAATCCAAAGCGGTACATCGCCTCGACCTGCCGAACCTGCCGACCACCCGCAGCCTGCGCAACGACATCGGCGATCTGCGCAGCCGTCTCAAATACGCGGCGTATGACACCAGCGCCGGCAGCACGGCGCATACCGGCCTGTCGGTCAGCCCGTTGCTCGGCGTGGGCAAGAACAATCCGCTGAACCGGGTGATTCTGGAGCTGATCGCCAGCGCCCAGAAGCAACTGACCATCTGCACGCCGTACTTCAACCTGCCGCTGGGGGTGATCCGCGAGATCAACCGAGCGCTGGCACGCGGCGTGAAGATCGACATAGTGGTCGGCGACAAGACCGCCAACGACTTCTACATTCCGCCGACCGAGCCGTTCAAGGTAATCGCCGCGCTGCCGTACCTGTACGAGATCAGCCTGCGCCGTTTCGCCAAGCGGCATCAGCGCAATATCGACAACGGTCAGTTGAACCTGCACCTGTGGCGTGAAGGCGACAACAGCTATCACCTCAAGGGCATGTGGATCGACCAGCGCTACACCTTGCTGACCGGCAACAACCTTAATCCGCGGGCGTTCCGTCTCGATCTGGAAAACGCCCTGCTGATCGACGACCCGAAAGGCGAGTGGCTGGAGCCGCGTCGTCTGGAGCTGGAAAACATCTTCGAACACACCACGCGGATCGGGCGATTCCAGGACTTGGAAGCCTTGCCGGATTAC
Source organism: Pseudomonas sp. stari2 (assembly GCF_040760005.1). Lineage (NCBI taxonomy): Bacteria > Pseudomonadati > Pseudomonadota > Gammaproteobacteria > Pseudomonadales > Pseudomonadaceae > Pseudomonas > Pseudomonas sp. Stari2. The sequence continues at coordinate 3,250,905 of NZ_CP099760.1, forward strand.
CCGGCCGGGGTGGCCAAGTTCCTCAAGCGCGTGAGCCGGGTGCGGGTCGAGCGGTTGCTGTACCGGATTCTGTAACGGCGGAAAACAAAAATCCCCCGAACGCGCCAAACGCGTCCGGGGGATTTTTATGCGCAGAACTCAGTTCAGGCCGAGCTTGCCACGCAAGGTCGACAGGTCTTCTGCCAGGGTATTGACTGGCCCAACCAGCGCCTTGCGGTCGTTTTCCTTCACTTTGTCATAGGTCTCGAAACCACCGTCCTTGGTCTTGTACTTGGCCAGGACCTTGTCCACGGTGGCGAAGTTCTTGTCGACTTTGACAACGAAGGCCTTGTCCTGCTTCTCTATCTGCGGACGGAACAGGTCGACGATTTTCTTCGCGCCATCGATGTTGCCCTGGAAGTCATAGAGATCGGTGTGGCTGTAGCGGTCTTCTTCACCGGAAATCTTGGTGGCGGCGACTTCTTCCAGCAGTGCGGCAGCACCGCCCACGACTTTCTCGGGCGGGAAGGTCAGGCCGGCGACGCGGGTCTGCAGGTCCTGCACGTCTTTATCCAGTTTGTCGGCCAGATCGTTCAGACCCTGGGTGCTCTTCTCCGAGAACAGCGAGTACTCGAGGCGGTGGAAACCGGTAAAGTCTTCAGCCTTCACGCCTTTTTCGTGGTCGTCGACGCGGGAGTCGATGGACGCATCGAGGTCACTGAACAGCTCGGCAATCGGCTCGATCGACTCGTAGTAGACGCGGGTTGGTGCATAGAGCTTCTGCGCGGTCGACAGGTCGCCCTTTTTCACGGCGTCGGTGAATTGTTTGGTGTGGGTGCCCAGTTGGTCCAGTTGCTCGGTGACGTAGATCTTGTAGTCCGAAACCGGCCCGACCAGATCCAGCGGTGCAGTCGCCGCGAACGCCGACAGCGGGGTGTTGAGTAGACCAAGGGTCAGCAATAACGCGATGGGCGTCTTTTTCATGGGGGCGGCTCCTGTTGAATGCTATGCAGTTGTTTTTGGTTGGGTAGCGTTGAGCAGCGAGCGACCGATGAAATCCTTGTCGCCCGTAACACCCGGCAGGGTGAAGAAGTAACCGCCGCCGACCGGCTTGAGGTATTCCTCCAGCGGCTCGCCATTGAGGCGGGTTTGCACGGTGATGAAGCCTTTTTCCAGGTCGGCCTGGTAGCAGATGAACAGCAGGCCCATGTCGAGTTGGCCGTTCTTGTTCACGCCGTTGGAATAGTTGAACGGCCGGCGCAGGATCAAGTTGGCCTGGCTTTCAGCGGTGCGCGGGTTGGCCAGGCGGATGTGCGCGTCGAGCTTGGTCAGCTTGCCTTCCGGGTCCTTGCTGTAGTCCGGGACTTCGGTCTCATGGCTGGCGCCCATCGGTGCGCCGGTGGTTTTGACCCGGCCGATGATGCTCTCCTGTTCCTGCAATGGCGTGCGGTCCCAGCGTTCGACGAAGTTGCGGATGATCCGCACCGCCTGATAGCTGCCGTGTGCCGCCCAGGCCGGCTCGTCGCTGCCCGGTTGCACCCAGACGATGCGATCCATGGCTTTGCCGTCGTTGGAATCCGGGTTGGCCGAACCGTCACGGAAACCCAGGAAGTTACGCGCCGATTGCGCCGGCACACCGGGTTTGGCCGGGGCTTGCGGCGGCACGCTGCCTTCCTGCTTCCAGCGCACCAGCAGCAGGTCCGGCAGGTTCTTCACGATATCGCGCAGGGCGTGGATGTTGGTGTCGGCGGTGTTGGAGCAGAACTGCAGGCTCAAGTCGCCGTGGCAGCAGTCGGCTTCCAGCGCATCGTTGGGGAAGCCGACCATGCGGATCAGGCGCTTGGGCTTGGCGGCGGCGAGGCCGAAGCGCTCGTCGAACAGCGACTCGCCCACGGACACCGTGATAGTGAGGTTGTCCGGGGTGACCACCGGGCCGAGGATGCCGGAATCCGGCGGTGGCAATTTCGGGTCGATCTGCGCCACCGGGCCGCCCTTCATCAGGAACGCGATGCGCTCGTTGAGGGTGCGGAACAGGCGTTCGAGATCTTCACGGTCGCTGGCCAGCACATCGAACGACACCAGCATGCCGGACGCCGGGCGCGGGGTGACGATGCCGGTCTGGTGCACACCATGAAAATCATGGTGATCCTGGGTCTTGTCACTGCTCGGCGCTTCGGTCACCTGCGCAGGGGCGGCTGCCATGGCCGGGCAGCTCAGGGCGGTACCGGCCAGAGCGACGCCGGCGGCGCCCATGCCCATCAGTACGCGACGGCGTTGCAGGTTGAAGTGTTCGGAATCGTTCATCGGTATTCGTCTTCTACTTACAGGCCGGAGAGGCCGAGGGCGGGATCGATGGCGTCGAGGGCATCGGCCAGAGCCTTGGCCTTGTCGGCGATCTGTTTGCGTTGTTCACCGCTGACGGTGTCGTAACTCGCGTAGCCGTCCTTGACCTTGAAACCGTTCAGCGTGGTATCGAAATCAGTCAGCGCGCTGTCGATTTTCGGCAGCAGGTCGGCGGCGGATTTCGTCAGCAGTGGCCGCAGCAGCTCGACGACTTTGTGCGCCGTCTCCAGGTTCGCCGCAAAACCGTTGAGGTCGCCGTGGCTGTAGCGTTCCTCTTCGCCGCTCGCAGCGCGCACGTCGGCCAGGGTGTTGAGGTTGCGCACGAGGATTTCCACCAGTTGCTCCGGCGGCAGCGATTGGGCCAGCAACTGTTGTTTCAGCGTGGTGACGTCGCCCAGCAGGCGTTCGGCAATCGGCGACAAACCGTCGAGATCGCGTTGCTGGAACAGCGCGTACTCGATGCGATGGAAGCCGACGAAGGCCGGGTCCTGTTCGCGTTTTTCAAAGTAATCGGCGCGGGCGTTGATGCTGTTGTCCAGTTCCGCCAGGCGTTGTGCGGCCGGGGCCAGACGCTGATACGCCGCGCGGGCCGGCAGGTACGCCGCTTGGGCCTGAGCCAGATCACCGCTGGTGATTGCCTGATTCAGCGCCGTGACGGCTCTGATCAGCGCGCTGCTCTGGGTGGCCAGATACACGCGGAATTCCGACAGCGGCCCGACGAAAGCGACCATCGATGGCTTGGCCTTGGCGGCAGCATCCGAGGCAGCGGTTGGCGTTACATGCAGCACGCCGCGCGGGTTGCTCAGCAGGCCGCAGGTGATGGCGTAGTCGCCGGGTTGCAGGTTGGCGTTGATTACCTGGCTAAGGCCCGGCGCGATGTTTTCGCGTTCTTCGATCACCAGCACGCCGTCGAGAATTTCCCATTCAACCGCCCGGTCGGAGCGGTTGACGATGCGGAAACTGGCGCGGCCCGCAGGTACGCTCAGCTCGTTCGGTTCGCAACTGCCGGGGTGGATGTTGACCACCACTTCGTCATGGTTGTGCTGACGCTTGGCCGCAGCCATTTTCGAGGCGTAGTAGAACAGGCCACCGGCGGCGATCATCACGACCACCGAACCGGCCACCGCCCAGCGCAAGGCGCGGGGAGGGGAGGCCTGAGGGATATTAGGCTTTGACATGGAGGCCCTTATTGGCTGGAAACGGAATTCGAGGCGGCGGCTTTGGGCGCCGGGGTGGAGGACGGATAGAAGAACATCACCAGCGCCACCACCAGATAGATCAGGTACGCGCCGAGGGTGCTGACGGTCGGTGCATCCTGATAACCGAACATGCCGGCCAGCACCGAGCCCAGCGGGCCGTCCATCGGCAGCGTCGCGCTGAAGTCGAAGAGCACGGTTTGCAGGTGATTCCAGACGCCGGCTTCATGCAGTGCCTGCACCGAGTTGGAGAGGATGCCGGCGGCGACCACTAGGATGAACAGCCCGGTCCAGCGGAAGAACGCCGACAGATTCAGGCGCATGCTGCCGCTGTAGATCAGGAAGCCGACGACGATGGCCAGGATCAGGCCGAGCAGGGCGCCGATCGGCGCGCCCGGTCCTTCGCTTTGCTGGAACACGGCGAGCAGGAAGAACACCGTTTCCAGGCCTTCCCGGGCAACGGCGAAAAACACCATGGCGATCAGTGCGATGACCTGATGCTTCGATGCGGTCAGCGCATGATCGAGGGACGCCTGCAGCGAATGCTTGATTGAACGCGCGACCTTGCGCATCCAGAACACCATGGAACTGAGAATCCCCACGGCCACAAGGCCGACCACGCCTTCGAACAGCTCCTGCTGTTTCTGCGGGAATTCGGCGCTGACCAGTTCCAGGCCACCACCGACCAGCAACGCCAGCGCAGCAGCGAGAAACACGCCGATCCACACGGCCGGCATCCATTGGCCACGGCCGGTCTGTTGCAGGTAGCTGGCGATAATGCCAACGATCAGCGCGGCTTCAATGCCTTCACGCAGCATGATCAGAAAGGGAACGAGCATTCGGCATCCACTGTGTAACGAAATGAGGTTACAAGTTGTAACATAATGAAAGTCATTCTCACATGCTACTCATTGACATTTACCTGAACGGTAGCTGAACAGGCTTGAAGATCAACCATTCTCAAATACGCAACGGACATTCCTGGATGGAGCGAGCCGTGCCAGGGCAGCTGCGTTAAGATGCCTGCCACCCGAACAACAACAGGATTTGCCTCGATCCATGTCGGAAAAAGACACCATCGCCATTCAACTGGTGCGTGAAGCACTGCAGCAAAGTTGTGCCCCGGGCGTGGCCACGGAAGAAGTCTTGAACAAGGTCGGCATCGATCCGGTGCTGCTGCTCACCGATGACGCCCGCGTCCCGGCCGGCCAGTACGCACGGTTGTGGCGACTGCTGGCGCGGCGCGGCGATGACGAGTTCTTTGGCATGGACCCGCGCAAGCTGAAGTCCGGCAGCCTGGAATTCCTCTGCCGCAGTGCGATGGCCCAGCCGAATCTGGCGGCGGGGCTGAGCGCGGGGTTGAGTTTCCTGTCGTTGATGCTCGAACGCATGCCGGCGCAACTGGTGCACCAGCAGAGTCTGGCGGAGATCGTGCTTCTGGAAGAAGATCCGGAACCGCGCCGCGCCTTCACCTATTTCACTTACTGGATGATCGTCCACGGCGTGGCGTGCTGGCTGGCGGGGCGGCGGATTCCGATTCTCGCCATCGAACTGCGCTGCCCGGCGCCGGACTTCTGTGATGACTATCGGGTGATGTTTTCGGAGAACCTGCGCTTCGACCGGCCGCGTACGCGGATGATCTTCGCCGCCGACGTGCTGGATCTGCCGATCAAGCGCAGCGCCGAGGAGTTGAAACGCTTTCTGGCCCATGCGCCGGCCAACATTCTGGTGAAGTACCGCGATCCGGAAAGCCTCGCCAGCCGGATCAAGCAAGATCTGCGTCAGTTGCCCGCCGATCAATGGCCGGAAACCGAAGCCCTGGCCCAGCAACTGTGCATGTCGGCCTCGACCCTGCGCCGGCGTCTGTCCGAAGAAGGGCAGACCTATCAGGGTTTGAAGGACAGCGTACGCAAGGAACTGGCGATCACCTGGCTGGCGGAGCCTTCGATCAGTTTTGCCGAGATCGCCACGCGGCTGGGGTTTGCCGATGCGAGCTCGTTCTACAAGGCGTTTCGCAAGTGGTCGGGGACCAATCCGGGGCATTACCGCAGCCTGATCCTGAACGAAGCGGTCTGATCCTCGATTCGACACAAACCTTGGCCAAACCAGTCATCCATCTTGATGGCTTTGGCCATTGCCCCGCACCCCGCATGGCGCGAGTATTCCTCTGTTGTTTACGGTTCCCCAACCTAATAAAAACACAGAGGGATTCTGGCAATGCGCGATTACTTGTCTGCCACCCAGCAGTTTGATTATCAGCACACCGTGGACGCCGCACTCAGCGGCTCGCTCGAGGCGCTCAACGCTTGCGTCGAATGTTGTGACCGTCACGCCTTGCCGGGGCGCATCGCGCTGTTCTGGGAGGGGCGCGATGGCGCCAGTGCGACTTACACCTTCAGTGATCTGCAGGACAAGGCCGCGCGTTTCGCCAATTTCCTGCTTGCCCAAGGCGTGAAGAGGGGCGACAAAGTCGCCGGCCTGTTGCCGCGCAATATCGAATTGCTCATCACCGTATTCGCCACTTGGCGCATCGGTGCGGTGTATCAACCACTGTTCACCGCGTTCGGCCCCAAAGCCCTCGAACATCGCCTGAACAGCTCCGGTGCCAAAGTCGTGGTGACCGACGCTGTCAACCGGCCGAAGCTCAGCGAAGTCGCCGATTGCCCGACACTGGTTACCGTCGGTGGCCCGAAAGGCCAGGGCATCGTCCGTGGCGACTTCAGTTTCTGGGCCGAGCTACCCAACCATTCCAATGTCTGCGAACCGGTGATGCTGACCGGCGAAGACCCGTTCCTGCTGATGTTCACCTCGGGCACCACCGGCCCGTCGAAAGCGCTGTCGGTGCCGCTCAAGGCAGTCGTGGCGTTTCAGAGCTACACCCGTGATGCCGTGGATCTGCGCCCGGAAGATGCGTTCTGGAACGTCGCCGATCCAGGCTGGGCCTACGGCATTTATTTCGGTGTCACCGGCCCGTTGTCGATGGGCCACCCGATCACCTTCTACGATGGCCCGTTCACCCTCGAAAGCACGTGCCGGGTGATCAACAAGTACGGCATCACCAACCTCACCGGTTCGCCCACGGCGTATCGCCTGCTGATTGCCGGCGGCGACGAGTTCGCCAAGTCGATCAAGGGCAAGCTGCGGATCGTCAGCAGCGCCGGCGAGCCGTTGAACCCGGAAGTGATCCGTTGGTTCGCCGACAACCTCGACGTGGTCATTCACGATCACTACGGCCAGACTGAACTGGGTATGGTCCTGTGCAACCACCACGGCCTCGAACACCCGATCCACCTCGGCGCCGCCGGGTTTGCTTCGCCGGGCCATCGCATCGTGGTGCTCGACGATCAGTACAACGAACTCGGCGTCGGTCAGCCCGGGATCCTCGCCATCGACCGCACACAGTCGCCGATGTGCTGGTTCGCCGGTTACGAAGGCGCGCCGACCAAGGCCTTCGTCGGCGATTACTACCTGAGCGGCGACACCGTCGAGTGGAACCCGGACGGCAGCATCAGCTTCGTCGGTCGCAGCGATGATGTCATCACCACGTCCGGCTACCGGGTCGGCCCGTTCGACGTGGAAAGCGCCTTGATCGAACACCCGGCAGTGGTCGAAGCGGCGGTTGTCGGCAAACCCGATCCTGAGCGCACCGAACTGGTCAAAGCCTTCGTCGTGCTCAACCCGCAATACCGCGCGGAACCTGCGCTGGCCGAAGAGTTGCGCCAACACGTGCGCAAGCGTCTGGCCGCGCATTCGTATCCCCGTGAAATCGAATTTGTCAGCGAGTTGCCGAAAACCCCGAGCGGCAAATTGCAGCGCTTTATCTTGCGCAACCAGGAAATCGCCAAGGCTCAAGAGGCCGCGGCGCACAACGTTTCAGCTTGATTCCAAGGAAACAATCATGCAGATCGAGAACAAGGTTTTTATCGTCACCGGCGGCGCATCCGGCCTGGGTGCCGCCACCGCTGAGTTACTGGTGAGCGCCGGCGCCAAAGTGATGCTGGTGGACATGAATGCCGACGCCGTTGCCGCCCAGGCCCAGCGCCTTGGTGCGCAGAGCGTGGTAGCCGATATCAGCAACGAAGCCGCCGCCGAAGCCGCCGTGCAGGCGACCGTTAAAGCCTTTGGCAGCCTCAACGGGCTGGTGAACTGTGCCGGAATCGTTCGCGGCGAGAAGATCCTCGGCAAAAACGGCCCGCACACCTTGTCCAGTTTCGCTCAGGTGATCAACGTCAACCTGATCGGCAGCTTCAACATGCTGCGCCTCGCAGCGGCAGCGATTGCCGAAAGCGAGGCCAACGCTGACGGCGAGCGTGGCGTGATTATCAACACTGCATCGGTCGCTGCGTTCGACGGCCAGATTGGCCAGGCCGCGTACTCCGCGTCCAAAGGCGCCATCGCCAGCCTGACCCTGCCTGCCGCCCGGGAACTGGCGCGCTTCGGCATCCGCGTGATGACCATTGCCCCGGGCATTTTCGAAACCCCGATGATGGCTGGCATGACCCCGGAAGTGCGCGATTCGCTGGCCGCCGGTGTACCGTTCCCGCCGCGTCTGGGCAAGCCTGCCGAGTACGCTGCGCTGGTGCGGCATATCATTGAAAACAGCATGCTCAACGGCGAGGTGATCCGTCTCGACGGCGCCTTGCGCATGGCCGCCAAGTAAGGAGGATTTCTCATGACCATCTCCAACGATCCGATTGTCATCGTCAGCGCCGTCCGCACCCCGATGGGCGGTTTTCAGGGCGAACTGAAAAGCCTGACCGCGCCGCAACTAGGCGCCGCTGCAATCAAGGCTGCGGTCGAACGCGCCGGTGTCGCCTCCGATGCAGTCGATGAAGTGTTGTTCGGCTGCGTGCTGCCGGCCGGTCTCGGCCAGGCGCCTGCGCGTCAGGCCGCACTGGGCGCCGGGCTGGACAAATCCACTCGCTGCACCACCGTCAACAAGATGTGCGGCTCGGGCATGGAAACCACCATCCTGGCCCACGACATGCTGCTGGCCGGCAGCGCCGATGTGGTGATCGCCGGCGGCATGGAAAGCATGTCCAACGCGCCGTACCTGCTGGACCGCGCCCGCGCCGGTTACCGCATGGGCCACGGCCGGGTGCTGGACTCGATGTTCCTCGACGGCCTCGAAGACGCTTACGACAAGGGCCGGCTGATGGGCACCTTCGCCGAAGATTGCGCTGAAACCAACGACTTCAGTCGTGAGGCTCAAGACGCTTTCGCCATCGCCTCGACCACCCGCGCCCAACAGGCGATCAAGGACGGCAGCTTCAAGGACGAAATCGTTCCGCTGACCGTGACCGTCGGCAAAGAACAAGTGGTCATCAGCAACGACGAGCAGCCGCCAAAAGCCAAACTGGACAAGATCGCTTCGCTGAAACCGGCGTTCCGCGAGGGCGGCACCGTAACCGCAGCCAACTCCAGCTCGATCTCCGACGGCGCCGCCGCGCTAGTGCTGATGCGCCAGTCGCAAGCGCAGAAACAGGGTCTGAAACCGCTGGCGGTGATTCATGGTCACGCGGCCTTCGCCGACACCCCGGGCCTGTTCCCGGTGGCACCGATTGGCGCGATCAAGAAACTGATGAAGAAAACCGGCTGGTCGCTGGATCAGGTCGACTTGTTCGAAGTCAACGAAGCCTTCGCTGTGGTCGGCATGGCGGCGATGAAGCACCTGGACATTCCACACGACAAACTCAACATCCACGGCGGTGCCTGCGCCCTGGGCCACCCGATCGGGGCCTCCGGCGCGCGCATTCTGGTGACCTTGCTCTCGGCCCTGCGCCAGAAAGGCCTGAAACGCGGCGTCGCGGCGATCTGCATCGGCGGCGGCGAAGCCACGGCGATGGCTGTCGAGTGCGTCTGAACCCGAGTTAAGGATTTGCCATGATTCCCAATGACGACCAACAACAAATCCGCGACATGGCTCGGCAATTTGCCGAGGAACGGCTGAAACCGTTCGCCGCCGAGTGGGATCGCGAACACCGCTTTCCGAAAGAAGCCATCGGCGAAATGGCCGGGCTGGGCTTCTTCGGCATGCTGGTGCCGGAGCAGTGGGGCGGTTGCGACACCGGTTACCTGGCCTACGCCATGGCCCTGGAAGAGATCGCCGCCGGCGACGGCGCCTGCTCGACGATCATGAGCGTGCACAACTCGGTGGGTTGTGTGCCGATCCTCAAGTTTGGCAACGACGACCAGCGCGAACGTTTCCTCAAACCACTGGCCAGCGGCGAGATGCTCGGTGCATTTGCCCTGACCGAACCGCAGGCCGGTTCCGACGCCAGCAGCCTGAAAACCCGCGCACGCCTTGAAGGCGATCACTACGTGCTCAACGGCTGCAAACAGTTCATCACCTCCGGGCAGAACGCCGGAATCGTGATCGTGTTTGCGGTCACCGATCCAAGTGCCGGCAAGCGCGGGATCAGCGCGTTCATCGTGCCGACCGACTCGCCGGGCTACAAAGTCGCCCGGGTTGAAGACAAGCTCGGCCAGCACGCTTCGGACACCTGTCAGATTCTGTTCGAAGACGTGAAAGTGCCAGTGGCCAACCGTTTGGGCGAGGAGGGCGAGGGTTACAAAATCGCCCTGGCCAACCTTGAAGGCGGCCGTGTCGGCATTGCTTCGCAATCGGTGGGCATGGCCCGCGCCGCGTTCGAAGCAGCTCGTGATTACGCCCGTGAACGTGATACCTTCGGCAAGCCGATCATCGAGCATCAGGCCGTGGCTTTCCGCCTCGCGGACATGGCCACTCAGATCGCCGTGGCGCGGCAGATGGTGCATTACGCCGCCGCTCTGCGCGACAGCGGCCAGCCGGCGCTGGTCGAGGCGTCGATGGCCAAATTGTTCGCCTCGGAAATGGCCGAGAAGGTCTGCTCCATGGCCTTGCAAACCCTCGGCGGTTACGGTTACCTCAACGACTTCCCGCTGGAGCGCATCTACCGCGACGTGCGGGTCTGCCAGATCTACGAAGGCACCAGCGACATTCAGCGCATGGTCATTTCGCGCAATCTTTGAGAAGGAATCTGCACATGAGTTACGAAACGATTTTGCTGGAAACCCATGGCCGCGTCGGCGTCATCACCTTGAACCGTCCGCAGGCGCTGAATGCCCTCAACGCGCAACTGGTCAGCGAAGTGAACCGCGCCCTCGACGGCCTGGAAGCCGACGCGAACATCGGCTGCATCGTCATCACCGGTTCCAAGAAAGCCTTCGCCGCCGGCGCTGACATCAAGGAAATGGCTGATCTGACCTACCCGCAGATCTACATGGACGACCTGTTCAGCGACAGCGACCGCGTGGCCAACCGCCGCAAGCCGATCATCGCTGCCGTCAACGGCTTTGCCCTCGGCGGCGGCTGTGAACTGGCGCTGATGTGCGACTTCATCCTGGCCGGTGACAACGCCAAATTCGGCCAACCGGAAATCAACCTTGGCGTGCTGCCGGGCATGGGCGGCACCCAGCGCCTGACCCGCGCCGTGGGCAAGGCCAAGGCCATGGAAATGTGCCTGAGCGGGCGTTTGATCGACGCGGTGGAGGCCGAGCGTTGTGGCATCGTTGCGCGGATCGTGCCGAGCGACGAGTTGCTGGATGAGGCGCTGAAAGTCGCGGCGGTGATCGCCAGCAAGTCGCTGCCGATTGCGATGATGGTCAAGGAAAGCGTCAATCGCGCGTTCGAAGTGAACCTGACTGAAGGCGTGCGTTTCGAGCGCCGGGTGTTCCATGCGGCGTTTGCGACGCAGGATCAGAAGGAAGGGATGGCAGCGTTTGTGGCCAAGCGGTCGCCGGAGTTCCAAGGCAAGTAATGGCGTTCGCCCCCACGCATTGCGTGGGGGCGCCCAATCAGAGTTGGTAGTTCTTCAACTCCCGAGCAATCACCATCCGCTGTATCTCGCTCGACCCCTCATAGATCTGGGTAATCCGCGCATCCCGGTAGTATTTCTCCACCGGGTAATCCTCCAGATACCCATACCCGCCATGAATCTGAATCGCTGACGAGCACACCTTTTCAGCCATCTCCGAAGCAAACAGCTTGGCCTGCGAAGCCTCCGACAGACACGGTTTGCCCGCCGTGCGAAGCCGCGCCGCATGCAGGATCATCAGGCGCGCGGCGTTGATCTGCATCTGCATGTCGGCCAGCAGGTTGGCGATGCTCTGGTGCTCGACAATCGCCTTGCCGAACTGCACCCGATCACGGGCATAACCCAGCGCTGCTTCAAACGCCGCACGGGCGATGCCCAATGCTTGCGCCGCGATGCCGATGCGTCCGCCTTCAAGGTTGGAAAGGGCAATCGCCAAACCTTTACCGCGTTCACCCAACAGATTCGCTTCAGGAATGCTGCAATTGTTCAGCGTCACCGCGCAGGTGTCGGAGGCGCGAATGCCCATCTTGTGTTCGGTGCGGTCGACGATGAAACCCGGCGTATCGGTCGGCACCAGAAACGCCGAGATGCCGCGCTTGCCGAGATCCGGATCAGTCACCGCAAACACAATCGCCAGTTTCGCTCGCTTGCCGTTGCTGACAAATTGCTTGGCGCCGTTGATTACCCATTGCCCGTCGCGCAGTTCGGCGCGGGTGCGCAGGTTGTGCGCTTCGGAGCCGGCCTGGGGCTCGGTCAGGCAGAAGCAGCCGATCACCGCGCCACTGGCCAGATCCGCCAACCAGGTCTGTTTCTGTTCTTCGTTGCCGTAGTTGAGCACCGGCCCGCAGCCCACCGAGTTGTGGATGCTCATGAACGCGCCGGTAGCGCCGTCACCGGCAGAAATCTCTTCCACCGCCAGCGCATAGGCCACGTAGTCGACGTAAGTGCCACCCCATTCTTCCGACACCACCATGCCCAGCAGGCCGAGTTCGCCCATCTTCGCCACCAGACCGTCATCAATCCAGCCGGCCTTTTCCCAGGCCTGGGCGTGAGGGGCGATTTCGCCACGGGCAAAGTCCCGGGCCATGTCGCGGATCATTACCTGGTCTTCAGTCAATTCGAGATCGTGCATGGCTCAGCTCCCGCTCTCTGCGAAACCGTGGAAGAAACTCGCGACGTGCTCGGCGTGCAACGCGGCAAGGGTCGGCGGGTTCCAGCGTGGTGATTTGTCTTTGTCGATCAGCAGGGCGCGCACGCCTTCGATCAGGTCGCCGCGTTCGAACCACTGGCGATCCAGATGCAGTTCGAGGGCGAAGCACTGTTCCAGGCTCAGGTGCCGGCCGCGACGCAGCATTTCCAGGGTCACGCCCATGGCCAGCGGCGAACGGGTTTCCAGCAGGTCGGCAGTGGTGGTTGCCCATTCATGGCTGTCGGCGACGGTCACGGCGCGCAGTTGCTCGACGATGCTCGGCACGTCAGGCAAGGCGAAGAAGTGGTCGATGGCCGGGCGCAAGGCTTCAAGCGGCGCATCCGGCAGGGTTTGCACGGCGTGGCGGGCCAGCAGGTTTTGCAGATCCTTCAACGGCGTATCGTGCCACTCCAGGTGATCGAGCTGTTCGTCGAGGATGCCGAGTTTGCTGCTGTCCAGATACCAGTCGGCGAGGCCGCAATACAGCGCATCCGCCGCACGGATCTGCACGCCGCTGACGCCCAGATAAATCCCCAGCTCGCCGGGAATCCGCGGCAGGAAATAACTGCCACCGACATCCGGGAAATAGCCGATCGCCACTTCCGGCATCGCCAGACGGCTCTTCTCTGTGACCACCCGCAGATCGGCGCCTTGCACCAGGCCCATGCCGCCGCCGAGGACAAAACCGTCCATCAGCGCCAACACCGGTTTGCGGTAATGGTGGATCGTCAGGTCGAGGGCGTATTCCTCGACGAAGAAATCTTCGTGCAGCGTGTCGCCGCTTTTGTGGCTGTCGTACAGGGATCGAATGTCGCCACCGGCACAGAAAGCTTTCTCGCCGGCACCGCGCAGCACGACGGCGTGGATATCGGCATCGGCGGCCCAGGCGTCCAGGTGTTGCTGGAGCTGGCGCACCATGTCGAGGGTCAGGGCATTGAGGCCGGCGGGGCGGTTGAGGGTCAGATGACCGATGTGATTGCGAACCTCGGCCAGCACTTCGTGTGGCGTGGCATCCATGGACGAAGTCCGCGGGGATGAAGCCTGAGCAGTCATCACTAACTCCCTGCTTTTATTGTCTTTATTCGAGAAGCCCGCGCGCGGGCGTTAGCGGATCGTAACAGTGCAAATTTGCCGTGTACAACGGGGATATGTGCATGGGGTGTCTGCATTTTTGCTTGGCCCGGAAGGCCGCTTGCGGACGTTGATTCCCGTCCCGGCCGTCATTTACCGCAGAACTGTGCCTGAAGGGTCCGGGCGCAAAACAGCAGGGCGCGTCTGGCTTCTTCATGGGCGGCGGGGTAGTTCATAAAGCCGTGGCGCATGCCCGAAAACTCTTTGTGTTTTACTGTGACACCTGCTTTGCGCAGTTGTGCAGCGTAGGCACGGCCTTCATCACGCAGAACGTCATGTCCGCAGGTGATGATCAGTGTCCGAGGCAATCCATGCAGCGACGCGCTGAGTAGAGGAGATAGCCGTGTATCCGTTCGAGATGTTCCGGGCGGTAGATAGTGACCGAGGTACCATTCGAGCATGTCTGTGGTCAGCCCACGCCCTTGCGCGAACTTTGTGTGGGAGCGTCGGCGCGTGTGGCAGTCGAGCAAAGGATAAAGCAACAACTGAAAGCAGATACGTGGTCTGTCACATTCAGTGTCGCGCTGGCTGATAACGGCGGCCATCCCGCCTCCTGAGCCACCTCCTGCGACTGCAATTGCTGAAGAGTCCAGTCCGGAACCGGCGCCTTGTCGCGTCACCCACTTGAAAGCTGTCCAGCAGTCTTCCAGAGCTGCCGGAAACACGTGTTCCGGAGGACGGGCGTAATCAACGGCAACCACTTTGCAACCGGCCCACTCACACATCAACCGACAGAACCCGTCATGGGTGTCCAGGTCTCCCGTGACCCAGCCACCGCCGTGGAAGAAAACCAGCACGGGAAACGGCCCCTTGCCGGGTGGCGTGTATAGGCGCAGCGGCAGTGACCGGCCCTGGCTTTCAATCGCCAGATCATGAACGCAGGTCACTTGCGCCTGACGCAGCGCCGTTCTGGTGTCCTCTACAGTCAACGAGGTTTCATTCATGGCCGCAACCCTTGCCCGAACGGGCCTCTGCCTCGATCTCGATAACGTATTCAGGGCTGACCAGTCGAGAGACTTCCAGCAGCATTGTCGTCGGTGGATACCCTTCGAAAAACGCTTTGTGCGCCCGCGCGATTTCTGGCAAGAGATCCATGTTGGTGGTGTACATGCGTGTGGCAATGATGCGGCTACGATCTTCACCCAGTTGTTTCAGCGCCTGTTCGATGATTTTCAGGCATCGCCGTGTCTGGGCATAGGCATCACCGGGCTTGAAGGGCTTGCCGTTCTTGCGAAATGCCACCGTACCTCCGACCAGAATAGTGTTGCCGGCCTTCACGGCTCTGCAGTAACCGGCGAGGCGTTCCCAAGGTGCTCCGGAATAAACACGTTTGAATTTCATGGTTAAGACTCCTGTCCCAGATCGACCGGAAGCGTCTTCAAACCCCGGAATTGCAGGTTGTTGTTTCGCCACGTGCCAGGCCGGCGTGCGATGAGGTGCAAGTGGGGAAAACGTTTCAACAGCGAGGTGAACACGATCTCGGCCTCAAGCCGGAACAGCGCCGTGCCCATGCAGAAGTGTTCACCTCTCCCGAACGTCAGGTGTTCGTTCCTTGGTCGACGTATATCGAAGTTATCGGGATCGGGGAATTTTGTCGGGTCACGATTGGCGGCGGCCCGGACCAGATAAACCAGCTGTCCCTTTTTCATCGTGACGTCGCCGATGGTGACGTCCTCCATGAGCACCCTATGGCTCAGAGAACCGGCAGGATCGAAGCGCAGCATTTCTTCAATGAATGAGCCAATCAATGTCGGGTCTGCCAACAGAGTCTTGAGTTGTCCGGGATGCTTCAGCAAATGCAACAGGCCGAGGCTCAACTGGTCTGCGCTGGTGGTGTAGCCCGCCACCAGAATGAACACGATCTGTGCCAGCACTTCATCGAGACTGGCGGCGCTGTTCTGACCACTCTCCAGTACCCGGCTCACGAGATCATCCCTGGGTTGCCTGCGCCGTTGTTCAATGAGAACAGCGAACCAGGCGTACATCTCCTTGATACCTTCCATGGCCTGCTCCGGTCCTTGATCCGCGTCCTGGCTGCCGCCAAGGAACATCACGATGTCTCGTGTCCAGCGCCGAAGATTCAACGCCTCGTCATCTTCCATGCCATACAGCCTGGCCAGAATCAGTGCCGGAATCCGGTCAAAAAACCCGGTTTTCAAATCGGTCTGCCCGTGTAAACCTGACAGTTCTCGATCAGTGATGTCTTGAATGACCGTCCGCAAGGACTCGATGGAGCGCGGTGTGAAGGCATTACCCAGTAACTGACGGCTGGCTTTGTGAAACTTGCCATCCTGGGAGTACATCCATCCGGACGCCAGCTTGATGAATTCGGTTACGTGCATGCGTTTGTTTCCAGGCACCCGGGAATCAATCAGTTGTTGCATGCGGTCTGAAGAGAATCGCCGGGAATCGGCCTGTGCGGCGAAGACATCGCTATAGCGGGTCAGAAACCAGGCGTGCAAATGTTCGCACCAATAGACCGGCCGATTTTCCCGTAGCCAGGCGTAGGCCTTGTAAGGATTGCGAATCGTATTGCGGTTCGAGAAATTCGGCTCATTGTCGTACAGCGGTTTTGTGAAGCGCTTTACGTAATCCTTTTTGCCGATGGGGGCGCTCACCAGCTCTGACGGTGGTTTGAGCAGCTTGTTGATCAAGAGCAATTGAGCTTTGGTGGAGTGTCGCTCCAGCTCGGTGCCTACGACGAGCCCCCAGTCATAAAGTTTCGAGGAAAAGACACCGACGATGTCCTGAAGTGTCTCGGCTGACACTAGCGAATGGCGTTTGCCTTCTTCGATTATCAGATCCAGCGCGCGGGCGCAGGTGAGCGCAACCGCCTGGCGATGGGTGAACTCACCGGCATTGCGGCACTGATCGACAATCTGCGATTCAATCCGTTGGGCGATGTTTTCGCTGGCAAACCGTGGCCGGTTTATGGCGTCCCGTGCAACCTGACAGCACAGGACGTTGTTATCGCCTGCGAAGGTCGTGCTGATCTCGTGATCCATGCACAAGGTGATGATTTGATTGTCATGGTGAAATCCCTGCGAACCACATAATTCTCTGCATGCCCTCATGACCTCAAGTCCCAGCCATGTGCCGGTGCTTTTGACGATGGCCGCGAGGATATGCAGCTCTGTTCTGCGGGACGGCTGATGCCAGCACGCTTCGAATCGCGCCAGCACTGCATGCTCCAGCAACCTCAAGGCCAAGACTTTGAGTTGCTCGACATAAAGTCGCTGTCGAAACAGAGGCCTGGTGAGGAGAGGTTGGTTGTTGTCGTCAGCCCTGACCAAACGATGGCAAGCGAAGCGGTACGTCAGATAAACACACATACCGGCGGCACCACGTGCGCCAGCGATAAGGAAAAGTCGCTCCTGAATGAAGGTCTGCATCGCACATGTCAGGCGTTCCTTTCGTGGAACCTCACTGGTGAAAACACCGTCGGGAGATAACCTGGCATAGCGTTGCATCATCGCGTCCGGCGATAGCTTCATTTCAGAAAAACGGATGCCGGCAACTTGATTGGCGTGAATGCCACCCTTGGGATCGCAGGAGGTAACGCTGACACCAGGCAGGAGTGGACCGTTCGCTTTCTCGCGAATTCGTACCCGGAACCAATGCAACCCCTCGTCCACGTCATTGAC
The DNA here is from genome assembly GCF_040760005.1 of Pseudomonas sp. stari2. Lineage (NCBI taxonomy): Bacteria > Pseudomonadati > Pseudomonadota > Gammaproteobacteria > Pseudomonadales > Pseudomonadaceae > Pseudomonas > Pseudomonas sp. Stari2. Next base: position 3,268,243 of record NZ_CP099760.1, read on the forward strand.
GATCAGACGTCCCAGCACCATTACCACCCCTGCTGCGTGCAATGCGTTGCCGATCCAGAATTTGCAGGACTGCGGTGTGGGAGAGTTCAGAATCAGGCAATGGTTTTGCGGGTCATAGGTGATTGTGGTTTGCAGGTTGCCGACATCGGAGCCGCTGACGATCTCCGTGCAGCCGAAAGCGTAGACCGCACCCAACTCGCAGATTTCTTGGTGGTACTGCGCGGTCTGAAGCTGACTGCCGTGGGCAAACAATGCATCGCCGGCAATGAAGTGGTCGACGATGCAGGCAAGCAATGAATAGTCCCAGGCGCCGATAAACGCTGCTCGCTCAAGCATCAACCTGAAAGCGGACTTATAGCGCTGGCCCAGCCACATGTCATTGGTCATGAGCCCATTGCCGATGATCGCGCGCATACGATCGATATTCAGATCCATGTATGCGCGCAGCGACAGGCGATGACGCTTCCCGGGGTCGAAAAGGGGTGTTTGCAGTAAATGCAGTAGTGGGTCGCTCATGAAACGTTCCTCTCGCAGATTTCGAAACCATGGATTCGAAAACCACCAGATTCGCGGAGCTGGCGAAAAACACACTTGCCCGCCTGCTACAGGCGGGGCATTTGGGCGGACTGCTGATTACGCAGAAATGCGGTGTTTGAGGAAAATAACGGTTCAGTCAAAGCGCAAAGCCAGCTCGCTTCTCAACGGCATTGAGCGTTTTCCTATAGCCAGACTACCGATGTCATCGCTACTGGACATTACAGCGGGCCAGACTTCAAAGTGAAAGGCAGACAGATCTGTGCGGTACAAAGTTGAAAGGTAGTCGTTGGTCATGTCTTGGCAAGGACGTTCGATAACCTTCGGTCGGATCACGTTTTACCCGCGACCACTAAGCACTTCACTGATGCTCCGCCGCTTGGCATGCAACTCACTGGCATGAATCAACTGCTCCAGGTCCTCCGGCGTGACATCGATGAATGCTTCCATGTCGGCCAGCGCCCGTTTCAGGTCTTCGGCGGTGATGGCCTGATTGTCGACCGGCGCCACGGCCGGCGCAGGTTCGGCGGGGCGCTTCGGGTAGCGGATGCGGGTCAGGTTGTTGTAGGCCAAAGCGGCCAGCAGCATGCACGCGGCGCTGAGCATCACCGGTTCCAGGGCTTTCCAGTCCATGGCGATGGTCATCGGATCGGCCAGCACCATCGTCAATGCCACCGCGCCGGCCGGTGGATGCAGGCAGCGCAGCCAGCACATCAGGATCAGCGCCATGCCTGCCGCGAGGCACGCGCTGCCCAAGGTTCGTCCGAGGACGTGGGCCACCAGCAACGCGACGACGCCCGCACACAGGTAGCCGCCGATGATCGACCACGGCTGGGCGAGGGCGCCGGAGGACACCGCGAACAACAGCACCGCCGAAGCACCCAGCGGACCGATCAGGTGGTAGGCCACTTCAATGCCGAACACCTGACTGCATGCCCACACACTGAACAACGTGCCCAGGGCCATGCCGATCGCGGCGCGGCTCCATTCGGTGGGGCGGGTGTTGATGGCAGCGGGCAACCAGCGAGCGAGCATGAAGAACCGATCCTCTTGGGGAAACCGAAGGCAAAAAAAAGGACTTGTCCGTCAACCCGGAAAGTCCTTCGAAGCGTTCCAACTATTGGGGGAGGAACGTGCACAGTGTGCCAAGCAATCATGATGCTGACAAATTCATATAAATGCATCTTCAGTGCATTATTTGTGAAGTAAAGCCACCCGCTGCCCGCTCATGAAGCACAGAAACCCGCCCATCGCGGTCAGCGCGCTGAGCGCGTAGAACATGGTAGGCGCCGGCGTGTGCATCAACAGGAAGCCGCAAATCACCGGGCTCAACGCGCCGCCAAGCGCTGCGAGGTTCTGCGCGCCGTAATAGCTACCACGCAGTTCTTCCGGGGCCAGGGTGTCGACGAACAGGAACTCCGACGGATAAATGATCATCTCGCCAAGGGTGAAGATGAACATCGCGATGCACCACGTCACCAGGCTGTCGGCCAGGCTGAAGCCGATCAGGCCGAGGATGAACAGACTGGTGCCGGCGGCGATCCAGTAGCGCAGTTTTTCCCGGTTGAGAAAGCGGCCGATCTGGTATTGCAACAGGATTACCGCGATGGCGTTGCAGGCGAGCAGGGCGGCCATGGTTTGCAACGCGCGTTGCGAGTCTTCGACCACCAGCAGGTATTGCGACAGGTACAGCGTGAAACGCCCGTGAACCACGGTGCTGAGCAAACAACCGAAGGTGAACATGATCAGCGTGCGGTCGTTTTTCAGGGTAATCAGGGTTTTCAGGAAGCTTTGCGGCTGGCTGATGGCGGCAACCGGGCTGGCGTCCCTGGGAATACCGATCATCAGGAAGATGCTGCCGAAGGCTATGCCGGCGGCAATCAGGAACGGCGCAATCGGGTATACACCGGCGATCACCACACCCAGCATCGGGCCGGTGGCGTAGCCGATGTTGGTCAGGGTGTAGCGCAGGGAAAACGCCTTGGCCCGCTGACCCATGGGCAGGTTTTCACTGAGGATCGCCTTGGACCCGATCAGGAACAGCGCCGAAGCGGTTTCGGTGATGACCAGGGTGGCGGTCGTCAGGTACAGGTCTTTGGCGAAGGTCAGCAGCACGAAGCCGATGGCGCTGGAGAGCATCGCCAGAATCAGCAACCGACGCTTCTCGAGTCGATCGATGATGTAGCCGCCGTACAGCGCAAGCAGGGTGGCGATGAACACCGCGATGCCCAACAACAACCCGACGTCCTGTTGGTTGAGGCCGAGCTTGTTGCTCAAAAACAGCGTGAGCAAAGGGCTGGTGATGGCACGGCTGACGACGATGGTCAACGAAACGATCATCAGACGGCGGATAACGAGCGAGTAGGTGGCCACGGAAAATCAAATGTCCTTATTCGGTTAACAGGTGCTCGAGATCGCGCACGGAATCCAGCGTTTGCAGTTGCCACAGCTGCGCCAAAAGCGGTTCGGCCTTGACCGGTGAAATCACTCGCAACGCCAGACTGAAAAACTTTTCCTCCAGCGCCGCCTCGCTCAGCGGATTGCCCGGCGCACCCAGCGGCACCTCGACGCACAGGCTCGCCTCACGCCCGTCGCGGGTTCGAACAATGACCACCGGCTCGCCATCCTCCGACAGTCGCTCATCCACTTCAAGGCGAATGCGCGTCAGCCATTGAGCGATGCGCGGATCGTTGCGCGGCTGCTCATCGTAAGCCTCGAGTCGACAGTGCCCGTGCACCAGTCGCGCGGCGAGGGCGTAGGGCAGGCTCATCTGCGCGGCGGCGAGGCTGCGGGTGTCGCGACCGCCACACATGTCGAGCAGAAACCCGCACAGGTTCACCTGGACGTCTTCCACCTGATCGGCGCCGACCTGCAATTGCTCCAGCAACAAACCGAGCGCATCGATCGCCGAATGGGTGCCACGGCAGGCGGCGTAGGGTTTGATCGAACAGCGCGCGAGTTTCCAGACCTGTCCCAACCCGGCGTCCAATGCATCCGGTTGCGCGCTACCCGGCGCGAGAGTCTTGAGAAATCCCCCCCAGACATCATCGAACAACACCGACGGCCCGCTGACGCCTTCGCGAGCAAAACGCGCCGCGAGCAGACCACCTTCGGCAGCGCGTCCGCTGTGCAGTTTCTTGCTTTGCGAACCGTCGTGGATGAACGCCCACAACCCGCCGCTGAAACTGCCGGCGATGCCCAGCGCCGACACCGTTTGCCCGACATCCAGCGCAAAGATCCGCGCACAGGCCGCGGCCGCGCCGAACACGCCGCAGGTGGCGGTGGAGTGCCAACCGGCGCTGTTGTGCGCCGCATAACTGCCGCAGGCTTCCAGCACCCGCCGGCCGATTTCATAGCCGATCACCACAGCAGTGATGAACTCGCGACCGTCCACCGGGCGATCCACCAGTGACAGCGCCGCCATCACCGCCGGCAGCACCACCGCGCCGGAATGATCGCAACCGCCGGTGTCGTCCAGTTCCAGCGCATGGGCGGCGATACCGTTGAGCAATGCGGCGTGCCCCGCACCGACGCCCAGTGTTGTACCCCAGACCAGTGCGGTGCCCGGTTCGGCGCCGAACACCTGCCGAGCCTGGAGCGCCACCGCACTGTCGGCCCCGGCCAGCGCTGCGCCGAAGGTGTCGAGAATGTGTCGCTTGGCCTGTTCCACCAACGCTGGGGGCAGATCTTCAAACCGGGTCTCGGCGCAAAACTGTGCCAGCCGCTGCATGCGTTCGGTCATACGAGGTAGTCCCGATAGTGGCGTTCATACACTGACGCTGGGTGATCCTGCGCGACCGGCGCCGCCGTTTGCGCCCACCACTGCGCGACTTCGGCGCCGGTGGCGATCCACACGTCGTCATGCTGCTGAATGCCTTGCAGCAATTCGCGCAGCACGCCGATGCGCCCCGGCGTGGCAATGATTTCCGGGTGCAGGCGCAGCACGTAGCACAGTCCGAAGCGGTGAAATCCGGCGAAGTCCATTTGCAGGTTGCCCAGGGTGTGGCTGTAGGAGGCGATCCGCGATTGCGCCGGCGGCACGGCCGGGCTCAGGTTGAAGGCGAAATAGGGTTCGTCTTCCAGTTCGTAATGCAGCGGCAACTCGACGACTTCAGGCGCGGTTGGATGAAGGAACGGCAGGTCATCGCCGCGCCATGAGGACGACCAGTGGATGCCGTGATCCTTCAAGGCTTCGATGAATCCCGGTGCGCCGTTACCCGCAGGAATCCGGAAACCGGTCGGACGCACGCCGGTCATTGCTTTCAGCGCTGCGCAGCCTTTGGCGATTTCCGCGCTTTGGGCTGCCAGATCCAGCGTGTCGTAATCCTGATGGCGGTAGCCGGCGCAGGCGATTTCATGGCCGTCAGCCTGGATCGCGGCGATATGCTGCGGGTTTTCCTCGGCGACGATGCCGGGCACGAACCAGCTGCTGCGCACCCCGAGTTCCCTGAACAGGCCGAGCAATCGCTCTACACCCCGTTGTGTGCCGTAGCGCCACACCGACAACGTCTTGTCGCGCCCGGCAACTTCCGGGGCCTGGGTGAGAATGCCGTGGATGTCGTTGTAATCGACGGTCAGCACCACCGCGCAGCGTTTGCGGGCGGGCCAGAGATTGTCAGCGTCAGCCATGGTGATGCTCCTTCAGCCACCAGCGTGCTACGTCGCGACAGGTGGCGAACCACACGTCATCGCGCTGGCGCATGTGTTCGAAGAGTTTCTCCAACAACAGGATGCGTCCCGGTTTGCCGGTGATTTTCGGGTGGAACAGGGTGGTCAGGCACAGGCCTTCGTCCATCGCGCCGTCGTACTCGCGCTGCCAGTTGTCGAGGGTCAGCTCGTAGCTGGCGGTGCGGTCGAGCCCGGAAGGAAAGTTCGGTGCGCGGGTGTAGGCGAGGGAGGCGTAGTCGTCCATTTCCCAGCGGCCGGGGATTTCCACCAAGGGCGTGTCGTGGCCGGGGACGTTGACCAGATACGGGCGATCATCGCCGCGCATGCTGCTGGAATAGATGACGCCGTTGTCCGCCAGCATCGCTGGCGTCTCGGCACGCCAGTCGCCGGACGGAGTGCGAAAGCCCTCGGCGCGGATGTGCAGGTATTGCCAGAAGACGTCGCGGGACTTGTTCATCACGGCCTGCTGCTGGTCCAGCGTCAGGGCGTAGAAGGATTCGTGTTTGTAGCCGTGGTAGGCGACCTCATGGCCGCGCTCGACGACGGCCTGGCACTGTTTCGGCCAGTTTTCCACGACCCACGCGGGGACGAAGAAGGTGGTCGGGATCTTGAAGGTGTCGAGCAGATCCAGCAGGCGTGGCAATGCGCGGTAGGGTCCGTAGCCGCCGAAGCCGAAATACTCGGGTTTGTGCCAGATCGAGTTGTTGAGCATGGCATCGCCGGTCGGGCCGTCGAGGTCGAAGGCCAGGGCCAGGCAGGCTTTGTGCTGGTCGGGCCAGGTGGGTTGCAGGGAGGACATCAAAGGCGCTCCGGCTGTTCATGAAAAAGGCGCCGACCGGTTGGGTCGGCGCAGACCGGTTTACTTGCCGGCGTTAATGGTCACTTCCTTGATCGCACCCAGTTCCAGATCCCACTTTTTCAGGATCGCGTTATAGCTGCCGTCATCCACCATGCTCTGCAGCGCGACTTTCACGGCTTCACTCAGCTCAGGCTTCTTCTTGCTCACACCCAGCCCGGTGAACTGCACGGAGATCGGCTGGCCGACCGTTTTGTACATGTCCTTTTCCTGGGTCTTGAGGTACGACAGGGTTTCGCTGCCCTGCATCGCCGCATCGATCCGGCTCTGACGCAGTTGGGCACGGGCGTCGGCCGAGCCTTCGGTGCCAATCACGTTGATCGCAGGTTTGCCTGCGGCCTCACAGTGTTCCTTGCTCCACGCGGCGATTTCTGCCGGGAACGTGGTGCGGCGGCTGGTGCCGACTTTCTTGCCGCACAGGTCGATGATCTCGTTGGTCGCGGTGTTTTTCTGCAAGGTGTAGAACTGCGGGCCGCTGGTGAAGTAGTCGACGAAGGTCACGCTGGCCTGACGCTCGGCGGTGTCGGTCATGCCCGACAGGACCATGTCCACGCGGTCGGTGGTCAGGGCGTTGATCATTTGCTCGAAGCCGGTTTCCTGCCACTTGATCTTGATCCCGAGGCGCTCGGCCAGGGCGTTGCCCAGGTCGTAGTCCAGACCGGTGAGCTTGTTGGTGGCCGGGTCCTTGAAGTCCATCGGCGGGTAGTTGGGCATGATCGCGACGACGATCTCGCCTTTCTCCTTGATGCTGGCCGGCAAGTCGGCGGCCACGGCGAAACCGCAAGACATGAGGGAGGTGAGTACTGCTGGGATAACGAAGTTCTTCATGGACGTTCTCTTATGTGTGTTGTGAAGGCCAAAGGGGCCTCAGGTTCGAACGGCAGAAATGAAGCTTTGGGTGCGCGGGTTTTGCGGACTTATTAGTATTTCTTCGGGGCTTCCAGCCTCCACGATCTGCCCGCCGTCCATGAACACCATGCGGTTGGAAACCTCACGGGCGAAGCCCAGTTCATGGGTGACGACGATCATGGTCATGCCGGTCTGCGCCAGATCGCGCATCACCGACAGCACCTCACCGACCAGTTCCGGGTCGAGTGCCGAAGTGGGTTCATCGAACAGCATCAGCTTGGGTCGCATAGCCAGGGCGCGGGCAATCGCCACCCGTTGCTGCTGACCGCCCGACAGTTCAATCGGGTAGCTGTCGCGCTTATCGGCCAGGCCGACCCGGGCCAGCAGTTCCAGGGCTTCTTCGTGCGCCTCCTTGGGCGAACGCTTGAGGACCTGACACGGGCCTTCGATGATGTTTTGCAGCACGGTCATGTGCGGAAACAGGTTGAAACGCTGGAACACCATGCCGGTGGCCAGGCGCTGGCGGGCGATCTGCGACTCGTTGAGTTCGTGCAGCTTGTGCCCGACGACGCGGTAGCCGACCAGTTCGCCGTCGACCCAGAGGCCGCCCTTGTCGATCTTTTCCAGCTGATTGACGCAGCGCAGCAGGGTGCTCTTGCCCGAGCCGGACGGGCCGATGATGCACAGCACTTCGCCTTGCTCGACCTCGATGTTGATGTCCTTGAGCGCGTGGTACTGGTCGTAATATTTGTTCAGGCTCACGGCCTTGACGATGCTTCTCATGACGGATTCCTCAAGAACGCTTGCCGGCGCCGCGAGCGAAACGACGCTCCAGACGGCTTTGACCAAAGGACAGGACGGTGACGGTGGCCAGGTACCAGATACCGGCGACGATCAGCAGCTCCATGACTCGGGCGTTGGCGTAGTAGATGTTCTGGGCGTTGTAGAGCAGTTCCGAGTACTGGATGACGCTCGCCAGCGAGGTCATTTTCACCATGCCGATGAATTCGTTGCCGACCGGCGGAATGATGATCCGCATGGCCTGGGGCAAGATGATCCGGCGCAGTGCTTGCAGGCGCGGCATGCCGATCGACTTGGCCGCTTCGTACTGACCGGTGTCCACCGACAGCAGACCGGCACGCACCACTTCTGCGGTGTAGGCACCCTGGTTGATGCTCAAGCCGAGCAGGGCGGCCACGAAGGGCGTCATCAGGCTCACCGTGTCGAGTTGGAACAGGCCGGGAATGCCGATGGTGGGGAAGATCAGCGCCAGGTTGAACCACAACAGCAGTTGCAGAATCAGCGGCGTACCGCGAAACAGCCAGGTGTAGGTCAGCGCCACGTAGCGCAGGATCGGGTTGGCCGACATGCGCATGATGGCGGTGATGACCCCGAACACGATGCCCAGCGCCATGGCCAGCACAGCCATGATGATCGTGTTGAACAGGCCCCACATGATTGCTTCGGAGGTGAGGAACTGGCCGATGTACGACCATTCGATCTTGCCTTCGGCGAAGGCCCGCACCAGGCCGATGATGGCGATGACGATCACGGTGGCGAAGAAAATCCGCCCGTAATAGCGCCGTGGCACGTGCTGGTACTGGGTAATGTCGAACTGGTTTTCCGCCAGTTTACGCTCCGCCTGGAGTCGTTCTGCCTGAGTCTGGCTCATGGTGTTTCTCCGTACACTGTACTTTTCGATCACCCCCCTCCCGGTGGGAGGGGGACCCGGCTCAGAGGCGGAAGCCCTGGTAGTTTTCGGTCCACTGTTGCTGTGCGGCGAGGGCGGTTTTCAAGCGGCCGATCTGCTCGCGCACCTGTTGTGGCGCGGTGCCGCCCCAACCGCTGCGGGCAGCGATGGCGGCTTCCAGGGTCAGGCTGTCACGCACGTCTGCCGTGAGGCGCGGGTCGATCTCGGCCAGCAATGCCGGCGAGGCTTCCCACAATTCGAGGTCGTGTTTTTCGCAGGCTTGCACCAGCGCTCCGGTGATTTCGTGGGCTTCCTTGAACGGCACACCGCGCACCGCCAGCCAGTCGGCGACTTCGGTGGCGAGGGTGAAACCCAGCGGCGCCTGACGCCGCAGTTCCTCGACGTTGACGGTCATGGTCGCAACCATTCCGGCCATGGCCGGCAGCACCAGCAGCAGGGTGTCGACGCTGTCGAGCACGCCGTTCTTGTCTTCGCTCAGGTCGCGGTTGTACGACAGCGGCAGGGATTTGAGCGTCGAGAGCAGGCCGGTCAGGTTGCCGATCAGGCGGCCAGCCTTGCCCCGCGCCAGTTCGGCGATGTCGGGGTTTTTCTTCTGCGGCATGATCGAACTGCCGGTAGCGTAGGCGTCGTCGAGATCGACCCAGCGGAACTGGCGCGACGACCACAGGCAGAACTCTTCGGCCAGACGCGAGATGTTGATCCCGAGCATGCTGGCGATAAACAGGAACTCGGCGACGTGATCACGGCTGGCCACGGCGTCGATGGAGTTTTCGCAAACCCCGGCGTAGCCCATTTCCTTGGCCGATTGCTGCGGCTGGCGAGCGATGGCGGAACCGGCCATGGCCGCAGCACCGAGGGGCGACAGCGAAGTGCGAGCGTCCCAGTCCACCAGGCGCTGCACGTCGCGCAACATCGATTGCGCGTGGGCCAGCAGGTGATGGGCGAACACGATCGGTTGCGCCTGCTGCAAGTGGGTGAAGCCCGGGCAGATGCTTTCGACGTGCTGCTCGGCCTGATCCACCAGCGCCGTTTGCAGGGCCAGCACTTCCACAGCCAGGGTGCGCACGTGATCGCGCAGGAACAGGCGCAGGTCGTTGGCGGTCTGGTCGTTGCGCGAGCGGCCGGCGCGCAGCTTGCCACCCAGTGCGCCGAGGCGCTCGGTCAGCAGGCGCTCGATGAAGGTGTGAACGTCTTCGTCGTCCATCGTCGGGGCGATGCGCCCGGCAGCGAAATCGGCACCGATGCCGTCCAGGGCTTCGATCATCGTGCGGGTTTCCTGCTCATCGAGCAGGCCGGCACGTTGCAGTTCCCCGGCGTGGGCTTTGGAACCGGCCAGGTCGTACGGCGTCAGGCGGAAATAGCGCTCGGGGCAACGGGACAGGGCCGCCAGGGCTGCGGAAGGGCCGCTTTTGAAACGGGCACCCCAGAGACGGTCGGTGGTTTGAGACATTTGTTGTTTTCCTCGTCGGTAACGCGAACTGAAATCGGTGTGCTGGGCCCTGAAAATCGCGCTGACTATTTAGCGGACAGCAGCGGACAGAATCAGGCCAAAGCAGTTTTCAAGAGGGCAGTTGCAAAGAGACAAGAGCTGATCGAAGTGTCAGCTTTTAATGTTTTGCGATCAGTGAGTTGGCACTGATGTTCGGGATTTTTTGGCGGTTGCCAAGGCCTGTTTTCTGTGGTCATTATTATTAGTCGGCGATGTTTTTGTTGTTGGACACAGATTGTTGAACATTGCGCCAGAGGTAAATCAGCATTATGGAAACCCCACTTTCCAATTCCGGAAACCCGCCGCTGAAAACGGCTCACCGAGCGCCACTGGCCCTCAGCGGACTGGATTTCAAACTGCTCAAGGTGTTCAAGGCCGTGGTCGAGGCGGGAGGCTTCAGCGCCGCGCAAAACGAGCTGAACGTGGGCCTTGCGGCCATCAGCAAGCAGATCTCCGACCTGGAAATCCGCATCGGCATGCGCCTGTGTACCCGGGGGCGCGAGGGGTTTCACCTGACCGAGGAAGGGCGTCTGGTGTATCAGGCGTCGATTGATCTTTTCGCGTCGGTTGACAACTTTCGGGATCGGCTTAGTTCAGCGCAGAATGAACTTATCGGCGACCTTGGAGTGGGCGTTATTGATAATACGATCAGCGACCTTAATTCGCCGTTAGTTGCTGCGCTTAAAAAGATAAATGAAGAATCTCCGAAAGTAAGATTTCAACTTCAGGCCACCCAGCTGGATGAAGTGGAAAGAGGTGTGGTAGAAGGGCGCCTGGTAGCGGGAATAGTGCCGGTCTATCAAAAGCGCGAAGAGTTTGATTATTACCCGTTATATGAAGAACGTTCGGAGGTTTACTGCGCTGTGGGCCATCCGTTGTTCGACATGCCGGAAGCACAAATGAACAGCGACGTGCTGCAGGATTACGAGTGCATCAACCACCGCTACGCAATCCATCGCGACAAGCTCAACTTTGCCCGCTACGACAGCTTTTCCGCCTCGGCGACCCAGGTCGAAGCTGTGGCGCTGCTGATCAAGACTGGGCGCTTCGTAGGTTTCCTGCCCCAGCATTACGCAGCCACACTGGTGGCGGCGGGGCAGTTTCGTGCGGTGCTGCCGGAGCGAATCAACATCGCCACGCCGTTCAATCTGATCCTGCGTCACAACACCGTGCGCAGTCCGTTGGTGAAGGCATTCGCTCAGGCGTTGGGCGTTGATCTGAAGGCGCCGCTGTAATTCAGCCGAGCATCAATCGCATCGCGCAACGTCGCTCACCGGGCAAACCGTAGGCGATTTCGTCGTTGAGTACTTCGATCAAACGCGGTCCGGCGTCCACTTCGTTCAATGGGATAAAACCCATGCGTTGATAGAACGGCGCATTCCACGGCAGGTCGCGGAAAGTGGTCAGGGTGATTGCCTCAAGTTGCTGCCATCGCGCACGTTCAATCACGCCCAACAGCAACTTGCGACCGATGCCCCGGCCCTGAAAGTCTTGACTGACGGACAGTTCCTCGACGTGTAACTGGTTGTCGATTTCGACTGCCCTTAAAAAACCTGCAAGTTGTCCGACAGTAGTGTCTGCAACCCATACATGTCCCTGCTCGATGGCCTGTAAATGCTGCGCGGCGTCGGGTACATCGCTGTCGGCCAGCCAGGCCAGGTTCGGGTCGAGACGAAACAGTTCGGCGGCCGAACGTTCGATGGCGGGGAGGGCGGCCGCGTCAGCGGGCCGGGCGAGGCGAATAATGAATGTCATGCGGGAACTGCCGAAGGCTGTGATCCTGGGAAAATCCGCAAGATCGCAGCCTTCAACGAGGTCTACAAGGGTTTCAGGTACAACAGTACGTAATCATTCTTGTCGAAACGCCCGCTCAAGACCGGTTGCAGGCTGGCCAGCGGCGTACCTTGCAGCGATTGCAGGTCTTTGCTGTCCATGATCAGCCAGGCCGGGCCATCGAGCGCTTCCAGTTGCTGAACAGTTTCGGTGAACTGCGGTTGCAGGTCCTGTTCGACGTTGACCATGAACTTGATCGCCTTGGCGTCCTTGCCCATGCCGTGCAGCACCAGTGGCGCCGGGTTCTGTTGAATCTGAGCGAACGCAGCACGACTGAAAGAACGGGTGTCATAAAGCGCGCGTTCCACCGGCTCGAATACGGCGGCATAGACCGTCCACAACGCCAGTACCGCGCTCAGGGCCAGCACCTCGGCGCGCCCGCGTGGCTTCCACAGTCGTGACAACGCCAGCAGTTGCAGCAGGCCCAGCACGATCAGCACCGGCATGACACCGGTCAACAGCTCCGGGAACTTGCGTCGCGCAACCAGCAGGGCAACGATCAACAACAGTGGCGTCAGCAGCCACAGGGCCTGAATGATCCCGCGCAGCCAAGCGAATATCCGTCCGTGAGCCACCTGGAACGGATACGCGGCGATGATCGCTGCCATCGGCAACATCGGCAGCAGGTAACGCGCCTTCTTCGCCTGTGGAATCGACAGGCCGACCATGACGATCAACCCGGCTGCCGCGCAATATTGCACCAGCCGCAAGGCCGGCCCGCGCTGATGCGGTTTGCTCAGCCATGCCGCCGCCAGCACCAGCAGCGCCAGTGGATAGGCCAGCGCGTAGTTGCCCAGTGAACTGGTGAAGTAATACAGCGAACCGCTGACGCCCTCACTGCCATCCATGCGCCCCATGAACTGCATGCGGATCACGTCTTGCAGAAAGGCCTCTCCACCGCTGAGCTTGGCCAGCAACAACAGTAGACCGACGCAGGCGGCGAGCAGTATCGACGCCAGTGCACCGAACACCAACAGCCGTGTCCACTGACGGTTGAGCAGGTAGTAGCTGCAGAGCATGCCGGTCGGCACCACAAGGCCGATCGGCCCGCGAATACCGAAACCCAGTAACAACAGGGCAAAGATCAACGGCCAGCGTCGGCCGGAACCGAAATGGTCGTGGGCATAGCCCAGGTAGAACACCGACAGCGCCACGGCGGCCAGCATCAGGTCTTGCGACACCGCGCGGACTTCAGTGATGAAGGTGCTGGTGAGCATCAGCAGCGCAATGCTGATCAATGCCCATCGCTGCGAATGCACCGCCAGCAAGCGGTACATCAAAGTCACGATCACCCCGCCGGCGATGGCGCTGGGCAGCCACGCGGTCAGGGTATTGATCGCGCCGAAGGGCAGCGACAACAGCCAGATGAACAGCGTCGAAACGGCTGAGTAATCGGCGTACGGCTGGCCATACGTGGTCGGGAAAACCGTCGGCCCGTGTCTCAACATCTCCTGGGCAAACAGTACAAAGCGTGAATCAAAGCCAATGGGTGCCTGTCCGTAAACCCCGGCGACAAACAACAGCAGTGCCAGCAGCCCTGCGATCAGGGACTGCCGGCGGATGGCAGGCGACAACGTAATCAAGCGACGTCCGCGGAGTTAGGCCATTGTTGCAGCGGGATCGGCAGCTTGCGCGAATCCCCACGGCCGATCGGGAAGTACTTGAAGCCATTGCGCGCCAGACGTTCGGCGTCGTAAAGGTTACGGCCGTCGAAGATCACCGGATCCTTGAGGCGTTGCTGGATCAGGTCGAAATCCGGCGCCTTGAACTGCTGCCATTCGGTGCAGATGATCAGCGCGTCGGAACCGGACAGCACCGATTCAGGGGTGCCCATCAGCATCAGTTTTTCTTCGTTCGGGTACAGATGCTGGGTTTCCTGCATCGCTTCCGGGTCGAAGGCACGAACGCTGGCGCCGGCGGCGAACAGCGAATCAAGCAGAACGCGGCTTGGCGCATCGCGCATGTCGTCGGTGTTCGGCTTGAACGCCAGGCCCCACAGGGCGAAGGTCTTGCCGCGCAGATCACCTTTGTAGAACGCATTGATGCGGTCGAACAGTTTGTGCTTCTGGCGTTCGTTGATCGCTTCGACCGCTTGCAGCAGGTCGCTGGAGCAATGGGCCTGTTCGGCACTGTGGATCAGCGCGCGCATGTCTTTGGGGAAGCACGAGCCGCCGTAGCCGCAGCCCGGGTAGATGAAGTGGTAACCGATGCGCGTGTCGGCGCCGATGCCCTGGCGTACCGACTCGATGTCGGCGCCCAGGTGTTCGGCCAGTTCGGCGATCTGGTTGATGAAGCTGATCTTGGTCGCCAGCATGCAGTTGGCGGCGTACTTGGTCAGCTCGGCACTGCGCAGGTCCATGAACATGATGCGGTCATGGTTGCGGTTGAACGGCGAGTACAGGTCGCGCATCACGTCGCGCACTTCATCGCCTTCACAGCCGATGACGATGCGGTCCGGACGACGGCAGTCGGAGACCGCCGAACCTTCCTTGAGAAATTCCGGGTTGGAGACGATATCGAACTGCAGCGCGCGACCGGTCTTGTCCAGCGCGGCCTGAATATGGGCGCGCAGGGTGTCGCCAGTGCCGACCGGTACGGTGGATTTTTCCACCAGGATCAGCGGTTGCTCGCGATGACGGGCAACGGCGTCGCCTACCGACAGCACGTATTTCAGGTCGGCCGAGCCATCCTCGCTGGACGGTGTGCCCACGGCAATGAACGCCACGCGACCGTGAAGTACGGCGGTCTTCTCATCGGAAGTGAAGTGCAGACGACCGGAATCCAGGCCTTCACGGACCAGGCTCGACAGGCCCGGTTCGAAGATGCTGACGTGACCCTGGCTGAGCAGCTCGACCTTCTTCTGATCGATATCCATGCACACGACATCATGGCCGACCTCGGCCAGAACCGCGGCTTGCACCAGGCCGACGTAACCGCTTCCAAATACTGTGATTTTCATGGAGCACTCCTCAAATCGGGCGCTTGTGCCGGACGAGTGTTGATAGTGATGACACCGAGCATGACCAGTGCCACGCCCAGTGATTTGGTGAAACTGAAGGATTCGTTGAAGAGCGGCAGACTGGCCGCCAACAGGTACACCAGCGCATAGCTGATGCTCAGCAGCGAATAAGCACGGCCCAGCGGCAGGTCGCGCAGGGCGGCGAGCCAGCAGAGCATCGACAGTGCGTAGGCGAGAATGGCCGTGACGACCACCGCTAGCGCTGACAGATCGACGCTGCCGCCGCTCAGGGCTGACAACCATTGTTCAGGCTGCGGAAGGCGCGTCATGCTCCAGCGCATACCCAGTTGGGCGCCGCTGACCAGCAATACGCTGCCCAGGGCGAAGCCGATGCCGCGTCGCTGGCTCATGATTGTTGCCCCAGCAGTGCCACGCCGCCGATCACCAGTGCGACGCCGATCCAGTGCTGGCGATCGATCGGTTCGCGAAAGACGAAACGCGCGATCAAGGTGATCAGCACAAAGTTGAGGCTGAGCATCGGATAAGCGATGCCCACTTCAAGGCGTTGCAACACCAGCAGCCAGACCAGCAGGCCCGAACCGAGTGCGAACAGCGCCAGCCACAGCCACGGCGAGCGCAGTTTGTCGGCCCAGGACGAGTCGACACCACGCCAGCTCTCCACGGCGTACTTCTGTGCAACCTGGCCCAGACACGTCAGCAGACACGCCGTCAGCAACAGCAACCAGCTCATGACGGATCCTTGGGCAGGACGATGATCACCAGGTTGCCTTGCTCATAACGGGTGCCGTCCTTGGGCAGCAGGTCGACTTCATGCAGCTCGTCGTCGCCCTTGACCCGCATGACCACGCCGACCGAGCCGGTGCGGCGGGCATCGCGTACCCACTGCTGGACTTCATCGGTGGTGATCCGCTGTTCGGCGCCTTCGGGATAGCTCAGGCCATACTTCAGCTCGCCCACGGTGTTGTACAACGCCACCTTGGGTTGCTTCAGGCGCCAGGCCAGTGCCGAAGCGGCACCGAGATCGTTGCTCAGCATGTGCGTGGTGCCGGACAGTTCGTCGAGGTGATGCAGGATGAACTGGTCCGGAGTCTTGTTGGCCACCACCGACTTCGGCAGTGCGGCCGGCAGCACGCCGATCAGCAGCAGACTGCCGAGCGCCGGAGCGGCCCAGCACTGCAGCGGTAGAAACGCTTGCGCAAGGTTGGCGATGATCCAGCCGATCAGGGCAATGAACACCAGCACCATGCTGTGCAGCTCATGGTCGTACACCGGTTTTTTCAGTTGCAGGTAAACCAGTGCGATCAGCGTGACGACACCCAGCACCAGGTTAAGCAAACCGTTGATGCTCAAGGCCCGGCCTTGTTCCAGACGCAAACGGTCGGCCAGGGCATGACCCAGCAACAGCGCCAGCGGCAGCAGACACGGCAGGATGTAGGTCGGCAGCTTGCCGTTGGCGGTGCTGAAAAACGCCAGCGGCATCACCAGCCACAGCAGCAGGAAGGCGATGCCCGGTTGGGTACGGGTCTGCCAGGCTTGCTTGAAGGCCGGCACCAGCATGCCGACCCACGGCAGGCTGAAGGCAACCAGCAATGGCAGGTAGAACCACCAAGGCGCGTCGTGTTGGGCATCGTCACCGGCAAAACGGCGGATGTGTTCGTGCCAGAAGAAGAACCGCCAGTAATCCGGTTCCTGACTGTGCACGGCCAGCACCCACGGCAGGCTGACGACGATCGCCACGGCAACCGCCACCGGGCCGTAGATCAGCAGCTCACGCCAGCGTTTCTGCCAGAGCATCCAGGGCAGGGCGACCAGCACCGGCAGCAGCCAGGCGAGAAACCCCTTGGTCATGAAGCCCATGCCGCAGGCTAGCCCCAGGACCGCCCAACTGATCACGCGTTGTCGGGTGCTGCGACTGTCGACAGCAAACCACAGGGCCACGAGGCTCAGGTTGACCCAGAAGGTGAATTGCGGATCGAGGTTGGCATAACCAGCCTGGCCGGCAACCACCGTGAAGCTCATGTAGAGGAGGGCGCAGATGAAGCTTTTGCGCGGCTCGTTCCACAGGCGACGGGCAACCAGGAAGCACAACAGCACACTCAATCCGGTGCTGAGGGCCGAGGCGAAACGCACACCGAACAGGTTCTGCCCGAACAATTCCTGACCGAGCGCGATCATCCAGTAACCGGCAATCGGTTTCTCGAAATAACGCAGGCCCATGAAATGCGGGGACACCCAGTTGCCGCTCAGCAGCATGTCCTGGCTGATCTGGGCGTAACGGGTTTCATCGGGAATCCACAGACCATGGGTGCCGAGCGGCAGCAGGTAGGCAAGCAGAAACAATCCGATCAGCAGCGGCAATGCCCAGCGTTTGCTCATGCCCCTTGCACTCCCAGCCAGCCTTCACGGCCTTCGAGGACGCCACGCTGCACACGGCCGACAGGCAATGTGTTGAGAAACTCGGGCAACAGATCGCCCAAAGGCTTGAACTCGATTTCTCGCTGGCGTGCATCGGCCAGCAAACGGCGAAACTCTTCGGCCATCAGAATCCCTTCTACTTCGGCATGAATGGTGTAGTTGTTGAGGTTGTCCGGGCGGAACCGGTCAAGAATGAAGGCGTTGAAGTCCTTCGCCGCCACGGTCGGGCCGACCACTTCGTCGAAGGTCGGCATGTCCACCGGAATCTGCGGCGCACCCACTGAACCATCGGCCAGCAGTGGTCGAAACAGCCGATTCCCGCGGCAGTCGCTGTTATAGCGAAAACCGAAGGTCTCTTTGGCTTCGACCACACGCTCGTCCGCGCGCCATCCGGCGGCGGCCGAACACTGGATTTTCTCGCCGATGATGTCGCTCAGGGTGTCGACGCCGCGACGGATCTGTTCGATCAGTTGCGCGTCGCTCCAGGTGCCGGCATTGGCCTGCCAGCCGTGGTGATCCCAGGCGTGCAGGCCGACTTCATGGCCGGCGTCCCGGGCCTGACGCATCAGGTGCCCGAGGTCGCGACCGATCGGTTTGCCCGGCCAGGCTGTCCCGGCCAGCAGGATGTCCCAGCCATACAGGCCGGCGGCGTTGGAACGCAGCATTTTCCAGAGGAATTGCGGGCGGATCAGGCGCCACAGATGTCGGCCCATGTTGTCCGGGCCGACACTGAAGAAAAACGTTGCCTTGACCTGCGCTTCGTCGAGGATTTCCAGCAACCGGGGCACCCCTTCACGGGTGCCTCGGTAGGTATCGACATCGATACGAAGACCTGCCTGCATTAACGCTTGTCCGCGATTTCGAGCATGGCTTCACGCAGGAAGAAGTCCAGGGTGTTGCCGATGGTTTCGCGCATTTCCACGGTTGGCTCCCAGTTCAGCAGGCGCTTGGCGTTGGCGATGCTTGGCTTGCGGTGTTCCACGTCCTGGTAACCGGCACCGTAGAACGCCTTGCTTTCCACGTCGCGGAAACCGGCGAACGGAGGGAAGTTGCTGCGCAGCGGGTGAGCTTCGAACTGACGCAGCAGTTCTTCGCCCAGCTGACGGATGCTGGCTTCGTTTTCCGGGTTGCCGATGTTGATGATCTGGCCGTTGCAGACATCATTGTCGTTGTCGATGATGCGGGCCAGCGCCTCGACGCCGTCGGCGATGTCGGTGAAGCAGCGCTTCTGCTCGCCGCCGTCGAACAGACGGATCGGAGTGCCTTCCACCAGGTTCAGGATCAGTTGGGTGATGGCGCGGGAGCTGCCGATACGGGCCGAGTCCAGACGGTCCAGACGCGGGCCCATCCAGTTGAACGGACGGAACAGGGTGAAGTTCAGGCCTTTGGCGCCGTAAGCCCAGATCACGCGGTCCAGCAGTTGCTTGGAAACCGAGTAGATCCAGCGCTGCTTGTTGATCGGGCCGACGATCAGGTTGGAGCTGTCTTCGTCGAAGTTCTTGTCCTGGCACATGCCATAGACTTCGGAGGTCGACGGGAAGATCACGCGCTTGTTGTACTTGACGCAGTAGCGAACCAGTTTCAGGTTCTCTTCGAAGTCCAGTTCGAACACGCGCAGCGGGTTGCGGGTATATTCGATCGGTGTGGCGATCGCCACCAGCGGCAGGACCACGTCGCATTTCTTGATGTGGTACTCGATCCACTCGGAGTGAATGCTGATGTCGCCTTCGACGAAGTGGAAGCGTGGGTGGTCGCGCAGACGGTCGATGGCGTCGGAACCGATGTCCAGGCCATAGATCTCGTAGCGGTCGTCACGCAGCAGGCGCTCGGACAGGTGGTTACCGATGAAGCCGTTGACGCCCAGGATCAGCACGCGGGTGCGACGTGGCGCACGGCCGGATTCAGCACCGCGCAGCAGCGAACCGTCTACCAGACCCAGTTCATTGGCCAGTTGCGGGCCGCTCAGGTACAGACCGTTGTCGTTGCGCTGACCGGCGTTGATCACCAGCGAATCTTCACCGCAGGCGATGCGCAGCGGATCGACGCTGATCACACGGCCAGGGGCCTGGCCTTCGTTGCCCTTGACGACTTCGGCGCTCCAGACGATCAGCTTGTGTTCGCCTACGGCGCAGAAGGCGCCGGGGTACGGACGGGTCACGGCGCGAACCAGGTTGAACAGCTGCTCGGCCGGTTTGGCCCAGACCAGTTTGCCGTCCGCCGGCGTACGACGACCGAATACGGTGGCCTTGGATTCGTCTTGCGGGGTTTCGGTGATTTTGCCTTGCAGCATGTTCGGCAGGGTGTCGCGCAGCAGGTCGCTGGCGGCAGTGCGCAGTTTGGCGTGCAGGGTCAGACCGGTATCGCTGCGCTCGATGGCAACGCGTTGCTGGGCAACGATGGCGCCGGCATCGGCGCGCTTGACCATGCGGTGCAGGGTGACGCCGGTTTCGGTTTCGCCGTTGACCAGCACCCAGTTGGCCGGGGCGCGGCCACGGTAGCGTGGCAGCAGCGAGCCGTGCAGGTTGAACGCGCCTTTTTTGGCCAGTGCCAGCAGCGGCTCGCTCAGCAGGTTGCGGTAGTAGAACGAGAAAATGTACTCAGGGTCGAGCTTGGCGATGCGCTCGATCCACAGCGGGTGGTTGGCGTCTTCCGGGGCGTGGACCGGAATGCCTTTGCTGGCGCACAGCTGTGCAACCGAGGCGTAGAAGGCGTTTTCTTTCGGATCGTCGGCGTGAGTGAACACTGCTGCAATGTCGTAGCCGCTGTTAAGCAGGGCTTCAATGCCGGCGCAGCCAATATCGTGGTAAGCGAAGACAACAGTTTTTGCACTCATGAGAGAACCTGATCGGAAGTGGAATTGGAAGTAAGGCCGTCAACGGTGACCGCAGGTGCCGGGGAGGCCGGCTGGCTGCGCAACACCTTTTCAATGAAGAAGCGCGGGCGGGCGCGCACGTCGCTGTACATGCGTCCCAGGTATTCACCCAGCAGACCCATGCCGATGAACTGGCCACCGGTGAACACGAACAGCACCGCAAACAGTACGAATGTGCCGTCACCGGCCCAGACTGCACCGAACGCCAGGCGCAGGACGATCAGCGCAACGGCGAACAGTGCGCCCAGGCCTGCCATCGCGAAGCCGACGATGCTCAGCAGGCGCAGCGGCGTGGTGGTCATGCACGTGACCAGATCGAACATCAGGTTGATCAGGCGCATCGGGCTGTACTTCGAGTCGCCGTGTTCACGCTCGGCGTGGGCCACGACGATTTCGGTGGTGTGGCGAGCGAAGCTGTTGGCCAGGATCGGAATGAACGTGCTGCGTTCGCGGCAGGCGAGCATCGCGTCGATGATGGTGCGGCGATAGGCACGCAGCATGCATCCGTAGTCGCTCATGGCCACGCCGGTGGAGCGTTGCACCGCCAGGTTGATCAGCTTCGACGGATAGCGGCGCAACGCCGAATCCTGACGATGGCCACGCACGGTGCCGACCACGTCATAGCCTTTCTCCGCCTCGGCCACCAGGCGCGGAATTTCTTCCGGCGGGTTTTGCAGGTCGGCGTCGAGGGTGATCACCACGTCGCCCTTGCACTGTTCGAAACCGGCCATGATCGCGGCGTGCTGGCCATAGTTGCGGTTGAGGATGACGGCTACGAACGGACTGTTTTCACGCCCGGCGGCTTCCTCGAGCATGTTGGCCGACTCGTCGCGACTGCCGTCGTCGACCAGCACGATTTCGTAGTCATGTTTGAGCTGGGCGCAGGCTGCCTCTGTGCGCCGAAGCAGCTCAGGCAGACTGTCCTGTTCGTTGTAGACCGGGATGACGATCGACACGCATTTAATCGGGTAAGGTCTCACGAGCGTTTGTCCATAAGGGTGGCGATGGCACCGACAACACGATCCAGATCCTGGTCGGTCATGTCGGGGAACAGCGGAATTGAGCATAGCCGCGCCGAGTTCCATTCGGTGTTGGGCAGATACAGATCAGGGTCACGCTGGCGGTACCAGGTGTGCAGATGGGTGGCAATGAAGTGAATGCCGGTGCCGATACCTTGCTCCTGCAGGCCCTTCATGAAGGCCTCGCGATCCATCCCGCAGCGCTCGCTGTCGATGCGCAGGATGAACAGGTGCCAGGCGTGTTGCTGGGCGTATTGCTGTGGCACGGCCAGCGGCTGCACTGGCAAGCCTTCGAGCTTTTGCAGGTACTGACCGGCCAGCTCGGTGCGGCGGGCATTAATGGCGTCCAGGCGCTCCAGTTGCACCAGGGCAATGGCGGCGTTGATGTCGGCCAGGTTGTACTTGAAGCCCGGCTCCATGACCTGAGCTTGCGGCTTGCGGCCACCGGTCAGACGATCGTAGGCATCGACGCCCAGACCGTGGAACTTGAGCATGCGTACACGGCTGGCCAGGGCTTCGTCGTCGGTGACGAACATCGCGCCTTCGGCGCAGGTCATGTTCTTGATCGCGTGGAACGAGAAGATCGCCGTGCCGTGGGAACCGACGTGGCGGCCCTTGTAGCGGGTACCGGCAGCGTGAGCGGCGTCTTCGATTACGGCGATGCCGTGCTTGTCGGCCAGGGCATACAGCGGATCGAGATCGAACGCGGCGCCGGCGTAATGCACGGGAATGATGGCTTTGGTGCGCGGCGTGATGGCCGCTTCGATGCGGGCCGCGTCGGTCATCAGGGTGTCGCGGTCGACATCGACGAACACCGGTGTGGCGCCCAGCAGGGAAATCATGTTGGCGGTGGAGACCCAGGTCTGCGACGGCGTGATGACTTCATCGCCGGGACCGATGCCCAGGGCCAGCAGGGTGATGTGCATGCCGCCGGTGGCGGAGGAGAGAGCAACGGCGTGCTTGCAACCCACGTACTGCGCGAACTGTTCTTCAAGTGCCTGGTTTTTCGGCCCGGTGGTTATCCAGCCCGAACGCAGTACCTGCTCGACGGCCGCAATTTCTTCATCGCCGATACTCGGGCGAGAGAAGGGGAGAAACGCCTGACTCATGGACACCTCATTGCGAAAAAAATGGACAGATCCATCTGTTCATCGGATCCAATCCCAGCGTAGCTACAAAAAACGGGTTTTGCATCAACGAGTTGCTTGGTAAGCATGACGTCGGGGTTTGGTTGACTTTTCAGGCGTTGCCCGGCAGGTTGGGCGGTACCGACTGAGGACCTATCTAGCTAAGGTTATTCCCGATTTTGTGAAAGGAATATGAAAAACCGGTCGGCGAATCGTTTATCTGAAATTCATACAGCCGCTGTTCAGACTTCCGCGGCTTTTGTTGGAAAAGTCCTACTAAAAGACTCTTCTTTATATCAAGTTCATTGCAGTTGTTAGTTGTTGTGCTGGACTGTTTTTACTCAAGGCCTTTCGTTTGAGCAGCTTATCCGTTACCCCTTCAGAATCCATCAGAAGTAATCCGTTGTCCTTGTATCTGGCGCGTTTGGCACCTTCCAGCCAACTCACCATGCGTTACGTTTTGCAGGATGCCGCCGACCGTCTCGGCTTTGAAGACATGAATGTCGAGGACATTCCGTGGCATGCCTTACAACCCGAAGATGTTGTGGCGTTAGTCGCAGCATTGCGTGCAGACAACTATGCCCCCAACACCTCTTCACTTTATGTAAATGCCATTCGCGGTGTGATGAACGAAGCCTGGCGCATGAGCCTGATCACTCAGGATCATCTTTTGAAAATGCGTTCGGTCAAGGGCATGGCCGGCACGCGACTGTCTCAGGGGCGCAATCTCAAGCGCACGCTGATTCATGAACTGATGGAAGTCTGCGCCGCCGATCCGCGCCCGCAGGGGTTGCGTGACGCGGCTGTGATTGCGCTGTTGTACGGCACCGGCATGCGTAAATCCGAGTCGGTGGATCTGGATTTGAACCAGGTGGACTTCACTGAACGCAGCCTGTGCGTCACCGCCAAGGGCAACAAGCAACTGATCAAGTACGCGCCGGCCTGGGCGTTCGCCAAGCTGAATGCCTGGCTGGAGTTTCGCCGTTCAGAACTCAAGGAAGGCGAAAGCGACGATACGTTTCTGTTCAACCGCATTCGCCGTGGCAGCCACATCACCCGCGAGCGCATCACCAAACACGCGATCTATTACATCGCCCGCCAGCGCGGCACGCAGGTCGGGGTGAAGATCATGCCCCATGATTTCCGGCGCTCATTCATCACTCGGGTCATCGAAGAACACGATCTGTCGATTGCCCAGAAACTGGCGCATCACAGCAATATCCAGACGACCGCCAACTACGACGTGCGCGACGACAATGAACGGCGTCGCGCCGTGGATCGTTTCGATCTGTAGCTGAACGTCAGGATGCCTCGAAAACGTGGGCGGCCCCGAGTATCGACAGTTGCACCGCGCTGCCCGCCGGTGGCGCGTGCATTCCGGTACTGCGCACCAGTAGCGAACGGCCGGCTTCTTCATTGATGCTGGCGCGCAGTTCAACCGTCAGGGTGCAGGTATTGCCACCGAAGTCGCGTTCGGTGACGACAGCATTGCAGCCCCGTTGATCGGCAGGCGCATCGGACAGCTGAAGCTGTTCCGGGCGCAGCATGATCTGCGCCGGCCCGGAGAAACCGTTGCTGTTCACCGCGATCCGTCCAAGATCGCAATGGGCCCAGCCGGCCGCGATTCGCGCCGGCATGACCACCGCTTCGCCGAGAAAACGTGCGGTCTGCTCGTCGTCCGGATAACGGTAGAGGTCCATCGGATGCCCCGATTGCACGAGTCGTCCGTCACGCATGACCGCCAGTTGATCGGCAAACGACAGCGCTTCGCTTTGGTCGTGGGTGACCAGAATTGTGGTCACGCCGGCCTCTTCGAGCAGGCGGGCGACCATTTTGCGCATGGCGCCGCGCAGGCCGGTGTCGAGGGCGGAAAAGGGTTCATCCAGCAGCATCAGGCGTGGTTGTTGGGCCAGTGCCCGGGCGAGCGACACCCGTTGCTGCTGGCCGCCGGACAATTCATGAGGCCAGCGTGCGGCCATGCTGGCGTTCAGGGCCACGCTGTCCATCAACGCCTGAATGCGTTCAGTTCGAGCGCTGCCGGTTTCGCTCAGTCCGAAACCGATGTTGTCCGCCACGGTCATGTGTGGAAATAGCGCGCCATCCTGCGGAACATAGCCGATCTGCCGCTGGTAGGCGGGCACGGCGTGGGTGCTGTCGACCAGCGTCTGGCCGTTGAGCATCAGGCTGCCGGCGTCGGGAAACTCGAATCCGGCGATCATCCGCAGTAGCGTGGTCTTGCCGGAGCCAGACGGGCCGACGATCACGGTGCGACTGCCGGTCGGGACGGACAGGTTGATGGTGTCCAGCGCGGTTTGCGCGCCGAAGGATTTGCTGAGATTGATGATGTCGAGAGCGTTCATCGGCCGGCACTGCGCCTGGATTGGTGATAGAGGATGGCCGTGAGCGGCAGCGAAAGCACTACCATCAACAGCGCGTAAGGCGCTGCGGCGGCGTAGTCGATTTCGCTGGTCATGGCCCAGAAACCGGTGGCCAGGGTGCGCGTGCCGTTGGGCGCGAGCAACAGGGTTGCGGTCAATTCATTGGTGATCGCCAGGAACACCAACGCGGCACCTGCCGCTGCACCCGGCGCGGCCAGGCGCAGAGTGATCAGCCACAAGGCGCGCAGGGGTGAACGGCCGAGGCTTTGCGCGATATTTTCCAGTTCCACCGGCGCCTGGGCGAAACCGGCACGCAGGCTGACCAGCGCCCGCGGCAGGAACATCAAAAGGTACGCCAGCAGAACGGTGATGGTGGTCTGATAGATCGGACGGGCGAAGTGGATCGTTACGGTGACCAGCGCCAGTGCCACGACAATCCCCGGCAGCGAGCTGGTGATGTAGTTGCAGCCTTCCAGCACACGTTGCAGCTTGCCGGGGGCGCGAATCGACAGCCAGGCAATCGGAATCGCCGCCAGACTGGTCAACACTGCACCGGCCACGCCGAACGACAGGGTCTGAAGCAACGCTGGCAACAACTCTTCGCCTTGCCAGACTTCCGCGCCGCCGGCGATCAGCCATTTGCCTAGAGTCAGCATCGGGACGCCGAGAGCCAGCAGGCAGGTCAGAACTTGCAGGCACAGGCCCAGCGCGGCGGTGCCACGTTTGAGGCGCACGGTCCGCTGTTCGCGGGCGCTGCCGGAACCGACCCGGGCATAACGCGCGTGGCCACGAGCGGCGGATTCCACGGTCAGCATCGCCAGACAGCACAGCGCCAGAACACTGGCGAGCATGTTGGCTGCCGGGCCATTAAAGGTGGATTTGAACTGATCGAAAATGGCCGTGGTAAAGGTGTCGAAGCGGATCATCGCGTACAGGCCATATTCGGCCAGCAAGTGCAGGCCCACCAACAGCGCACCGCCACAGATCGCCAGGCGCAATTGCGGCAAGACTACCCGGAAGAACACGGCCCACGGTTTCAGTCCGAGGGATTCGGCCACGTCTTCAATTGCCGGGTCGAGGCGACGTAACGTCGCCGCAATCGGCAAATAAAGAAACGGAAAGTAAGCGATCACAGACACCAACACACCGGCCGGCAGTCCATTGATCGACGGAACCAGACTGACCCATGCATAGCTGTGCACGAACGCAGGCACGGCCAGCGGTGCAACCGCAAGCACTGACCACAATCTCCGGCCGGGCAGGTCGGTGCGTTCGGTCAGCCAAGCGAGGGTCATGCCAAGCACAATGCAGATTGGCAGGGTGATCAATACCAGCAATACGGTGTTGATCAGCAGTTCGGCCACCCGAGGGCGGAAGATCAAGGCTTCGATGGTCGCCCAACCGGTGTACCACGACACGCCGATGACAAAGCCGATCGGCAGTAACGACAGCAGTGATACACCGATCGCTAGCACGACCACCCAAGGGCTCCCGCGCCCATTGAGGGCGCGGGGTCTGCGTGAAAGGTTGGCGGAGGGCGCCGCAGCGATCCCCGCCGGCAGAGTTTCTGGCATCAATTAAAGCAGTCCCGCCTGAGTCATCAGTTCAACGGCTTTCTTGCTGTCGAGCTTCGATGCGTCGACTTTTGGCGCGTCCAGATCCTTCAACGGCACCAGTTTCGGGTTGGAAGCCGAGTCCTTGCCCACGGCGTACTCAAAGGAGTTGCCGGTGCGCAGCACTTCCTGGCCTTGTTTGCCGGTGATGTACTGGAGGAATTTCTGTGCTTCTTCCTGGTGTTTGCTGGACTTCAGCACGCCACCACCGGAGATGCTCACGAACGCGCCCGGATCCTGATGCTTGAAGTAGTGCAGGGCGGTGTTCTTGCTGTTTTCGCCGGTCTTGGACTGATCGACGAAGTAGTAATAGTGATAGATCACGCCGCTGTCGATCTGCCCGGCATTGACCGCTTTGAGCACGGAGCTGTTGCCACGGTAGGCGGTGAAGTTGGCTTTCATGCCCTTGAGCCACTCAAGGGTGGCAGCTTCGCCTTTCTGTTCCAGTACGGCGGCGACGATGGCCTGGAAGTCCGCACCGGCAGGGGATGCGGCCCAGCGGCCTTTCCAGGCTGGGGAGGCGAGGTCCGTCAGGGATTTTGGCAGGTCTTTTTCCGCCAGTTTAGCCGGGTTGTAGACGAATACGGTGGAGCGAGCGGCGATGCCGACCCATTGGCCGTGCGCCGGACGATAGGCTGCGCCCACTTGTTCAAGGGTCGCCGGAGCGACTGGGGCGAACAGCTTGGCATTGTCCACCAGCACCATGGCCGGGGAGTTTTCCGTCAGGAACACGTCGGCCGGAGAGGAAGCACCTTCCTGCACGATCTGGTTGCCCATTTCAGTGTCGTCGCCGTTACGGATCGTGACCGGGATCCCGGTTTCTTCGGTGAAGCCGGCGACCCACGCCTTGGTCAGGGTTTCATGCTGGGCGTTGTAGACCACGATACCAACCGAGTCGGCGGCAAACACCTGGCCGGCAGCGAGCAGCGCCGTCGCCAGAGCAGCGTGCTTCAGAAAGGACGGGATGGATGAACTCATGACGGGGCAGCTCCTGTTTTTTAGACGTTATGGGCAACAGATCGCAGGGTTTTCAATGCGAATGATTTGCATATGTTGGCTGGCTGGCAATGTAGAGAGGCAAATGAGAAAAAAACGTCAAACAAACCGTTAATACATGTCATTGTCATTCAGGTTAGCAGTCACTTGGCGGGGACGCCGGGCGAACCCGGCGTTGTCTTTCAGGAGCCTTGGGGCAGGTAGGCGACGCTTTGATCCTCGCGGCCATGGAACACTTGTTCGCCGCGGGTCGGGGTGGTCGTGATGACTTGATGGTCTTGACCGAGCCTGGAGAGCGGCACGGGATCGCCGGTGCGGTACTGGGCGACGAAGATCGTACGCTTCGGATCCCAGTGCTTGCCGCTGGTGCGTTCCAGCCATTCGAACATCGCGGCAGCATCGCCGTCGCGAGGGAAATCACGGGTTTCCGGC
Organism: Pseudomonas sp. stari2; assembly: GCF_040760005.1. NCBI lineage: Bacteria > Pseudomonadati > Pseudomonadota > Gammaproteobacteria > Pseudomonadales > Pseudomonadaceae > Pseudomonas > Pseudomonas sp. Stari2. The sequence continues at coordinate 3,296,015 of NZ_CP099760.1, forward strand.
ACGTAGTAGAACGGTTCGCCGCCGGTCTGCAGGTACATCGGGACCTTGTTGTCCACCTCGACCATGACGAAGTGCCATTGACTCAACGGCGCGCGCTGGCTGGCTTGCAGGCGCACAGTCTCGCCGAAGCGGATCGCGCCGCCACCGCTGTTGGTCCAGGGATAGAGCACGCCGAGAATCCCCAGCAGCAAGACCGTGGTCACGGCAAAACCGATTTTCAGGCCGCGCCCGCCAAACGGACTCTCGGCATTGCGCGCAGCCATGCGCCGGGTGATCCACCAGGCCCCGAGCAGTTGCGCGAACGGCACCAGTGGCAGCACGTAGTAACTGCGTCGGCTGCCGCTGGCGGTGAAGAACAGCATCAACAACCCGAGGCCCTGGATCAGCCAGCGGGTGTCCGGTTCGATGTGTTTCCAGTTTCGCGCGGCAACCCACAAGGCGATGATCCAGCACGGCGCCCAGGGCAGGGTGTAGACCGGCAGGTACAACAAATAGGTGTAGATCGGGCCGATGTTGTCGAACGGCTGGAAAAACCGCACGACGTTTTCCCGCAACACCAGTCCCAGCCCGCTTTCCCCGTAGTTCGGCGCGCCGTAGAGGTGGGACAGCAGGAACGGCGTCATGTAGAACGCGCCGGCAATCACCAGCGCCGCGAGCAGGCGCAGATTCAGATGACGTTTCCAGCGGCTTTCATTCAGCAGGTGCGGCAGCAGCACCAGCCCGGGCAGGATGAAGCCGATCAGGCCTTTGAACAACGAGGTCAGGGACAGCAGAACGCAGAACACCAGATAGCGCGAAAACCGCGTGTCGTCCGGCCCGCGCCAGTACCACCAGACCGCTGCCAGCACGCCGCAGACCGTCAGGATGTCGGCCGTGGCGACCCGCGCCCAGAACACGAAATAGAAGGTGGTCGCCAGCATCCAGCCGGCGATCAGCCCCGTGCCTTTGCGAAACAACTGCTCGCCCAGCAGATACACCAGCCAGACACTGAGCCACGCGGACACCACCGAAGACAGGCGCAGCGACCAGTGATCCAGACTGCCGGTCAACCAGGCGGTCGCGGTGATCAGCCAGTACGACAAAAGCGGCTTGTCGTAGTAGGGATCACCCTTGAGGTACGGGTCGAAGTAATCGCCGCTTTGCATCATCTGCAACGCGATGTTGGCCCAGCGGGTTTCCGCGCCCCACAATTCGCGGCTGCCCAGCCCGAGCAGCAACATCAGGGCGCTGGCCGCCAGCAGGAGCAGCAGGGCGCCCCGGTCGTTATTGCGCAAGGTCATGGCTGGCGCTGCGGGAAGATGAAGATCTGCAGATTGCCGCGACGATAATGCTTGCCATCTACCGGCAGCAATTCGACTTCCTGCTCTTCCTGCGTACTGTTGACCCGCAAGACCACACCGACCGCGCCTTTCTTCCGCGCTTCGGTCATCCACTGGCCGACGCCGTCCATAGTGACTTTACGTGCTTCCATGGCCGGGTCTTCGAGGCCGTACTTCAGTTCACCGATGGTGTTGAACAGATCCACTTGCGGGCGCTTCAAGCGCCACGCCAGTGCCGAGGCTGCGCCGAGGTCGTTGCTCAGCAGCGAAGCGGTTTCACTCAATTCCTGTTGATGTTCGGCAATGAACTGGTCGGGCATCTTGCTGTTGACGATCTGCCCCGGCATGGCCGCCGGCAGCAACGCCACGAGCAGGCCGATACCCAGCGCCGGCATGGCCCACAGCGTCAGCGGACGCAGCACTTGCAAGGCGTTGGCGATGATCCAGCCCACCAGCACGATATAGGCCAGCGACAGGTTGAACATCTCTGTGTTTTCGTAGATCTCCTTGGTTGCCTGCAGATAAAGCAGCGCCACCAGCGCCGCAGTAGCGATGACGGTGTTGATCACGCCGTTCAGGCGCAGGACACGGCCACTGTTCTGATCCAGCCAGTTGACCACGGTCTGCCCCATCAACAGGGCGATTGGCAGCAGGCACGGCATGATGTAGGTCGGCAGCTTGCCGCTGCTCAGGCTGAAAAAGGCCAGTGGCAGCAGGAACCACAACGCAAGGTAGGCGGTTTTAGGATCACGCTTTTCACGCCAGGTGCGCAGGAGCGTCGAAGGCAGCAGCACAGCCCACGGCAGGGTGGAGGCAAACAGCAACGGCAGGTAGAACCACCATGGGCGAGCATGTTGCGCGGCATCGCCGGCGGCAAAACGACGGATGTGTTCGTGCCAAAAGAAGAACCGCCAGAAATCGGGTTCCCGGTAATGAACAGCCAACACCCACGGCAGGCTGATCAGCACACAAACCACCACGGCAACCAGTCCGTAACGCACCAGTTCGCCGAAACGGCGTTGCCAGATCATGTAGGGCAGGGCGATCAGCACCGGCAACAATAACGCCAGGAATCCTTTGGTCATCAGGCCCATGCCGCACGCGACACCGAGCAGCGCCCAGCCTCCCAGACGGGTGCGAGGGGTCTGGCTGTCGATGGCAAACCACACGGCGACCATGCTCAGGTTGACCCACAAGGTGAACTGCGGATCGAGGTTGGCGTAGCCGGCCTGGCCGGCAATCAGCCCAAAGCTCATATAAAGCAGGGCGCTGGCGACGCTGATGCGCGGGTTGTTCCACAGCCGGCGGGCTATCAGGTACGTCAGCCAGACGCTGACACCGGTACTCAGGGCTGAAGCGATACGCACGCCGAACAGGTTTTCACCGAAGATCGCCTGGCCGATCGCAATCATCCAGTAACCGGCGATCGGTTTTTCGAAATAGCGGATCCCCATGAAATGCGGCGCGACCCAGTTGCCGCTGAGCAGCATTTCCTGGCTGATCTGGCCGTAGCGGGTTTCATCGGGGATCCACAGACCGTGAGTCATCAACGGCAACAGGTAAAACACGACGAAAGCCAGAATCAGGCCGGGGATGGCCAAGCGTTCGAAAGTCGTGGTGGGGGAGGAATGACGGGCAGCGTGTCGCAGCGGGTTGTTTTCAGACGTCATGACAAAGCCTTGGTGCCAAACGAAGTTCTTGTGTCGATGGCCTGCCCGGCGTGTTCCTGAGCGGGCGGATCATCGTGTTGAATGAATGCAGGTGTGCGATCGGGGGACGGGCGTTTCCTGTATCCAGAGAGCTGCCGTACCTCCAGGCCGGAGTTCTCGCACTATAGCCAAGCTTAAAAAAAACCGTTGTCCAGTAAATCGGGGGGCAGATACATCTTTCATTACAAATTAATGAACCCCGTCCCTGGTTAGTTAAAAAGTGCAAACTTGCCGGTCCGCCCCAACTAAAGCATTAATGACTATTGAGTTGTGACCATGCATCGGCATTCATGATGCCCAACACTTTAAGTTGGCCCTTGTCATCGATGCGTGCAAACAGGGTACTGCCATATTCGGCGGCGACCGCGTGAGGAAAACCGGTCTGCTTTTCGAAATCACTGATGCATCCGCTGTGGGTGACCAGCACCAGATTTCGCTTGGCAACCTTGTGCGCCACCACGTCGTTGCGCAGAGAAGAACCGCAGGATTCGAGCCAGGTCTGGGTCGTGGCGTCCTGACCGAACATGGCGCGCGCGGTCTGCACGGTACGGGTCAACGGGCTGGTGAACACCTGCGCCTGCTTCATGCCCAGCCCCACGAAGCCTTTGCCTACAAGCGCTGCAGAGTCGTTGCCGGCCTGGGTGATGCCGTCGGCCGGGCCCAGGCAGAGGTTGACGGAGCGGTCGCAACGTTCGGCATGACGCACCAGCGCTACTACTTCACCAGCCTGCCAGGCCTGGGTCCAGTCAGCCCGGGCGGCCTTGCCGGCATGGCCCAGATCAACGGGCGAGCGGGTCACCCAGACGAAGCCGCTGACCAGCCCGATAGCGACCACTACACCGATGCCGGTCAACAGTTTTCCAAGTCGCAAAGTACGGCGTTGTTTAAATGTCGCTGTTAATTGCATCTGTCGCTCCACGGCATGCCCCTTGACGTCGCAGGCGAGTTGGGCCGGCGATTTAACCAACTTTTATAGTTATGTACTTGAATAATGGCTGAACATTACGTTCGTGCACGTCGGGGGGCGGTGAAGAACATGTGAAAATTTCGCGAGAGTCGATAAAGCACAACTAATCCAGTGTTTGATAACCAGACTCAAATACCCTTTTTTTTGGGGTCAGTCTTAACAAATGTTTATGTTTGCGGTGAAGCTGCGCAGGTTCGGTCAATATCGCGGTGCTCGCCTGTTTTTGACCGTGAAGTCTGAATTCAGCAGTGGAGTCCTTGACCCGAATGGATCTCAAGCAAAGCCTGACGAAACGGATCGTCATCGTGTTCGCTTTGATGAGCGCTCTCGTCGCCGGGGTGTTTGCGCTGGGCATCGTTGCCGCTGTGCATGTGGTCGAACACAAACTGGCCACCAGCACCCTGAGTGGCGGTCTGCATCGCTTGCTGGCGATGGATGACATCAATCGCTGGAGTCATCAGCCGGAAAAGAGTGAACTGTTTTTCTTTGAAGGCGGGCCCGGGCCCATGGCACTGATTCCGTCACTGGCTGCGCTGTCACCCGGCTTCCAGGAAATCATGTTCAACGGCGACGATTTTTTTGCGATGGTCGAGGTGGTCGGCGGGCGCAAATACGTGCTGCTGCGTGATCAGGAAAGCCTTGAGCAACGCGAGCGGTTGCTGTTCATCGTGGTCACGGTCGGTTTTCTCCTGAGCATCCTGCTGGCGATCATGCTTGGCCGATTGCTGGCTCGACGGGTAATGGCACCGGTTATTCGACTGGCACGCCAGGTTCGCCACCGCGATCAACTGTTGGTGCTGGCGCCCCCGCTGCACCCGGATTATGCGGCGGATGAAGTGGGGGAGCTGGCGTTGTCGTTCGATCAGACGCTGGGTCGTTTGCGCGAAACCCTGAGCCGCGAAAAACTGTTCACCAGCGATGTCAGCCATGAACTGCGCACGCCGTTGATGGTGCTGGGCGGCGCCTGCGAATTGTTGCTCGCCAATCCGTCGCTGGATCCCCGTTCGACCGCACAGGTCAATCGCATCGCCCGGGCCAGCCATGAGATGCGCCAACTGGTGGATACCTTCTTGATGCTGGCTCGCGCAGAGGATGATGTCGGAAATGATATTTGCGTCACGCTCAAGGAAGTCGCTGATGCACAGTGCGAGATCTGGGGCCGGCTGATTCGTGAAAAGGGACTGGAGTTTTTCTACGAGGTGGAGCAGCCCTGTATGGAGCGTTTCAACCTGACGTTCCTGCAATCGGTGATGGGTAACCTGCTGCGCAATGCCTGGCATTACACCGATCAAGGGTTCGTCCGGCTGACCCTGACAGGCAACGGTTTTGTGGTGGAAGACAGCGGCATCGGCATTCCGGAGGAACAACGTCAGGCGGTGTTCCAGCCGTTCGTGCGCGGCGATGAGGGCCGTGGTGAAGGCCTTGGCCTGGGGTTGTCGCTGGTGCAGCGGATCTGCAAGCGCCAGCACTGGCGGGTGCAATTGAGCAGCGGCCAGTCCAGCGGCAGCCGCTTCAGCGTTGAATTGAAACCGGCGACTCAGGACGGCGGGCAGCTGCGCGCATTGCCGGCGGCCTGATGGATCAGCGCCGCGAGACGTTTGACGTTGTTCTGCTGAGCGTTCACCAAATCGTCGATGCTCGATCCGGATGGCGTCTGCAGAATCGAGCGGCAGGTGAGCAGACCGCTATCGCCCGCATCCGCCGGACGCAGGCGCCATTTCACGTCCATCAATCCGTATTGCCCGGGAACCGAATCAAAACGCTGCACATCGATGCGCACCGATGTTTTGCGCGGGACTCCAGCGTTGCTCAACTGATCCACCAGTGCGCTGCGCAGCTCATCGCTGAGGCTGGCAGCCCACCACTGGGTTTCCAGAATCGCCAGGCCGCTGTTGCCCTGGCGGATGACGATTTGCGGGCGGTCGACCTGGGGCGGCACGCTGATGCTTTCAATCGCGATGTCCTGTCCGGATCGGCCAGGCATCGGCTGTGCCGGGGTCAAGGTGTGGAAGCTGATCGGGTCGCTGCGACAGGCACCCAGCAACAGGCATGCGGCGAGCACGGTGAACTTCAGCGGTAAGGCCATGGCAAAGCTCCTGTGCTCAATTGCGCGGCGGTCCCTTGAGATCGAGTGGCGCAGCGTTGTCGGGGCGACCGCGAATCAGCGATTCCGGATGGCGTCCGAGGTAATCCGACAGCTCACGCAGCGAACGCGACATGCGCCCGAGTTCGTCGAGCGTCTGGGTGAGCTTTTCTCGCTGCGGCGAATCTTCGGCCAACGTCGAATTTGCCGATTGCAGGGTCTTGCTCACGTCCGCCAAAGTGTTCTGAACAGCGGGCAGAGTCTTGGCATTGAACTGGGTCAGGCTTTTGCGCAGTTCAACGAGATTGCCGTCGAGATTGCCGGCAATGCGTTCCACCGGCAGTTTGTTGAGCTTGTCGACCATGGCCTCGAGTTTTTCCTGCAACTGTTCGAGGCTGCCGGGAATGGTCGGAATGACGATCGGACGCGCCGTCGGATCAAACGCGACTTTCTCGGCTTTCGGGAAAAAATCCAGAGCGATATACAGCTGACCGGTCAGCAGATTGCCGCTGCGGGCCTGGGCCCGCAGACCGTTGTCGATGAAGGTGCCGATCAGACGCACGGCGGCGGCTTCGTCTTCCGGGTTGTGGTTGAGCACCTTGAGCATCTTCTCGTGGGCCCGTCCCAGACGTTGCGGGTAGATCACAATTCCGACGTTGACCGGGAAGCTGCGTTTCTTCTCGTCGTAGTCCAGGTTGATGCTCACCACACGGCCGATTTCCATGCCGAGGAATTCGACCGGCGCATCGACCTTGAGGCCGCGCATGGCCTGATCGAAACGCAGGCTCAGGTACTGCGGTTTGCCGGCGGGCGGGGCGAGGGCGGTCTGCTGGTCGTCGAACAGGTCGAAGGATTTTTCATCCGCTGCCGCCACATCGTTGGGGCTGTAATCCGGCGCGCGGAAGGCAATGCCACCGACCAGCAGGGTCGAGAGCGATTCGGTCTTCACCGCAAAACCATTGGCGCCGACGTTCACGTCTATACCGCTGGCGTTCCAGAACCGGGTGTTCTCGGTGACGAAGGCATCGTTCGGCGCGTGGATGAACACTTCGATATTCACCCCTTTGCCATCGGGATCCAGTGCATAGGCCACGACCTGGCCGACCGGGATCTTGCGGTAGTAGACCGGGGAACCGATATCCAGCGAACCCAGGTCCGAGGCGTGCAGGTTGAAACGCCTGCCCGGTTCGCCGTAGGTAATGGGGGGCGGATTTTCCAGGCCTTTGAAGTACCTGGCGCGATCTTTCGATTGGCCGATATCGGCACCAATGTAGTCGCCAGAAAGCAGCGTATCGATACCCGACACGCCGCCGGCACCGATTCGCGGCCGGACTACCCAGAACTTCGAATCTTCGCGGGTAAAGGTTTCGGCCTGCTTGGCCAGCTTGATCGTGGCGTTGACGCTCTTCTGGTCGTCGCTCAGTTCGACATCCGAGACCTGGCCGACCACCACGTTGCGGTATTTGACTTCGGTCTTGTTGGCCGTCAGACCGCTGCCGGTCTTGAAGGTAACGACGATCGTCGGGCCTTCCTGCATCAGGTTGTGCACCACCAGCGAAATGCCCACCAGCACGGCAACAATCGGCACAATCCATACCAGCGAAATGTTGAAGCGCCGGGTCTTGATCGGTGCCTGGCCGGGTGCTCGCGGTTGATCGGCGGCTGACGACTCCATCCATGACCTCCAGAGTGTGTTGGGCACTGAGCGTCAGGAACGCAAAAGCACTTCATCAATATAGAAGTGCTTTGCGATAGAGCAAATGTGCAGGTCGCTTCAACCCGCGAGATTCAGCCGAGTATTTCCCGCAGGCGATACCAGAACATGCCCAGTGCCAACAGCGGTGAGCGCAACGCCGGGCCGCCGGGGAAGGTCATGTGCGGCACGCCGCTGAACACGTCCAAGCCCTGGCTGTGGCCTGCGTGAATCGCTTCGCCCAGCAATTTGGCGCACCAGTGCGTGACGTTCAGGCCATGGCCGGAATAACCCTGGGCGTAGAACACGTTCGGGTGCTGCTTGAGCCGTCCGACCTGCGGGAAGCGGTTGGCGGTGATGCCGATCTTGCCGCCCCATTGGTAGTCGATGCGCATATCCGCCAGTTGCGGGAAGACTTTGAGCATCTTCGGTCGCATGTAGGCAGCGATGTCCGCCGGGTCTCGGCCGGAATAGTGGCAGGCGCCGCCGAACAGCAAGCGTCGGTCTGCCGAGAGCCGGTAATAGTCGAGGCCGACTTTCTGGTCGCAGAGCGCGAGGTTTTGCGGGATCAGTTCGGCGGCGCGTTCTTTGGACAAGGGCTCGGTGGCGATGATGTAGCTGCCGGCAGGCAGGACTTTACCGCTTAGCTGTTGCTCGAGTTCATCGAGGTGCGCGTTGCAACCGAGTACCAGACTGCCGGTCCGCACAGTACCAGAAGCACAGCGCACCTGAACCGTGGCGCCGTGGATGATTTCCAGCACCGGGCTCTGCTCGAAGATCCGCACCCCGAGCGACGCCGCCAGTCGCGCTTCGCCCTGCACCAGATCGAGCGGGTGCAGGTGGCCCGAGCCCATGTCGATCAGGCCTCCTTTATAGACACCCGAATTGACAACTTGCCGACGCATGTCTTCAGGGCCGACCAGTCGCGTTTCATGGGCATAACCCGAGGCCGCGAGACTCGCCTGTTCAGCCTTGAATGCCTCGAACTGCGCCGGGGTGTTGGCCAGTTCGCAGAAGCCCCAGCGCAGGTCGCACTCGATGGCGTTGTCTTCGACGCGCCGGCGCACCAGTTCCACTGAGTCGACGCCGGCCTGTTGCAGATAGCGCACGCCTTCGGCGCCGACATGACGGGCGAAGCCCTCGACTTCATGGCCGATGCCACGGATCAACTGGCCGCCGTTGCGCCCGCTGGCGCCCCAGCCGATGCGCCGGCCTTCGAGCAGCACCACCGAGAGGCCGCGCTGGGCCAGCTCGATGGCGGTGTTGACGCCGGTGAAGCCGCCGCCGATCACGCAGACGTCGGCGATCAGGCCGCCTTCAAGCGTTGGGTAGGTTGTGCTCGCCCGAGCCGATGCGGCGTAGTAGGAGCGGGCGTGTTCCTGGGTGTACTGATTCATTTGTTCGACTTCACTTTGCTCCAGGAACGGGTCATCAGACGCATGATCGACTGGGGCGGGGTGGTGGAAATGTAGAGTTTGTCGAGCACTTCCTGAGGTGGATACACCTCTGGATTGCTGACCAGTGCCACGTCCATGTATTGCTTGGCCGGCGGGTTCGGGTTGGCATAGCCGACCGAGGCGCTGACCTTGGCGATCACTTGCGGATCGAGCAGGTAATTGATGAAGGCGTGGGCCTCTTTGGTGTTGCTGGCATCGGCGGGAATCGCCAGCAGGTCGAACCACAGGTTCGCGCCTTCCTTGGGAATGGCATAAGCGATGTTCACGCCGTTCTTCGCTTCCTTGGCGCGGTTGGCGGCCTGGAATACGTCGCCGGAGTAACCGAAGGCTACGCAGATGTCGCCGTTGGCCAGGTCCGACACGTATTTCGACGAGTGGAAGTAGGTGATGTACGGACGGATGCTCAGCAGTTTGGCTTCGGCTTTCTTGAAGTCTTCCGGGTTCTCGCTGCGCGGGTCCATGCCCATGTAGTTGAGGATCGCCGGGAACACCTCGTCGGCCGAGTCCATCATCGACACGCCGCACTGGGTGAGCTTCTTCAGGTTCTCCGGTTCGAAGAGCACGGCCCAGGAATCGATGTGGTCGACGCCCAGCACCTGCTTGACCTTATCGACGTTGTAGCCGATGCCGTTGGTGCCCCACAGGTACGGTACCGAGTGCTCGTTGCCCGGATCGTTTTTCTCGAGCAGGGCCAGCAGTTTCGGATCGAGGTTCTTCCAGTTCGGCAGTTGTGAGCGGTCCAGTTTGAGGAACGCCCCGGCCTTCACCTGACGGGCCAGGAAGTGATTGGACGGAACAACCACGTCGTAACCGGTGCGACCGGCGAGGAGTTTGCCTTCGAGGGTTTCATTGGAGTCGAAAACGTCGTAGATCACCTTGATACCACTGCCGGCCTGAAAGTCGGCGAGGGTGGTTTCGCCGATGTAATCGGTCCAGTTATAGACGCTGACCTGGGGTTGGGCTTGCGCACCGGCGCTGCAGGCCAGGGCCAGGGCGGCGGGGATCAGGGATTTCAACAGACGCATATCGACACCTCTTCGAGTTGGATTTTTTTATGCTCGTAAAGTCGGTAGGGATCGCTCCCGGACAGTGTCCGGGAGCGATCAGGTCGCAGGCTTAAACGCTCAACAACAGGAACTCACGCTCCCAGGAGCTGATCACGCGCTTGAAGTTTTCATGCTCGGCGCGTTTCACCGCCACGTAGCCGCGCACGAATTTGCTGCCCAGATACTCGGCGACGGTGTCGCACTCTTCCATCTGGGTCAGCGCTTCTTCGATGGTGATCGGCAGGCGTAGATTGCGGCGCTCATAGGCGCGGCCTTCGACGGCGGCACTTGGCTCGATGCCTTCGACCATGCCGATGTAACCGCACAGCAGGCTCGCAGCAATCGCCAGATACGGGTTGGCGTCGGCGCCGGGCAGGCGGTTTTCCACGCGCATTGCTTCAGGGCCGGACGTTGGAACTCGCAGGCCGACGGTGCGGTTTTCTTCGCCCCATTCGACGTTGACTGGCGCCGAGGTGTCGGGCAGGAAGCGGCGGAACGAGTTCACGTTCGGCGCGAACATCGGCAGCACTTTCGGGATGAATTTCTGCAGACCGCCGATGTGATGGCGGAACAGGTCGCTCATGGTGCCGTCGGCATTGGCGAAAATCGGTTTGCCGGTGGCGATCTCCACCACGCTCTGATGCAAGTGCATGGCGCTACCGGGCTCGTCGCCAATCGGCTTGGCCATGAACGTCGCGGTTACGTCGTGCTTGAGTGCGGCTTCACGCAGGGTGCGCTTGAACACGGTGATCTGGTCGGCCAGATCCAGCGCGTCGCCGTGACGGAAGTTGATTTCCATCTGCGCCGGGCCGTCTTCGTGGATCAGCGTGTCGAGGTCCAGGCCTTGCAGCTCGCACCAGTCGTAGACGTCTTCGAACAGCGGATCGAATTCGTTGGCGGCATCGATGGAGAACGACTGACGACCGCTTTCAGCGCGACCGGAACGACCCAGTGGTGCCTTCAACGGCAAGTCCGGGTCTTCGCAACGCTGGGTCAGGTAAAACTCCATTTCCGGCGCAACGATCGGCTTCCAGCCCTTGTCGGTGTACAGCTGCAAGACTTTTTTCAGCACGTTGCGCGGCGACAGTTCGATCGGGTTGCCGAACTTGTCGAAGGTGTCGTGGATCACGATGGCGGTCGGCTCGATGGCCCATGGCACCACGTACACCGCGTCGCTCACCGGTTTGCAGACCATGTCGATGTCGGCCGGGTCGAGCAGGTCGTAGTAGATGTCGTCGTCGACAAAATCCCCGGTTACCGTTTGCAGCAACACACTTTCCGGCAGGCGCATGCCTCGCTCATGCAGGAACTTGTTGGTCGGTGCAATTTTGCCGCGGGCGATGCCGGTCAGGTCGCTGACCACGCATTCCACTTCGGTAATCTTGTGATCTTTCAGCCATGTGAACAGCTGATCGAAAGGGGCATTCATAAAGACCTCGTCGTTGGTTTTATTGACGCGGGGGAAGTGCGATTTCATCTTTCGCAGGCTTCCCCTGTGGCGCGTTGACGACTATCTTGGGCGGGCCTTGCCGTTCCATCTATCCACTTTCAGCAGCACCAAAGCGCACCAAAAGAGTGCGCAAGGTCTCCCATGACAACGTGTAATCCGCTACAGGTTCAAGCTTTCAACACCGCCGATGTCGCCGAGCAGATCCGCGCGACACCGGGCTGGGTCCAGCATTACCAGCAGATGTCGCCGGGGCATTTCGCCGGGCAAATCCGCTATCTGGACCTGGAAGGCGTGGAGGTCTACGAAGAACAGATGAACACCCGTGTGGAGCAGAATTTCAGTGCACCGTCGGGGTCTCTGGCGTTCTGTTTCGATCGCAGTGACAACGCGCTCTATCTGCTGAACGAAGAGAGCCGCAACATCTGGATCACTCCGGAGAACTACCAGGAAATCGCCGTGGTGTTCGGCCCCGAGTTCGTCCGCCGCAACGGCCTGGACGTGGCCCGGCTGGAAGGTTTGTTCATGGCGCCGCTCAATGGCGCGCAGAATGCGCTGTTCAGCCGCTGGTTAAGCTCGACTCTCACGAAGTTGTCGCAAACCCTTGATCAGCCAAGCAAAGAAGCATTGACCCAGCAGTTGCTGGAGGACTGCCTGTTCATCCTCGATAACGCCAGGGTGTGTCTGGACAGTGGTGGTTTGCAGCGTCGCGCCGAAGAGCGGCAAACCATGAAGCGCGTGGGGGAATGGGCGGCGGACTCGCCGGAAGAAACCCTCAATCTGCTGGAGCTGGCCCAGGTGGCCGGGGTGTCGTTGCGACAGTTGCAGCAGACCTTCAAGGCCTATACGGGGATGTCACCGACTCAATGGTTGCGTTTGCGCCGGCTCAACAGTGCCCGCCGGGAACTGCTCAAGGGAGCATCCTCGGGCACCACGGTGGCTGAAGTCGCGATGAACTGGTCGTTTTGGCATCTGGGGCGGTTTTCCAGCAGTTACCGGGCTTTGTTCAATGAGCTGCCAAGTGAGACATTGAAGCGATCAAGCCGCTAACGGAGGAGATAAAACCTTTCAAGCGCCGTTCCTGAGTAACTGGCCGAACGCCTCCAACTCACTTTTCTCTACATCCGAAACCAGCACGAAACGCATGTGAGCGGCCTGCCATGAAACCACATTGAAACCGCGAATCGACTGGCTCTGCGTCGGCTTGTCGGCTTCCGTAGTCGGCAGGATAAACACATTGATGATGTGTTTGGCTCGGCCGTAACTCAGGGCCGCGGTGGTCTGGTGCTGCAAGTAATCCAGCCGGCCGCCGAGCAGTGGAAAGCCCTGCGCCGAGTAGTCGACGACGGGCGGCGAGAAGTCGAGTTTGCCGGTGAACCAGGGTTTTACGGTGTGCCGATCGGACGACACCACATCGTTCAGGTGCTGGCCCATCAACGAGCGCACATGGCTGGAGACGGCTTCGTCCATCAACGGTTGTTCGCTGCCCGGTGTTGCCACGTAAAGCACCATCGCCAGGGCCAGGGCCGCTGCGGAAAAAACCGGGGCGAACCATTTTCGCCAGCGTTCGATCGGGCCCGGTGATGCCGGAGCAACAGCGGCAAGCACGCTGGCAGTCAACGAAGCCGGCGCGGAGTAATAGGGCGCATGACGTTTCACGCTGACCTTCAGCAGCTTCGCCTCATCATGCAGCCGCGCGCAGTCGGAACATATGGCCAGATGCGCAGCGACATCCGCCGCCATCGCCGGATCAAGTTCCTGATCCAGATAGCCCTGCAGTTGTGTCTGGCAAACCGTGCAGTGGAGTTCATTCATGATCGTGCAACTTCAGTAGTTCGAGCTTGAGCATGGCGCGGGCCCGGGCCAGTCTCGACATGACAGTGCCGATGGGAATGTCGACCACCAGGGCTATGTCCTTGTAAGGCATGTCTTCGAGTTCCTTGAGCACAATGACCTCGCGAAACGCTGGCGGCAAGACACTCAGCGCCTGCTGGAGCAGCGCCGCGTTTTCCGTGTGAATGGCCAACAGTTCCGGGCTCTGGCCGTGACTCAGTGCGCCGTCGATATCACCCGTTTCGTCATCGATGGTGACCCAGTGGCGCCCGGCCGAGGCCTTGAGCCAGGTGTAGCTTTCGTTGCGCACGATGGTCAGGAACCAGGCCTTGGCGTTGCCGTCGGCAAAACGCTGCAGAAACCTGAAGGCGCGCAGGGCGCTTTCCTGCACGACATCCCGTGCGGCGGCGTCGTTGCCCGTGATCCAGCGCGCGAGGTTGTAAGCCGCGTCCAGGTGCGGCGCAATCAGTTCCTCGAATCGATTCATAGTGGCTTCCGCACCGTCACACCCCTATAACCGTGATGCGTCGTGTTTTATTCCCGGAAAAGAATTTGTTTTGCGGCGTGGAATAAACGTTCGTCCCGCAAGGTTCTTCCTGGTGTCAGCTACATCACTGTAGTCCGCCAGCGAGGACCTACCGATGGACAATCAAACAAAACATCCACTGCGCACCGACGGTTTTCTGAGCAACCCGGACCGGCGAACGCTGCTCAAATGTTCGGCGTGGGCCGGGGCCGGGGTGCTCTGGGCCCTGAGCGGCGGCATTCCCAGAGCCTTTGCGATGGATGAAGCGGGCAACGTCAGAGATCCCAAGGCGTTGGCCAGCACCTTTCATTTCGTGCAGATCAGCGACTCGCACATCGGCTTCAACAAGGAAGCCAATCCGGAGCCGGTGAAAACCCTGCAGGTGGCGATCGACAAGGTCATTGCACTGCCGAAACGGCCGTCGCTGATCCTGCACACCGGCGACATCACCCACCTGTCCAAGGCCGAGGAATTCGACACCGCGGCGCAGGTACTCAAAGGCTTGCCGTCCACGGTGCATTACATCCCCGGCGAACACGACACCCTCGACGAGGGCGGCGGCAAGCTCTATCTCCAACGTTACGGCAAGGGCACCAAAGGCAACGGCTGGTACAGCTTCGATGACCACGGCGTGCATTTCATCGCGCTGGTCAATGTCTTCAACTTCCAGGCCGGACATGAAGCCACCTTGGGTGCGGATCAACTGGCCTGGCTGGCCGATGATCTGCGCGCGGTATCGACCAGCACGCCGATCGTGGTGTTCACCCACATTCCGCTGTGGACGATCTATCAGCCGTGGGGCTGGGGCACCGAGGATGGCGATCAGGCGATTGCGATGCTGCGCAAGTACGGCTCGGTGACGGTGTTGAACGGGCATATCCATCAGGTGATCCAGAAGGTCGAAGGCAATATCACCTTCCACACCGCCCGTGGCACGGCCTACCCACAACCGGCACCCGGTGCGGCGCCGTCACCGGGCCCGATGACCGTAGCGGCGGACCAGTTGCGCAACTATCTGGGGATCACCGAGGTGCGGGCGACACAGGGCGAACATCCGTTGGCGCTGATCGATTCGACACTGGTCTAGGGGAGGGCGACCCAATGAAAGCACGACTGTTGGCAGTGCTGTGCCTGTTTTTGTCGATTCCGGTCTGGGCACAGGAAGTGAAGGTCGACATCAAGGAATTCATGTTCGGCCCCAAGGATCTGACCGTGGCTGTGGGCACCAGGGTGACGTGGGTCAATGATGATCAGATTCCGCACACGGTGGCTGAAACCCACAAGGTGTTCCGCTCGGGGGCGCTGGACACTAATGACAGTTTTTCCTGGGTGTTCAATACGCCGGGCGAGTTCGAGTATTTCTGCGTGCTGCATCCGCAGATGATCGGCAAGATTGTGGTGACTCAGTAAACAGGGGCGCGGCTTCAATGAGGCCGCGCCCTTTTTCTGTTTTCAGAGCTGTACCCGACGCAGCCTGCCGCTCAATGCAACCACCTTGTTATCCGGCGTGGGCAAGGGGCGCCCGGTTAACCCCATGCCTTCGCTCACCAGTACCGCATCCTGCACCAGACACAGGTTGGACGGGGTATCCAGGTCACGGGCGAGCACCGTTACTTCACTGGTTTGCAGGTTGCAGCTCAACAGTCGCCCGCTGAACCGGGTAAATCCGCCGTGCAGGGGTTCGCCATTCCAGTCAGGCGGCAGCGGTTGTTGCAGACGGCTGCAGAGTTCCAGCACCAACACATTTCCTTGCGGACACAGCGCCAGCCCGGTCGGCAGTTGCAGACCGCGAATCAGCACTTCGATCCGGCCGGTGTCGGGCCAGACCCGAATCACCTGACCGGCCTGATCATCAAAGTCGATGCCTTTGCGGGCCGGGTCGCCTTGCAGCTCCCCGGAGAACAGGCTGATCAGCACAGCGTCTGTCGCCGGTTCGTGCACCAGCGTGACGGGGACGGCTTCCTGGCCCATGTCCAGATCGGGCAACTGGACCAATACCTGTTCATCCTCGCCAGTGCTGAACTCCACCAACTGATTGGTATCGGGTTTGACCGCCAGCCAACTGCGGCGGGTCGGGTGATAACACAGCGCATTCAGGTTGCCCCGACTGTGAAACACCGGCTCCGGCGGGGTGTATTGCAGGTCCAGCAGTTTCGAGCCCGCGACATAATCGGTCTGGCTGACCAGACAGCGCCCGTCACCGCAGGCGATGTCCGACAGGCCCATGATTTCATCGCGTAGCATGCGGGCCTGCATGTTCATCGAGCGAAAACCCTGAACCACGGTTTCCCGGGCGAGCCAGGCGCCGGGGTGGAGCGGGTCGGGTTGCAGCCGGCTGATACGGCCGCTGAAGGGCTGATCCGGCAGACCTGAGCCAGCCTCGGCCAGCAGCAGGCTGCCATCGGCTTGCACGCAGGCGCCGCGTGGGTTCAGCAGGCCTTCGGCGATGATCGTGCTGGGGCGCAGCGTCTCGCGGGGGCGCGCAGGAATATGAACAGTCATAGGTGTCTCTCCATGGTCTGAGGGGCGCGATCACTGCGGCGGTTGCCACGGCTCGCCCGTGAGATAGGCCCGCAACAGTGCCCGCTGACAGGGCGACATTGACCTCACCACGGGCATGAACAGCGTGGTGCCTTTGTAGGCATCCGAGGTCCGCGCGAGGATCGGGTTCTTCGCGCCCATGATCGCGTCCGGCTGGTTCAGCGGGATGTAGCGAGACATGGCCGGGAAGGCCAGATAGTGAAAACGCAGGACGTTCGGGTACATCTGTTCCCACGTGATGGTGGTGCCTCTGGGGATGCCGAAGTCGGTCTGGGCGTATTTGCGGAAGTTGGTGAAATACGTGCCGCTGTCCTGACCGTTGACGGTGTAGGTCAGGGCGACGAACCCGGCGAGTGGCGCCGCTGCGGGTTTTACGTTGACGGAGAACGTGACGGACAACTGACCGGGGCTCAGCGTCAGGGCAGGAGGGAAATAAAGGAAGTCGCAGTAGCGCTGTTGCGTGTAATACGGCCCCGAGGGCGCGGCGGTTAGATCGATTTCGGTTGTGCTGGGCACCGCAGCCCCCAGATACCGGACCTGCAGCGTAATCGACAGGCCCTGCGGGTAGTCCTCGGTATAGACGCTGCGTTGATCGGCATAGATCCGATAGACAGACTCTGTCGCCTGCAACTTAGTCCCGGCGACCGAGCCGGGGGCACTGATGGCCAGCGCCGAGGATCTGACCGCCGACTGTTGGGCTGTATTGAGTGGCAAATCGACAATGCCGCCATACACGTAGTAGTCGAGCAGGGGACTGCTGGTCGGATCGAGTGTACCCAGGCTGGTGTTGCCGGCTGCCACGGTGACAGTGCCGTAATTGCCGTTAGGTCCGATAGGGCTGGTGATGTCATCCCGGACGGCCCTGAACGTCTGCTTCGGAATGATATTGACCATGTCGACGCTCAGCATTGCGGGGTTGCTCAGGTCTGCATAGCCGGTGCCGCCCGTGCCCTGATTGACGATCTGACGGCCCGCCTGACAGTCCAGCGGCTCATTGGCGAACGCCGGCGCCAATGTACCGATGACCCGGCCAATGCTCGGGTTCGGGGTGTCTCTGCCGGCGGCATAATCGGCTTGCAGCTGGGACGTGGTCATCGTCGGGCACATTTCGAACATCACGAAGCGCAGGACGATACCGGTGGCGCCCGGTGCCTGGATGATCGATCGCAAACCGCTGCTGTTCTGGTTCCAGCTGACAATACTGCTCAGCGGGAAGGTCAGCTGGAAGGTGCCACTGATACGGCAAGAACCAGGTGCATCCAGCTCCTTCGGCGTCGGTTGCAGCACCCGCTTGCCGAGATCCTGGCTGCTGCAAACCGTATTGGCGTGAATCAGCAATTGGATGTTGCTACTGCTACCGATTTGCAGGCCACCGACAAATATCTGGGTGGTGGTGGTCGAGGTGGGGTCGAGGTCGACCATCATCGGGCCTGATACCGGCGCTTGCCCGGTGACCGGGTCCACGGAGCCCAGCAGATAGACCGGCTGGCCCACCATATCCCCGGTGGTACTGACGCTGCCCGGGCTGCCTTGAGAACTGATCAGCGCATTCTGCATGTCGACGACATGTTGCCCGTAATGATTCCAGCCACCGGCGGTGTAGTAGTCGCCCGTAGGCGCATTGATCATGCTGTTCAACTGATCGTCGGTATAAGACTGAGACCCCGATGCCAGGGTCGAAGTGGTCAGGTCAAAGATCGGCCAGTTGTCATCGCCGTCATAAGGAATGGTGGGTGAATTGTTCGGCAGGCTGACATCCGTGCGGATACCACCCCAGAAATTCAGTCGCGGGCCGTTGAGGATGCTCATGATTTATTTCCCGTCCTTGATGGTTTTGCCGAGCGGCGAATTGGCGAATTTGAACAGGTAGGAGTAATCGGACTTGTAGGGACTCTTGACCGGCGTCGCCATGGAATGGCAGTTCATGCAACTACTGTTGGGCTGGATGTAGCTTTCCATCGTCACGTTGGCCGAGAGTGCCGGTGTCGGCTGGCCCAGCGGGTTGCCGGGGTTGTCCGGCATCAGCGGGCGTTGGGTGGTGATGAGCTGGTAGTACTTCAACACGCTGTTTTGCAGCCCCGGGTCGGCCTGGTAACTGGCGTTGATCTGGTTGGTGATATCGGCAATCGGCGTGACCCGGTTCAGCGGGTTCGGGGTCTGGAACGTGGTGCCGGGTTTGGGCACGCAGACCTGGTGCGGGCCCTGAGTCTGCCAGTCGCACGGCGATTGGTTGAGGGATGCGGAGGGCGCGGCGGCGTTGAAGTAGGAATAGGCCGTGCCCGCGACCGGCTGATCGACCCATTGGCCGTTCACCAGTGCCTTGGGTGGAACGTTGTCGACCTGCTCGAACGTCGACCAGATCCACTGCGGATAACCGTTGGCCTTGGTGATGATGTGCAAGCCCACCAGCCCCAGAAATGCCTCGGTGACACCGTTCTTCTGGCCCTGTTCATTGAAGGTCGCCACCTGGGCGAGCATGGTCAGGTAACGGCTGGCGTTGTCATGGACGGTGAGTATGCGCCAGCTCGACTTGATCTCGATGACGCCCCACGGAAACGTGATGTTGTTGGCTTTGGAGACGACGTCGGCGTTATAGAAGTTATTGCCCACGATGTAGTTGTATGAAGTCTCGTTGGCCGAAATATCGTAATAGGTCGGGTTTTTCGCCTGATCGATCAGCCAGCCGCCGACCGCCTGATCGACGGCGTTGACCTGAGCGCTGTTTTTCAAAGAGGCGATGTTGATGATGTTGAAGCTTTTTGCGATCTGCGGGGAATTCCACGGCCCCGGATTGGCGGCGTTCGGCAGAAAGATTTCCCCCACGGTCTTGTAGGTCTGCCAGACGGTGTAGCCGGCCGCACCGGGCTGCTTGGTGCAGTCGGGATTGCCGCGCTGCCCGCTCTTTGCCGGCCAGCTCAGGGCGATGAACATCTGCCAGCTGTATTGATCGAACTGATCCTGACCGGCCGTGGCGGCCGGTGCGGTGCTCGGCGGCTGGCAGTTCAACTGGCTGGTCTGCATCGATGGCATGGCTTGTTCCCTGGCCAGCACCGGCAGGCTGGCCAGACCCAGCAACATCACGGAAAAACAGAGTGTGGTTTTCATGGCGATCCTTCGTCGTTGATCACGGTTTACGCTGCATGAGCTTGTTCCACTGCGCCTTCTGACCGTTGCTCTGCGATTCCGGTGGCTCGAACAACTGGCAGGGTGGCGGATTCGACGGGCACATGGCGGCGACCTGCGCCCAGGTCTTGGCCGGGTCCGGTTTGGCGATGTGAAAGTCGGTGTAGTTCTGGCTAACGATCGGCGCGTTGGCGACGCTGGTATCGCCCGAAAAGAAGAACGATTGCGGCGGCCGGTAGGGCGGTTGCCCCGACATTTTTTTGTAGAAGGCATAACCGAACAGAATCGGACCTTGTGGCGAATCGAGATCCAGGGCGTAAGCCTGCACGCTGCCGTTGAGGTTTTTGCTGCGCTCGGCGCTGTAGGGCAGGTGTTCGATGAAATCCTGCCGTGGCGGATGATTCATCGGGGAAAACATGCAGCAGGCCGGCATGTCTTTCGGGCGATCCTGCGGATAGGTGAGGAAGTACGCCTTGTTGCCCAGAGATACGAACGAGCAGGTGTAGTTGTTGTTCTTGATCGGGAAGATCGGCAGACAGTATTTCTCGTAGTGCTCCATCATCGCGCCGAAGCCGTCGCCGTCCGGTGGAATGTACGTCGTGTCGTAGTAGCTGGTTCCGCGAGAGACGGTGTAGTCCGCAGGCTTCAGGGTCGTTGGCGGGTTGCTGTAGGGCGGCGGGTTGTTTTCGTAGTTGTGCATCACCCGGTACATGGTCCAGTTACTGATCCAGAACGCCGGAAAGAACGGGTCGGAAGGCTCACCCGGATTGCGTTTGGCGATGCAGTTGCCGTTCTGTTCATTACACCCCAGCGTGTTGTGTACGCCATTGGTGAAGTAGACGGCGCCGCTGTCCTGGGCGAATGCAGACGGGCAAAACAACAGGATCAACAGCAACAGACGGTTCAAGAGGCTGACGTTCATGGGTCACTCCCTGGCAAGGCGCACTGCGGGCGCGAGGCCCGCAGTGGCTCATCTTTCCTGATGGATCAGAGGTCGTCGTAATCGCTCATCTTGAGTTGCATGGGCGGGAAGTTGCGCTTGACCAGTTTCTGCGCCCACAACTCCAGCACGGCGCGACGGCTTTGCGACAGGTCACGGGTGATAGGCATCGCGAGGGTGCTTTCTTCCTGGTACTCCTTGCTGATCAGCCGGATCAACTGATCGACAGCGCCTTCCACCCGCGTGCGGGAGTTGAGCGGCATGAACTTGTTCATGATCGGGTACAGGTAGTAGAAGGTCTTCAGGACCCGTGGGTAGATGAAGTCATCCCAGATCGCTTCGGGCGCATCCTTGTTCTTGTAGATGTCGTTCCAGTAGTTGACGAAGTCCTGTTGCAGCTGCATGTCCAGTGGCAGGACGCGTAGCGGGGCGAGGAAGTCGACTTGGGCGTCCGTGAGCGCGAAGCTGAAAGGGATGTCCGGGTCGCTGGTGCCTTCCTTGACGATGAAGCGCAGCGTAGGGAAACCCGGGGCCACAGCCTTGAAACTCACCTGGGCGATGCCGTCGGCATTGGTGGTGGTGGCGACGTAGGAGTAATCCACCGTCTGATCGTTATCCAGCGTTCCGCTGACGTAGACGCCGGCGTCGAATTCCAGGCAAGGGGTTAGCGGGACCGTGATCGGTTTACTTGAGCCGTTCATGAATGACTGATAACTGACCTCAACGCCCACCGGTTTGTCTTTGGTTTCCAGATTGACCAGTCGACGACCGCTGCCGGTGGCCAGGTAGTTCGCTACAGGCGCCGTGCCCTTGAACTGTGGCAGGTTGGCGGTGTTTTTGTTGCGGTCTGCGTTGTCGTAGAACAGCGTGAAGTCGGGGTTATTCAGGAACGTCAGGTAGTAGTCGCTGGTGGTCACGTTGTAAGGGTTGCCGTATTCCACAACCCAGAGTGTGGTGTTGGCGGCCGGTTGACCATTTTTCTGCACCATGATGTTCAGCGTCTTGCGGTCGTTCACGTCGACGAAGGTGCCGCTTTCTACTACCTCGGCGGTCCAGACTTGCTGAGTGGCGGCTTTCACTGGGCCTGATGAAGTCTGTTGTTGCAGTTCCAGCGGGCCGGATTGCAAGGTGGTCGCTTGCGTGGCGCTGAGGGGTATATCCAGCAGGCCCGAGCGTTTGTCGAAGGCCGACTGTCGATACTGCTCGAAACCGATGTCGACCACCGGCACGAAATTCCCGTTCTGCGATACACCCAGCTTAAAGTCGCCGGCCTGGAACTTCTCGGCAGTCAGGATATCGGCGTTCTTGTTCAGCGGATAGAACGGAAACGTGTTGGCCAGATCCAGCGACACCGTGTTGTTGGTGATCTGCGCCGAGGTCACACCCAGATTGGTGCTTGTCGGCTGAGACATGCCGGGGCGAGTGACCATGATCTTCTGGTCGGTGACCAGACGCGGGCCGGCGGGCGCCGTGGGGTATTCGTGATCGAACCACAGACCCAGGGTCGCTACAGTACGGTTGTAAGCGGGGTTGAAGAAAATATCGGAAACGTTGTCCAGCCCCTTCTGATACATCGCCGTCAAACGGGCCTGCGCCGATTTGACATTGTCGCGGGTGTCGACGTACGGGAAGTCGTTGAACACACCGTTCCTGTCGTAACAGGTGAGGTACGTGGCGAACCTGAACATCAGACCCTGAGCGTTTTGCGCCTCCATCTGTTGCTGAAGATTGCTCAGCAGGACGGAATCGCCAATGACCCATTCCAGATTGTCCCGGGGAAAGCAGGTCTGCCAGGTGGTGGTGACATACGCGAGACCACCGAAGTCGCCGGCCCAATTGAACGTCAGGAAGCGGTCGAGCATCCGGTATTGACGGTTCAGGGTCAGGCCACAGGTGGCATCACCCAGCTGCAACTTGTCGAAGTACAGCGCCGTGAAGGTGTTCTGCCACGGGCTGATATCGACGAAGCGCGCGGCCGTCGGGCTCTGACTGCCAAAAGGATTGCCGAGCAACTGGAAGTCCCTGCCGACCAGTGCATCCTGAGCAATGTAGGTGTTGGCCTGCAACTCGCCGCCAATAATGGTCGAGCGGGTGCTCTGGTAACTCACCGTCCCGCAGGCGTTGTCGCCAAACAGGTCCCATTCGGCGGGTATGAACGGGAAGGTGTTCGGGCCTCCGTTGGTCGGAACCTGCTGCACATAGGGCGGCAGGTCATTCTGCTGCACGGGTGAAATGATCCAGGGCATCAGGGTGGTGGGAGCGTTCTCCTGGGTAATGTCGTAGTAGCGGGTGAACGGCCAGTTGATATCCATCTTCACCGCGTCATACAGCGGCAGCACGTCGTTGTTGTTGGCCGTCGGCGGGTTCCAGAACATATGGCCGTTGAGGTAGATCCGGGGGAAGTTCAATACGCTCATGTCGTGCTCCTTAGCGTTGCCACTGGGCGCGCTTCAGCGACCAGACAAAGTCCAGTTTTTTGTAGCCTTCGAAGTCGGAGGCCGGCAGCGGAGTGGTCGGGTAGACGATGCCGCCATCCTGTTTCATGGCGAAGTTGTAGTAGCCCTTGTCGTTCGAGTAGGCCGCAGTGCCGTGGCAGGCCAGACAGGACGAAGTGTTCTGGAACGCCGACTCCAGCTGCGAGTTGGCCAGCACCTGGGTGACGGGCTGGTACTCGACCCCGATCAGTTCGTACTTCGACAGTGTAGGGTTGCTCGTCTGGAAGCTGGCATTCACCGGTTTGGCGGCCGGGGTCGGCCCGGTGGTGTTGGTCATCGGCGTCGGTGTGGGGGCGTTGGTCACCGTGTATTTGCTGTTGTTGACGTTTTCGAAGGTAGTCCAGACCCAGTTGGCGTCCAGCTTGTTGACCACATGCAGTCCGCTCAACGCCGCATAGCCGACCTGGTAGGTGCCGTCATCCTGCTCGTAATAAGCCTGGCCAATGTAGTAACCGTCGTTGGCCAGGGTTTGCCGGTAGGTCGTGTCCGAACCGATCCACAGCCACGCGGCCTTCAACTCCCACGCAGTGGCCGGGAAGTTCAGGTTATCCGGCAGCGCGGCCTGACCGTTCATGTTGTAGACCTGACGCGCCACGATGTAGTCGAAGGTGTCCTGTCCCATCAATAGTTGAAAGCGCACCGGGTTGCCTCGCTGAGAAGCAGGCACGGCGCCGCCCATGTGCAGCGCCAGACCATCGACCTGTTGCGTGGAATTGATATTGTGGAAGGTCCGGTTCAGGTCCATCCCCAACGTTCGGGCCTGTGTCAGCACCTCGGCTGGAGGCGGCACGGGACTGGCGTAGGCGCCGGGAGCAGCGCCATCCGGCAGGTAGACCTGGTCCGAAGGCTTCATGGTTTCCCACACCCGGTTACTGGCCTGGGTGGGGCTGAACTGGTTCAGACAGACGAACCAGTTCCAGGCCATGGTTTCGGGACTCTGCTCGAACGCCGCCCGGGTCTTGGCAATGTCGGTTCCAAACTTCAGGAATTGATTGCAATCGAAACTGTTGGTGTCCTGTGCCTGAGCCAAACCGGCCAGTGCACTGAGAACGGTTAAAGAAATGGCTCGCCGCATGGAAGCTCCTTGGCATTGGCCGAGTGGTGGTAGAGGTGCCCCAGGAAATGCTGAAGGAGCAGTTGTTTCACTGCCGTGGCCGCCAGGGTTTGTGGCAGCGGCAGATCGCAATTGGTGATGAGCAGCGGGCCGCTTTCCTCGCGCTCGGGCAGGCGACCGTGACTGCCACGGACCAGTCCGGTGTCCAGTGGAATCAGGTCCATGTAGTAGCGAAAGCCGAGCTTTTTCTGCAGCAGGCGCCGCGCGACTCGCAGTTTCGGGAAGCGAATGGCCGGGTCGATGAACAGTTCCAGCGGGTCGTAGCCCGGCTTTCGGTGGATGTCCACGGTGCGGGCAAAGTCGGGCGCCTTGTGGTCGTCGAACCAGTAGTAGTAATCGAACCAGTAACCCGCGGCGGCCACGGCCACTAGTTCGCCGCTGCGCGGGTGATCCAGCGCAAAGGTCCGTTGTTCGGCCTTGTCCAGCACCTGCTCGATGCCGGGTTGGCGCTGCAACAGGGCTTTGACGCGGGGAATGTCCCGGGCGTTTTTCACGTAGACATGCGCGATCTGATGATCTGCCACGGCAAATGCCGCACTCGCGCCGGGGTCGAGCAGTTCCCAAGTCAGTGATTGGCGTACTTCCAGCAAACCTTCCGAGCGCAGCACGCGGTTGATGGACACCGATTGATTGACCGCTTCGATGCCGTATTCGGACAACAGCATCACCGCTGCGCCTTGCGCCTCGGCGAAGGCCAGCAGCCGCCCGACTTCCTGGTCGATGGCCTGCACCTCATCGGCAATCGACGGATGATCGGGCCCCACCCGCTGCAGGCTGTAGTCGAGGTGCGGCAGGTAGATCAATTGCAGGTCGGGCCGGTCGAGCTGGAATTCGGCAATGGCGCAATCGACGATCCAGCGGCTCGACGCAATACCCGCCGCCGGCCCCCAAAAGCCCGGAAAGGGAAACTCGCCGATCTGCCGTTCGATGGTTTCGTGCAACGAAGCCGGTGACGAATACAGGCCGAACAACTTGCGGCCATCAGCCGGGTAGTGAGGACGCGGGGTGATGGCGGCATCCACGTCGGCGTACATGTTGTACCACCAGAACAACTGGCTGCAGCGAAACCCGGGGATCTCGCGCTTGAGCGTTTCCCAGACCTTTTCACCCTGGATCAACGCATTGGGCTGCAACCAGAAGCGCACTTCGGCCTGATCGCGAAAGTACCAGCCGTTGCCGACGATGCCGTGTTCCGACGGCGGCCGTCCGGTGAGAATCGAGGCCTGCACCGACGACGTGACCGCCGGGAACACCGGTTGCAGGCAGGCCATTTTGGCGGTTTTGAGCAGGGCATTGATGTTCGGGGTCGCGTCACCCAGCAACGATGGCGTCAGCCCGACCACGTTGATCAGCAGCAGCGGTTGGCGTGGTTGTTCAGAGGGCATCGGCGTACGCCTCCTGCGCTAGTGGCTGCAGCAGTTGCCGTTGGCGCAACTGCTCCTCGACCCATTTCAGTTCCGCCGCGATACCCTGCAGTTGGGCGTGTTCATTGGTCGGACGCAGTTGGGCGGGGAGGACGCCCCAGCTGTAGGTTTCCACTTCCAGCACGGGGCGAAACTCCCGATGGTCGGCGAGATAGTCAAAGGTCTGCGCCAGAGCGATCTGACTGCCACTCAGCTCGGGCAACACCAACTGTTCGCTGAACAGCGGGATATGGAAATGAATACGCAACTCGGCATAGCGATCCGGGTGCTGTGCGCATTCGTCGAGGGCGGCGGGCAGATCGGCCCAGGCCACCATGCGGTCCTGCGCGTCCAGCGCCTTCACCTGATGCAGATAGGTGGTTTCGCAGAAGTCGCGCAAGGTCTCGAGGACCTGTTCGCGACGGCTGTCTTCCGCGCAGGGCAAACGACAGACCAAGGCATTGGAAAGCTGGATCTTGCCGATCGGCACCCGTGCCTGACGCAGCCTCACCAGCGAGCGATAACAATCTTCGAACATCACGGCCTGGTGGCAGACGTCAAAACACAGCGCCAGATACTCATGATGCGGATCCGTGGTTTGCCAGCGGCGGAAAAAGGCGATGGCCTGATCGGTGTTTTCCAGCACGCAGTCCGGTTCCATCTCCAGACAGAACACGATTTTCTTGCCGGTCTCCCGATGCAGCCTCGCCAGTGACGTCGTGAGTTCGCGCAGTTGAAACTCGGCACGCAGCTGCAGCGTCGGGCTCCAGGTGGCGGCGTACCCCAGCGGCACGGTGGAAATCACCCCTTGATGACAGTCCGCTGGCAACGCCTGCGCGAGGATCTGCGCCAGTTCGAGGCTGTACGCCAGGCGCTTCGGCTCGGCCCAACTGGGCAGGTACACGGCGGCTTTTACCGCACCCTCATGAAACTGCCCGTAGGGGAAACCGTTGAGCGAGGTCAGTCGCAGCCCACTGCGTTGAAGCAGTCCGAGAAATTCCGTCCGCGCGGTTTTCTGCTGTAACCCAGTGGCGGCGAGGGCGCTGATCCACAGTCCACTGTCCTGTTCTTTCAGCCCGCGTTGCGTGCGCACGCCCTGAAAGTGCTGTTCGATGGAGGCCTTCAGCCTGGCCAGGTCATGGGTCGGGTGCACATTGCTGCAATACCCGACCTGCGCGGCAGCCCAACCCATGCCGGCACTCATTTGATCACCGGCTCCTGCCCGCGCAGGGCAGAGTTGTCCTGCCATTGCCGGCGCTGATCGATGGGTAGCGGCGTGCTGATCAGGGTTTTGTCGAGTTGGCCACTCTGAGCGAAAAAATCCACCGGATTGTGGAACAGCACTTGTTCGACCTGAGCCTCGCTGAAACCCGCCGCGGACATTGCCTGACCGGTTTTCGGCACCTTGAGCGGATCGCTGATGCCCCAGTCGGCGGCGCTGTTGACCACCATTTTCTCGGTGCCGTACTGCTGGAGCAGGGCGACCATGCGCTGTTCCGACATCTTGGTGTTGGGGTAGATCGAGTGACCGCGCCAGCAGTCGCTGTCCAGCACCAGCGGCAGCGTCAGTTCGTTGAGGTGATCGATGATCACCAGATTCTCATTGATCCCCACCTCGCGAATCACCGCCAGCGTGCGCTTGGTGCCGCCGATCTTGTCGCGGTGCGGCGTGTGCACCAGCACCGGTAGATTGAATTGTCTGGCCAGCTCCAGCTGTGCGGCGAGAAAACGGTCTTCCTCGGGCGTAATGTCGTCGTAGCCGATTTCACCGACCGCTACCACGCCGTCTTTCACCAGATAGCGCGGCAGAATCTCCAGCACTTCATTGGCCACCGACAGGTCATTGGCCTCCTTGGGGTTGAGGCCGATGGTGCAGAAGTGATGGATGCCGAACATGCTTGCGCGAAAGCGCTCCCAGCCCAGCAGGGTGTCGAAGTAATCGATGAAGCTGCCAACGCTGGTCCGGGCCTGACCCTGCCAGAACGCGGGCTCGATCACCCCGGTGATGCCGGCGGCGGCCATGTTCTGGTAGTCGTCGGTGGTGCGGCTGACCATATGAATGTGCGGGTCGAAATACTTGGGCATGGTGAATCCTCGTCAAGGGAAGGAGACGTTGGGTATCAGTTCAGGTGACTGCGCCATTCCGGCGGCAGGCGCTGCTGTTGGTCCAGGTCGAGCAGTCGCTGACGCTGCTCCGGGGTGAGCTGGTCGAAGGCAATCGCCAGGGGCAAGCCAACGGACACCGCCCGATCTGCCGCGAGTTGTTCTTCCAGCAGGTCGAGGGCCAGTTGATTGAGGGGGATGCTGTGTCGCTGGCTCAGGCCGATCAGGCGTCGCACATCGAGCCCCATGCCCAGCGCTTTCAACAGCAGTTGGTGGAAGGCCCGTTCCGGGTAGTGACGGGACGGGTAGGGCGTATCGAGGGCGAGGGCGGCAAACACCTGACTGTTGCTGGTGCGCCCGGCCTGCAACGCCAGTTCCACGCATTGCCCATGGCTGTCGAGCCAGTCGAAGGCTTTGAGGACGGCGATCTTTTCCTGATCGTCGCCCCACAGAAAAAGCTGGCGCAGCATGGACAATTGTCCGCCCTCGGAGGACTGTTCAAGGACCTGTGCCAGCAATAAAGCGCGCGCCAGCTGGATCAGATTCCAGTGGCTGTCGGGCAGTGCCCGGTCACGCAGATGACGCTTGCACTGGCCACTCAGAAACGATGCGGTATTGGCGTCCGGTTGCCGGGCCAGTTGCTCTTGCGCCTGACGCCACCAGTGCAATTCGCTGTCATCGAGTTGCCGGGCGAGGGCCTGATGGTGTTCGGCAAGGCAATCGCGGCGCATGCCGAGGGCCGCCGTCGGCGGCGCGGTGACGTCCATGTTCATGTCGGTTTGATCCAGCGCTGGAAGTGTGGGAGCAGGAAGAACACCAGAACACACAGCAGGCTGCCCAACGGCTGGTTGGCCACGGCCATCACCAGCGCATCGAACAGTGGCAGCGCCGCTAGGCCGGCCCCGATAAAGGCGCGGACCTTGCGCTGCTGCGGGTTGGCAAGGTGCTGCCGGTAATGCCAGCCCAGCCAGCCAAGCCAGAGCAACAGCACCGGCCAGAACCACAGGTTGTCGGCGTAGATCGCCAACGCCAGCGGGCTTAGCATCAGGAGCAGAGGCAAGCGACTGAGCAACTGGTTGTTGTGCTCATTGCGCGCCAGGTAAGTCAGCCCGCTGATGTAGACGCCCAGCAAAATCGCGCAGAGCCAGATCGGCTCCGGCGGCACCGCCAGACTGGCCGCTGCCGTGAGGTACAGTGCCGAGCGACAGGCGCCCATCAACCAAACGCTGTGGGCGTATTTTTTGTGCAGCACGTTGTAGCCAATGATGCAGCCCACCAACAGGCTGACGCTGGCCAACAACCAATGCGGCTGATCGATCAGTTGGCTCAGCCCCAGCACCGAAGCGGCCGCCAGTGTCAGCAACAACACGGTGGCGAGGCGCACTTGCTGGCGGCTCACCAGACCCAGCGTGATGGGCCGAGGATTGTGGTGTTGCTGATCCCAGTCGGCATCCAGCAGATCGTTCAACAACATGCCGGCCAGATACAGCAGTGACAGGGTGAACAGCAGCAGAATCCACACGAGCCACGAGGGCGGCGCCAGTGCACCGGCGCTGCTGGCCAGCAGGGCGGCGGCCAGGGTGTTGGTCCACACCGTGGGCAGGTTGGAGACACGACCGAGGGTCATCCAGGTCTTGAGGTTTTGCGGGGTCTGGCTCATTTCGCGAAACCCTCGCTCAAGTCGAGCACCGGGACGCTGCGGGCGGACAGCTTCTGCAACGCCTGCGCCATCCTCGCGTCGTCGACTTCATGCAGGTCTACCGACTGGCCGATTCCGCTGAGCATCGGGATCGAGAGTTGCCCGCCGAGGTGTTGACGGAACTCTTCCAGCCCGAGCAACACGGGTGAGCGACCTTGCGCATCTTTGAGGGTCAGTTCCGGCGGGCACAGGTTGAAACCGAGTCGGGTCAACAGGCTCATCACCCGTTCACTGTCGGTATCGCTCAACAGCCCGAGGGCATTGGCGTAAAGCCCGTCGAGTGCCATGCCAACCGCAACGGCTTCGCCATGGCGCAAGCGGTGATGGCTGAGGTTCTCCAGTTTGTGCGCGGCCCAGTGCCCGTAATCCAGTGGCCGTCCGTTACCGCGTTCGAAGGGATCGCCGGCGCCGGTGATGTGCGCCAGGTGCAGCTCGGCGCAGCGGCGGATCGCGTAACGACTGGCCGGATGATCGAAGCGGGCGAGGGCATCGGCCTGTTGCTCCATCCATTCGAAGAATGTCCGGTCCTTGATCAGCGCGACTTTCACCGCTTCGGCGAGCCCGGCGACCTGGTCGCGGCGGGTCAGGCTGGTCAGCAACTGGAAGTCATTGATCACGGCAGTGGCGGGGTAGAAGGCGCCGAGCAGGTTTTTCTGGCCGAAGGCGTTGATGCCGTTTTTCACTCCGATGCCGGCGTCGTTCTGCGCCAGCACGGTGCTCGGCACGCGGATCAGGCGGATACCGCGATGGAAGGTGGCGCAGGCATAGCCCACGGAATCCAGCGCCGCGCCACCGCCAAGAGCGAGTACGTAACAATGCCGGTCCAGCCCATGTTTCAGCATGTCGGCGTAGAGCTGCTGCAGCACCTGTGAATCCTTGCTCAGCTCACCGGCCGGAATGGCAATCGGCGGTGCCTGTAAATGCAGGTCCGCTGCATGGGCAGCAAAGTAGCCATCGATCTGTGCCAGCAGATGCGGCGCGCTTTTCAGCAGTTGTTCATCGGCGAACACCATCACCGTCACCCGGCCGTTTTGCCGGGCGGTGAGTTGTTGATGCAGGCAGGGGTTAGAAGAGTCGAAGAGGTGATCGGTGAACACCACCGGGTAGTCGTAACTGACTTCGAAACGCCCGTGCAGCACTGGCCCGGCACCGTGTTTGCGCAGGGCCTTGAACAGGCTGTACCCGGCGATGAACAACCCCGGCAACACCATGCTGGCGAGAATCGTCACCAGCAGCGCGTTCTCCTCGACGAGGAATGTGCCGATGGCGCTGTAGGCCAGTGCCAGCCCTGCATTGGCCAGGGTGGTCACCAGCAGGAATGCCCGCAGTGGATAATGCTGCATGCCGGCGGCCACCACAGACGTCTCAGCCAGCACGGGCACGCCGCGCAGACAGATCAACGACAGCGTGCCCAGTCGATAGGCCATTTGCCCGGGCTTGCGTTGATGCAGGCCGAGACGACTGGACAGCATCCGGAAATAACCGGCCCCCAATGCATAACCCAATCCGGCCCCCAGACATAGGCCAATGAAAATCACCAGATAACCGCCGACGCTGCCGAGCATGGCCACGGCCAGTAGCGCGACCACACTGGAAGGCACGGGCAGCACGACGTCCAGCGCCAACAGAGCGATCAGCAACAGCGCCAGGTTGAGTTGCTGGGTGGGGGAAGTCGGCAGGTACAGGTCGAGATGATTGAGGAAGTCCTGGATCTGCTGTTCGAACAACAGGAAACTGGCAATCACCAGTACTGCAAAGCAAAACAGTGACAGCCAGAAATGTCCGGCCGACGCATTTTTCGAGAGCGCACGATACCAACGGCTGTGCTTCATCAAGCATCCCTCTTGATTGTGATGACTGAGTTCCGTTCAGCAACTAAAGCAGCGTCTTGTTTGTTTCAGAAGAATGAACGCTCCCGCCGGGAGGGCTGTTTTTATTATTCGATGGGGTCGTGCCAGTGAAGATATTCATGAACCTAGACGGTTGTTGTGGTTTTGCAAGTCGATTGGGTGATGGCGCTTTTAAGAGGATGTTTAGTGGGTGTGAGAGTATCGCAAGGTGGCGGGATTATTTTTTGGATTTACTCAGCATATTCAACAGGATGGGGGATTTTATTGAAGTTTTTTAAATGCTGTTTAAAGCGCCAGATGAGAAGCCGTTTCAACTGGATTTGTTAGCAAGCTACTTAGGTGATGGCTATGTGGCATTATTTTTCGTTATTTGAGTTATTGCGGCTGGCTATAAGTGCTCCTGATAGTTGAGTGATTTGCTCGGTTAGTTGGACTTTTAACTTGCAAGCTCACATGGAAAAGAAAGATCCGGATGAAAGGCAATTCTTTAAAACCCGTGCCGCAGACCGTGCTTGATCAATTGGCGACTGACGGAACCTTCGGCCGCGTCGCTGAGAATGGGCAGATGCTTGAAGTGGAGGGCGGCAAGTTTTCGCTTGCCGATGGCAGGTGCAAAGGGCGGGGCTGGAAAGGCAGAGTCGTTGGGCTGCGAAGGCTGATATCCAGACGGCAGGAAGGCTGAGTGTGCGGAGATTTTGAGCTGCTATCGTTGTGCATACAGCAGAGTCGTATCCCTGCGAGGTTCTTGAGTGGCAAACCCTGCTGTATGGACGAGGCGGGTCAGCCCGGGACGTCATCGTCCGTGGCTGAGACTATTTGACGGCGTACACTTTGCGTACATAGCGCGTGCTTTTCCAGGCGCACGGCGCACCCCGCGCAACAAACACGCTGTCGCCGGTATTGACGGTCACGCTCAAACCCTCAGGCGTCTGCAACGTTACGGTTCCTTCGATCAGATACATCAGCTCATTGAGCTTGTGCGGGCGACCGTGACGTTCGTAGGGCGTCGAGTCCCACACGCCGACACGCAGATCGGTAGTCGCGTCTTCGAAAGCGTTACGTGACCGGCATTGCGGTGATGGACCGATCAGAATCTGTTGTTCCGGCGCGGCGGAGGGAGACAGGTGTGCCAGCGGGTCGAGCGAGGTCACACCAGGCGTCGCACCTTTGGTGGCCATGGCGCAAAACGCCCACCGCGAACCGGTCTGTGCTTCGATCCGTAAAGCCGTGCCCCGGCCTATGACCGCGCTGGCGCCGACGGCCAGTTCAAGTGTCCGCTCCCGGGTTTTCAATGTCACGTGCCCGGCGTGAACCACGATCACTTCGGTGTGCGGGAAATCCTCGACCTCAAGGCTTTCGCCTGTTTCGACGATGCCTGCAGACACGCCGTCGTTTCCTGACCAGGCGACCTGACGTTCAGTCGAGAACGGGTCTGCAGCGTTCAAGGGTTGCTGCTTGAAAGAGGTGTCGACGCGACTGCCATCGGCGCGAGCCAACAGCATGATGCAAGGTTCGAACATACGGGTGAAGCTCCAGCTATTGAGGGGATTTCTTGTGGGGGGCGAAAAGCGCCAACCCGAGGGTCAGCCGATGGCTTGAGTGACCAGCGCAAACTGCCGAACGCCATGGTGTGCTTGCGGTGCTGTACCACGGGACATTTGTGCCACGGTGTCGACCTGCTTCAGGCCGGCAGCTTCCAGCCAATCGGCCAGACCACCATCCGCTGGAATATCGATACGCACAAAGGCGTCCGGTACCTTGGCCAGCAATGTCGCGATCAGATGTTGGGCCTGCTCAAGGTTTTCGGCGATCAACGGGCCGATGCAACGACCGCGACCGAACGGGCGCAGCAGGGCGAACGCGCGCAGCTGACCGTCGCGCACAATGCCCACCGCATGCTCGACGATGGCGAATAGATCGGTGAGCACCGCTTGTCGATCCAGGCCGCTCCCGGCATTGGCCAGTTCCAGCACCCGCGCATGATCCGCTTCGCGCAGTGGGCGGCATTCTTCACCGTCTGCCAATGGCCCGGGCAGAGGGGCTTGCGCCTGGCCCTGGTGCTGCTGAATCCGGCCAAACTCGACAAAACCCTGGCTCGCATACAGCGGTGCGCCGGCCACGGTTGCATTCAATATCGCCGTGCTTGACTGGCAAGCCTGCAGCGCGTGTTCCATGAGCTTTCGCCCGATGCCCTGGCCCTGGTAATCGTTACTGACAATGACCAGGCCAATGGTCGTGAAATCACCTTGCGGGCAGGCGAACGCGGTGCCGATCAAGCGCTCGCCATCAAGTACGACAAAGCCCTTGCTGACCCTTTGCAGCATGGCCCAGTCGTCGAGTCGATGGGGCCACTTCAATTGCACGGACAGTGCATGGGCCTTGGGCAGGTCGTCGGCAGTCATCGGCCGATAGACGTAGGACGGACGTGGGGTGGACATGGCGATTCTCCGATAAAGAGTGTGCGCTTACGCCGGTTTTTCCGGCGAGATGACGCCTGTATCCCATCTGGATGAAAGCCTGACAAGGGGGCAGGGAATATTCGGCAGATTCCGCGAAGCACGGTCCCGAAGACCACACTTACTACTTAATCCGGGGCTTGTGTCGGCAGCAAATGCTTGGGCCTTTTTACTCTATAAAAGGCTTGTACCGAGCCTCGTCGCCCTAGGCGCTGGATGTGTTTTCTATCGCTTCAATTCAGAACCGGGCTGACGCGCGCGACAGCACCTGACACTACTGCTGCGATGGGGCGCAGTTTCTGCGGGCAAAGCCGATATCCGAAATCCACAGTGGCTGAAACAGGTCCATAAGGGCGCATAAACCGGGGCTTTGCCCAAGGCTGGAGCGCACCGCAAAGTCTGCTGAGTGGAATGACCAAAACGGTGATTTGTATCGAACGGAGGTCGCTTTTAACGCCATCTGCTGATTTCACGGTGTTGTAATGACGGTGTGCTGCAGCGTTGCATCGCTACTGCGCAAACCAGGCAAATGCTTGTAGCGCCATTGACCTCAACGAACTTCAGGAACGCACTCAATGAGCTTTCTTCGCCCCAAATTCATTACCTTCGACTGCTACGGAACGCTGACCAATTTCCACATGGGCACGATGACCCGCGAACTCTTCGCCGATCGCGTACCCGCGGAGCAGATGGATCAGTTCGTCAAGGATTTCTCGGCCTATCGTCTGGACCAGGTCATGGGCGACTGGATGCCGTATGACGAGATTCTCAAGACCGCTCTGGCGCGTACCTGCAAGCGTTGGGGAATTGAATACCGCGAAGAAGGCCAGCTGTATTACGACGCTGTTCCGACCTGGGGCCCGCACCCGGACGTACCAGCCGGCCTGTCGAAAATCGCCGACAAGATTCCCTTGGTGATTTTCTCCAACGCCAGTAACAGCCAGATCATGTCCAACGTCGAAAAGCTCGGCGCACCTTTTCACAAAGTCTTCACCGCAGAGCAGGCACAAGCCTACAAGCCACGTCTGGCAGCGTTCGAGTACATGCTCGACAACCTCAACTGCGGCCCGGAAGACATCTTGCATGTGTCTTCAAGCTTCCGTTACGACCTGATGCCGGCCCACGACATGAAGATCAAGAACAAGGCCTTCGTCGCCCGTGGCCACGAAGTACCGGGCAATGCCTTCTACAGCTACCACCAGATCCCGGACATCGGCGGCCTGGCCGGACTGGTCGGCCTGTAACGACATCCTCATTGGCAAAGGCGGGATTGAACATGGGCAGTGAATCCTACTGGCTCGACAGCGCACCGGACTTCACCGGCGCACAGCTCGGCGGTTTGCCCGGGCAAGTCGATGTGGCCATCGTCGGTGGCGGTTTCACCGGGCTGGCGGCGGCCCGGGCCTTGGCGCTCAAGGGCGCCAGTGTGGTGGTGCTGGAAGCAGGGCGCGTGATCGGCGAGGCATCGGGACGCAATGGCGGGCAGTGCAATACGGGGGTGGCGCAGGATTACGCCAGCCTCAGCGCCAGTCTCGGTGCCGACCGGGCGAAAGCCTATTACCAGGCTTACGAAAGTGCCGTGCAAAGCGTTGTGTCGCTGGTCGAGCAGGAGCAGATCCCCTGTGACCTGCTGCGCAACGGCAAGCTGAAACTGGCGGCAAAACCGCTGCACTACGAAGGCTTGGCCCGTACCTGTGAGCTGATTCGCAACGAAGTCGATGCCGATGTTGAATTGCTGTCTGCCGAACAGACCCGCACCGAAGTCAACTCTGCGCAGTTCCATGGCGGCCTGTTGCAGCGCAATGGCGTGCAGATGCACGTCGGGCGTTTCGGCGTCGGTCTGGCGCAAGCGGCAGTGCGTCACGGCGCGCTGATCCATGAGGGCACCTCGGTGCTCGACTGGAAAGCCCGGGCCGGCGGTTATCAGGTCAACACCAGCAAGGGGTCGCTGCACGCCGGGCAGGTTCTGCTGGCGACCGGCGCCTGTCAGCACGGTGGGCTGGGCTGGTATCGGCGGCGGATTGTGCCGGTCGGCAGTTTCGTGATTGCCACCGAGGTCCTGCCGCGGGCGCTGATCGATCAGTTGCTGCCGGGGCGCCGCGCTTATGTCACCAGTCGAATGATCGGTAACTACTTCCGCCTGACCCCGGACAACCGCTTGCTGTTTGGCGGGCGTGCGCGGTTTGCCATGTCCGACAGTGTCAACGATGCCAAGAGCGGCAAGGTGCTGCAGGCGGCGATGATCCAGATGTTCCCGCAACTGGCCGGCGTCAGGATCGATTACTGCTGGGGCGGCCTGGTAGACATGACCTCCGACCGTTTACCGCGAGCCGGTCAGCACGGCGGCGTGTTCCACTCGATGGGTTACAGCGGCCACGGCGTGCAGATGTCGGTGCACATGGGGCAGGTGATGGCCGATGTGATGGCCGGCAATGCCGAGGCCAACCCCTGGCGTGAACTCGACTGGCCGGCGATCCCCGGGCATTTCGGCAAGCCGTGGTTCCTGCCTTTGGTGGGCGCCTACTACCGTTTTCAGGACTATTTGCATTGAGTTGATGTTGTGGCTTCACCGTCGTTTGCGTTTCCAGGACGTTCCGGTCAACCGGAACACTTGAGCCTTCTTGATTTCGACAGGTAGCACTGAAATGACTGATCACAAGAACGATTCACCGCTGATCTCAGGCGAAGAAAGCCTGCGGGTGTTCGAAGGCCTAAATCGCGGCATGTCACGCCGTCACGCGTTACAAATGCTCGGCGTGGCCGGCGTAGCGGCTGCCGGCGCCGGCAGCCTGTTCGGTGCCGCCGGCAAGCTGTTGGCTGACGATACGGCCACGCCGGGCAAAGGCAAGCAGGGTGGGCGGATACGCGTCGCCGGCATATCCAGTTCCACCGCCGACACCCTTGATCCGGCCAAAGGCGCGCTGTCCACCGACTATGTGCGGCACTACATGTTCTACAACGGCCTGACTCGTTTCGACGCGCACCTGGTGCCGCAACTGGAACTGGCCGAGCGCATCGACAACACCGACGCGACACTGTGGACGATCACCCTGCGCAAAGACGTGACTTTTCACAACGGCAAAACCCTCAGCGCGGCCGACGTGGTGTTCTCGCTGTCACGACACAAGGATCCGCTGACCGGCTCCAAAGTCATGCCGCTGATGGAGCAGTTCGCGGAAATCAAGGCCACCGGCGCCAACGAAGTACAGATTCGCCTGACTGCGCCAAACGCCGAATTGCCGTCGATTCTGGCCGTCTCGCATCTGCTGATCGTTCCCGAAGGCACCACCGACTTCAACCAGGGCATTGGCACCGGACCGTTCAAGGTCAAGGAGTTCAAACCGGGTGTCCGTTCGGTCGCAGCACGCAACACCGGTTACTGGAAACCCGGCCTGCCGTACCTCGACGAAATCGAATTCATCGCCATTGGCGACGAGCCGTCGCGGGTCAACGCGCTGCTGTCCGGCGACGTGCACATGATCAATGAGGTCAACCCGCGCTCCACCGACCGGATCAAGGCCAGCGCCAGGCACCGAGTCGTTGATGCGCCGTCGGGCAACTACACTGATTTGATCATCCGTCAGGATCAGATGCCCGGCCAGAACGCCGATTTCACCCAGGCGATGAAGTACCTGCTGGATCGCGAACAGATCAAGTCGGCGGTGTTCCGCGGCTTTGCTGTGGTCGGCAACGATCATCCGATCGCGCCCGGCTCGCGCTACTACAACAGTGACCTGCCGCAAACGGTCTACGACCCGGAAAAAGCCAAGTTCCTGCTAAAAAAAGCGGGCATGGAAAACATCAGTATGGAGCTGTTTGCGTCGCCTGCCGCAACGGGTTCCGTGGATATCGCAGTGCTGTTGCAGCAGTCGGCCAAGCAGGCCGGGCTCAAGCTCGACGTCAAGCGCCTGCCGAGCGATGGCTACTGGTCCAACCACTGGATGAAGCACCCGATCAGCTTCGGCAACATCAACCCACGGCCGAACGCCGACGTGATGTTCTCGCAGTTCTTCCAGTCGAAGGCGCCGTGGAACGAGTCCGGCTGGAAGAACGAGCAGTTCGATCAATTGCTGATGCTCGCCCGCGGCGAAACCGACGATGCCAAGCGCGGCAAGATGTACGCGGACATGCAGACCCTGGTGCACGACCACTGTGGCATCGGCATACCGGTGTTCATCAGCAACATCGACGGCGTCGATCAACGGATCAAGGGCTACGGCAGCAACCCGCTCGGCGGTTTCATGGGTTACATGTTCGCCGAGCAGGTCTGGCTGGACGCTTGAACAGAGCCGTCGAAATGAACGGCAAGCCAGGTGCAGGAGGGTAGGCGATGAATAGCAACACACTGTGGTTGGTCGGACGGCGGCTGGGCGCCGCGATCGTGACTTTGTTGATCGTATCGATGGTCGTGTTTGCGATCACGGCGGTGCTGCCGGGAGACGCGGCACAACAATCCCTTGGCCAGTTTGCCACCCCGGAACAGGTGGCGGCACTGCGCCTGAAACTGGGGCTCGATCAACCTGGTGTGGTGCGTTACCTGCACTGGTTGATGAGCCTGCTCAGTGGCGATATGGGCGTGTCGGTATCCAACGCAATGCCGGTCGGTGAACTGATGGCCGGGCGCGTGCCCAACACTCTGATGCTGGCGGCCGCCACGGCGCTGGTGTCGGTGCCGGTGGCGCTGGTTCTCGGCATAGGCTCGGCGATGGGGCGTGGCGGACGGGTCGACAGTGTCCTGAGTTTCACCACCCTGGCGATGGTCGCGGTGCCGGAGTTTCTGGTGGCGACCCTCGCGGTGTTGATCTTTGCGGTAAACCTGGGCTGGCTGTCGGCGCTGTCCTATGCCAGCGACATCACTTCACCGTGGCAATTCATGCGTACCTATGCCTTGCCGGTGATGACGCTGTGCTGCGTGATCGTTGCGCAAATGGCGCGGATGACGCGCGCGGCAGTGATCGACCAGCTCGACAGCCCCTACGTGGAGATGGCCCGGCTCAAAGGCGTCAGTCCGATCCGCATCGTACTGCGTCACGCGTTGCCCAATGCCATCGGACCGATTGCCAATGCGATCGCGCTGAGCCTGTCGTATCTGCTCGGCGGAGTGGTGATTGTCGAAACCATCTTCAACTATCCCGGCATCGCCAGCCTGATGGTCGATGCCGTGACCAACCGTGACATGGCACTGGTGCAGGCCTGCACCATGTTGTTCTGTGCGGCTTATCTGGGTCTGGTGCTGATTGCCGACCTGTGCGCGATTCTGTCCAATCCGAGGCTGAGAAACCAATGAACAATCTCATTGTGAAATCGACGCCCGCAGCCCCCGATCTGTCAGCCGGCAAGGTGTCTCACGGGCCCGCGTGGCTGGGACTCATCGGAGCTTCCATCTGCGTTATCTGGCTGCTGGTTGCGTTATTCGGCCCGTGGCTGGCGCCGCATCCGGTCGGCGAGGTGGTCTCGGGCAACGTGTTCGACAACATCAGCGCGTTGTACCCGTTTGGCACTGATTATCTGGGCCGCGACATGCTCAGCCGGGTGCTCGTCGGCGCGCGCTTCACCGTGGGCCTGGCGTTGATTGCGGCGGTGCTGGCCAGCGCGCTGGGCACCGGCTGTGCGCTGCTGTCGGTGGTGTCGCCGAAGTGGCTGGACGAAGTGATCAGCCGCTTGATGGACGCCTTTATCTCGATCCCGAGCAAAATGCTCGCGCTGATCATGGTCTCGGCGTTCGGCTCTTCAGTGACCCTGTTGATCAGCACGGCGGTGTTGAGCTTCGCTCCGGGCGCGTTCCGTATCGCCCGCAGCATGGCAGTGAACATCGAAGCGCTGGAGTATGTGCAGGTCGCCCGAACCCGGGGCGAGCGGCGCTTGTACATCGCATGCGTGGAGATCCTGCCGAACATGCTCAACCCGGTGCTCACTGATCTGGGCTTGCGGTTCGGTTTCATCGTGCTGCTGCTCAGCGGCATGAGCTTTCTCGGGCTGGGCGTGCAACCGCCGGATGCCGACCTCGGTTCGCTGGTGCGGGAAAACATCGGCGGCCTCAATCAGGGCGCCCCGGCCATTGTCATCCCGGCGCTGGCCATCGGCACCCTGACCATCGGCGTGAATCTGTTCATCGACAGATTGTCGTCACGACGTAGTCGCCGCACGGGAGGCCATTGAAATGACCCAATTGATTCGAGTTGAAGACCTGCGCGTGGTTGCTTGCGGCGAGCATGGCGAAACGGAGATTGTCAAAGGCGTGAGCTTTGCCTTGGAACAAGGTGAAGTGCTGGCGTTGATCGGCGAATCAGGCTCGGGCAAGACCACCATTGCCCTCGCTCTGTTGGGTTATGCCCGACGGGGCTGTCGGTTGTCCGGCGGCGTGGTGCAGGTGGGCGAGCACGACATGCTCGCGCTCAGCGAGCAGCAATTGCAGGGCCTGCGCGGTAATCGGGTGTCGTATATCGCGCAGAGCGCTGCGGCTGCGTTCAACCCGGCGAAGAAACTGATCGACCAAGTGGTGGAGGGCGCCTTGATTCACGGCCTCGGCCCCCGCGCCGCCCTTGAGGCCAAGGCCATTGAGCTGTTTCGCGATCTGGCCCTGCCGGACCCGGATCACATCGGCCAGCGTTACCCGCACCAGGTGTCCGGGGGGCAACTGCAGCGGGTGATGGCGGCAATGGCGCTGATCAGTGATCCGTTGCTGGTCATCCTCGACGAACCGACCACGGCGCTCGATGTGACGACCCAGATCGATGTGTTGCGGGCGTTCAAACGCGTGGTGCGTGACCGTGGCGCAACAGCGGTGTATGTGTCCCATGACTTGGCTGTAGTGGCGCAAATGGCCGATCAGATCGTCGTGCTCAATGGCGGTCAGATATTCGAACAAAGCGCCACGGCGGCGCTGCTCAAC
The DNA here is from genome assembly GCF_040760005.1 of Pseudomonas sp. stari2. Classification (NCBI taxonomy): domain Bacteria; kingdom Pseudomonadati; phylum Pseudomonadota; class Gammaproteobacteria; order Pseudomonadales; family Pseudomonadaceae; genus Pseudomonas; species Pseudomonas sp. Stari2. Next base: position 3,336,711 of record NZ_CP099760.1, read on the forward strand.
GGCCCGACTCATGAATACACCCGCAGTTTGCTGGCGGCCGCGCGGCCGGACACGACGATCCGTCCACCTTGCGGCATTGCCGAAGAAACTCCGCTGCTGACCATTCGCGGACTGACCGCCGGTTACGGCAACAAGAACACCCTGGGCATGCCGGCCATTCGTGTACTGGAGGACATTGATCTGACCGTGCGCCGGGGCCAGGCGATTGGCGTGATCGGCGAGTCGGGTTCTGGCAAGTCAACGCTGGCCCGTGTGGTGGCCGGATTGCTCACGCCGGCATTGGGCGGACTGACCTTTGACGGGCAACCGCTGGGAGGTTGCCTTTCCGAACGCAGCGACGAGCAATTCCGGCGGATCCAGATGGTGTTCCAGAACGCCGACACGGCGCTCAACCCGATGCACAGCATCAGCACGATTCTGAGTCGACCGCTGAAGATGTATTTCAACCTCAAAGGCGCGGCGTTGCGCGAACGTATCGGCGAGTTGCTGGATCTGGTGCGCCTGCCGCGAGCCTTGGCCGAGCGTCGTCCGAGCGAGTTGTCCGGCGGGCAGAAGCAGCGGGTGAACCTGGCGCGGGCACTGGCGGCCAAACCCGATCTGATCCTCTGCGATGAAGTGACCTCGGCGCTGGACACCGTGGTCGGTGCAGCGATTCTTGAATTGCTCCGCGATTTGCGTGAGCAGCTTGGTGTGTCCTACCTGTTCATCAGTCATGACATCTCCACCGTACGCGCGCTGTGCGATGACGTGGTGGTGATGTATAGCGGCCACAAGGTTCAGGCCGGCAGCCGGCAGTCGTTTGCACAGGCACCGTTCCATCCCTATACCGATCTGTTGATTCACTCGGTGCCGGAACTGCGCCAGGGCTGGCTTGAAACCTGCGGGACCACCTGCGGCGAACTGCCGCCCATCGGGCCAAAAGCCAACGTCGCCGAGCTGTGCACCTTCCTCAATCGCTGCCCGGTGCGCGTCGATGGCCTGTGCAACCGTACGGCACCCAACCGCCGAATCATCGACGGTGGCAGTGAAATTCTCTGCCATCACGACAGCGTCGAACTGCTGAAAACTCAGCGGGACGTGACCACCTTGAATCAGGGAGCCTATGCATGAGCGCTCGTTTTGTGAGACTGGCCGAGCAGGGTCGGGCGACCGTCAGCTTGACCGTGGATGGCGTGCCCATCAGGGCGTTGCAGGGCGACACATTGATGGTCGCGTTGCTCACTCAGGGCAATGCGTTGCGCCAGTCGGAATTCGATTCCGGTCGACGTGCCGGGTTCTGCCTGATGGGCGCCTGCCAGGATTGCTGGGTGTGGACGCGCAGCGGCGAGCGTCTGCGTGCGTGCTCCAGTGAAGTCCGTGAAGGACTGGATCTCGTCACCACACAACCGGAGGCGACATGGCCATTGCACGGGTAGTTATCGTCGGCGCCGGACCTGCGGGGATTCGCTGCGCCGAAACGTTGGTGCAGGCAGGCTTCAAACCGGTCCTGATCGATGAAAATCGCCGCGACGGCGGACAGATCTATCGGCGCCAACCCGAAGGTTTCACCCGCGACTACCGCGCGTTGTACGGCACTGAAGCGGCCAAGGCGCGCGACCTGCACGAGAGTTTCGAGCGCTTGCGCCCACACATCGATTACCGCCCCGACACGCTGGTGTGGAATCTGATGCCCAGACAATTGTGCTGCGTCAGTCAGGGGCACCATACGACGGTGGACTACGATGCGCTGATTCTCTGCACCGGCGCCACGGACCGCTTGATGCCCATTGAAGGCTGGCAGTTGGCGGGCACCTACAGCCTCGGCGGGGCGCAGATCGCGCTCAAGTCGCAGGCGGTCTCCATCGGACATCGCGTGGTGTTCATGGGCAGCGGTCCGCTGCTGTATCTGGTGGCCAGCCAGTATGTGAAGGCCGGCGCCAACGTCGCCGCGGTGCTTGATACATCACCACTGAGCAAACGCATCGTCGCGCTGCCGAAGATGCTCGCGCGGCCCGGGGTGTTGCTCACCGGGATGAAACTGTTGGCGCAGTTGTATCAGGCGAAAATACCGGTGCATCTGGGGATCAAGCCGGAGCAGATAATGGGAGATGCCACCGGCGGCGTCAGTGGCGTGCGCGTGCGCTCCGCCAAAGGCGAAACCCTGGACATCGATTGCGATGCCGTGGCCTTGGGGTATCACTTGCGTCCGGAAACCCAGCTGGCCGATCTGGCCGGATGTCGCATGCGTTTTGATGAGGCGTCCGGCCAATGGTGGCTGGCGCTTGATGAAGAGGGCCGCACTTCGGTCAGTGGTGTGTATGCCGCTGGCGACGGCGCCAGGATTCGCGGTGCCGATGCGGCTGAACATGCCGGACGCCTGGTGGCGATGGCGCTGCTGGAGGATCAGCAAAAACCGGTGGATGCCGTATTGCGCGCAGAGCAACGGCGCGCATTGGCGGTGATGGATCAGTTCCGCCTCGGTCTGGCGCAGGCATTTCCCTGGCCCGCCGAACAGGCCCGGGCCTTGCCGGATTCGGCGATCGTCTGTCGCTGCGAGATGATCAGCGCGGGCGAACTGCGCCGTACGGTCAGTGAAAAGGGCGCGTGCGAAGTCAATCGGGCCAAGGCCTTCAGCCGAGTCGGCATGGGCCGTTGCCAGGGCCGCTACTGCTCGCAGGCCGGCGCCGAAGTGATCGCCGCCGCAGCCGGCGTCAGTGTGCAACAGGTAGGTCGCCAACGCGGTCAGGCCCCCGTCAAACCGCTGCCGATGGTCATCATCGAGGAACCGTCATGAACCCGCACAAAAGTGATGTATTGATTATCGGCGGCGGCATCATGGGCGCGGCGTCAGCGTTTTTTCTGCGCCAGCGCGGGCACTCCGTGACCCTGCTCGAGCGCGACCAGATTGGCCAATACGCCAGCGGCGTCAACTTCGGCAACGTGCGGCGTCAGGGCCGTTATCTGGGGCAACTTGAATTGGCCAACCGTTCGTTTGCGCTGTGGAAGCGCTTGCCGGAGCTGATTGACGACGATCTGGAGTTCATCGCCAGCGGCCACATGCGCGTGTGTTACCGCGAAGACGAAATTGCCGAGCTCGAAGCGTATGCCGCGGCACCGGAAGCGGCGCAACTGGATCTGCAGATCTATCGCGGCGCTGAACTGCATCGGCGCTTTCCGTTTCTGGGGCCGGACGTGAAGGGGGGCTCCTACGCACCGCATGACGGTCACGCCAACCCGCGACTGGCGGCGCCGGCATTTGCCCGGGCGGCGCGGCGAATAGGTGCGCGTATCGAAGAACAGACTGAAGTGGCCGAAGTTCAGAAACACGGAAACGAGTTCAGCGTCACCACCACCGATGGCCGGCAATATCGCGCCGCACAATTGCTGATCACCGCCGGTGCCTGGGGAGAGAAGCTGTCCGCGCAGTTCGGCGAACCGGTACCGCTGGACACCCATGGCCCGCAGATGGCGGTGACGGAACCGGTTCCATACGCCTTGCCGACGGTAATTGGTGTGTTCACCAAAATCCCTGAGGAAGTGATTTATTTTCGACAGATTCCGCGCGGCAACATCATCATTGGCGGCGGCTATCGCAGCAAACCGGACATGCTCAATCGCCGCGCTTATGTCGAGCCACGCAGCATCCTCAACCAGATCCGGCAAATGCGCCGACTGCTGCCAGGTGTCGGCAATCTGAACATCATTCGGGTCTGGAGCGGCATCGAAAGCTATCTGCCGGACTCGCTCCCGATCATGGGGCCAAGCGGTACGGTCGATGGCCTGTATTACGCGTTCGGCTTCTGTGGCCATGGCTTCCAGTTGGGGCCGGGCGTCGGTGACGTCATGGCTGAGTTGATCAGCACCGGCAGCACCTCCACGTTGATTGAACCCTTTTCCATACGCCGGTTCGCCCCTTTGGCCGAACAACGGAGCAAAGCCTCATGAAACCCCGTGTACTGGAGATTCTCAAACGATTGATTGCGTTCGATACCGTGTCGTCGGAATCGAATATGGCGTTGATCGAGTACGTTCGCGACTTGCTGCTGAGCAAGGGCATCGAGTCGCTGATCGTCAAGGACGAAAGCGGCAAGAAGGCCAATCTGTTTGCCAGCACTGGCCCGAAAGACCAGCCGGGCATTCTGCTGTCCGGCCACACCGACGTGGTGCCAGCAGCGGGGCAAGCGTGGACTGTTCCACCGTTTCAGGTGACGGAGCAGAACGGGCGGATTTACGGGCGCGGCAGTTGCGACATGAAAGGCTTTATCGCGCTGGCCATCGACGCAATGCTTGACGCTGCTGAACATTCCCTCAGCCGTCCGCTGCAACTGGCGCTGTCACACGACGAGGAAATCGGCTGCGTTGGCGTGCGCCGTTTGCTCGATGTGCTGCATCTGGCGCCGGTGCGGCCGTTCCTGTGCCTGATCGGCGAACCGACCAACATGCAGTTTGTGCTGGGACACAAGGGCAAGGGCTCGTACCGCACCTATTGTCGAGGGCTGGAGGCGCATTCTTCGCTGGCACCGCGCTCGGTCAACGCGATCCACGTGGCCTGCGATTTTATTGCAGCGTTGCGTGAAGCCCAGCGCCAATTGCAGGAGCAGGGCGCCCGGGATGCCGATTACGACGTGCCTTACACCACCGTGCACGTTGGCCAGATCGGCGGAGGCCGGGCGCTGAATATTGTGCCGAATCTGTGCACGGTGGATTTTGAAGTGCGCAATTTGCCGGCGGATGATCTGGAACAGATTCTCGCGCAGATGCAGGAGCGTGCCGAGGTGATTGTGCGCGAGGCACAGAAGCTCTCGAGCGTGGCGGCCATCGAGATTGAAACGGTCAACGTCTATCCTGGACTGGACACCCACCCGAGCGTCGAAGCGGTACGGTTCCTGAAAAATTTCGCGGCGCCGGATACCACGACGTCCAAGGTTTCGTTCGGTACGGAAGGCGGATTGTTCAAGCAGCGTCTGGATGTGCCGGTGGTTGTCTGCGGACCAGGTTCGATCGAGCAGGCGCACAAGCCCGACGAGTTTATCGAGATCAGCCAGATGGAGGCGGGGGAGCGCTTTCTGGAGGGCTTGCTCGGTTCGCTGAAACGATAGAAAGCAGCAGTTCTGCTGTTCCACCGCCAATTTCAGCAGCCGACACTGTCCGTCAAGCGCTTTCAGCATCCTCATCCGCCGAGTCTCCCTAGACTGGAATCTGTCTCGGATCAGGACTCGACCATGCTCAAGAATCGTTTGAAAGACCCCGGTCTTCTCGCAGAACTCGCTTATGTGAACGGCCAGTGGATTGGCGCCGATGACCGCGCGACCCTGGATGTCGTCGACCCGGCCAGCGGCGAATTGATCGGCCGTGTGCCCGCCATGCAAGGCGTGGAAACCCGTCGCGCCATCGACGCCGCCGAACAGGCCTGGCCTGCCTGGCGGGCACGACCGGCTGCCGAACGGGCGGCTCTGTTGGAGCGTTGGTATCAGGCGATGATCGACAACCTCGACGATCTGGCGCTGATCATGACCTGCGAACAGGGCAAGCCGCTGAATGAAGCCAAAGGTGAAATCCGCTACGGCGCGGGTTTCGTCAAATGGTTTGCCGAAGAGGCACGGCGGATTTACGGCGAAACCATGCCGGCGCCCAGCGGCGACCGCCGACTGTTGACCCTCAAGCAACCGGTGGGTGTCTGTGCGGCGATCACGCCCTGGAATTTCCCCAACGCAATGATTACCCGCAAGTGTGCACCTGCCCTGGCGGCGGGTTGCCCGATCATCGTCAAACCGTCGGATCTGACGCCGCTGTCGGCGCTCGCGTTAGCCGTGTTGGCTGAGCGCGTCGGCATTCCGGCCGGGGTGTTCAATGTGCTGACCGGTATGCCCGCCGGGATTGGCGAAGAGCTGACTGGCAACCCGACGGTACGCAAGATTTCCTTCACCGGTTCCACTGCCGTGGGCCGCTTGCTGATGCGCCAGAGTGCCGAACACATCAAGCGATTGAGCCTGGAGCTCGGCGGCAACGCACCGTTCATTGTGTTTGATGATGCTGATCTTGAGCAGGCGGTCACCGGGATCATGCTGAGCAAGTTTCGCAACGCCGGGCAGACCTGCGTCTGCGCCAACCGGATTCTGGTGCAGGACGGCATTTACCAGCGTTTTGCCCAGCGTCTGGTCGAGGAGGTCGGCAAACTGAAGGTCGGCAATGGCCTGCAGGACAACGTGACCATCGGCCCGCTGATCAACAAGGCAGCTGTAAACAAGGTGGCCCGTCACATCGATGATGCCTTGAGCCAGGGCGCGCAGCTGCTCTGCGGCGGCGTTCCGCAGGGCGACAGTCAATTTGTGCAACCGACGGTGCTTGGCGATGCCCATGCCGGCATGCTCCTGGCCAACGAAGAAACCTTCGGCCCGGTCGCACCGCTGATGCGGTTCACCGATGAAGCCGAAGCCTTGACGCTGGCCAATGCCACACCGTTTGGCCTTGGTGCTTATTACTTCACTCAAGACTTGCGTCGCTCATGGCGTTTCGGCGAAGCGCTGGAATTCGGCATGGTCGGCCTCAACACCGGAATCATCTCCATGGAAGTCGCGCCGTTCGGCGGCATCAAACAATCGGGCCTGGGCCGTGAAGGCAGCAAATACGGACTTGACGAATACCTTGAAGTCAAAGCCTTCCACATCGGCGGCTTGTAACTTCACAACAACGGGGAGCCACAACTGATGAGCAAGGTCTTCAAGATCGCCGCGATTGCCGGCGACGGGATTGGCAAGGAAGTGCTGCCCGAGGGGCTGCGGGTTCTGGAGCAGGCCGCGAAGAAATGGCAACTGGATTTGAGCATTGAGGTGCTCGACTGGGCGCATTGCGATTATTACCTGGAACACGGACAGATGATGCCCGAGGACTGGTTCGAACAGCTCAAGGGCTTCGACGCGATTTACTTCGGCGCCGTGGGCTGGCCGGAGAAAGTGCCGGACCATATTTCACTGTGGGGGTCGCTGCTGAAATTTCGCCGCGACTTCGACCAGTACGTGAATATCCGTCCGGTACGCTTGTTCCCCGGGGTGCCATGCCCGTTGGCCGGGCGCGAACCGGGGGATATCGATTTCGTGGTGATTCGCGAGAACACCGAAGGTGAATATTCATCGGTCGGCGGCAAGATGTTCGAAGGCACCGAGCATGAGTTTGTGCTGCAGGAATCGGTCTTCACCCGCCGGGGTGTCGACCGGATTCTCAAGTTTGCCTTCGATCTGGCCCAGACCCGGCCACGCAAGCGCCTGACCGCAGCAACCAAGTCCAACGGCATTTCGATCAGCATGCCGTACTGGGACGAGCGCACCGCGCTGATGGCCGCACAGTACCCGGAGATAACGTGGGACAAGCAGCACATCGATATCTTGTGTGCGCGGTTCGTTCTGCAACCGGATCGGTTCGATGTGGTGGTGGCGTCGAACCTGTTCGGCGATATCCTCTCCGATCTGGGGCCGGCGTGTGCCGGAACTATTGGTATTGCGCCGTCGGCCAACCTTGATCCGCAGCGACGCTTTCCGTCGCTGTTCGAGCCGGTCCATGGTTCGGCGCCGGACATCTATGGGCAGAACATCGCCAACCCGATTGCGATGATCTGGTCCGGTGCGCTGATGCTCGATTTTCTGGGCAACGGTGACGAGCGTTATCGCGCAGCACACGACGGAATCTTGCAGGCGATCGAGCGGGTGATCGCCGAGGGACCGATCACTCCAGACCTGGGCGGGAAGGGCTCGACCCAGGATGTCGGCAGGGCCATCGCGGAGTTCCTCTGAAGCATCGTCATCCTCTGCATGAGTGAGCCTGCTCGCTCATGCAGAGGGGCTGAATCAGTAGCCTTTGTTGCGGTCGATCTGACCGCTCATGAGCTCGCCGCGTTCGAAGCAGCGGATGTTCTCCAGCAGGACAGCAAATGCGCTTTCCGGCTGGGTCATCGCCGCGATATGCGGCGTCAGCAGAATCTGCGGATGCCCCCAGAAGGGATGATCCGCCGGTGCCGGTTCGTTCTGCACCACATCCAGCACCGCGCCGCTGAGTTGCCCGCTGTCCAGCGCGTCGAGCAAGTCTTCTTCCACCAGATGCCCACCGCGCCCCATGTTGATCAGTGCCGCGCCATGAGGCAATTGGCGAAACAACTCCCGGTCGAGAATGCCACGGGTCTGCTCGGTCAGCGGCAATACGCACATCACAATGTCGCACTGGCTCAGAAACGCCGGCAGTTGCTCGCGACCGGCAAAGCACTCGACGCCGGCAATCCGATGCGCACTACGCGCCCACCCCTTGAGGGCAAAGCCCAGAGGCTGCAAGGTGGCGAGAATCTGCTGCGCCTGAGTTCCGAGACCCATCACCCCCACCCGACGCTGATGCGCCGGCTGCAGCAGGTGCGCCTGCCAACAGCGCGCCATCTGCTGTTGGCGATAGCGCAACATATCCCGGTGCAAGCTGAGCACGGCAAAACTGGCGTACTCGCACATGCCTTGGGTGATCCCGGGATCGAGCAGGCGCACCACCGGAAGACTCGGCGGGATACGGCTCAGATCCAGTTGATCGACTCCGGCCGACAATGCAAACAACACCTGCAGATTTGGCAGCAACGCCTGCAAATCTTCCGGCGCCTGCCACGCCGCCAGATACTTGATGTCTGCGGGATCGCCGATGTCCGGCCAGACGCGCCATTCGATGTCCGGGGCATGTTCGGCGAACAGTGCTTTCCACTGTTCGCCGCGCACGGGGTCAGCTTTGTAGAGCAGGGCCATGGTCAATTCCTGAGGAGGTTGAAGGTGCTCCCATGATCGCCCAACCCCAGAGCAGGATCTGTCGAAAGCAGCGCTGCGAACACTGCGCGTCACGTCATATAAGCACGCGCCCGGCAGATTCGGCGGCCTGAAGGAATCTGCCGTTTGGCAGGGTGAAAACAGTCGATCCGGATTTCTCAGGGGCCAAGTTCGGCGTAGTTCGTTCCGCACAAGTCTTAATCTTAAGACCCTGTGTAACCACCTCCTGCATTCACTCCGGGCCGCCGGACTCACGAAGGGAAATGCCATGAACAGCCAAGTCGACCAAACGCCTCATTTACTCCATCAGCGTGATCAGTTCGTGCCACGCGGGCTGGTCACCGCTCATCCGCTGGTGATTGATCGCGCCCAGGGGGCGGAGTTGTGGGACGTGGACGGTCAGCGTTATCTGGACTTCGTCGGCGGCATTGGCGTGCTGAACATCGGCCATAACCATTCCAAAGTGGTTGCAGCGGTGCAGGCCCAATTGCAAAAAGTCTCGCACGCCTGCTTTCAGGTGGTGGCCTACAAGCCGTATCTGGATCTGGCCCAGCGTTTGTGCGAAATGATAGGTGGCGAGGAACACTACAAAGCAGCGTTCTTCACCTCCGGTGCCGAAGCCGTGGAGAACGCGGTGAAAATCGCCCGCGCTCACACCAACCGCTCTGCGGTGATCTCCTTCCGCGGCGGTTTCCATGGACGCACCTTGCTCGGCACCACTTTGACCGGCATGAGCCAGCCCTACAAACAGAACTTCGGGCCATTCGCGCCGGAGGTGTTTCACACCCCATATCCAAATGCCTATCGCGGCGTCACCAGTGAGATGGCGCTCAAGGCGCTGGACGAGTTGCTCGCCACTCAGGTTGCGCCGGAGCGGGTTGCGGCGATCATCATTGAACCCGTACAGGGCGACGGTGGCTTCCTTGCGGCGCCGGCACAATTCCTCCAGGCATTGCGCGAGTTGACCCACAAGCACGGCATCGTGCTGATCCTCGATGAAATACAGACTGGATTCGGTCGCACCGGCAAGTGGTTCGGTTTCCAACACGCCGGCATCCAGCCTGACCTGGTCACCGTAGCCAAGAGTCTGGCCGGCGGGCTGCCGTTGTCGGGTGTGGTCGGCAAAGCCGACATCATGGATTCGCCATTGCCCGGTGGCCTCGGCGGCACCTACGGCGGCAACGCACTTTCCTGCGCAGCGGCCCTGGCGGTGATCGACGCCTATGAAGAAGAGGCACTGCTCGAACGTGGCGATGCATTGGGTAAGCGCCTGCGTGAGGGCTTGTTGCAGTTGCAGCGCCGTCATCCGCAAATCGGTGACGTACGCGGCACCGGATTCATGCTGGCCATCGAGCTGGTCAAGAACGATGAAGCGCGCTCCCCGGACGCAGATCTGAACCAGCGTGTGATCGATGAAGCGCGCAAAGGTGGCTTGCTGGTGATCAAGTGCGGCGTCTATCGCAACGTCTTGCGGTTCCTCGCGCCACTGGTGACGACCGAAGCGCAGATCGATGAAGCGTTGCAGATTCTGCAGGCTGCGTTGGCACGGGTATTGAACTGATGTCCGCCGGGTTCAGCGGCGCGGTCGCTGACCAGCGTCGCTGAACCTTTTTGGCGCACGGATTGATGAAACGCATCATCGGAGGCTGTGTACACCATGGGGCTGACTGATTATCGAGCACTGCTCATCGATTGCGACGAAGTCCTGGTTGACCGTGATTCGGGGGTCTGGACAGCGCTGCAGCCGTTGCTCGACAGCCGGGGCGGGCGCCCGGACAAGGAACAGGTGCTGGGCGAGTTTCGCGAGGTGGTGCAGGCGCTCTATCCCCGCTTTGCCGAATTGGGCTTCAGTGGATTGCTGTGTTTTGCCCATCGCCAACTGGCCGAGCGCTGGAGCTTGAAAGCCAGTTGGGAGGAGGGCATGAGTTTCGCGCGTTCCGCTGCCAACTGGTCATTGTTCGAAGACGCGCCGGGAGCGATGCTGTACTTGCGCAAGTTTTATCGCCTGCTGGTCGTGGGCGACCGGGATGCCGAGGATCGCGCCGTGTTGTGCGAGCATCTGGGGATCGTGGCCGATGACTTTATTTCGCTGGCCAGCGATCCGCTGCGGGACGAGGACTGGTTGAATGCCAACGAGCTGAGGCCGGAGCACATTCTGCGCGTGACCCGACCTGTCGCCCGCGGTCCGGCACTTACCGATGTGTGTCTGATCGGTCGTGAACGGGTGAAACAACCGACCCCATGCGCTGCGGATTATTGCATCAACAGCATGGCTGACCTGGTCGCACAGCATCAGATGTGTTTACGGCGCTGATTTTGCTAGTAGATTGTCCTACAAATGGCAGTCAAGAGGTTCGCAATGGAAGGTTTAGTCAAACTGGACCGCATCGACATCAGTATCCTGGTTGAGTTGCAGAAGGACGGGCGCATGACCAATGTGAGTCTGGCCGATGCCGTGGGATTGTCGGCCAGCCCCTGCCTGCAACGGGTCAAACGGCTGGAATCGGCCGGGTACATTTCCAGCTACAAGGCACACCTGAACCTGGCGAAGATCACCGAATCGGTAACGGTCTTCACCGAAATCACCCTGAGTGACCACAAGCGCGAAGACTTCGCCAAATTCGAGTCGAATATCCGACTGGTGGATGAAGTGCTCGAGTGCCATTTGATCAGTGGTGGCTACGATTATCTGGTGCGTTTCATGACGCGCAGTATTCAGCACTATCAGGAAGTGATTGAAAGCCTGCTGGATAAAAACATCGGCATTTCCAAGTACTTCAGCTACATCGTCATCAAATCCCCGGTGCTCAAGGACGGTGTGCCGTTGCGCAAGTTGTTGCGGCACTGAAGCTCCATACATCCATCAGGCGCAAACAGGGGGACAGCTGGCTGTCCCCCATTATTTGCTAGCCACCAAAGCCAACGATGGCTTTGGTTTCCAGATACTCCTCAAAGCCGTAGACACCAAATTCACGACCATTGCCGGATCGTTTGTAGCCACCGAACGGTGCCATGGGATTCCATGCAGGGTGGTTGAGCAGCACTTGTCCAGCGCGGATGCGTGAGGCAACGGCACGTGCATGATCAAGGTTGCGGGATTGAACGTGGGCGCTCAGTCCGTACACCGTGTCGTTGGCGATCGCGACAGCCTCATCGAGCGTTTCATAGGCAATGATGCACAGCACCGGCCCGAAGATTTCCTCCTGGGCAATGCGCATGCTCGAATCAACCTCGGAAAATACAGTCGCTCGGGCATAGAAGCCCGTTTCATGACCAGGCACGCGGCCTGGTCCGCCGCAGACGAGTTTGGCCCCTTCACTCAGGCCCGATTCGATCATGGCTTGCACGCGCTTGAACTGGGCCTCATTGGCGATCGGACCGAGTACCGTCTCTTCCGATTGTGGATCTCCCACGATGATCGCGTTGGCGGTTGCGGCGGCCAGTGCCTCGACTTCCGCCAGCCGTTCCCTTGGTACGATCATTCTGGTCGGGGCGCTGCAGGATTGCCCGACGTTGCGAAACGCCGTCATCACACCCAGTGGCACGACTTTGGCGAAATCGGCATCGGGCAACAGCACATTGGGTGACTTGCCGCCCAGTTCCTGGGTGACGCGTTTCACTGTAGGGGCGGCCGCTTGCGCGACCAATGCACCTGCACGGTTTGAACCGGTGATCGAAATCATATCGATATCCGGGTGTGCAGCCATGGCGCCGCCGACGTCAGGGCCTGTGCCATTTACCAGATTGAAGACACCCGGTGGCAGGCCGGCGTCATGCACCAGTTGGGCGAAAAGAAGGGCACTGAGCGGTGACAGTTCGCTAGGTTTCAGTACCACTGTGCATCCGGCCGCAATAGCCGGAGCCACCTTGGCGGTGATTTGATAAAGCGGCCAGTTCCAGGGGGTGATGAGACCGCAGACGCCGATGGGTTCGCGTTCAATCGCGGTGCCGTCTTCAACCGACTGGAAGCGATAGGTGGACAGCAGATCACGGGCAATCCGAACGTGTTCGGCCGCCAACGGCACTTGCATCGCTCGGGCGAAACCGATGGCAGCGCCCATTTCCAGAGATAACGCCTGCGCAAGGGACTCTTTTCGCTCAAGGATCAGGTCGTAAATCTTTCCAAGAAAGACCGCACGTGCTTCGGCGGAGGTCGCAGACCAGCCAGGAAACGCCGCACGTGCTGCAGCGACTGCCCGATCAACGTCCTCGGCCGCCCCACTGGCGACCTCTGCAACAACGCTTTCAGTCGCCGGATTGACCACGGGCAAACTGGCAGGTGTGGCCGGCGAAGTCCAGCCACCATTGATATAAAACCGCTGAGACGTTTGCGGATCCACGGGGTAGATATTCGAAGAGTGTGTTGTCATCCAACGAGCTCCTTGGAGTACTGATGAGGGGGCTGCTGACAGCAGCGGCAGAGGGAGGTCAGAGCAACACCGTGGCATCGGTACATGCCTGGTACCCTGCGGTCTGGATAAACTAGCAAAAGCGCCCAGTCGAAATATGCCGTTCTTAAAGTCGGCAAGGGATAATCTGCTGTATCTCAGGGGCTGACGTGATTCGACGCGGCGTCGCGGTATATCAGAATCTGAACGAGGGTGATCTCGAACTTGTTTTCGTGAAGTTCCGCCTCTGATGTCGCAAAGCGGCTCGGAAAAATCGGTTCATTTCAGACCATATCCTGGTGTTCTGCGCTGTCTCGTCGTTGGGTTCGGTTGCTGCCGATCGAACAGCGGCCGCGCACAGCAACAGCGCATCAACCACTCTGATCGAATCCGCTTCGCGTCAGTATGGTGATGGACAGTTGGACCAGCCGCTGCAACGCTGGAGCGGGCCCTGCATATCCCTAATGTCTTTACGATACTCACCGTGAATATTCGACCCATCTAGCAGTGCTACCAACCAATCGGGTACCTGGCAGAGAGTACTTTGGACGGACTTTTTTCTAGGAACAGTTTCACGATCTCAAGTGCTCTAGCACCTGCCTCTACACGACTGTTAGCGATAGATGCCAGTGTTTTGGAGCCTTTAAAAGAACAAGCAACCGGATTCAGGTTCGGAAATTGCTAGGAGACTCGTGTAAAAAACTGGGAGCAGGCCCATGCATATCAACCAAATGGACATGACGAATTCTGAGCTTGGCCTTTTTGCCAAGATCGTCTGGCGACTTCGAACGGGTGGGGCGGGGGATGAGGTTCGTCAGCAGGTGCTCGGTGATGTTACCCAGCTGCTTCGATCTGACTTCGGAGCCTCTTACCTTTGGGATAGCTCAAGGGGACGATCCACGCGTTGCGCTGCAGTCAATATTGATGCGCGTATGCTGCGCCAATACGATGAGCAGATTCACACGCACGATACCGTAACGCCGGTGTTACGAGCCCAAGGGCAAGCTGCTTGTGTGGATGATGTCATTGGTCGGCGTACATTGGAGCGCAGTGAGCATTACGCCGAGTTCCTCAGACCCTGTGGGATGCATCATGGAGTGAACGTTTTCTTCTTCAACCAGGGACGGGATGTGGGGGATCTGCGCATATGGCGCAGTGCCGACCAACCTGCATTTGGTCCCAGGGAGCTCACTCTGCTGAACGCTCTCACGCCGTACTTCCAGCAAGCGCTCTCGGTTGAGCTGCCTTTAAACGGAGCCCTAAGTCCGCGAGAGCGTGCTGTTGTCGAGCATGTAGCAGCTGGGCGCAGTGACAAGGAGATCGCGCGCCTCATGTCCATTGGCTTCACAACGGTACGTACCCATCTCAAAAACGCCATGGCCAAGACCCATTCGAGCAATCGAACCGAGCTCGCCATGCGAGTGGGAATGCACTGAACCTCCTCATTTATGAGGATGTTTGCCGGATATTTTCCTGTGCGTAAATGAATCATCGAGACCTGCAGTGGGGATCGACTGATTCTCAAGGAATATCCGTGAAGACCAGACTCTCCTGTTTAGCGATTGGCCTTTTGGCAGCAAGCGTTGGCGCATCGGCGTCGAGCGTACCGCAAGACTTCTACCTGATGAGTGCTGAACAGACGGCACAAGCCATCTGCGAAAAGAAGGTCTCCAGTGAATCGGTTGTCAGTTACTGGCTGGCCCGTATTGACGCGCATCCTGAGCTTAATGCCTTCATTTCTCTAGACCCAAAGCGAGCCTTGGGCGAAGCGCGTGCTGCAGATGAACGCCTCGCCAAGGGGGAGCAGTGTCTTCCATTGGGCGGTGTCCCTATAGCAATCAAGGACAACATTCAGGTCGTTGGTTTCACGAACACAGCAGGCACGCCAGCGCTCGCTAATTTCTTTCCGAAAGCCAATGCACCGATTATCGATAGGCTACAGGCTGCAGGCGCCATTGTGGTCGGCAAAACCAATATGCATGAGCTCGCGTTTGGCGCTACCGGCTACAACACTGCCTTTCATCTTCCACAGCAGGTCGGTGTGCGCAATGCCTTTGACAACTCTCGCATTGCCGGTGGTTCGTCATCAGGGAGTGCCGCCGCTCTGGGCGCTCGCTTGATTCCAATCGCTATGGGGACAGATACAGGTGGCTCTAGCCGTGAGCCTTGCGCGCTAAATGGCTGTGTCGGTTTTCGCCCAACGGTGGGTCGATATAGCGGCGTAGGCATCACGCCTATTTCGACGAGTCGCGATACGGCAGGCCCAATGGCCAATTCGGTTGGAGATGTCGTGTTACTGGATTCGATTCTTAGCGGTTCTTCACCTCTGAAGCCAATTCCGGCCCACCAGATTCGACTGGGCATTCCAGATTTCTTCTGGGCAGATTTAGAACCGGAAGTCTTGACACAGGCCAGCGCCGCCGTAGAGAAGCTCCGCAGTTCAGGCGTTGAGGTCGTCTCAGTCAGTATGCCGGGTATCGGTCAATTGGCATCAGCTGTGGCAACGCCAGTCGCCATCATGGAAGCGCGCAAGGCCCTGACCGATTACCTGAAATCACAATCGACCGGAGTGTCATTCGAAACCCTGGTCGCCAACATTTCGAGTCCCGACGTTCAAGGTATTTTCTCGGCCATGGTGGTGCCGGGTAATGTCCCTGGGCCTGATGGAAAGATGATTCCTGGCGGCCCGGCTTATGCGCAAGCGATCAAGACGGGTGTCCCAGCCTTGCTGGCTCTCTATCAGAAGACCTTCGCGGACAACAAGCTCGACGCTCTTCTGTTCCCCACGGTTCCAGAGGTGGCAATCAAGACCGGACCTGACGCCGGAACGCCTCAAAAATTTGGTCGGATTATTCGAAACACCGACCCGAGCAGCAACGTAAGGATGCCGGGGCTCAGTCTTCCCGTAGGTGTTGGGAAAGAGTCCGGACTTCCTGTCGGTATGGAGATTGACGGATTGCCTGGAATGGACGACCAGCTCCTGGCAATCGGTCGCACGCTTGAGTCGATCTGGGGGCAGGGGCCACTTTCGCCCATAGCACGCTGATCGGTTGTTCTTATCCTGAGCGCAGTTGCCCTGGCTGCGCGAATAAAAACCTTTTTCGGATTAAATGAATGAACGCGATCCCACTCGTCGCAGGTACTTCTGCGCGCCGATTTTGTGTAACCGCGATTGCGGCTTTGGGTAGTATGGCAAGTTCGGCATGGGCTGATTCGGCGCCTACAGACAGCAGCCCACTCAAGGCGCACCTGATCGTTACCGATCTGATGCTGGAGAACCTTAATACTGGCCCTCGTCCCCACACATTCGCCAACGCGGGCGCTATTTTCGCCGGCGCCGATTTTGACATGTCCAAACTTTTGGGATTTGCAGGTGGCACGTTCCAGTTTGAATACACATTCTTCCCATGGATGCGCAATGAAGGTCAGCCCACCGCTGGCGCTTGGCAAGGCGCCACGGGTAGCGCTCTAGGCGGCGCACCTATGCATAACGACATCGACAAGGGGTATCTGTCGAAGTTTGAATATCGGCAAATGCTGTTGGACAACCATCTTGAGCTCGACGTTGGGCGTAGCAATGCTAAGCAGCATTTCTACATGATGAATTGCGAAAACTGGGTTACCTGCAACGACCCCATCATTGAAAACACCACCGGAATACTGCCTTACCCATACGGAAGCTGGGGCGTTTACTCGCGTTACTCATTCGACAATGGTCAGTACCTGCATGCTGGTGCTTTCGAGTCTAATCCTGCCCATTACATCAAACGCACCAAGGGATGGGACTGGGATCCTGGTGACGCGAGCGGTATTACTTGGCTAGCAGGTGTTGGAGATCAGAAAAGCTTTGCGCAGACGCCATTGGCTTATCACTACGAACTCAATGGCTTTTACAACAGTGCCGAACAGACTGATATCCTCGATGGCTCAACCCGTCGTGGTAGCAGCGGCTTGATTTTCCGCTTCATGCAGACGCTTTCTCGCGAGGGCGCTTCCGCTACAGGGGCTCCAGACAAAGCCTGGCAGACATTCGGTGCATGGACATGGAGTGCTGATGATCTGCAACCTTTTGAGCATTTTGTCGAGTTGGGTGTAACCCGCATTGGCCCGTTCGGGCGTCCACAAGATTCTGTGAGCCTAAAAGCGAGTTACCTTCGTCTGGGTGATAAGCAGGTTCAGTACCAGCATGATCAGAGACTGCGCTCGACGGGAATTGATCAGGGGATGTCGAAAGGGGAATCCCGCGTTGAACTGAATATGGTTTGGCGGGCAACACCTTATCTGTCATTCCAACCAAGCGTGCAGTACGTTTTCAATCCAAGCAATTTTTACAACCCGCAAGCCGAGGTGAGTAGCAATGGTGCTGTCGTTGGACTGCAGATGGTTTATGACTTGGGATCGCAGATAGGACTTTGATGCCTGAAACGGAGAGAGTGATCGGGAATCATGAACCCAATCTAGATGCAGTGGAATCCTCAGGCCGCATCTGACTCACCCAGAGCGGCCTGAATTTGTTCAAAGAACCACTTGAGTCCAGTTGACTGGATGCTCCGGGAGTGCCAGTGAAGGGTGACCTCGAATGCTGGAACTTCGAAGGGCAACTCCAGCGTCTTCAGCGGCTTGGTCAATGGCAACTCGCAAAAACTCTCTGCGATTTGGGACGGTAGGATGGCCAACAATTCAGTGCCTGGTATCACCTTGGGTAGAACTGAGAAGTGGGGAAGGCGTAGCTTTATCCGGCGCTTTGCTCCTAATTTCTGAAGCACATCTTCCGCCATTCCATGGCCCGATGTTCTCGTGACGAGAACGTGACGCTCCGCAAGAAATTGTTCCATGGACATCTCAGAATGGATTCGGGGGTGGGCCGCATCTAGCAAGCAAACGTACCGTTCGCTAACCAACTTTTTCGACGCTAGGCCAGCGCTGGTAATTGCACGGCTGCAGATGGCTGCGTCGATGTAGCCATCGTTCAACCACATCCCCACTTGGTCAATTTCGAGAGGAATGATCTCCAGCTCGATATTGGGCGCCAAACTATTCAGCCTCTCCATGAGCTTTGGCAGCAACGCCATCTCTCCCAAGTCGGAAAGGGCCAGTCGAAATTGTCGGTTTGAGTGGCCCGGTTCGAATTTTCGCGCTTCAGAGATCGATTCCTCAATGCAACGTGAGGCTTGCTTGAAGCCTACGTAAAGCTGAGCAGCAAGCCTCGTGGGCTGCATGCCTTGGCTAGTTCTTACGAATAAAGGGTCGTCGAATTGTTCGCGAAGCTTACCTAGCGCATAGCTGATTGATGGCTGAGTCACGAATAGCCGTTCGGCGGTAACCGTCAGGCTCTGAGTCTCATACAGGGTGACGAATGTGGTAACGAGATTGAGATCGAAATTAGCCATTTGCAGACCTTTATCAAAATAAGCGGTGTCTATTTTTGTGACAAAAAGGATTGATTTGATCGATCTTAAACCAATTTTTACAGTAGGAGCACTCGGACACACCCTGGAACTTGAACCCATGAAAACAATCCATTCTGCCTCCTATGCCCTGTTGCGCCGTCATGGCATGACCACCATCTTTGGTAATCCCGGGTCGAACGAGCTTCCATTCCTCAAGGATTTTCCAGAGGACTTTCAGTATGTTCTGGGGCTACACGAAGGTGCTGTCGTTGGTATGGCTGATGGTTACGCGCTCGCGAGCGGTAAACCCGCTTTCGTGAATCTCCACGCGGCGGCCGGTACCGGTAATGGAATGGGGGCGCTCACCAATTCATGGTACTCGCACAGCCCGCTGGTGATCACGGCAGGGCAGCAAGTGCGGTCGATGATTGGGGTTGAGGCAATGCTGGCTAACGTGGACGCCCCGCAGTTGCCGAAGCCGCTCGTCAAGTGGAGTTATGAGCCGGCGACTGCTCAGGACGTGCCCAGAGCATTGAGCCAAGCGATCCACATTGCCAACACCTCACCTAAGGCTCCGGTCTACCTTTCGATTCCGTACGATGATTGGGAGGAAACATCACCCGCCGGTGTGGAGTACCTGCTTCAGCGGGAAGTCCAAACTGCCGGTGCCCCTGACGGACGTCAGCTGGAAGCTCTGGTCAAGCAATTGAACAACGCTAGAAATCCTGTTCTGGTACTGGGCCCGGATGTCGATGCCACCCGCGCCAACGATCATGCTGTTGCGTTAGCCGATAAATTGAAACTTCCGGTTTGGGTCGCTCCTTCAGCATCACGTTGCCCGTTCCCAACACGTCACCCGAGCTTCCGGGGTGTTCTGCCTGCCGCAATCGCCGGTATCAGCAAGACCCTTGATGGCCACGACCTCATCGTCGTGATTGGCGCTCCAGTCTTTCGTTATCACCAATTCGCACCAGGTGATTACCTGCCTGCTGGCGCTCAACTGCTGCATATCACCTCCGATCCCCAGGAAGCCGCTCGTGCGCCGATGGGAGACGCGCTGATCGGCGACATCGCTGAGACACTCAGGGTTCTTGCCGAGGGTGTTGCAGAAAAGGCGAAATCCTACCCTGCGCCAATTCCTGCGCCGGCAACGATGCAGGATGAACCTCATCACTTGCGCCCAGAGACACTGTTTGACGTACTGAATGATTTAGCTCCGCCGGACGCTATCTACGTCAAGGAGTCTACCTCAACAACCACGGCGTTCTGGCAGCGCGTGAACATGCGTCATCCAGGTAGTTACTACTTCCCTGCAGCGGGCGGCCTGGGCTTCGGGTTGCCAGCCGCGGTCGGTGTCCAGCTTGCTCAACCTGACCGGCGAGTAGTCGCATTGATTGGTGATGGTTCCGCTAACTACGGGATCACTGCGCTTTGGACAGCAGCGCAGTATCACATTCCAGTGGTCTTCATCATTTTGAAAAACGGCACCTATGGCGCCTTGCGCTGGTTCGCCGGGGTCTTGAAGGTCGAGGAAGCTCCTGGCTTGGACGTGCCAGGTCTGGATTTCTGCGCAATTGCCAAAGGGTATGGAGTGAAGGCTGTCCACACCGATACGCGCGAAAGTTTCGAGGCCGCACTGCGAGCTGCACTGGACTCTACTGAGCCAACCGTAATTGAAGTTCCCACCGTGACGATTCAGCCTCATTGATGAGGGACAGGGCCCCGCGATGGGCCCTTTGCAAATCTGAAATAACAAAAACAAGAGACGAATCATGATCCCGAAAAATGCGATAGAGATTGCGAACACTGCGCCGTTGGGAAAATTTCACTATGGCCTGTTGTTCTGGTGCTCTTTCATCATGTTGTTTGATGGATACGACCTGGTCATATATGGCTCTGTAGTTCCACGGCTCATGGAGCAGTGGTCAATACCTCCTGTTCAGGCGGGCTGGATGGGAAGTGCTGCGCTGTTCGGAATGATGTTCGGTGCCGTTGCGATTGGCCCTTTGGCTGACCGCCTTGGTCGTCGCAAAGTCATTCTCGGGGCGATCACTCTGGCGAGCGTTGGAGCACTTGCCAACGCATTTGCATGGGATGCCTTGAGCTTCGCATCTCTGCGTTTCCTGACGGGTGTTGGGCTGGGTGGCGCGGTTCCCAACATCGTAGCGCTGATGAGCGATCTGTCGCCCACAACCCGGCGCAGCACACTCACGACCATCATGCTCAGCTTCTATTCCATTGGTGCGATGGTTTCCGCGTTGGTGGCCATGCTGCTGATTCCGAAGTTCGGATGGGAGGCGACGTTCTTCATTGGCGGCCTGCCTTTGCTCTGCTTGCCATGGATGTACCGTTACCTTCCCGAATCCCTGCCTTACCTGCTGGAGAAGGACAAGATTGCAGCCAGCCGGCTCATGACTCGCATTCTTCCTGGTATTGATACTTCCTCGGTTCGATTTGAGTCGCCCGTCCGGACATCCTCGTCCACACCTCTGTCACGTCTTTTCAAAGAGGGGCGAGGTGTCAGTACGGTATTCCTTTGGCTGGGATTCGGCATGTGCCTGCTGATGGTCTATGGCCTCAATACCTGGCTGCCGAAAATCATGGTTGCTGGCGGCTATCCACTGGGCTCAAGCCTGATGTTCCTAGTGACATTGAATCTAGGCGCGACTGTTGGCGCGCTTGGTGGCGGCTGGCTGGCGGATCGCTGGGGGTGCAAACCCACCCTGATCCTGTTTTTCACGCTCGCGGTCGCTTCACTTTGCACCCTTGGTATCAAGCCCGGCCCTGTATTGCTCAACGTCATGTTGCTCATCGCTGGTGCTACGACCATCGGCACTCTCGCAGTTGTTCACGCCTTTGCCGCGCAACAATACCCGAGTGAAATCCGTTCGACTGCTGTGAGTTGGTGCTCAGCGGTAGGCCGATTCGGTGGGGTTGCTGGCCCTGCTCTTGGCGGGTTCATGCTGAGCCTGAACTTGCCGCTTCAATTGAATTTTATTTTCTGCGCGATACCTGGGCTGATCGCTATCTTCGCCATAGCTATGGTGAAACGGCGCGCACAGAATTCGAGTGAAAACCTGACCCAGCCTATAGATGCACATTCCTGATATCCAAGTATCACCGTCTAAGGAGACTTCACGTGAGCCAAAGTAACTGTATGCCTTACCAAGACATGTACTTGCTGCCAATTGCAGGGGAATGGCGGAAGGGCAGCACCGGGAACATTCTCAACGTTACTGATCCGTACACCGGCGAATCGCTCCTGGAAATCAGCCAGGCTGATCGCCAGGATTTGAACCAGGCTTACGTCTTTGCCGAGCAGGCGCAGGCTAGTTGGGCAGCTATGGCCCCAGGACAACGCTCGGCCATCATGCTCAAAGCCGTCCAAATCTTTGATGATCGTCGCGAAGAAATCATCGACTGGATCATTCGAGAGTCCGGCAGCACGCGGATTAAAGCCCAGATCGAATGGGGAGCCGCTCGCGGGATTACTCAAGAGTCGGCCTCGTTCCCTGCTCGGGTACATGGTCGCATCCTCCCGTCCAATGTACCGGGCAAGGAAAACCGAGTTTACCGTGAGCCGCTCGGTGTAGTGGGTGTGATCAGCCCGTGGAATTTCCCGTTCCACCTGACCCAGCGATCTGTCGCACCTGCATTGGCACTCGGCAACGCGATTGTTATCAAGCCGGCGAGCGATACACCAGTAACTGGGGGGCTTCTGGCAGCGAGAATTTTTGAAGAGGCCGGTGTACCGAAAGGCGTGATCAGCGTGCTGGTGGGCTCCGGTGCACAAATCGGTGATGCATTTGTGGAACATCACGTTCCTAAGTTCATCTCGTTCACCGGCTCGACGCCGGTAGGATTGAACATTGGGCGGATCGCAAGTGGCGGTAAGCATCTCAAGCATGTGGCGTTGGAGCTCGGAGGCAACAGCCCATTCGTGGTACTCGCGGACGCAGATCTCGATCAGGCGGTTGCTGCTGCCGTCATGGGCAAGTTCTTGCACCAAGGCCAGATCTGTATGGCCATTAACCGAATTATTGTCGAAGACGCGCTGTATGACCGTTTTGTAGAGCTTTACGCCTCCAAAGTCAGGACACTGAAGGTGGGTAACCCAAGCGACCCTGACACCGTTGTTGGCCCGATCATCAATCGCAAGCAACTTGAAGGCCTGCTGAGCAAGGTTTCCCGCGCGAAGGAAGAAGGAGCCAGGACAGTTGTAGAGGGGGAGGCGAAAGGAAATCTTCTGCCGCCACACGTCTTCGCTGATGTCACAGCAGATATGGAGATCGCTCGGGAGGAGATTTTCGGGCCACTCGTTGGGATTCAGCGTGCTCGGGATGAAGCTCACGCCTTGGATCTGGCGAATGACAGCGAGTTTGGTCTATCGAGTGCAGTGTTTACCAAGGATCTGGAGCGGGGTGCTCGTTTTGCTCGAAAGATCAAAGCAGGCATGACACACGTTAACGATATCCCTGTGAACGACGAAGCCCATGCGCCATTCGGCGGGGAAAAAAACTCTGGGCTTGGCCGATTCAATGGAGAGTGGGCAATCGAGGAGTTTACAACCGATCATTGGATCAGCGTCCAAATGACGCCTCGTATTTATCCATTCTAAATAAAATTCTAAAGCTGTAGATCGCCCCTTTAAGCAGTCTCTGCCCTTTAGATTTCTAAAGGGCAGCCTGCTGTAGCCTTCACAACGAGCCTGTGTACATTGGTTGGCATGAAAGAACGGATGCGTCGAATCTAACCAATACGAGCGGGGCGCTGTTTGACTGAGGGTTCCGTGCTCCCTCAAAAAGCGCTGCAGTCACACAGGGCTTATTTTCTGACTCGAAAAGTGTTGCTGCCTAAATTCCTTTGGTGTCATCCCTGTTTCGCGTTTGAACGCACGGCTGAAATGGGTGCAATTGCTGAATCCCCAGTCGAATGCAATCTCGCCGATATTCTTGCCTTTGAGTGCATGGCTTTTCAGATCTTTCTGACAGAGCTGCAGTCTTTGGCTCCATATCCATTGAGAGAGTGGCTGCTCTTCATTACCGAAAATTCGGTAGAGTGAACTTACTGACATTTTAAGATCCATAGCGACTTTCTCGACGTTCAGACTCGGATCTCGCAAGTTCTGTATGACGTAGTTTTTCACTCTGGACAAATGGAACATCTGCAGCCTTGATATCTCGCACTGCCGCGCCTGTGGTAGGGATTGCAATCCACCTACTATCAGCTCAATAAGCGCATTGGCGATTGGCTCTGACACGGGCGGTGCCAGCTCAATTTTATTCTCTGCCAACGAACGCAACATTCCTCCAAGCAAGATGCTCGGGCCGACTTTGGAATCGATAGTTAGGCCGCACATCCGTTCCGGGTTGCTCAGATGAGCATTGAGCAAGCGCCGAGGAATCCTAAGGATGTATTTGCTGAAATTTGCATCGTACTCCATCTCAAAAGGCCGGGTACTGTCGTAAACAACAAAATCACCAGCCTTCTGCTTTGACTCTTTATCTTCCTGCCTTAAATAGCCTTGCCCACAAATCTGATAACTGACCATGAAGTAGTCAGCGTCAGATTTTCGGGCTAAACGGGCGCTCCGAGTAACCGCGTGTGGGCTCGCAGCCATAGTCATTAAATCTAAGGCACCCACAGGAACATGTCGCAGATCAGCACTGAACGACGTTCCGGCACCGGCAGTGCACTCCAAAGGCATGAACATTTTACCGATCAAATCCCGCCAAAAATCGAGACGATTGCCTTCAGGAATGGCCTGTGTAGAGATGGTCGTTTGCACGGTGTGTGTCCTGCGCGAGCTGCTTGGCTATAGGCAAGCAAATAAGATGCCCCCCAGTCCCAGTCAGGTCAATCCGAGCAACTCAGGCATGAAGGATGGGAAGGTGAGTACATATTGTTTTTTTTGCAGCAGTTTCTCCGTCTGTCCACGCCCTTTTTAAGAGCACTTCAATTTGCTGTGCACGCAAATGGAAACGCATTTCACCTTAAGAAACTGAGGCAACTTCTGCAGGAAGTGGAGGGCAGCGATTCTCGCCGATGCCCTGACAAACTCTCCGTCGCCGGAAGTATTGACTTGGCTTAGCGCAGCAACTCCAGCATTCGCTTAACCACCAAAAGCACAATAAGTAGGGCAAAAAAGATGCGAAGTCCGCTCTTTTTAGCTCGGGATACGGAGCAGCCAATTTGAAAAAGCGTATGGCAGCAGGCGGTTTAGCCCTCTTGGGGTCAGTCAGTATTCCCGCTTTGGCCGCTGAGCCTTTGGCAGCAAATTCACCTTGGCTCACAGGTGATTGGGGCGGGATAAGAAATGAACTTGGTGATGATGGCGTCACCCTGGGGCTATTTTACGTCAACGAGCTTGCCTCGAACGTAAGGGGTGGGTATGACCAAAGGACGGCGCTGGAGACCAGTGACCAGACAACAGCCCTATTTAACTACGATCTGAGCAAAATGTTGGGGATCGACGGGGAGTTTAGCCTTGTCGTAACGAATAGAAACAATCATGAGTTACTGACTAACACGCGCGTTAACGATCCACGCACAGGCTCACTTCCTAACTTGTCACAAGAGGTATGGGGCTTTGGGTCTGTCACCCGTCTCACTCGGCTGACCTACCAGCAAAACTTTTTCAACAAACGATTGAGCGTGCGAGTTGGGAAAATGACCCCGACGGAAGAATACTTTCCGTCCACATGTGAGTTCCAGAGTTTGGTCAACTGCGGCACCGTGCCCGGTATCAGCAACATCTGGTACGGGTGGCCTATCAGCACATGGGCAGTTTCTACAAACTATCACATCACCCCGGATTGGTACTTGAAACTGGGGGTGTATCAACAGAACCCTCTGACTACCACCAATGAGCGAGGTCTCTCGCTGAGTGACAAGGGGGCTGAGGGACAAATTTACCCCGTGTTGCTCGGTTGGCGCCCTCACTGGGGGGAGCGCAAGTATGCGGGTAACTATTTCATCGGAGCCTATTACAGCAATGTTGATGCGCCTGATGTTGCCGCTGGTGCTGTTGGGGGGATGCAGGCGTTGAATCCATCCGCGGGGTTCAAGCAGCGTCATGGAAAACGTGCCGCATGGGCGTTCTTTGAGCAGCAACTCACGGGGCCTGGGGGTGACAGCAAGCAAGGCTTGCGCGCTTTCGTTAACGCCGAAGTCAATGACAAAGAAACCTCTGTCCTCCACTACGGCTACGGCGCGGGACTGTATTACAACGGTCTATTCGCTAGCCGACCAGATGACATGCTGGGCTTTGCCAGCACCGCCATCAAGATCAACAAAGATTGGACACGCAATCGTAATCTGACCAACCAATTGGCGGGCATCGACGACTACGATGATCCTCGTTATCTCCCCTTGGGCGACACGGAAGTCTCGACCGAGCTGTTTTATCGCTATCAAGCAACCAAGTGGCTGTATCTCCAACCGAACATCCAGCACTACCACGCCCCTGGTGGCGTGGACAAAGTGCCAGATGCGACGGTGCTTGGCCTGCGATTCAACATCAGTTTCTAGGTAGGGCACCCCTTAATGAAAAAGCTTCTTCCCTCAAGTTCTATCGCTTTCTTGGCGCTTTTTATAACCACCCCCCACGTACTAGCGGCATCCCACGCTTGGTTGGACTCAACCACATCGCCCGACGAGCGAGCAATGCTTCTGCAAAAAGACCTGACTCTTGAGGAGCAAATTCGTCGAGTTCATGGCGAAATGGCCATGCCTATTCTTGGGTTTGCAGTTCCGCAAGGGGCTATTGGATCAGCAGGGTTTGTGCCTGCGGATGTCGCGAGAGGTATTCCTGCACTTCAAATCACTGATGCAAGCCTCGGAGTTGCCAACCCCGCCAACGTACGGCCAGGTGATGGAGGGACGCCGTTGCCGTCAGGACTCAGCAGCGCCGCAAGTTGGAATCCTGAAGTCGCCTACGACGGCGGCAAGATGATTGGCCAAGAGGCGTGGAGCAAGGGCTTCAACGTCATGCTTGCGGGCGGAGTGAACCTCGCGCGCGATCCCCGCAACGGTAGAAACTTTGAGTATTTCGGTGAGGATCCATTGCTGGCCGGGACTATGGCTGGTGAAAATATCAAAGGCATTCAAAGTCAGCATGTGCTGTCGACGATCAAGCATTTTGCGATGAATGATCAGGAGACCGCGCGGATGGGCATGAGCGCTGTGATCGACGACCGGGCCATGAGCGAGAGTGATTTGCTCGCGTTCCAGATCGCCATTGAGCGTGGCCAACCCGGCGCGGTCATGTGCGGATACAACAGAGTGAATGGTACGCACGCGTGCGACAACGCTGAGTTACTTCAACGAGTGTTGAAAGATCGCTGGGGCTATCGCGGGTTTGTCATGTCTGACTGGGGTTCGGTTCACGGGGTCGAGGCAGCCATGCATGGTGTCGATATCGAGATGGGGACACAGTTGGACAAGTGGTTGTTTGGCGATGTTTTCTTCGATAGACCCTTGCTTGCCAAAGCAGAGCAAGATCCAGCCTATCAGGCTCGCTTAGCTGAGATGAGCCAGCGAATTCTGCGCTCGATGTTTGATGTCGGCCTATTCGAGCACCCTCCAGTCAAAACACCCATTGACTATGCGGCGAGTAAAGCTGTCGCACAGCGAGCCGCTGAAGAAGGGATGGTGCTGCTGCGCAATGAGAATAGCGTGCTGCCGTTGAATAGTTCAATCAAGAAGATTTTGGTGGTGGGTGGTAACGCAGACAAGGGGGTGCTTTCCGGAGGCGGTTCTTCCCAAGTTGTGGAACCTGAAGGTGTAGGACTGGCTATTCATACCGGAGGGGAAGGGCAGTTCTCCACATTGCGTGAAATGGTATGGCACAGAAGCTCGCCACTTAAGGCTCTGAAAGCGGAACTCCCAGACGCCACGATCACCTTCAACGACGGTCGTCATCCTGGAGAGGCTGCCGCGCTGGCGAAGAACGCTGATCTCGTCATCGTGTTCGCGACGCAATGGATGATGGAAAGCTACGACACATACGATCTGGAACTGCCTGATGGTCAGAATGGTTTGATCGACGCGGTTGCCTCGGCGAACGGTAAAACGATTGTTGTTTTGGAAACCGGAGGCGCCGTCAGTATGCCCTGGCTGAGCAAAACGGCGGCAGTAATGCAAGCTTGGTACCCCGGTGCCGGCGGCGGTGAAGCCATTGCTCGTACGCTGACCGGAAAGGTTAATCCTTCAGGACGTCTCCCGATCACGTTCCCTGCTGATCTGAAACAGCTACCTCGTCCCGAGGTGCCTGGGTTTGGTGGTGCTGAAAACGCCAGGATCGACGTCGACTACAACATCGAAGGCGCCGATGTCGGCTACAAATGGTTTGCGCGAAAGAAAACCAACCCATTGTTCCCGTTCGGTTATGGCCTTTCGTACACGCAATTCAAGTACGACGACTTGAAGGTTGAGCAGATGGCTCCACTCGTTGTTTCTTTCACAGTGACCAACACCGGCAAACTCACCGGGAAGGACGTACCTCAACTCTACCTGACGGGCATGCCCGGCAGGGCGCAGCACCGCTTGTTGGGTTGGAGCAAGATCGAGCTCCAGCCAGGGGAAACACGTTCTGTAACCCTAAAAGTGGATACGCGGTTGCTCGCAGACTTTGACGCCAAAGCGCAAGGCTGGACGGTGGCTCGGGGGCCGTATGCATTGGGCCTAGGTCATAGTGCGACCGAGTTGGTGGCACAACAGCACGTCGCCTTGCAGAAGCAAAGCTTTTCAGACGTTGCCGTCAGCCACTAAGGCGCTTTCTCGTGGAGCGAGGGCGCCAACACCCTAGCCCCAGGGAAGCTCAAGCAAGTCTGACAAGATCTTCAGCACATTTTTCCTGCTCGTTTTCATCAAAGATGCAGGGGACGGCTGCGTGCCATATTTTTTGAGGTTTCCATGTCTTCTTCAACTTCGTATCGAGTCGCGGTGGTACAAGCCGCACCTGTTTTTATGGATCGTGCGGCGACCGTCGATAAATGCATTCGGCTCATTGCTGATGCGGCGTCTAGCGGGGCCCGGTTGATTGCATTTCCCGAGAACTTCATCCCGGGTTATCCGTGGTTTTTCTGGCTCGGTTCTCCCGCATGGGCAATGCAATACATGCTCAGCTACCACGAACAGGCTTTGGTGATCGATAGCCCCGACTATCGGCGCCTGGAGCAAGCGGCTGCGGAGCACCAGATTTTCGTATGCGTTGGTTTTACTGAGAAGTCTAATGGGAGCTTGTATATGGCTCAGGCTTTTATCGATGACCAAGGGCGTACCCTGTCGACGCGTCGCAAGCTCAAGCCGACTGTCGCTGAGCGCATGGTGTTTGGGGAGGGCGACGGTAGTGACATCCAAGTTCATGAAACCAACCTTGGACGGCTTGGTGGACTCTGCTGCTGGGAGCATATCCAGCCCCTAACGAAGTTCGCCATGTACAGCAAGCACGAGCAGATTCACGTGGCTGCATGGCCAGGTTTTTCCCTCTATACGGACGTCACCCCAGCAATTGGTGGCGAGGTTAATAACGCCGTAAGTCGTACCTACGCCGTCGAAGGCCAGTGTTTTGTCCTCGCTCCCTGTGGGATGGTTTCCGAAGACGTGGTCGAGTTCCTTTGCCAAAACGATGATACCCGCAGCCTGCTTAAGGTGGGTGGCGGATACGCACGAATTTATGGCCCAGACGGCGCGGACTTGGCGACTCCCTTGGCGCCGGATCGAGAAGGTCTGCTCTACGCGGATGTGAATCTCGATGCCGTCACACTGGCCAAGGTTGCGGCAGATCCGGTTGGCCACTATTCCCGTAGTGACGTGACACGTCTGCTGTTCAATGCTGAGTCTCGCCGGCCCGTAACCGAAGACGCATCAGCCCGTGCGGACGACGAAGTCGTTCTCGTTGGCGACCTTGAGTCCAATTAATCGATTCCACGCTCCCTTGGGTATATGACATGCAACAAAAATCGCAGGGTGATTCGGCTTACGAGTGGAAAATGGTTTGGTTGCTTGCAGTGCTGTTCGGCATTGTGGGCCTTGATCGGCTGATAGTTGTATACCTGTTCCCGATTTTGATTCCAGAGTTGGGATTGAGTAATACCCAGGCCGGAGCCATTGCTTCCGTACTGGCGTTGACGTGGGCGCTATCAACCTATTTTCTTGGTGGTCTGAGTGATCGCCACGGACGGAAAAAGGTTCTGGTCTACTCTGGCATCTTCTTCTCACTGATGACCTGGATGACCGGGGTTGCAAAAAGCTTCACCGGCATGCTGGTTGTCCGAGGGCTGCTTGGCGTGGGCGAGGGCGGTGTATTCAGCGCAAGCGTTGCAACGCTTGCTGAGATCTCGACGCCTAAACGGCGTGGGCTCAACATGGGGATTCACCAAGCGTTCTTTCCGTTACTCGGTATCGGCCTGGGCCCAATCATCGCGACTCAGTTGAGCCTGTACATGCCGTGGGAGTGGGTATTTTTCTTACTGGGGATCCCTGGACTGATCCTGACGGTCATGTTGGCCAAGCTGATGCGAGAGCCAAGCAAGAGTCTTCCTGGAGCCGAAGCTGTCGAAAGCACACCTCTCAGGAGTGTTTTCGGATTTCGCAATATCTGGGTGACGACAATTATTGGCTCGCTGTTCCAAACCGGTTTGTTCGTGTTTTCGACCTTTGTAGCTCTATACCTCACACAGGTGGTCGGTCTGTCGTTGAGCACAACGGGGCTGATCGTGTCGGGCTGGGGATTTGGTGGTTTCATCGGGATGATCGCTGTGCCTGCGCTATCAGATCGCTGGGGCCGTAAATCCGTGCTAGTGGCTTGCGCCACGATGTACGGCGTTTTAATGCTTGCGTTTGCTCTCAGTCATGCAGGCCCGGTAGTGATGTTTTCTATTCTTTTCGCTGCCGGCATCTTCGGCTTTGGAATCGCTCCATTGTTCTTGGCCGTTATTCCGAGCGAGTCGGTACCTTCCAACATGACGGGTTCCGCAGTCGGTGTGCCAACGGGCGTAAGCGAGTTGATCGGCGGCGTTTTAATGCCGGTTATCGCCGGTGGTCTGGCTGACCTATACGGTTTGTCTGTTCCGATGATGGTGGTGGGCGCGGTCTCGCTGGCAGCAGCTTTCACAGGCCTGTTTCTGGTCGAAACTGCTCCCGGTTTTGCTGGACGTCAGCAAACTTCGGTAGGTCTGCCAGCATCATCCGAATAAATTCTATCTATTCGAGCAGGGAATAATATCGATTTGATCAATCAGGCCCTGCTCAATAGAGTGGGGTTTTTCTTTTGGATTTTTGTACTGCCTTGAGGGCTCCATGAACTCAGCATTTAGCGTAGAAGGGTTTCGCTCCCTGGCACGGCGGCGCCTTCCCCAGATGGTCTTCGACTACCTTGACGGTGGTGCGGATGATGAAAAATGTCTACAGCGGAATCGGGATGCTTTCGATCAATGGGAGCTGGTCCCAAGGCGTTTGGTTGATGTCGCCCATCGAGACCTCAGTGTTGAGGTGTTCGGCACGTCTCAGCCATTGCCGCTTATGGTTGCGCCAATGGGGCTCAACGGTGTTTTCTGGCCGAGGGGCGATATCGCATTGGCAAGGGCTGCGGCGAAAGCGGGTATCCCATTTATGCTTTCTACAGCTGCCAATGCATCAATCGAGGAAGTTGCCGACAAAGCCGGCGGTGATCTTTGGTTCCAGCTGTACGTTGTACATCCTTCCCTTGCTGATCAACTTGTCTCACGTGCCCTGGCTGCTGGATATAAAACCTTAGTGCTCACAACCGATGTCGCCGTGAACGGAAAGCGCGAGCGTGATCTGCGCAGTGGATTTGGCCTTCCATTCAAGTACACACCCAAGGTGATGTTGGATGGAGCGTTGCACCCTCGGTGGTCGCTCAGCTTGCTTGCTGGGGGAATACCTCAGATGGCGAACTTTGCCAATCAGGATGCCGACAATGTGGAACTCCAGGCCGCGCTGCTTTCCCGAAAAATGGACGCAAGCTTTGACTGGGCTTCTCTTGAGCGATTACGAGCCATGTGGCCGCATCGCCTTATTGTTAAAGGGATTCTTCACCCCGAAGATGCGACCCGCTGTATGGCCCTGGGGGCCGATGGTGTGGTGCTTTCTAATCACGGTGGACGCCAGCTAGACTCGAGCTGTTCACCTATGCTGTCTCTGCAGGAGATTTCTGCCATTCACCCAGGAAAGGTATTAGTGGATAGCGGTTTCAGAAGAGGATCGGATGTGGTCAAAGCCTTGGCGCTCGGCGCCGACGCAGTGCTCATCGGTCGACCTCTCCTTTACGGATTGGCCGTAGCCGGCGAGGAGGGCGCCAGCGAAGTCCTTAGCATCATTCGAGACGAGTTGGATCGTACTCTCGCGAATATGGGGTGTGCCTCGGTTAGAGATTTGTCACCGGATTACCTGAAAAAACAACAGGGCTAACGCGGATTACAGGTAGGTCGGTGTGGATGCCTGTAATCTCAGGATCAGTCGATTACATCGCAAGGTAATCCTGCGTAGTTTTCGGCCATGCTATTGCGTCCGGCTTAACCAAGCTCTGCGTGCGCGAAGTCGCCCATGGCGAGCACGTATCAACACGAGCCGTGGTTATTTAGCAGAAGACGCAGCGGGCCAGTGAAGTTCTGGATCACCGAACAAACAAGGTTTGCTATCGCGGCCTGGATACATCAGGCCCAACTACGCAACGAGGACTGCTTTATCTGGGAATTGAAGTCGACGACGCCTGGGGATGACGGAACACCTGAGGTTTAAATATGCATAGCGACAGGCGAAGCCTGGCCGTCGCTAATCGGCGCAAAAGCGCAGTCACATAGCGATGGTTTCCGCGTAATTTACCCGGTAGCGTCCAGATAAGAAGATTGAGAAATAGATAGCCTCGGACTGAAGGTCTATCTCTTCATCGCCAACGGCTTTGGCGTTACCGCATGCACCAGAGCATGAGCCGTCGTGGAAACTGTTGGGATAATGCGCCGATGGAGCGCGTTTTTCGCAGCTTGAAATCTGAATGGATACCGACCGTGGGCTACATGACGGCCCAAGAAGCGCATCGAGACATGAGTCATTATCTGATGCATCGGTACAACTGGATTCGACCGCACCAGTTCAACGATGGGCTGGCCCCAGCTCAGGCCGAGAAAAAACTTAACGTCGTGTCCGGGATTAGTTGACCACTCCACAGGTTGCCGAATCCATGTTGGGTAGACACCTGATGCACCTGCTCGACTGAGGCCCTTTTTTCCGACGCTTGTCTCTTCCATCCGCTAACCAACACCCGCCCACAGCCCCGTGTATGCCATTCGGGGCAGTAGGCGAGCGGGCGCGCCAACTAGAAGTGAACCGCCCCTTCTGACGGGATCACACACGCGCTACTTATCGTCGCCATACCAGTATTGGGCCGTCACACACCGTCGTCCATGAGGAGTCACTGCCGGTGATAAACGTTCTGAGTGCGTTGGCATTCTTCCTCAGAGTCGAATCGGACAGTGTGATCTGATGGCGTCACGTAGACGAGTCAATGCAGGCCAAGGCGCGATATTTATTCAGCGCAACGTCCTGAGACCCACCGAGCCCTCTCTTTCATCAAACGTTGACTGGCACTGCTTTTTGCCTGCGATACAGGATCGTCGTCGCTGTGAACCCACACAACGCAGCAAACATTAGCCAGTAGGCGGGCGACGCCTTGTCACCTGTTGCCTGCACCAGGATTGTTGATACGGCGGGTGTAAAACCGCCAAACACAGCCGTTGCCAAACTGAATGCCAGTGAAAATCCTACAACTCGTACGTTCTGAGGCATTACCTCAGTCAGTGCTGCAACCATCCCGCCGTTGTAAATGCCAAAGAAAAAAGAGAAGTACAGCAGCACCGCGAGCAATCGCTCGAAACTTGCCGCTGCGGCCAGCCAGTGCATGGCGGGATACGCAGTAAAGATGCACAGCAAGCTGATTGCCAGCAGCAAGGGACGACGGCCGATACGGTCGGAAAGTGTGCCTCCGATGGGCAGCCAGATGAAATTGCTGAGGCCGACGAAGAGCGTGACCACCAGGCTGTCAGTGGTGCTCAGATTGAGTACGGAGCGGCCGAACGTCGGTGTGTAGACGGTAATGAGATAGAACGTGGTAGTGGTCATCGACGCCAGCAGCCCGCCCGCCAGTACCGTGCGCCAGTTGTCCCGCATCGAGCGAAAGACTTCGCTGGCATTTGGGTGATGGCTGCGCGCTTTGAATGCATCGGTTTCCTGTAGCGAGCGGCGAATGATGAAGATGAACGGGATAATCAGGCAACCAATGAAGAATGGGATACGCCAGCCCCAGGCTGCAACGTCGGCGGCCTCCATAGACGCGTTAATCGTATAGCCCAACGCAGCCGCAAGAATGATCGCCACTTGTTGGCTGGCCGACTGCCAACTGGTATAGAAACCCCGGCGTCCGGGCGTGGCGATTTCAGCCAGGTACACGGAAACACCACCCATTTCTGCACCTGCGGAGAATCCCTGCAACAGTCGCCCGAGCAACACCAATATCGGCGCTGCGATGCCTATGCTGGCGTAGCCCGGAACCAAGGCGATCAAGACCGTACCCGCGGCCATGATCGACAGCGTCACGATCAGCCCCTTTCGCCGGCCAACCTTGTCGATGTATGCGCCCAGCACGATAGCGCCCAGCGGCCGCATCAGAAATCCCGAGCCGAATACGGCGAAGGTCATCATTAACGAGGCGAACTCGCTGGTGGCAGGAAAGAAGGTCTGCGAGATGTAAGTGGCATAGAAGCCGAACAGAAAAAAATCGAACTGTTCGAGAAAATTGCCGCTGGTGACCCGCAGGATGGCGCCCAGTTTCGACCCCTTGGATCGGGTGTCTTGAGTTGTTGTTTTCATCATGGCTACCGTGGTGATCAATATTGTTTTTGGAATGAATGGATCGCCGATCAGTCGCTACCTGCGTTGATCGGGTTGGGTTGGCGTTTTTCGATGGAGTACTTGAGCAGCGCGGCGCCGCGGAAGATGCCATGGGCGAATTTGCTGTAGGGCATGGTCAGGAAAAACGCCATTACCAGGCCGAGATGGATTGCCAGCAACAGGCCCAAGGCTGCGGTTTCACGGAACGCCAGGAGTGCCAGGCCGCTGGCGCTGACCAGGAACAGCAGCGCGATAAAGCCACGATCCATGGGTTTCTGATTGTCGTCGCCGTGCTCAGGGTTGCGACGCAGGTTCAACCACAACAGGCCTGCGGGGCCTATCAGCAGACCGACTCCACCTGCGATGCCCAGCATCACCGGTAAGCTCAGGACGGGGTAGGGCGCCGACCAGTCCAGAAGGAAATGGTAGAGCGTGGCGACTCCAGTGGCTGCGAAACACAGCATGAAGCCGTAGAAGGTGAAATGGTGGAAGCGCCGTCGCCACAGGGTGAATCGATCATCAGCGTTATTGCAGCCTTCACCATGGCCACCGTCCAGAAATTTGAGCCGGGCGACATTGGCCGTGGCTTCCAGTGCAGCGGCGGTTTTTTCCTGCGCGGGCGCGTCGGCCGGTGAAACATTGCGCCAGAAGCGCCGCGCGCCAAGGGTTAACGCGAGTACCGCGAATCCGAAAACTGCACCGAACATTACGGCCAGGGTGTTGTGCGGGAAGATCCCGAAGAAATTTCCCCTGGGCATCGCCGTGAACAGGTTGCCCATCACCATCAACGTGAGGCAGAGGAACAATGCCAACCCCGCGCCGGACGCCAGCGCGAGCGTCAGCCCGTTGTGCCGGTACAACTTGCCCATCATTTGCGGCCAGGCGTACTCGGCATAAGTGTCGAGGCGGACTTTGGCCATGGCCTTGGGCACATTGATTTCGAATTCGTGAGGGGCAGCGTACTGACAGGCATGCAGGCATGCGCCGCAGTTATGGCAAAGGTTCGCCAGGTAATGGATATCCGCCTGAGAAAACTCCAGACGTCGTGTCATGGCCGGAAATACAGCGCAGAAGCCCTCGCAGTAACGGCAGGCATTGCAAACGGTCATTTGTCGCTGAACTTCGCTTTCATCAAGGTTGAGTACGGGAATCAAATGACCCGGTGCCTTGGGATCAAACAGCTGCATGTTGGGGCTCCGTGATAAAAGGGGTCGGTAAGCCGGCCGCAGCCGCGGCTTGCACACCGGCGATGCGACCGAAGGCGGTACCAATGGCCATGCCGATGCCGGCGGTATAACCCTTGCCCAGTACGTTGCCCGCCATCATTTCTCCTGCGACAAACAGGTTGGGACTCGCCTCACCCTTGAAGTGAACGGCTGCGGTTTCGTCGGTCGCCAGCCCCAGATAAGTGAACGTCACGCCTGGCTTGAGTGGGTAGGCGCAGAAGGGGGGCTTTACCAAGGGGCGGGCCCAATGGGTCTTGGCGGGGTTCAAACCTTCGGTGCGACAATCGTCCAGTGCGGTGTGATCAAACGTACCGACACGGCAGGCCGCGTTGTAGTGCTCGATGGTTTTGACGAATTGTTCAACAGGAAGCTTCAACCGCCGGGCCAGTTCCTGTAGCGAATCGGCTTTGGTGCCTGGAAACACCGGAGGCATGAAACGGCCGACGGCTTGCTGGTCGATGATCGAGTAGGCCTGTTGTCCGGGCTGACCGGCCACCAGACGGCCCCAGATCGCATAGCGCTTGGGCCAGAAGTCTTCGCCTTCGTCGTAGAAGCGTTCGCCATCGCGATTGACGACCACGCCCAGTGATACGCAATCGATGCGAGTGCAGATACCCCCGTCATACAGCGGGGCTCGGGCGTCGATGGCGACCATATGCGCCTGGGTCGGGTCGCCGATAAAGTCGGCCCCCAGGCTCTGCATGCGCCGCAGCAGTACACCGGTATTGAAGCGCGTCCCGCGAATCAGAAAATTGTCGGAAGGCCATTCTCCGCGCTCGTTCTGACCCCAGGCTTCGCGGAGCCATTCGCGGTTGGATTCGAATCCGCCCGCAGCCAGAACGCAGGCTTTGGCCTGAATGCGCTCGGCGGGGAAATGCTGGCCATCGACCTCACGCTCACCGAGGTGCGCTGCAACAAACGCGTGGCCCTTCAGTTCGATGTCAGTGACGTGAGCGTCATAGCGGATCTTGACGCCCAGCCGCTCGGCGCTGCGAAAGTACGCATTGACCAACGCTTTGCCGCCACCCATGAAAAACGCATTGGTGCGCGCGACATGCAGGGCACCCGACAGCGAAGGTTGAAAATGCACACCATGGGAGCGCATCCAGTCACGGCAGTTCGATGAAGCGCGGATGACAAGCCGTGCAAGCTTTTCATTGGTCATCCCGCCCGTCACTTTCAGCAGATCCTGCCAATATTCCTCTTCGGGATAGGCATCGACCAACACATCCTGCGGTGCGTCGTGCATACAGCGCAGGTTGCGGGTGTGTTGCGAATTGCCGCCGCGCCAGATTTTCGGTGCACCTTCCAGCAACATGACGCTGGCGCCGGCCTCTCGGGCCATCAACGCTGCACACAGGGCGGCGTTACCACCGCCGATCACTAATACATCGATCATCATTACTCCTCAATCGCAAGGAGGCATGAACGAAGTGCTCCTCGCGAGTGGAGAGAAGGTAGAGCGGTGAGCTTATTGTCGAAAGGCGCGAAATGAGTCGGGGCGTTTAGTTTTCGTAAAGACTTTGGTGCGGATCCCGCGAGTGTCGGATAACTCGAGGAGGGCGCGCGGGGATCATGACGCGAGCTCCTCAATCCACGACGCCCCCGGCCATTGTCGATCAACGACCAACTGCCGGGCGACATCGGTGATCACCCGTCGCGCCGCGAGTGCTGCGGGGGACAGCTCGTCATCAGGTAATGTCGCCAGCAGGTTTCGTCGACCGACGTGAACATCGGAAATTTCCACCACTGAAAGCCCCGACTCACCTTTGAGCGCCGCTGCCGCGCCGGGCTGGATGGTGGCCGCATGACCTGCGCGTACAGCATTCATCAACACGGCCAGACCATCGACCTCCATGATGATGTTGGGCGCCACGCCCGAACGCTCGAACGCAACCGTCAGCGTAGAACGCAAACCGTGTTGCGCGGTCGGCATCACCAGTGGAAGGTGCCCCAGGTCCGCCAGTTGCACGCGGGTTCCCTGTGGTGCGTCGGGCAGGTGCGGTGAACTGATGACAAACAGCTTTTCGTCGAGCAGCGGTGTCACGCTCCAGCGTTTGCCACCTTCGAGTTGAAACACAATGGCCAGGTCGATCTGGCGGGCATTGAGCTGGGTCGCCAGATGCCCGGACAGCATCTCGACCAGGTGCAATTGGATATCCGGGTAACGCTCCCGCATCGCGTTGATCAATGGTAGGGCAAGTACCGTGGCAGTCGTGGGCGCCATTCCAACGGTGACATACCCGCTCATCCGCCCGCGGTGAGCGGCCGTGATCGCGTTTTCGGCCTGTCGCAGGCACAACTGGGCGTGGTGCAGGAACGCCGTGCCGGAGCTGGTAGGTGTGACGCCGGTCGTGGTGCGATTAAGCAGGCGAGTTGAGAGCTCGCTTTCAAGCTTCGCGATCTGTTGGCTGAGGGCTG
Organism: Pseudomonas sp. stari2; assembly: GCF_040760005.1. Lineage (NCBI taxonomy): Bacteria > Pseudomonadati > Pseudomonadota > Gammaproteobacteria > Pseudomonadales > Pseudomonadaceae > Pseudomonas > Pseudomonas sp. Stari2. The sequence continues at coordinate 3,374,810 of NZ_CP099760.1, forward strand.
ACACGCCGACATCCAGCTCAAGCGCTGCACGTCCCAAGCTGCCGTGTTCGATGATTTTTACGAAATAGCGCAGCTGTCTTAATTCCAAGCGTTACCGCTCCACGTCCGGTTGAAGGGTCAGGGTGCTGTCAGGTCTTTGCTGTGGCAGCACTGCCTTTATCAGCCTGAGAGGTTATGCCTTGGCAGTCAAACATCGTGTGGGTTCGGTTAAGTGGAACACTCGATTCCCGACAATGCTTGTGAGTGCCGAGGGCGGTGTTTCAGGTACTGCGTGAGAATGACTGTCTCGATGACGCACTACGCCAAGGACGCGCTCATCGATGGATTCCCCATCTTGGTTCAGTGTTACTCAGCTACCGTTCTGCACCATTTCTGGTCTCGCATTGGGCCATTAGGTAGCAGATTCCGAAGGTTGTTCCGGCAAATCTGATAGCTGGGAACTTCGAATTTCTCCCTTAATTCATTTGAATCAAACGCTTGGGGAGGCGAGGTGAGTTTTGGCATGCATTATGCTGTTTTGTATCCGTGGATAATTGGATACAAAAAGACAAAAGGTGCCGCCATGCAATTCGCTCCTGCTTACGACCAGCGTCAACCGATGACCGCCGAGGAGGAGGCTTACAACTTTCTTCTGGAGGGCATCTGCGGGGGGCGTTATCGCAAAGGTGACCGGCTGATTGCCGAGGACATTGCCACTGAAATCGGCATGAGCCGCATGCCTGTACGCGAAGCCTTTCGACGTCTCGATGCTCAGGGGCTGGTGACGCTAAGGCCTAATCGCGGTGCGATTGTCAGCGGTCTGGATGTCGAGGAAATGCACGAAGTCTTCGAGATGCGCAGCGCGCTGGAAGGGCTGGCGATTCGTGTAGCGGTGCCGAAGATCGGTGAACGTCAGTTGACGGCCCTGGAACGGCTGCTCGATGAAATGGATGACTACCGTGACGAGAGTGCGGCCTGGGTCAGCCGTCATCGCAAGTTCCATGAGTACCTGTGCAGCCTCAGCGGACGACCTCGTCTGGTGAAACAGATCAGCGCTCTTTATTCGCTGATCGAAGCCCCCATGCGTCTTTGGCTGCAACACGGAGAGAAGCCGCTGAGTGCACGTGAGGAACACGTGGTGATCCTCGACGCGATTCGTGCCGGTGATGCCGCCAAGGCAGAAGCGGTGGTGCGCGAGCACATCGAAGGCACGGTCCCCGAGCTGATCAAGTTTCTGCAATCGGAAAGATAACCACAGAGCGGGCAATGAACCCGCCGATGTTTTGACTTTGAGAACTGCCCCGTTACTAACCGAACTGGAGTGTCTGGTCATGCATACGTCTCGCCTGTTATTGGCTGCAATTTCCCTGGGGCTCTGTACGCAGTGGGCGGTTGCCGCACCCACCGTGCCGGAGCGTTTGCTCAAGGTCGACAAACTCACCTATTGCTCGGGCATGGATTCGCCGCCTCTGGTTTCCTTCGATGAAGCGCAAAAGCCAAAGGGCCTGACTGTCGATCTGGGCCTGGAAGTTGCCAAACGTCTGGGGGGCAAGAAGGTCGAGTGGCGGGTGATTCCGTTTTCCGGATTGCTGCCGGCCTTGCTGGCCAAACAGTGCGACATGATCGTCGACCAGTTGTTCGACAAACCCGAGCGCCGCGAGGTGATCGACATCGTCAACTACATGTATTCCAGCCAGGCGGTGGTGGTGCCCAAGGGCAATCCGAAAGGGCTCAAGGCGCTGCCGGATCTCAGCGGGCACAAGATCGCGGTACTCAACGGTTCGACCATCAAGACCTTGCTCGACACCGAAAATGAAAGCCTGACCAAGGCCGGCAAGCCACCGATGAAACTGGTGGTCTACAACACCGACACCGATGCATTCCAGGCGCTGCGGATCAGTCAGGTCGACGCTTACGGCACCACAGTGGAAACCGCAGGGTATTACGCCGCGATGGCGCCGGACCTGTTCGAGGAGGGCGTTCCAGCCTTCAGCCGGATCCTCACAGGCCTCGGCATTCGCAAGGACGATCCGCAACTGAGTGCCGCCGTACAGCAAGTGATCACCGACATGCGCAGCGATGGCAGCTACAAACAGCTCCTGAGTAAATGGCACGTCTCCAGCGACACGCTTGATTGAGGTAGGCGTTGATGAATTTCAATTGGGATGTGTTCTGGCAGTATCTGTTGCAGCCCAGCGGGGTCTACCTCACCGGACTCTGGCTGACATGCCTGATCAGTGTGCTGGCCATGTTATTGGGTTGTGTTTTGGGATTGGCGGCGGCGTTGCTGCGACTATCGAAGAATCCTTTGCTGCATCTGCCCGTGCGCTTTTATGTGTGGCTGATGCGCGGGACGCCCTTGCTGGTGCAGATCGTCTTTCTCTACACGGCGCTGGCGGCGGGCGGGATTTTCCGCTTCGAAGACATTGAACTGTTCGGACTGATGATTCCCGGCAATATCCAGGCCGCGATTATTGCGCTGGGCCTCAACGAAGGCGCGTACATGGCCGAGATCATCCGCGCCGGTATCGGTGCCGTCGACAAGGGGCAATACGAGGCGGGGCGTTCCCTGGGCATGACCTTCGCCAAACTGATGCGGCGTATCGTTTTGCCGCAGGCGTTTCGGGTCATCGTGCCGCCGCTGGGCAACGAGTTCAACGTGATGCTTAAAAACACCACGCTGGTCAGTGTTATCGGCGTGCAAGAGCTGCTGCTCAGTACGCAGATGGTCACCTCGGCGACCTTCCGAGTGTTCGAGTTGTACCTCGTGGTGGCGATCTATTTCCTGTTGCTCACCACGTTGTGGGGCTTCTTCCAGCGCTGGCTGGAAACACGTTTCGGCCAGTCGGACCGACCGTCGTCGCCGCCGCCGGCATCCAGCCGGATGTTCGGTCGCAGCACGCTGAAACTGCTGAGGGGACGTTAATCATGGCGCATCAAAGTGACGAACTGATCATCGAAGCGCTGAACATTCACAAGTCGTTCGGCAACCTCGAGATTCTCAAGGGCATTTCCCTGCAAGTGCGGCGCGGTGAAGTGGTGGTGCTGATCGGCGCCTCGGGCTCCGGTAAAACCACGTTTATCCGCTGCATCAATTTGCTGGAAGACATTCAGTCCGGGGAGATCCGGGTCAATGGACAGTCCATGGGCTATCGCACGAAGGCCGATGGCGGCCTGGTACGGGATTCGGAACGCAACATTGCCCGTCAGCGGCGGGACATCGGCATGGTGTTCCAACGCTTCAATCTGTTCCCGCACATGACCGCACTGGAAAACATTATCGAAGCACCGATTCAGGTGTTGGGTGTGCCGCGCAAAGCGGCGGAGGAACAAGCGCGGACGTTGCTCAAGCGTGTCGGGCTGGCGGAGAAGGCCAACCATTACCCGTCGATGCTTTCCGGTGGTCAACAGCAGCGGGTGGCGATTGCCCGGGCTTTGGCCATGAAACCCCAGGCGATGCTGTTCGACGAACCCACCAGTGCCCTGGACCCGGAAACCGTCGGTGAGGTCTTGCAAGTGATGAAGGAACTGGCGGAGGAGGGCATGACGATGGTGGTGGTCACCCATGAAATGGCTTTTGCCCGAGAGGTCGCCGACCGTGTGGTGGTACTCGATCAAGGTGAACTGATCGAGCAGGGACCGCCGGAGCAGATTTTCAGCCATCCCTCTCATCCCCGTACCCAAGCCTTTCTCAGCCGCGTGTTGTGAGATTCACAAGGATATTGACGATGCGTTTATCGAGCGTGTTTGCAGCCCTGTGTTGCGCTGCCGTTGTGCCCATGATCCAGGCTGCCGACCCGGTGGTGAAGGTTTACAACTGGTCCGACTACATCGGCCCCGACACCCTGAAGAACTTCGAAAAAGACAGCGCCATCAAGGTGCAGTACGACATCTTCGACACCAATGAAATGCTCGAGGCCAAGTTGCTTTCCGGGCACTCGGGGTATGACGTGGTGGTGCCTTCCAGCCAGTTTCTGTCGAAACAGATCCGCGCCGGCGCCTATCAGCCGCTCCAGCGTGAACTGCTGGATAACTGGAAGCACCTCGACCCGCGCTTGATGCAGCGTCTGGAGGCGGCCGATCCGGGCAATCGATATGCCGTGCCTTATATGTGGGGCACCGTGGGCATCGGCTACAACGAGGAGAAAGTGCGAGCGGTGCTGGGCAAGGACGTGCCGCTGGATTCCTGGGCCATGGTGTTCGATCCGCAGAACCTTTCCAGGCTCAAAAGCTGCGGCGTAGCCTTTCTTGATGCGCCGGTAAAGATCATCCCTCAAGCCATGCTTTATCTCGGGCTGGACCCCAACAGCGTCAAGCCGGACGACTACAAGCAGGCGTCGAAGCTGCTGATGACCTTGCGGCCGTCGGTGACTTACTTCAACTCATCGAAGTACACCGCGGATCTGGCCAATGGCGATATCTGTGTGGCGATCGGTTACTCCGGCGACGTGATGCAGGCTCAGACCCGGGCCCGCGAGGCCGGGAAAAACATCGATATCCGCTACGTCATTCCCAAGGAAGGCGTGAACCTGTGGTTCGACATGCTGGCGATTCCCAAGGATGCCAGCAACGTGGCCAACGCTCATGCGGTGATCAATTATTTGCTGCGACCCGAGGTGATTGCGTCGGTCAGTGACTACGTCGGGTATGCGAACCCGAACAAGGACGCCACGCCCTTGATGGACCCCAAGGTCAGCGGCAACCCGGGGATCTACCCGAACGACGAAGTGATCAGTCACACCTTTGTCTCCGCAGACCTGCCGGAAAACATCCAGCGTCTGATGACCCGCGAATGGAACCGGATCAAATCCGGTCAATGAATCCTTGTTTTGAAGAGCCTTTGCCATGCTGAATTTTTCTGCTCACGAGTATCCGTATCCGTCGCAACGCCAAAGCGTGTTTGCCCGTCGTGGCATGGTGGCGGCGTCCCAGCCGCTGGCCGCTCAGGCCGGTATCGAGATGATGCAAAAGGGTGGCAATGCAATCGACGCCGCGATAGCCACCGCAGCGGCGCTGACCGTGGTCGAGCCTACGGGTTGCGGTCTTGGCGGTGATGCTTTTGCTCTGGTCTGGTTCAAGGATCAGTTGCATGGACTCAATGCTAATGGTCATGCGCCGGCTGCTTTGAGCATCGAAGCCGTCAAGGAGGCCGGTCATGAACAAATGCCGTTGTATGGCTGGACGCCGGTAACGGTGCCCGGTTGTCCGTCGGCCTGGGCGGAGCTTTCTCAACGCTTTGGGGTGTTGCCGTTTGCTGATTTGCTGCAACCGGCGATCAGCCTGGCGCGGGATGGTTTTCCGCTGTCGCCTGTGGTTGCCCATCAGTGGCAGGTTGCTCTGGACGAGTTCAGTCCCCATCGCGACGCGGTGCTGGACGCCTGGTTCAATACCTTCCTGATTGAGGGGCGGGCGCCGAGGGCAGGGGAGCTGTTTCGCAATCCGGCGCAAGCGCGGACGCTTGAAGAGTTGGCTGAGAGCCGCTGTGAGAGTTTGTATCGTGGCGCTTTGGCCCAACGGCTGGATGCTCATTCGCGGGCTACTGGCGGGTATCTGCGAGCTACGGATCTGGAACATTACCGTGCGCAGTGGGTGGAGCCGATCCACGTCAATTATCGTGGTGTGGATGTCTGGGAAATCCCGCCAAGCGGTCAGGGTCTGGTTGCACTGATGGCGCTGAAGATCCTTGAGGGTTTCGACTTCGATCATCGCGACAGCCAACAGACCTGGCATCGTCAATTGGAGGCGATGAAGCTGGCCTACAGTGATGGCTTGCACTACATCACTGATCCACTGCACATGCGTGTGGCGGTGGCCGATCTGTTGAGTGATGACTACAGCGCTCGGCGTCGTGGCCAGATCAACGAGAAGGCTCAGCCACCCAAGCCTGGTGATCCTCACGCCAGCGGCACGGTGTATCTGGCGACGGCCGATGGCCAGGGCAATATGGTTTCGTTCATCCAGAGCAATTACCACGGCTTTGGTTCGGGTGTGGTGCTGCCAGACAGCGGCATTGCACTGCAGAACCGGGGGCAGGAGTTCAGTCTTGATCCGGACCATGCCAACTGCCTGGCGCCGGGCAAGAAGACGTTTCATACGATTATTCCGGGGTTCCTGACCAAGGATGGCAAGGCGCTAGGGCCGTTTGGCGTGATGGGCGGGTACATGCAGCCTCAGGGGCATGTGCAGATGGTCATGAATCTGGTGGATTTCGGATTGAATCCGCAGTCGGCGCTGGACGCTCCGCGATGGCAATGGTTGGGGGGGATGAAGGTTGGGATCGAGCAGGGAGCTTCTAGGGATCTGGCCAATGCCTTGATGCGCCTGGGGCATGAAGTGCGGATTGCCTGTGATCTGACGGATTATGGACGGGGGCAAATTATTCTTCGCGATCCGGTCAGCGGCGTGTTGTGTGGCGGGACTGAGCCGAGGGCGGATTCGCATATTGCGGCTTGGTAAGGCTGAGAGTTTAAATGTAGCGAACTTCTTCGAATGTGGCGGTATTTTAGATTAACTACACTAAATGAGCCTTTAGTTGAGCTATACGAAAATCCGCTGCTTATTCAATGGAGAAGGTCATCAAATGAACGCCAAAGACGTCATTGCCGCCCTTGAGCTTGAAGCTCATGTCGAGGGCGGCTATTTCCGCAGGACATTTCAGGCAGATCATCGAGATATGCTCGAAACCCGGGCCGGCCCACGTTATTTGATGACGTCCATTTATTACCTGTTGACTGAGGAATCACCAATTGGCCAGTTCCATTTCAACCAGTCGGACATCCTGCATTATTTCCATCTGGGCGACGCCATCGAGTACAGCCTTATTCATGCTGACGGTTCGTTGCAGACGCTAGTGATGGGCAGCGACATTCTGGCAGGACAACATTTGCAAATGCACGTACCGGGCGGAATCTGGAAAGCCTCCAGGCTGCTCAATGGCGAAAGCGGATTTGGCTTGATCAGCGAAGCGGTTTCACCGGGATTTGATTTCGCGGATATGGAAATGGGGAATCGGCGGAAGCTCACAATGCAGTATCCACAGCATAGAGAGCTGATAGAAAAGCTGACGCGTCACGAGGATTGAGAGCCGTACATTTGAAATAGAGAGATCGCCGCGCATCAAAGGCAAGGTGCGTTGGAGAGTCACGGTGGAGATTGAAATCGGGTGCGCAACCGGACGGATCTCGTAATATTTTGTTACGTGTAATGTATATTATGTTAAACCAGATGCTATGTCAGAAATGTTCATGAGCAGCCTAAGGCCCTGATTCGACAATCCCGCTTCTGACGTCCACTCTCTCAACGGGCCATGTACGTTGTGTTCATGGTGAACCATTGTCAGTGCCGTTACGCTTCTGGTCAGCGTGTCCCGCTGCTCGTGCAGACCGGAGATGCGGCGCCTTTACCCAAGCTCGTTCCCTTCATCTATGTCCAGCTCAAGCTCAGGCATCGTGCATTTAACACTACCGCGGCGCACCTACGTGCTATCCAAGCTCACCGACAGGTCTTTACCCGAAGTGATGTCCTTATCTTTGGCATTGACCACGATCACCGCAGGTGACTGGTAATACTCGACCGGAAAATCGAACACCTCGGGACGCTGGGCAACCGCCTTGGCCACATCCACGTCGAACCCGTCCAGCTGATTTTGCTCATTGAGATCAGCGTCCGCGTTCCCGCTGGCGTCGTCATCACCCTCGTTGAAAAACGGGCGCTTTGCAAATACTCAGTTCATAGGTAACGTAACGCTCACTACAAAATAAATTTCTTTCTCTGCATGAAAAACTGGCTGGCGCTAATACTCGGTTTACCTACTGCCAATGCCACCGAACGCATGCGGGCGTGGCGTGCCTTGAAAGCATCGGGTGCAGCGGTGTTGCGCGATGGAGTCTATCTCTTGCCCGACATCGGCACCTGTCGTGAAACGCTGGCCGCTGTCGAACGCGACATTCTGGCCATCAATGGCACCGCATTTATCCTGCCCGTCGTCGACCCTGGCGGTGAGCGTTTTGTCCATTTGTTCGATCGCAGCGATGACTACGACAAGCTGCGCGCTGAAATCGAAGCGTGCGCGGGACTTCTCAATACTGAAAGCGTCTCGGCCATTACGAAACAGGTTCGCAAGCTGCGTAAAACTTACGAGCAGTTGACCCATATCGATTACTTCCCAGGCAGGCCGAGGCAGCAGACGGACCAAGCCTTGCGGGGGCTTGAAGTTGCCATCAGCCGCGCCCTGTCCCCGGACGAGCCACACAGCAGCAGCCAGCCTGTCACGGTGCTTAATTGTGATGATTACCGGGGACGTGTCTGGGCAACCCGCAAACGTCCGTGGGTTGATCGCCTGGCTTGCGCCTGGCTTATCCGCCGTTTCATTGACCCTGACGCCCGGATCCTCTGGCTGAACACGCCGCAGGATTGTCCGGCCGATGCCTTGGGGTTCGATTTTGATAACGCGGATTTCAGCCATGTCGGCAACCGCGTGAGCTTTGAAGTTTTGCAAGCCAGTTTTGAACTCCAGGACTGCGGCCTGAACCGCATTGCGGCGCTGGTGCATTACCTCGATGTTGGTGGTGTTCAACCTGAAGAGGCTGCCGGTATCGAGCGCGTGCTCACGGGGCTGCGCGAAACTATCCTCCATGACGACCACCTTCTTGCTGCTGCGAGTGCTGTCTTCGATGGCCTGCTCGCCGGGTTTGTGAACGATGACCAATCCAACGAGTAAAGTGATGGCACCCACGATTGAAAACCAATTGCCGAGGCCGCAAACCGTCAGTCTGCGTGAGGCGTTCTGGTTTTGGCTGAAGCTCGGCTTTATCAGCTTCGGTGGGCCAGCCGGGCAAATTTCGATCATGCACCAGGAGTTGGTAGAGCGGCGGCGCTGGATCTCCGAACGCCGCTTCCTGCATGCGCTCAACTACTGCATGCTGCTGCCCGGGCCTGAAGCCCAGCAGTTGGCGACTTACATTGGCTGGCTGATGCATCGAACCTGGGGGGGCGTGATCGCGGGGGCACTGTTCGTGCTGCCCTCCTTGTTCATTCTGATCGCCCTGTCCTGGATGTATATCGCATTCGGCGAAGTGCCCGTGGTGGCCGGGCTCTTCTATGGGATCAAGCCCGCCGTGACGGCTATTGTGGTGCAAGCGGCCCATCGGATCGGATCTCGGGCGCTGAAAAATAACTGGCTGTGGGCGATAGCGGCGGCGTCATTCACTGCGATTTTCGCGTTCAACGTTCCGTTCCCCTTGATCGTGCTGGGGGCGGCATTGATCGGTTATGCCGGCGGCCGCCTGGCACCCGAGAAATTCAGGACCGGAGGCCATCGCGCCGACAAGAAATCCTTTGGCCCGGCTCTGATCGACGACGACACCCCTCCCCCGGAACACGCCCGTTTCAGCTGGATGAAACTGACAGCGCTGGCACTCATCGGCGTCGGGTTGTGGGTACTACCGATGGGCGTGTTGACCGCCGTTTTTGGCTGGGAAGGCACCTTCACCCAAATGGGCTGGTTTTTTACCAAGGCGGCGTTGCTGACCTTTGGTGGAGCCTATGCGGTATTACCCTATGTGTATCAGGGCGCGGTCGGTCACTATGGCTGGCTGACACCCACACAGATGATCGACGGCCTGGCGCTGGGGGAAACCACGCCCGGGCCGTTGATCATGGTGGTGGCCTTCGTGGGGTTTGTCGGGGCCTATGTCTCACAGGTATTCGGGGCCGATCAGGTCTTCCTGGCCGGGGCTGTGGCCGCCACCGTAGTGACATGGTTCACGTTCCTCCCCTCGTTCCTGTTCATCCTCGCAGGCGGTCCATTGGTGGAATCCACCCACAATGAACTCAAGTTCACTGCGCCACTGACGGCCATTACCGCTGCCGTGGTTGGCGTGATCCTCAACCTGGCTTGCTTCTTTGGTTATCACGTCCTTTGGCCAAAAGGCTTCAGCGCCAGTCTCGACTGGCCTTCAGCGCTGATTGCGATATCCGCCGCCATTGCCTTGTTTCGCTTCAAGCGGGGCGTTATCCAGGTGTTGCTGGGCTGCGCGCTCGTGGGCCTGGCAGTGCATCTGCTGCGCTAGTGCTCTTTGACACTGGGAGCATCGATCAGCAGGTCGATGCCCCATGCCCGCAAAGTGTTTTCAGCAACGGCTCTCTTGGTCACGCGATTGGAGCGTGATGGCCTGCTGGCCCGGCACGAGTTCGGTGAAATTCCGCCTCGTGTCGAGTACGAACTGACGCCACTGGGCATGGGACTGTTGATCCGCATGTCTCCCATGTGGACCTGGGTAGTCGAACACGTCGAAGACTTCCGCAAGGCGCGGCGAACTTTCGATAGCCGGGGCGGCAAAAAGCCTTCGTGGCAAATCCCCACCGCCATTCCAGCAGATTCAGACGCCTCTCAATAATCGCCTGCACCATTATCTTCAGGCTGCCGTCCCTACCCTACGGCATGTCAACACCTTCTGGATGCAACCGGTACCGGTATAGATGATACTGAAGGCTCACGAGATGGCGACAACCGCCACCCTCTTGAACATTGCAGGATCGTGGCGCGGGCTACAGGGCCATGAGCCGGAGGATTCGTCCATGACCAAGCGCGTGCTATCAGAACCAGATTCCTCTTTTAAGCGTTTCCGGGTGCAGTGGGCACTGATGAATGCTTATGAGAAGTTCGAGCAGATAATCGTTTTCGCCCTGAGCCTTATCATCGCCAGTGTGATCCTCATGTCGATGCTCCAGCTCTGTCGGCATTTGTTCCCCATGTTGATATCGGGAACAATCGATCCGCTCGAGCATGATGTGTTTCAGTCGATTTTTGGCTCGATCTTCACTGTCCTGATTGCGTTGGAGTTCAAGCATTCAATCGTTCGCCCGGCGTTACGACGTAACAGCATCGTCCAGGTGAAAACGGTTCTGCTGATCGCTCTGTTGGCCCTCAGTCGCAAATTCGTGATTCTGGATTCAATGACCACACCCGCCCTGACTATTGCCGCGCTGGGTTTCGCTACACTCGTGCTTGGCATCGTGTGCTGGCTTCTCGGCAAGCAGGTTGCCGATTCAAAGGTAGATGGAGACTAAGTAGATACGCGCTTGACTCTGATGCCCAGGCTGGAGCCTGGGCATCAAAATGGCGAATTCGCGTTGGGCTTGTTGGAAAACATGGCGCATGATGAGGTAGTCCTTAAGGCAGGAGACACGTCATGGTCAAAGTAGCGTTGTTCGTTCGCCTGGAAGCAAAACCCGGGAAAGAGAAGGAGGTAGAGAGCTTTCTCTTGGGCGGCCTTTCAATAGTGGAGGAGGAGCCAGCCACAACAGCTTGGTTCGCTATCCGCTTGGGGCCTTCCACTTTTGGCATATTTGACGCCTTCCCGGATGAAGCAGGCCGGCAGGCTCATCTTTCGGGCAAGGTCGCAGCGGCGCTTATGGCGAGGGCTACCGAGCTGTTTGCCGAACCACCTGCCATCGAAAAAATTGACGTCCTTGCGGCTAAACTACCTGGCTAAGGATGCCCGACAATGCGCTCCAACCCACTTCCTTGGTGCTGCTTTGCAGCGTCAGGGAAGCGCCTGACGCAAGGTGGTACGTCAATGCTGCCGCCCACTGTCGCCATTCTCGCACTGCTCGCTTTTGTAATCGCACTGGCAGCGCTTTGCACACCTTCTGAGGATTATCAGGCACCTGGATTGGAGACCTGGATATAGATTGCCCAACCGGCAAGCAATACCCAGAATGCTGCAAATATCCACGGAGTACGTACTGAAAAAAGCAGTGCCTGACGGTATCCCTTATGGCTGGATTCACGCTCGCAAAACAAAGGCGACTCATCATAGGCCAGCCCCATCACCGGTTCACTCCTCAGCAGCTCGTTTTGCTTGTAATACCAATGATCGATGATGTCATACGCTGCGCGAATGCCGGGCCAGGCATTCAATGAACTGAGAATGCCCAGAAGCGCGAGGAACGGAGGCACCACTAGCGTAAACAACTTGCCCCACTCCGGATTGACGTTGGCCATGCAAGAGGCGAAGGCGATCACTAAAAAAGATTGCGCAGTCAGGTACGCGTTTGTTCGGTTGGACAAGATGGCGGTCTCGTACTGGATTTCTCGACGGTAGAAGTCCAGCCGCTCCTTGGGAGAACCAAACATCTTCGCATCGCGCGCAGTGAGCTCAGTGTCGCTCACTTGAGAGGTCAAAATTCTAGGCAAACCGGATTCGTCCTGCTGTGATGACTGGGTTAATTCCAAATGAAAAAAACGATGACGGCGACACATGTCGTGCACTGGGTTGATCCCAATCAGTTCCATTACAATGGATCAACCTGCCAGTAAAACTGGCCGTGCATGGAAACTGACTCACCTCAAAGGTTGATTTCAAAAACCTTCAATATCGACCAACGGGCGCTACTTATCCTTTGCTGTGTTCGGGCGACGATGGCCCTTCTTTGATTCCACGAGGCCCTGCAACACCCCAAACGATTAACCCGACAACCGGAAAGACGATAAGCCCAATAGCCCAGGCTGCTTTGGCCCCTACCGTCTTGTCGCTGCGAAACACGCTGACGATAGCCCACAGGTCAACCAGCAAAATGATCACCGCGACGGCAATCGCGAAATAGCTGAGCGCTTGCGACATGATTAACCCCTCCTCTGACTGATAACGCTTAGGCTCCACGCCGCCAGAGGTGTTCAAGTAATCTTGCAAATCGACACCGGCGAGTCAGCCCTCCTGGCCGATAACGGAAATCTTGCCATTGCCCAGCAAAGCTTGCTGGGGCGCCTCCCCATCAGCCCCAGTAGCACCAGTGAAACCAACACGTACCAGCCAACGGCTTTTGTCACAGGTAATGAACAGTGTCGTCGGCGATAGACATAAGCTGAATGACCTCAACGACAGTCGTCACCGTCGAGCAGGTCGAATTTGAAGTCATGAGGCAAATTAGTTTTCGCCGTCAATCTGATCTCTGGCGTAGTCAAAAACGGCACTTGCGTCTCGAACCAGTTGCCTCCACTCCTTGGCGGTGACAAGTCCTGTTTCTTCCATGTCGTCGGCCATCCTCAGAAGCTCGTCATACTGATCTTCAACAGACATTTGGGGTTCGGGATTTCTGGCCAGTTGCAACCACTGAGTCATTGCTTTTTTCTTTTTATCCGCGAACATCGCAGCTGTCCTGTTTTACCGTTGTTTACAGTGGACGAAGAGCACTTTCTCCTTGTTCCGATAGAGCGACTAGCGGCTATCCGCCATTTGACTTTTGCATGTGCACCTGGCGCTTCCGAACATCCATCATTTACCCTGCTCGGGCGCCTTGTCCTTTTGTATTTGCAAGGACGCCTTGCTTTTGTCGCCATCCTTGTTCGGCGCGTCATTTGAGCCTTCGAAGCAGCCCTGCAATAAAAACACCGAGCACAGTCCGATACAGACACAGATTCTTTTCATGATCCTCTCCCGAGCAATGATTCTTTGCCGCCAGCGTTCCGCCGGCATAAAGGTCTCTTCAGGTTCGGAAGGATTCACCCAAAGGGAGTTCACTTTGCTTTGTGTGTTCCGGATCAGCGGAACGGCGTCGGCAGCGATCGACAGATTGATAATCGAGCGGTCGTTACGCTCTCAACGTTGAGGCGGAGTACCGATCTTGCCACTGAAAACACGGAAACCGTAGGTGTTGTAGATCAAGGTGATCGGTACCAGTACTGTGAAGCCTGCCAGCATGAACACTTGGCTATTGGGGCTCGACGTCGCCACTTGCAGCGTCAGGTCAGGAGGAATGATCAACGGGTAAAGCGCCGCCAGCACCAGGCCAAACGCCAGGACAAAAACGCCCAACGCCGCGAACAGCGGCATGCAATCGAAGCGGCTCCGAAACCCCAGCGCAAAACCCGCAAACAATCCGCAAAGAATCGACAACGCAGGCAAACCAATCCACGGCGATGTCAGGCGTCGGGCATATTGCGCATGCAATGTCGTCGTCCAGACCACCAGAACGATCAGCAACCCTGCAGTCACCAACGCCAGCACCCGGGCCTGAAGCGCAGAGCGTTGCTGCAGCTCATCGACAGTGCGCCAATACAACCAGCACGCTCCGAGCCACGTATAACCAATCACTGAGCATGGCCAGGAAACCTGCCGGGGTCATGAGGATGCACATCCATAACCAACGGCGCGAGGTGAAAAGCCGCTTGCGCCTGCGCAGTACCAGACTGACCAGCCCCTGCCCCAGCATCAGTATTCCCAGGCCGACCATGAGCCGGAACGCGAAAAACACCGGCACGACCGGAGGGATATCCTGCGGTGCGAACTCGTCAAGCGCAGCGATGGTGCCGCTCAGGTCGTGGCGCAGGTATAACGAGCCGATACGCGGGATGGCCAGCTCCCAGTGATTGCGCCGCTCACTCATGTCGGGCCAGGCGAAAATACGCAGCGGCTCCCCCGCTCCCTCGGCTGGCCGCGTCCAGGACCCTTCAATAGCCGCTACTTTTTGTGGCTGTACCCGCACATGCAGATCCCCGACGACGATTTGTACAGGCGTCAGCAGGACAAGCACCCACAACGTCATGGAAAACTGCACCCTTGCGCGGGAATTTTGCGCGTTCTTGAGCAACTGCCAGGCACTGGCGCCCGCCACAAATGTCGCCGTGCCAAGCAATGCGGCAAGCGTCATGTGCGCCAAACGATAGGGAAACGAAGGATTGAAGATGATCGCCCACCAGTCCTCGGCGATGAACCGTCCATCCGCGCCCGTCGAAAAACCTGCCGGGGTGTGCATCCAGGAATTGGCTGAGAGGATCCAGAAGGCGCTGATCAGCGATCCGCAGGCCACCGCGCAAGTCGCAAAAAATGCAGGCGCGGGCCGACCTTCTTCAAGCCGAACAACATGATGCCGAGGAAACCCGCCTCGAGAAAAAACGCGGCGAGCACTTCGTAAAACATCAATGGCCCTAGGATATCTGCGGCCTTGACCGACAGACGCGACCAGTTAAGGCCGAACTGATACTCCAGAATCAGTCCGGAGGCCGTGCCTACCGCTATGGTCAAGGCAAACACCTTCAGCCAGTAGCGGTAGATATCCAGATAGAGGGGGCGTCCACTCCTGAGCCACAACGCCTCAAGCACCATCAGGAAATTCGCCAGCCCTATAGTGAAAGCCGCCAGCACGATATGAAAACCGATGGTGATCGCGAACTGGATTCGAGCGGCCATGAGCGCGGACTCGAGAGTGTCCATGAACAGAACTCGACCTCGCTATTTGGATTTGCCGGGCAATACCGCTCCCAGGACCTGTTTGGCCGTTTGCACGATGACGCCCACTTCGTCGGGGTCGCCCTTTAGCAAAGTGGTAGCGAATTTCTTCGCTTGTTCCAGCTTGATATGGGGTGGCAACGGCGGCACATTCGGGTCGGTCTTGAACTCGATGACGACCGGTACGTCCGAAGCCAGCGCCTGTTCCCAGGCAGCGGCCACATCTTCCTCGCGATCAACGAAGATGCCTTTGAGGCCGATGGAAATGGCGAACAGGTGGTAAGGCACATCCGGAATACTCTGCGAGGCTACGAATTTCGGATCGCCCTCCATCACACGCTGTTCCCAGGTGACCTGATTCAAATCCTCATTGTTGAACACGGCGCAGATCCACTTCGGGCTATCCCACTGTCGCCAGTATTTGGCGACCGTTATCAGTTCAGCCATGTTGTTCATCTGCATGGCACCATCGCCCACCAAGGCAATCACCGGGCGTTGCGGGAAGGCGAACTTTGCCGCGATGGCGTACGGCACGGCGGCGCCCATGGACGCCAGACCACCGGAAAGCGAGCACTTCATGCCCTTGCGGATTTTCAGGTCACGGGCGAACCAGTTGGCGCAAGAGCCGGAGTCGCTGGTGATGATGGCTTGCTCGGGCAAGCGCGGTGACAACTCATACACAACCCGTTGCGGGTTGACCGGGTCTGCTTTGGCCATGGCGCGCTTCTCAAGAGTTTTATCCCACGTCGCCCGCCAGCCTTCGATCTTTTTACGCCACTTGCGCAGCGGCTTGTGTTCGAGCAACGGCGCCAGTGCCGCCAGGGTCTCGGCCGCATCGCCGGTCAGGTTCACTTCCATCGGGTAGCGCAGGCTGAGCATGTCTGGCTGCAAGTCGATCTGGACACCGCGCGCCTGCCCTTCTTTCGGCAGGAATTCGGCGTAAGGAAAGCCCGATCCGATCATCAGCAAGGTGTCGCATTCAGACATCAGTTTGTAGCTCGGTTCTGTGCCGAGCAGACCGATACAACCCGTGACCCAAGGCAACTCGTCCGGCAACACGGCTTTACCGAGCAGCGCCTTCGCTACCCCGGCACCCAGTTTTTCGGCAATCGCGAACACTTGATCGCTGGCGTGCAGCGCACCGGCGCCCACCAGAATCGCAACCTTCTCCCCCGTATTCAGTACATCGGCGGCACGTTGCAGATCCGCGTCGTAAGGCAGCACCTTCGGCTTGCTGTAACCAATCCCCGAATGCGCGGTGCCGTGAGCCCGCGCCGGCGCTTTGTACTCGATATCCTGCAAGTCGTTCGGCAGTATCAGCGCCGTCACCCGCCGCTCGCCAACCGCTGTACGTACTGCGCGGTCCAGCAAGTGTCGAACCTGGGAAGCCGCCGAGGCCTGTTGCACAAATGCCCCGGCGACATCCTTGAACATCGAGACCAGATCGAGTTCTTGTTGATAATGGCCGCCCAGTGCCGTGCGCGCCTGTTGCCCGACAATCGCCAGCACCGGCATGTGGTCCAGCCGGGCGTCGTACAGTCCGGTGATCAAGTGGGAAGCACCGGGGCCGGATGTGGCGATGCACACCCCCAGTTCGCCGGTGAATTTGGCATGGGCGGACGCCATGAACGCCGCCATTTCTTCGTGCCGTGCCTGAACGAATTCGATCTTGCCGCCCGCCCGGCTCAACGCACCGAAGACACCGTTGATACCGTCGCCCGGATAACCAAAAATTCGCGTCACACCCCATTGGCTGAGACGCTCGATCAAAAAATTACCCACTGTCACCGTCATGTCCAACCTCAATTTTTTCATTGCGTATGACATCCCGGTGCGCCGACATTTACAGCGCATACGGGAGATGTAAAGGTCTGGACAGCCCGGCGGACAGCGAAGTTTCGATTAGTTTCGAGTCACCGTCAGCAGCGTCACGGCGATACGCTCGACCTGTTCGTAGCCAGGTTTGAGCAGTTCTTCACCAAAGACATCCGGATCGAGCTCTGCATAAGTCCAACTGAAATCATTGCCGGGCAACGATTCGATCATGGCCAGAAAAGGGTCAGCGCCGCGCACCATGGCGACGCCGGTGTACAGCAGCAACGTTCCACCAGGACTCAAACGCGGCAACGCCTCACGCACGATGCGCACTGATAAGGCTTCACCCAGCACCCCGCCGCCGTGCCGATAGGCGCGTTGTTGTTGGTCGTTCATGTACGGAGGATTGGCTACCACCAGGTCAAACTGCCCTTCGACACTGGCGAGCAAATCACTATGGTAAATGGCGATATTGTCCGTGCCGGCCAACTCGGCGTTGACGGCCGTCAACCGTAACGCACGCGGGTTGATATCCACTGCAACTGTCTGAGCCTGCGGCTGTGCCCTTGCAATCAGCACCGCGCCGACGCCGGCGCCACAGCCGATGTCCACCGCACGCTTGACGGGTGCCGTTCGCTGTTGCAGGTGTGCCTCGATCGCATGGGCAAATCGATAAGTGTCCGGCCCAAAAAACACCGCGTCATTTTGCGTAGTCGGAAAAGACGAGTGAACGAACAACAGGTCGTTCAGCGATGACCAGCGAACGGTGCTTCGCCACTGCCCGTCTTGCTGCTCGAGAATGCCCGCGCGTTCCAGTGCCTGAAATTGCTCGGTCCCGAAAAGCCGTTGATCGAACGGCATCGACCACCCGAAAACATCGCGCTGATCCTTGGCCATAAGCCTGTCCGCCCGTTGCATGACCCGCTCATGCGTCAACGGTGTCGGGGTGATGAATCGGTAACCGTTCTGGCGCAAGCGCACGCCCAGCTCGATCAATTCACGGTCGACTCGCTGTTGTATCGACATGAAGCCTCCTGAAAAGTCAGCGTATGAGTTTGCGCAGTTCAATGAAGCGGCGGGTGGCAAACAGTCCTGCCGGACGCCAATGGTGTTGCGGCGCGAGCCATGGGATCAGGGTTTTCATCTGTTCGGCCGGTGACTGCGCTTGCAGAGACTTCTGCAAGGCCTCGGTCTCGCTATCGCTGGCCTCTTCAACTCGATCACCCACAGACTTGAGTGGCACCCGTGCGCGTTTTCCAAGGTCCTGCCAGCCGACGGCGATCCAGTCGTGCATCAGTTGTTTTTCGTAAGGACTGAACACACCGAACATCACCGCGTGGCTACCGTCGATCAGTTGCCAGAAACGGCTTTCGGCTGGATCCTCACCCCGCTTGATCCAGCCTTTGTGGATCAACGCATCCAGAAAGGCGTCCATCTGCCCAGGTGTCGCCAGCCATTGATTGATGGTGCGGTTTTCGATTCGGCAGTAGTCCGAATGCATATGGCGCCCGAACACGGCTTTGCGTTCCAGCATCGTCAGCACCTCGTGCTGCAAGTCGAAACCCTGAATGACGGCTGTCGAACCTGATCCAAGATCGTTCAAGCGATAGCCCTGGGTCACGCGTCTGTAGAATGCAGCCCGCTGCTGCCCCGGCGGCAACAGATCGTGCAGCGCCCGCACCGCACGGTGTGCATGCCCGGTGCTGGCGTTATCGATGGTCACATGCAGGCGGAAGTAATGCGGGTCGATGCCCAGCTCACGCAGTTCGTAAGCGCTGATCAGCAGATGCAGCGGCAGTTGCTCATAGCCAAGGTTGTACCCGATGACCTCAGGCAGCATCGAATCGGTGCAACGGCCCAGCGCCAGTTGTAGCGCGCCTTGCAGAAAATATTCATCACCCAGGTCAGACAGGTCGTCGCAGGTATGCCCGGCCAGCAGTTGACGGTAGATCCGCACATGATTTTGGCTTGGTACGCCATCACCCAGTTCTTCGAGATAGATCTCCAGCAAGTGATCGAAGCGGACGTCCTGCCAGTGTTGCAGCCCCCCCGCCAACCAAGCGCCATCGACCAGTTTCGTCGGGCCGACATGCTTCAAAAAATACAGCGCATGGGATGTGCTCTGGAAGTATTGGCGCCCTGCCCCAGCCTGACGTGATGCCAGATAGCTTGCGTACTGTTCAGCAACGGCGGCGCAACGGTTTTGCGACCATGCGAAAAGTTGCTCCGGATCTTCGGGCAACTCATTGGCAATGTTGTGGGTACTCGCTAAATGTCGCTTGAGAAACGCGGAGGCAATGGCATCGGCCTCGGGTTCCTCCTTGAGCAGGCGTTCATAGACCTCGCGATTTGGTCGGGTCAACCCCTCGCGGGGCGCTACTCGTGTTTCGCTCAGGCACTCTATTGATGTCATGAAGCTCTCCCCGTAAGAACCGTAGATGGGTCATAGACAGAAGAGGAAATGCGTGAGGGAAAATTCCTTTTATTTTCGCAGTAACGAGCGCGGCTTGAGATGACATTCCTTGAAAATCAAAAGCCCGGCATGAGCCAGGCTTTTGATGCTTTGCAGATCCGACTATGGACTCAGGCCGCCATATTCGACCCGCTGAGACTTTTCTTGAGAGAAGCCTTCATCACTTCCATTTCCTTACCCAGCTCTTCGAGCTTTGCCTTGCCCAGAAGCTTTCTGGCTTGGGGAAACATCTCGGTTTCCTCTTCTTCGATATGGTGTTCCAGAAGTTCTTTGACCACTTTCACACGGCCGGCGAATTCGGGTGTGGAGGGGTCAGTGGATTTCAGGTCAGGCAATACCAGTGAATCAACGGTGCGATGTTCCTCCTTCGCCTCGTAGTACATCTCATCCTGCTCTTTACCCCCTGCTTCCTTGAAAGCCGGATACAGAATCTGCTCTTCGAGCTGAGTATGGATCGTAATTTCAAGCTCCAGCTTGTCCAGCAAATCGGCGCGTTTTTTTAACGCGCGATCCGTGGAATCACTGAGTTGGTTAAGGATGCCTTTTACTTTTTCGTGGTCTGTTTTGAGAAGGTCGATGGCGTTCATTTAAGGCCTCTTTCACGGATGGTTGTTCGCCGATCTTCATCGGCAATCCTTGCAATATTCCACTTAGGCCTCGCATATTGTGTGCCAGTCACTCGCCTCTAAAATGACCTTGAAAATCAAATGGTTAAGTAGAGTGGTGGCCAAATAGAGGCATGCACTCTGCATGAGTAGGGGGTTGAGGTTCTTGCAAAATTCATTCGGTGCAGGTGGTATCACGGTGACGTTCCCATGCTGGCAGTACGACGGCCCGGCATTCACCGAAACCGATCGAGCCAACCCCGTCACGTTCGCAGCGCGCCTTGAGGATGATCTCGTCACCGTCCTCCAGGAAGATGCGCGTCTCACCGTTCGGCAGTGTAATCGGATATTTGCCTCCCTCGGTCATTTCAAGCAACGAACCCAGCGACTCCGGTGTTGGACCTGACAGCGTTCCCGTGCCGAAAAAATCACCAGGATTGAGCTGGCAACCGTTCACCGTGTGATGTGCAACCAACTGTGCGAATGTGAAGTACATGTTCAGTGTATTGCTGAGGCTAAGGCGGAACGGGGTAGCGCCCTCCTCTCGCATTCGAGCGGTGAGGATCAATACTTCGAGCTGGATATCGAAGGCACCGCTGTTCTGGTCTTCCACGTCATACAAATATGGTAACGGGTCAGGGTCGCCCGCCGGTCTCAAAGGCTGGGCACAGCGGAATGGCTCCAACGCTTCAGCCATTACGACCCAGGGTGAAATGGTCGAAGCGAAGCTTTTCGACAGGAACGGGCCCAGTGGCTGATATTCCCAAGCCTGGATATCACGTGCCGACCAGTCATTGAGCAGGCACAGTCCGGCGATGTGCTCGCGTGCATCACGAATATCGATGGGCTCGCCCAGCTCATTTCCGGACCCGATCCAGAGTCCGACTTCAAGCTCGTAGTCCAGGCGCCGGCTTGGCGAGTAGATCGGCAGCTCGTTGTCGGGAAGTTTGATCTGCCCGCAGGGGCGAACGAACGCCTGGCCAGAGGCAATGATTGTCGAGGCGCGACCGTGGTAACCGATGGGTACGTGTTTATAGTTGGGCATCAACGGGCTGTCGGGTCGAAACAGCTTGCCGACGTTCTCGGCATGATGGATGCCAACGTAGAAGTCGGTGTAGTCCTGAATACAGGCCGGCACATGCAACTGGCAGTTGGCGGCCGGCACCAACAGGACCTCTGCCAGCCGCTGTTGAACCTGAATGTCCTGGGCGTCCTCACGAAGCAGTGTGGTCAGACGATCGCGCAATGCTTTGCGGTCTTGTCTTGAGCGCGCGAAAAAACCGTTGAGAGAACCGCCCACTGCCGCCGTGGCAACCTCTTCGGCTACACCGGTGAACAAGCCTGCCTGTAGCGCAACCTGAAGGTCATAGATCCGGTCACCGATCGCGACACCCGTACGGCGTTCACCTCCAGCAACACTGAATACACCGAATGGCAGGTTGGCAAGTGAAAAATCAGGATGGCCGTTGGCCGAAGATACCCAGCTATTCATGTGCATCGTTCTCCATAAACAATCTTGCTTGAAAATGGGCGAAGCCGCCCTTCTCCATCCAGATCATGATTTCAACCGGCGCGCTCGCAAGCGCCCGCCAATGCTGACCATCAGATAGAGCAGTAAAATTCCTCCGGCAATACCCAGCGTGGCCGGTGCTCCAAAATGCGCGGCGACCAGGCCTGCCAACATCCCGCCTACCGCTTCGAATCCGAAGCGCATGGCGATGTAGAAAGCGACAACTCGCCCCCGAAGCACGCCTGGCGCCCCGCTCTGCAGTTGCATGTTCGTACTGACGTTGCTCAGCGTGATGCCGAAACCCAGCAGGACCAAGCCTGTCAGTGCCATAGGAAGGTTCGCAGCGAGGAACACGCCCAGCAACGCGAAGCCGCACACAAGCGCGCCGCCGTCCATGAAGTATCGCAACCGTGACAGCGTTCCATTGAAGGCTAAAACCAGGGTAGCTACGAAGGCACCGGCGCCGGCGGCTCCCCATAACCAGCCGAGAATCCTTGCATCACCGGCATAAACAGTCTTGGCAAGAATGGGTAAAAGCGAGGCGTAGCAAGATGCCAAAAGGTTCACCATGATCACGCTGATCATCAGTTGCCGGACGCTCACCGTACGCCAGAGGTACGCCAGCCCTTCGCGGAAAACCTGAGAGGTCGAACCGCTCGCTTTGGGTGACACCGTCGCCCTGACGTTGATCAGCCCGAACATCAGGGCCAGATAGGCAAATGCCGTCAGGAGAAAGCAGCTCGCTTCGCTGGTCATCGCGATAAGGGTGCCCGCCAGAGGAGGTCCTGCAAATCTCGCCGCGTTGATCAACATGGCATTGAGCACCAACGCATTGGGCAAATCGGCCGGATCATCAACGAAGCTACCGATCAACGCCTGTCGCAACGGCGTTTCTACAGCATTCAGCAACCCCAGCAGCAATGCCATGCATGCAATGGAGGTTCCATCGTTCCAGCCGAACTGAGTCATGACGGCAAGTGTGAGCGATTGGGCTATCAGCATTATCTGGACGCCGATCAGTAGTCGTCTTTTGTCATGACGATCGATCCAGGCACCCGCGAGCGGTCCGATGAGAAGTTGAGGTGCGAGGGAAAGAAAAGTGATCAGACCGAGCAGTACCGCCGAGCCGGTCAGATGATAGGCCAGCCAGGCCAGAGCGACCTGCTGCACCCATTTGCCCAACGTCGAAATGCCTTGCCCGACGAAATAGATCTGGAAATTTCGACTGGCCAGCGCCCTGACCGGAGCCGGCCAGCGTGCAGAGCGGGAAGAATGCGGGTTGGACAAGAGTACGTTCCTTAAAAGGCCCCGCGACACTCCTGGCACAAGGTCTACCGCGCATCGCAGGGCTGGATGCGCGGTAGTCGCATGGATCAGAGCGGCAGTTGGCAGCCTTTCTTTTTCAAAGATTCCAATACCCAAGAGCGATCGTTTTTGCCTTGGGCGATTTGCTCCATCTGTTTGTGCTCGGCTGCGTATTTCGCCGTCGCACGTTCAAAGACTTCATCGACATGGTCAAACGGTATGCACAGCAAGCCGTCCTCATCGCCAATGACCAGGTCGCCCGGTTCGATCACCATACCATCGATAGCAATCGGCACGTTGATTTCCCCAGGGCCGTCCTTATAAGGGCCTCGATGCGATACGCCGGCAGCGAACAGCGGAAAGTCACCGCTACCAATGTTGGCTGCATCACGAATGGCACCATTGATGACGATCCCGGCGATGCCGCGTTTTACCGCGTAAGCGACCATCATTTCACCGATCAGCGCATTGGTTAAATCGCCACCCGCATCCACCACAATCACATCGCCAGGTTCAGCGATATCGATCGCGTAATGCACCATCAGGTTGTCTCCCGGACGCGCCTTGACAGTCACTGCGGGACCAGCAAGCACGCCTTCGCGGTGCATGGGACGCAGGCGAGAACCGCCTGCCGTCATGCGATTCATGGAGTCGCTGACGTTGGCTACCGGCAGCTCACGATAGCGTGCAACCCATACTGCGCTGACTTTGCGTGCGCGCTCCAGCACCTGAAATCCAATGCTCATGTGACATACCTCTGTTTGATTTTATTCGATCACATCGAATGGCGCCGATGCGTATTTTTAGAATTGCATTTCATTTTAATAAGCGCAACGGTGATTTTCACGGCCAAAGCAAGATTTGAAGAACGCTCAAATATCTATATTGAAACGTCGTTTCATTATGCTAGGGTTGTCACGTCGCAATCTCTGCACACGCCAGCGTTTGTCTCCACGATAAAAACAAGGTAATGACGATGTCCCTGACCCTTCTGCTGACCGGCCCTGAACTTGCCCCGGAAGCCATGAACCTGGCCGCCGCCTCTGGCGTGCGGGTTATTCCAACCACGCCCTATCTGCCGGCCGAAGAGCTGGAAGCCATCATTCGCGAGCAGCAACCTGATGCGATCATCGTCCGCCAGGGGCAACTGACCGGGTCGATGATCAAAGCCTCGAAAAACTTGAAAGCAATTGCCAAACACGGCGTCGGCTACAACACCATCGACATCGAAACCGCTGCCGCTTGCGGTATTCCGGTCAGCATTGCCGTTGGCGCCAATGCCCAGTCAGTGGCCGAGCACGCCTTCGCCTTGATTTTCAGTGTCGCTAGACAAACGGCGCTGCTGGATGCGCGGATGCGCGACGGTCATTGGGACAAGACCGAGGCGAACGGTGTGGAGTTGTTCGGCAAGACACTGGGCCTTGTCGGGCTGGGCTCGATCGGCAGCATCCTGATGGATTTGGTCGCGCCCCTGCGTATGAAGGTGAAGGTCTTTGACCCCTACCTCAAAGAGCTGCCAGCGCGCGCGCACGTGGAACGCGAAGAAGACTTCAATCGTTTACTGGCCGAGAGCGATGTCATCAGCCTGCACTGCCCGCTGACCGAGACCAATCACAATCTGATCGGCGCGGCGCAACTCGAACTCATGCGTCCCGGCAGTATCCTGATCAATACCGCAAGAGGTGAACTGATTGATACCCAGGCACTGGTGCAAGCACTGAGCGAGCGTAAAATTGCCGGTGCCGGACTGGATACTTTCAATCCCGAGCCACCACCTGCAGATAGCCCTTTGTGGGGTCTGCCTACGCTGGTGGCGACTCCCCATGTCGGCGCCAACACCTCGGAGGCCCGTGATCGCGTCGGTGTTGTCGCGTTGCGCCAGATCCTGGACGTCTGCGCAGGTCGGCCATTGGAGCCACGCAGCGTGGTCAACCGACACCTGCTCAACTGCTGATTGATTGCGTGCTCCTTTGCAGTCAGAAGGAGCCCATCCGTAACGCGACACTCCACAAAAAGAACAAATGGAGAGCCTTATGACTTCCACCGCTTCCACCGTGAGCGAACTCGAACGCAAAACGATGCATCGGGTTGCCTGGCGCTTGCTGCCCTTTTTGATCATCTGTTATCTGATCGCGATCATTGACCGCGGCAACATCGGCATGGCCTCGCTACAGATGAACGAAGACCTCGGCCTGACTGCAAAAGTCTTCGGTTTTGCCAGCAGCCTGTTTTTCTTTGCCTACTTCCTGGTGGAAGTGCCCAGCAACCTGGCGATGCAGAAATTTGGTGCCCGGATCTGGATCGCGAGAATCATGATCACCTGGGGCATCATTTCGGCGGGTACCGCTTTCGTCACAGGGGCCAACTCTCTGTACGTCATGCGTTTTCTGCTGGGTGCGGCGGAGGCCGGTTTTTTCCCGGGTGTGCTTTTGTACCTCACCTACTGGTTGCCGTCGGCCTATCGTGCCCGCATGGTTGCACTGTTCATGGTGGCCATTCCGGCGGCCAACTTCATCGGTTCTCCGCTTTCCGGGCTTTTGCTCAGCCTCGATGGGTGGATGGGCATGCGGGGCTGGCATTGGTTGTTCATCATCGAAGCGATTCCGGCCGTGATGCTGGGCATCGCTTGCCTGTTCGTACTCACTGATCGTCCCGAGCATGCCAAGTGGTTGACCGATGAACAGCGCAACTGGCTCACCCGGCGACTGGCAGAGGAGTCGTCGAAGAAAACCGCCATCGGCCATATCTCGTTGTGGAAGCTGTTGCGCCACAAGGATATCTGGGTGCTGGCACTGATCTATTCCGGAGCTTCTGCGGCCGGGAGCACCATGAGCGTGTGGGCGCCTCAATTACTCAAGACTTTCGGTCTCAACTCCATGGAGATCGGCCTGGTCAACGCCATTCCGTACGGCGTCGCGTCGGTGCTGATGATTCTTTGGGGGCGCAGTTCTGATCGTACAGGCGAGCGTCGCTGGCACACGGCAATGACCTTGTTGCTGATTGCGGCAGGCTTGCTCATGACCCTGTTCACTTCAGCTTTGCCGGCCACTATCGTCATGCTGACCATGGTTTTGGTGGGTGCCTATTCGATGAAGGGGCCGTTCTGGGCGCTGGTGTCAGGCTGGTTGTCGTCATCTACTGCAGCAGCTGGACTGGCAGCCGTTGGCGCCATGGCCAACCTGATCGGTGGCGGACTGATGGTGAACGCCTACGGTGCTATTCATGATGCGACAGGCAGCTATGCATTGGCACTGATGCCGTTGGCGTCGCTGTGCACGTTGGCTGGCGTCATGGTTCTGTTCATCGGTCGCAAACGTCAGCGTGAGCGAGGTGATCTGGCAGTCAGCGTCAAATAGAGACGGCTCTGCCTTACGACGATGCCCATTTTCCTTTGGGGGGGACATGGGCATCGTTGTTTCAATCGAAGACCAATAGACGCCCCGTTGGACCTGCTTGAAGTTTGGAAGTCGGACAAGAACAAACTCACCTTGATCCTTCGCGACAACGCCGTCTTACTTCAAGGGCGCTGATTCGTCCGCTGGCTTCAGGCCCAGGCTGCGCATCAGTTCACGGGCGGTATCGAAAAAGGTCGTTTTTATGCTTTCAGCGGCTTCTTCAGTCAATCGGCTCGAGGGGCCGGAGATGACCAGCGCGCCCATCAGCTCTTTCTGAGCGCCATATATCGGCAGTGCAATGGAAGACGCATGGGGATCCGTCGCGCCGCGCGAGTAGTACGGTTTTTCCAGCGCGATGCCAACCTGAAACGGTGCCCGCAATGCCTGTGCTCCCGCCGCTTCGTCCATGGGACGCATATCGCCTGGCTGCATGTTGAGTCGCAGTCGATGGGAGGAATTCACTCGGTACTGGCACATCCGATAGGCGCCATGGCGCACATAAAATGATGCGGTTTCGCCGGACTGCTCGGAAAGATACTGGAGCCGTGGCATCACATGACGCTCAAGATCCAGGGCTTCCTGATAAACAGCATTAAGCCTCATGACTTCGCTGGCCAACTGATAACGGCCATCGGCCATTCGGTTGATCAGTCCATGATTTTCCAGCGAGACCATCAAGCGCATGACAGTGCTTTTAATCAGCCCGGTACGTTCAACCAGCTCCACCAAACTCAATGCCGTATCGCCGACCTGAAAAGCCGTGAGCACGGTCAAGACCCGGTCAGCCGAAGCCACACCGTTTACCGCTGGACGCGGCCGCGCATTCGCCATCAGAAAAAACCTCTACTATTGGGACCGTTATACAAATCATTGTGAGGGCCGGAAATCCGATTATCCGGCAAGGGCGGTTTTCTAGCCATCCTTGTGGCGAATGTATTCGCAAGCTGATGCGCCCATCCTGCGCTGCGAAGCCTTCATCTGCGCTACAGCTGGATTGATCGCCTGATTCCACTACAGCTTACGCGGCAACGTTCATCCGCTCGAGCAACCTGTACAGGGGAATAATTGTGAAGCTACCTGAGATCAGTACGTTTATTGCCCGATGGTCCCTGCTGGGCTCGCTACCACCAGTTGCTTGGCTGATTACTCATGACTGCGAAAATCAGATTCTGGCCTTGCTTGATCGCCTCGGTGCGGGTTATCGACGCAACGGTAACTGTGCGATTCACGAAAGTGCCTTTGTGGAAGACGGGGCAGTGCTTAAGGGGCCGATCATCATCGGAGAAGGATCATTTGTGGCGGCGGGAGCTTACCTGCGTGGCGGAGTTTATCTCGGCGACAATTGTATTGTTGGCCCAAGCTGCGAAGTTAAAAGCAGCATCCTGCTTGCAGGAAGCAAGCTTGCACACTTCAACTTCGTCGGCGACTCACTTATTGGCGAGCGCGTAAACATTGAAGCAGGTGCAATTATTGCCAACTACCGCAACGAACTGGACGGCGTGGATATCAAAATCCGTTACGCAGACAGTGTGATCGAGACGCGGGTCAACAAATTCGGTGCCTTGGTAGGTGACGACTGCAAAATTGGGGCAAATGCAGTCATAGCTCCCGGAGCAATACTACACCCCCACACCCATGTTCCACGCCTGGGGCTGATTGACCATTTCGCCTACGATTGAACCCGGCCAGAAGTCGATAGCGCGCAGTCGCGCCTGATCGAGGCGCCCTCTTCAAAACCGTTGAACTGCATCTGTCGTTGGCTGTTCAGGATGCGAGTACTGTTCATTACCCGCCACGGGAACCCAGTCTTTTAGAGGTGTCAGGTAATGGAGTTCAAAACGTCTTGATTTGAACGCCCATTTGCCATCACGGCGTTCGAATTTGTCGTGGTACAACCCGCTGACTTGAACCGGACCTTTTTCAATGTCATGGAACAGGCAATTCGCGGCTACGGTTCCCGTTGCATTATCACCTTCGATTTCGAGCATAGGGTTGGCCATCCAATGGTGCATATGCGGCATTTGCCGCCAACTATTTTCAGCCATCGCCAAGATTTCATCTCGATTCAAAGCACTTCCGAAGCCTGGTAAATCCAGCGATGAATCTGCGTGCCAGATTTCCTTCAAGAGAGACGCATCAATGCGGTCAAATGCGTTTGCGTAAGCGGCTATAAGCGTCTCTATGGCGGCACGACTTTCCAATGCTGCAAGTCGTGCGATTAAAACTTCAATATTCATGATGATGTTTCCTGTTTGATCACACCGGGTGCCAGTTGACCGGTTACAAGCGATGGTTAACGGACGATGCACCTGCGCATAAGCACAACTCCCTATCTGAAAATTGCACCGGGGTTGAACCTGAACAGCCCTCGACGAAGGCTGATCAGGTCAAACAACCATTCAGATCTGCGAAAGGCCGCCATCGACCATCAGCTCTACCCCGTTGACATACCTGGCATCGGCAGATGCCAGGAACAGTGCTGACGTGGCGATTTCTTCGGGCTGGGCCATGTAGCCAAGCGGCGTGATCTGCTCGACGTGTTGGCGAAGCGCTGCAATGTCGCTTTCGCTCATCTTCAAGCCGTTGTCCATCAGAGGGGTGCGGGTGAAGCCCGGACTCAATACGTTCGCTCGAATTTTTCGGCCTTTGAGTTCGTTGGCCCAGGTTCGTGCGAAGGACCGCACCGCTGCCTTAGAGGCGTTGTAAAGGCTCAGCCCTTCCATGCCGTTGCTGGAGCAGATAGAAGCCGTCAATACGATTGACGAGCCGTCTTTCATCAACGGCATAAGCGTTTGAACAGTAAAAAAGACACCCTTCACGTTTATGTCAAACATGGTGATGTATGCGGTTTCGCTGGTCTCGCCAACAGGGTTTTTTTCGCAAATTCCCGCATTGGCAAACACTGCATCCAATTGATCATTTCGAGCTTCTATTGTCGCCTTGAGCTTATCAAGATCCCCTTGGCGCGAGACGTCGGAAACGACTGCGACCGCCTTGGTGCCCAGTTTGGCCACAGCAGCCTTCAGCGTGCCCGTTGAACGGCCAGTGATGTAAACACGTTTGGCGCCCTCGGCAATTAAACCCTGCGCAATCGAAAATCCGATTCCGGTGGATGCACCTGTGACAACTGCGACTTGATTAGCGAATTTACCTGACATGTCTGACTCCTCGGTCCTCGATTTGGATCGTTTGAAACCACGCCGGGACCATTGTGAGAGTTACCGGGGAGACAGCGGCACTGCCATAAATGAACGTTGGTCGTTCATTTATGTGAGGCGTAAGACGGAGTTGAATCGTTTAGTTTGAAGGTGACCGATTCAGTCCAGCTCCATTCTCAGGAAGCCAGATCAGCGCCCCTCAACGGGCCAGTGTGTCCGCAGACGTTTGAACTGGAAGTGGCATCCGGAATGTGATGAACGCCTGTGGGGTTCGACTGATTTCTAACATACAGAAACGTTGGGACCGAACGGCCCCGTATAGGACTTCCGCATGAACAAGAACGAAGTGGTGCCCCTCGAACGGCGACGCTGGTTGATGTTCGCAATACTTCTGGTCGGCGCGTTTCTCCCGCCTCTGGATTTTTTTATCGTTAACGTTGCCCTGCCCTCAATCCAGGCGTCATTGGGTACGTCCTCTTCCGCTGAACAGTTAATCATCTCCTCTTACGCAGCACTTTATGCCGTGACACTGATCACCGGTGGACGGCTTGGCGACCTTTACGGTCGCGTAAGAATGTTTTTCCTGGGACTGGTGGGTTTTGCAGTCGCGTCACTGCTCTGTGGCCTCGCGTCGACGCCCTGGGCGTTGGTTGCCGGGCGCGCGCTGCAAGGCATCACAGCCGCCGTAATGGCGCCTCAAGCGCTGGCCTCGGTGCAAACCATTTTTCCCGAGTCCGAAAAATCTTTGGCGCTCAGCCTGTATGGGGCGGTGTTTGGGCTGGCTGCCGTAGTCGGACAGGCGCTCGGCGGAGTTCTGATTTCGCTGAATCTGATGGACATGGGTTGGCGGGCTATTTTTCTGGTGAACTTGCCAATTGCTTTGCTGGTGATTGTGTTCGGGATTCCTGTGATAAAGGAGACCCGCGCGCAACAGACCATCAAGCTTGACCTTGGCGGGACCGCGCTGTCGATGGCAATGATTGGCGCATTGATTGTGCCATTGATTGAGGGGCGTGAGACGGGCTGGCCTTGGTGGGCCTTGCTTTCGCTTGCCGCGGCACCGTTGTTGGCGTGGCTGTTCTGGCGGTACGAAACCCGCTTGCATATGGCCGGCGGTGTGCCGTTGTTCAACCCTGCCGCATTGCGG
The DNA here is from genome assembly GCF_040760005.1 of Pseudomonas sp. stari2. NCBI lineage: Bacteria > Pseudomonadati > Pseudomonadota > Gammaproteobacteria > Pseudomonadales > Pseudomonadaceae > Pseudomonas > Pseudomonas sp. Stari2. Next base: position 3,405,427 of record NZ_CP099760.1, read on the forward strand.
GCGCCAGGCATCGGCCGAGCGTTGGTGGTCGCCCTGACTTTCTATGCGATCGGCGTGTTTTTCTTGCTGCTTTCGATCTATTTGCAGTCGGCCCTGCATATGAGCGCACTCGATGCAGGTCTTGTGTTCCTGCCTTTCGGTGCCGGATTCCTGCTGGGACCACTGTCGATTCGTCAATTCGCACGCGTGTTCGGTGCTTACGTGAATCCCGTTGGCATGACACTGGAGGTCGTGGGGTTCCTGCTTATGGCCTGGCTGATAACCGTGACGCCGACAGCCGCCCCTCCAGCGCCCCTGCTGCTTGCCGTCATCCTGTTTCTGATTGGTTACGGGCAAGGACTGGCCCTGCCGACATTGATGAGAATGATCACAGGGCGAGTCGCGCCAGCCTTCTCTGGCATGATCGCCGGCATTACCAGTTCCACGCTGCAAATCAGCACATCGCTGAGTGTCGCGATAATCGGCGGAGTTTTTTATACCCTGCTCGGAACTCAATCTGATGCAGCTACGATCACACGCGCTTTTACCGCTTCCATACTCTGCATCGCCGCGAGTCTGGCTCTGGGCGCTGGACTTAGCCTCACAGTCGTGCGCCAGCCCACCGTGCCTCGTGAAGCATCAGCCATAAGCCCGACCTGAGCCGATCATGCTGGACGCAAGATCTGCAAGAGCGCGAAGACTGTCCATCTGCCGCATGTCCTGGTGATATCCCATCCATATATCGCGCCCCGGCGGTTCTTCTGTATCAAGCATCCGCAGCGCCGGTAGCTGGTCTCCCAGGACGCGCGGCAATACAGCGACGCCTTGGCCTTTCGCACATAGGTGAGCCTGTACCGTGCGGCTGCTGCTGGTGAACACAGTACGCGCCAGCGGGTAACGCTGCTGCAACCACTGCACATCAGGATAATGGGCCTGGGCAACGCTCATGGTGATCAAGCCGAGACCTTCACCCTGGGGATGAGGATCAGGTGCTTCAAGGCCTGCGTATACGCCATAACTCAGCGTGGTCAGTTTGCGGTGAACGATGTCGGGCTCGGTGAATGGAATGATGCGAAAGGCAATATCGGCGTCGCGACGAGAAAGGTCAGACAGGCGATGCCCGGCGATTACCTCAGGCACGATCAACGGGTAACGCCGTCCGAGCTCGCTAAGGACCGGAGACAATACGTAGCAGGCGAACCAGTCAGCCGATGAAATCCGCAACAGGCCCTCCGGCTGGGCGCTGTCGCCCGCAAGACGCCGCTCGATCGCCAACGCACTTTGCTCCATCTCTTGCGCCAGGCTGAGGATCTTCTCACCGCTGTCGGTCAGAACCAGCCCTTGAGCCGTGCGCAGAAAGACGGGCTGGCCACTGGACTGTTCAAGCACCTGCAGGCGCCGCCCCACGGTCGGGTGGCTGACTCCCAACTGCTTGGCAGCCGCCCCCAGCGAGCCGCTTCGAGCAATAGCCAAAAAGACCCGCATATCACTCCAGTCCATGCTGTACCCCGTACAAAAATGAACGATGAGAGTGCAGCAATGGCACTGCCGTAGCAATCCCGCGCCCTACATACTCGATTGCATATATAACCGTGTCACATAGCAAGCGGGGGACTGGAAAATGAATATCGGCTTTATCGGTGTGGGAAGCATGGGACGAGCGATCATTCCTTTGCTCGTCCGGGCCGGCCATCGCGTATCTGTCTGGAACCGTAGCCGTGATGCGCTTGCCGGCCTTGAAGGTATTCACATCCTTGAGTCTCCGGCCACGGCATTTCAAGAAGCGGTCGTCATCAGCATGCTTGCCGATGACACTGCCGCAAGAGAAGTGTTGCTCTCCTCCACTGTGCTGGAGCGTGCAAACAAGGCTTGCGTTCACATCGTGATGTCAACGCTGTCACCCGTGATTATGGAGGAGCTGCAAGCCGCCCATGATGACTTGGGCGTCGCACTCGTCGCCGCGCCGGTTTTTGGCGTGCCGGCAGTAGCCGCGAAAGGCGAACTGAATATCCTGACGGCAGGACCACAGTCCGCCATCGCGATGGCACAGCCGCTCTTTGACGTGCTGGGGAAAAAACACTGGCCCCTGGGCGATCATCCCATCCAGGCGTGTATCGCGAAAATCGCCGGCAACATGATGATCACTCAAGCTATACAGTCATTGGGCGAAGCAACCGCACTCGTCCAACGCTATGGCATGAGTTCGGGGGCTTTCGTCGAACTCATGACACAAACCCTGTTCGCTTGCCCGAGCTATCAACGGTATGGGAAGAACATCATCAACGGCAGCTTTGAACCGGGTTTCAAACTGTCTCTGGGTCTCAAGGATATAAATCTGGCCATCGATGCTGCCCACATCAAGGATCTGGAATTACCTGCCGCCGATGCTGTGCGATTAAGGATGATGGCAGCCGTGGCCCGGGGTGCCGGGAACAAGGACTGGTCTGTTTTTGCCTCGGAGACAGTCATCCGCTCAAATGGGAATGCCCGGAAACCCTGACTAACGACGCCGGCGACACGCTCTCGCCGTGGCATTGTGACGCTACCTTCGAGGTAGTCAGTCATGGCTAAACCGTTGTGTGAGCGCAAAACGTTCAGGAGCGGGATCGTGAGCTATCAGACAAAGACGATTTGTACAGCCCGTTACGAGGACATTGTCCAGCGTCACAGGCAAATCGCGGCAAGGCTTGAGTCTTGCTCTCCGACCGGTACCTGTGCATCAAGCGACTTTTGATGTTTTGCATAGCAATCGAACAACCTAACGATGAGAACAACTGCATGAGATGGCCAACGATCGATCAGGTACGCAGCTTTACCGTTCTGCCCTCTGGCTATACGTGGGATTACCTGTCTCACGATGAAATCGATGTCGCGACAGTCTTTTTCAAGACCTGGTTTCCCTCCATCTCGGTCGGGTCTGCAAGCTCATTCATGGAGATGCCGTCGGTGCAAAATCTTACCCCGACCGTCGCACGGCTCTATGCAGAAATTTTCCACAGTGAAAAACAGACAACCTTGGTGGATTGAAAACAGGCGAAGGCATTCTGCTCCATAAATACGTTTATCGTTTATCCAGCCATGTTCCCGCTCAGACTGGTGGGTGAGCGAGAACACTGCCTTACTGACTCAACGTTTAAATGTCGCGGCTCAGGACTTGCGTTCGAACCGGGCAATGCATGTGCCTTTCGTCTCTCTACGCAGCGCGAACATCTGGGCTATCACTCCTACAACCAGCACGAGCGCTATCAGGCCCAGAACGCCTTTGAGCAATGGCGAATTCGGATCAGTCACGATGGGGTGGCCATCCGGAACCCGGCGCAATGTCTCCGAGACGGCCGGAACCATCAGGAAGAAGGCGGTCAAGCTCAACAGGATCGTTTCAAGGTACACCCCTGCCCGCCCCAACCAGTTAGCGAATCCAATTCCGTAACCGGCGAGAAGCAATACAAGGGTTATGCCACCGATCACCGGGCTGATCGGCTGATGAGCCACCAAAAACACCGTGCAACTGCCGATCAGCATAAAAATGAAATACGCAAGCCCCGCCCGCGACCGAGGTACGATGCGCCCGTGTTTGATGAACATATAAGCGGCCAGCGGAATGGCTGGCAGGCTACCTAATGTGTGTACCCAGCCAAGGGCAGAGATCCCGAACATGCTGTGGTTCCTTATGTGGTCGGATGATGTGTTAAATACAGTCCACGCTCTGGAAAGCTGATTGATCGCTTCGAAGCGTTTTGATTTACGGGCTCAGACTATTAAAGGAATGACCGTACCGACATGACCGATTCACTGGAAAACTTGACCATTCTTCCGGAAATGAAACTGGAGGGGCTGGCCACGGGGGATCTGCTGTCGCAGGTATTGGCCAATATCCGCTTGACGGGGGATCGCTTCTATTCGGTAACACTTGCCCAGGGCGAACGCCTGAAACTGGATGCGAAAAGCTCACACATCTGCGTCTTGAAACTGGGCAAGGTTCATATCGAAGGTGCCAACGGCCAGACCGTCAACATCGATCAGGGGGACATTCTCCTGCTACCCCACGCCCCGTCGTCGATGGAAATCACGGCTTCCCTGGGATCCGCGACCGTCATCCTTTGCCGCTTCTGGTTCGATGCCAACAGTTTCCAGGCGATGCTGTTCGCCCTGCCATGGCTGATTCATATCAAGCGGATCGAAGCGGCGGCCTGGGCGGAAAACATTCTGCATTTCATGCAGATTGAGTCCAATGACACACAGCCAGGTGGTGCATTGATGATTTCGCGCCTGATTGACCTCATCGTCATTCGCATCCTCCGTACCTGGGTTCAACAGGGCATGGCCTCGGGTTGGCTCGGAGGCTTGTCTGACGAGCGTATCGCACGAACCCTGCGAGCCATACACGAAAAACCGGGGAAACAGTGGCGGATCGATGCACTTGCGACGGTCGCCGGGATGTCACGCTCCAGTTTCTGCGAGCGATTCAGCGCATTGGTCGGGCGCTCACCGCTGCGCTACCAGAATGAGTGGCGTCTGGGCCTGGCGAAGTCGATGCTGGCCAAAAAGGACAGCCGTATAGGCGAAGTGGGCTTCGCAATAGGCTATGAATCCGAGGCTGCTTTCAGTCGCGCCTACAAAAGTCATTTCGGCCGTTCGCCTCGAGACGATAAAAATCAGGACTGAGCTTACGCTGCCAGTTCTTGTCAGGCTGTCACGTTCGGCCAGTGCGATGGCCGCCATGATCAGCGGGATGACTGTCAGCGTGCGGTAAACACCGCCAACGATGAATCGTTCCATCAGAAAGATGCCGATAAAACCTGCAAGTCCGAGCCCCAGCAGCATGAAAGACAATAGCGTTGCCACCATTGACGATGGCCAGCGCGCGGGAAACCTGATCAGGCGGCACCAGACGCATTGCAGTCGCCGTCGACAATGACCAGAAGCCACCAATTGCAATCCCGATCAGTGCACGTCCAAACATGAATGACGGGTAGCCCGGCGCGATCGCGACGACCACCCTCGGCCAATAGCAGCCGATCGGAGCAGTGTAGTGTGCGGGAAATTTCTTGAGGGAAAACCCTCATTGCCGGGCCTGCGTCACGCTACTAGCATTGACCTCGGCAATCTGCCCATTCATAGGAGAAACCCATGACTACCTTGCAGAGTGACGACAAGCGCCCCACTCCGGATCAGGCGGAGGACAATGCCTTTTTTCCCTCCCCATACTCGCTTAGCCAATTTACCTCGCCAAAATCTGATCTAAGTGATGCGGATTACGCTGATCCCTATAAAGGTGGCCGCTGGAAGCTTTTGCTGATCGGCGCCGATGAGCGCTATTTACTGACCGACAATGGAACAATGTTTTCCACCGGTAATCACCCGGTCGAGACGTTGCTGCCCATGTATCACCTCGACAAAGCCGGTTTCGCGTTCGACGTTGCGACCCTTTCAGGCAATCCAGTGAAATTCGAGTTCTGGGCCATGCCTTGCGAAGATACCGAGGTAAAGGATTTCTACGCCAAATACCGGGAGCAGTTCAAAAAACCTTTGAAGCTGTGCGAAGTGGTTGAGAAGGCGCTGGGCCAGGACTCGGATTACATTGGTGTTTTCATACCTGGCGGGCACGGCGCGCTGATTGGACTGCCGGAGAGTGCCGACGTGAAAGCGGCTTTGCATTGGGCAATCACCAACGACAAATTTGTGATTTCCCTATGTCACGGCCCAGCAGCAATGCTCGCGGCTGGCATTGGCGAGTCGAGGGACTCCTACATTTTCAACGGCTACAAAATCTGCGCATTTCCAGACAGTCTCGACGCAAAGACGCCCGACATCGGTTATATGCCTGGGCATCTGACCTGGAAGTTTGGTGAGCAATTGAAAGCCCTCGGAGTTGAAATCGTCAATCAGGATATTACGGGTGCAACGCTCCAAGACCGCAAGCTGCTGACCGGCGACAGCCCATTGGCAGGCAATAATTTGGGCAAGTTGGCAGCTGAAGCATTGTTGAAAGAGGTCGCATCGAAGTGAGCGACGGGCCGGCCGAAACAGCGATGCGAGCGGCTCTGGAGATAGAGACGGCGCGTACGCTTGAATCAATCAAGAAAGCCGTCAGGGGTTTCGCCACACCCTACGGCTATGATCGATTCGTGCTGTTTTCTGCATCGACGGCAAGTGAAGAAGTGGTTGAGCATATCTACTGGGTCGAAGGCGATTGGTTCGATAATGGTCAAGCGGTGGACGCCGAGACTTATGTTCGACATTGTCCGGTGACTCGCCACCTTCTGAATGCTCGGCAATCCTTCTTCTGGCAGAAAGAACAGGTCAAGGGAGAAGAACGCTACCGGGTGATTCGTTCTCCAGGTGACCCAGGAATTCAGGGGTTGCAGGTACCAGTTTTCGGCCCGCTGGGGCTTGAGGGTGCGATGAGCTTGGGGGGTGAGCCGGTGGATGGAAGCGCGCGGGTTCGCTTGGGACTCAGCCTGGTTGCGACGGCCGCTTTTTTCGCGGCTCGGCGGTTGCTTGAGGCGCCACTGGACGAAGCGTTAAGAAGCCTTTCCCCGCGAGAGCGCGAAGTCATGGAATGGACGGCTGCCGGAAGACGGCAAGCGGATATTGCAGCAACTCTCGGTTTGTCGGAACGTACGGTTGAAAATCACCTGCGCTCAGCGCGCCGACGTCTGGGCGTGACAACGACAGCACAAGCCATCAGGATGGCCATTCGTAACGGCGAGATCGATGGCTAAGGACGAGGCGAGATCGAGTGCGGGACGGTTTGGACCTCCAAGTAATTTCCTCAATCGGCTGAGCTGAATGTCGGCTATTGGCTGTGGATTCAACCGGTCGATGCAACACAACTAAATTCTGCACGCTGAAGACTGAGCGCTCCTCATCTTGAGACAAGCTCTCATGGATAGGTTGCAGTGAGTCACCATGTCTGACCGCATTACCGGCCGGCTCGCTTCGACCAAATCCCGGGACTGGCTGGCCAGGACGAAGATATCTCCGTCCTGACTCGTCCGTCGCCGTTACACCTGATCAACGTTGCGCGCAGCGACGGCAACGGTGGTCGGTGAATCAGAAAGCTTAACGAAGCGTCGAGTGGCGCCATCCAGCGCATCGATACAACCCGCCTCGATGTCATAGACCCAGCCATGCAGATTCAAGCGCCCCTGCTCGAGTGCCAGTGCCACCGATGGATGAGTCCGCAGATTGGCCAGCTGTGCGATCACGTTTTCACGCACGAGGCCGTCGAGCTTGTCACGTGGCGTATCGAATTCATGCGCAGCATTGATCGCTTTCGCGGCGTCCGAGTGGCGAAGCCAGTTGGCAACGGCCGGAAGATGATCCAGGCACGTGCAGCGTGAAATCGCGCCCATCGCCCCGCAATCCGAGTGGCCACAGATCACGATGTCCTTTACGCCGAGCACGGCAACCGCATATTCGACGGTGGCCGAAACACCACCTGGTTCAGGACCGTACGACGGCACGATGTTGCCGGCGTTACGGATCACGAACAGCTCGCCAGGTTCGCGCTGTGTGAGAAGTTCAGGCACTACACGACTGTCCGAGCAGGTGACGAACAATGCCTTTGGGTTTTGTTCTGTCGCGAGCTGCTTGAAAAGCTCGACACGTTGCGGATAGACCTCGCGCTGGAAACGCAGAAAGCCATCAATGATGTCACGCATGGAATCCTCCAAATCAAAATGCCGGATACCGACACGAGCACTCGACATGCCCTCGCGCCGCAATGGTGGTCATTATTGCAGACGTCGTGCGCGTTAGGTGTACTTGATCGTGGGCTCGCCCCGGCTCAGGCCGAGAAAAAGCCTAACGACGTGTCAGCCAAACAATTTACGGATCTCGGTAACCACCTGCATCGTTGCGTCTTCGATCGTGCCTTCATTTCGGCATAAAACCCAGCCGTGATCGAAAGCCGCTTGCTCGAACATCTCCGTACACGCGACATGTTCAGCGTGCTTCTGGATCACCGTACCGCCCAGTCCTCTGGACCGTGCCTTTGCCCTGGCCCATGAAATATCCGGCGCGGTGACGACGCCAACATGCAGGTCAGGCACCCGCACATTACGTTCGATATTCAACTGGAGAATCTCCGCAAACGGGACGGTCTGACGAAACGCGGCGTCAGACGGATACCAGCGATCAATCAAGATAATGCTGCCCGGCGGTTGTTCCGTCAGCACGTGCCGGGAGATCCAACGACGGCTATCTGCAAAGCGCTGACAAACCGCCCACTCCAGATCCCGGGAGTGATTTCTGGCGAGTTCGTTGACGAGGGCCATGGTGGCACCCCGGCCCGGATCGCTTTTTCTCTCGCAAAGCCGGATGACTTTCTTGTTGTCGGCCCTCAGTACTGCCGTCACCGCTTCCAGTAATGTGGTTTTGCCGGTTCCTTTTGGCCCATCCAGAGAAACAAACAGCGGACGATTCATTTTTCACACAACCATTGAGGCATTGATGACCACTCTATCCTCATTTCTGCATTTTCTGCATTTCACTCAGCTCATCCCTGCCCTTTGCCTAAACTTGCTTCCCGATGATGTTCGCCAGACCTTTTGACTGCCAGGGAATCACAGAAGGAGTCACCCCATGTCAAAGCTATACCCCAGTATCGATCCTGAGGGGTTGGTCGAGTACTCCGTGGTCTACACCGACCGCTCGCTCAACCACATGTCGCAGTCATTTCAAGCGGTGATGAAGAACATTTCCAGGACCCTGAAACAGGTCTACAACGCCGAGGCGGTTGCGGTGGTTCCGGGCAGCGGCACCTTCGGCATGGAAGCGGTGGCGCGACAGTTCGCCACCGGCCAGCAATGTCTGGTGATACGCAACGGCTGGTTCAGTTATCGCTGGAGCCAGATCCTTGAGACGGGCAACATCCCGGCGGCTACTACGGTGCTGAAAGCCCGACCGGTCGAAACGGGTCGCCAGGCTGCCTACGCCCCGCCCCCTCTGGACGAAGTCCTGGCAGCCATTCACACGCACAAGCCGCAGATTGTCTTCGCACCCCACGTTGAAACCTCATCAGGGATTATCCTGCCCGACGAGTACCTGCGGGCCGTCGGCGACGCCGTGCATGCGGTCGGTGGCCTGTTTGTGCTGGACTGCATCGCTTCCGGCACGCTTTGGGTTGATATGCACAAATGTGCCGTCGACCTGCTGATCAGCGCACCGCAAAAAGGCTGGAGCGCCTCCCCTTGCTGCGCCCTGGTGATGTTCAGTTCTTTGGCCCTCGAGCGCATCGAGCAGACGCAAAGCAGCAGCTTCGCCTGCGACTTGAAGAAGTGGCTGCAGATCATGCAGGCCTACGAACAGGGCGGACATGCCTACCACGCGACCATGCCCAGTGATTCCCTTGCACGGTTCAATGACGTAATGAAAGAGACGCAAGCCTACGGTTTAGACAAGATCCGCGACGACCAGCAGGTTCTGGGGGATCGGGTGCGCGCCATGTTGACCGGCAAAGGCTTCAAAAGCGTGGCCGCAGCCGGTTTTCAGGCCCCAGGCGTCGTGGTGAGCTACACCGATGATGCTGATATCAAAAACGGTAAGAAGTTTGCCAGCCACGGCCTGCAGATCGCCGCCGGGGTGCCGCTGCAATGCGACGAACCGGCTGACTTTCAGACCTTCCGTATCGGTCTGTTCGGACTGGAAAAGCTGCATAACATCGAACGCACGGTCAGCACGCTTGAGCAGGCACTGGATGAGGTGATGGCTCACTAAGTCCACTTCACGCCCGTAGCCAATAGCGTTCCCGCCGATCCTGTTCGGCGGGAACTACTAAGCCGCGATCAACCTGTCATAAATTCCATATCTGCTGGCGAATAAAAGACTTTCCCACCCTTTCAATTGTCCCTGAGGATCTGCGTGGACAAGGCCAGCGTCGATTCGTCGCACCATTGAGCGCAAAAAACCCTTTCATTCTGAATTAGTGATTTAACTAGGTAGTTACCTAACGATATAATGCCCCCCTCATTTCAACGGGACATTCAACGTGAAGCAGAGTCAACGCCTCTCGGGCATATCAACATTCATTCTGGTCGGGCTCGGGGTGATCATCGCCCTGCTCGGCCTGGCACTGGCCGCTGGCGGTGTGAAATTGGTCAGCCTGGGAGGCTCCTGGTACTTCCTGGTGGGTGGTCTGGTCATGACCCTGTCCGGTCTGCTGATCGCTCGCCGCAAGCCTGCCGGTGCGTGGCTGTTCGCTGCGTTTCTGGTGGGGACGGCAATCTGGGCAGTCAGTGACGCAGGCTTGGTGTTCTGGCCGGTGTTCTCGCGTCTGTTCATGTTCAGCGCCGTAGGTCTGGCGGTTGCTCTGGTCTACCCGATGCTCAAGCGTGCCAATGGCGGCGTTGCTGGGCGCGGTGCCTACGGCGTTGCCGCTGTTCTGGCAGTTGGCCTGGCCGTGGCTGCCGGCAACATGTTCGTTGCGCATCCGACTGTCGCCCCAACCGGCACCGGCCCGGGCCTGACGCCGGTCGAGCCGGAAAAGGCGCAGAAAGATTGGGCGCACTACGGCAATACCGAAGGTGGCAGCCGCTTCGCCGCGCTGGACCAGATCAACCGCACCAACGTCGACAAGCTGAAAGTCGCCTGGACCTACCACACCGGCGACATCGCCGAGAGCGATGGCAATGGCGCTGAAGACCAGCTGACCCCATTGCAAATCGGCAACAAGGTGTTCATCTGCACCCCGCACAACAACCTGATTGCGCTGGATGCCGACACCGGTAAGGAACTCTGGAAAAACGCGATCAACGCCAAGTCCAAAGTCTGGCAGCGTTGCCGTGGCATGGCCTACTTCGACGCCAGCGCCGCTGTCGCCAAACCGGCGAGCTCACCGGTTACTGAAACCCCGGCCGCTCCAGCCGCAAACTGCACACGTCGTCTGCTGACCAACACCATCGACGCCCGCCTGATCGCGGTCGATGCCGACACCGGCGAGTTCTGCCGTGGTTTCGGCAACAACGGCCAGGTTGATCTGAAGGCCGGTCTGGGTGATGTCCCGGACAGCTACTATCAACTGTCCTCCGCGCCGCTGATGGCCGGCACCACCGTGGTCGTTGGCGGTCGCGTGGCGGACAACGTGCAGACCGACATGCCGGGCGGCGTGATCCGTGGTTTCGACGTGATGACCGGTGCGATGCGCTGGGCGTTCGACCCGGGCAATCCGCAGGACAAAAAGGCACCGGCCGATGGCAAAACCTATGTCCGCAGCACGCCGAACAGCTGGGCGCCGATGTCTTACGACTCGGCAACCAACACAATCTTCCTGCCAATGGGCAGTTCGTCCACCGACATCTATGGTGTCGAGCGCAGCAAACTGGATCACACCTACGGCGCCTCGATCCTGGCGCTGGATGCCAACAGCGGCGAAGAAAAGTGGGTCTACCAGACCGTGCACAACGATCTCTGGGACTTCGACCTGCCGATGCAGCCGAGCCTGATCGACTTCACCAAGGACGGCAAAACCGTACCTGCGCTGGTGATCGGCACCAAGGCTGGGCAGATCTACGTACTGGATCGCGCCACCGGCAAGCCACTGACCGAAGTCAAAGAAGTACCGGTCAAGGCTTCGAACATTCCAAACGAACCGTACTCGCCAACCCAGCCAAAATCCGTGGGCATGCCGCAGATCGGTGCCCAGCACCTGACCGAATCGGACATGTGGGGGGCCACGCCGTACGACCAGTTGCTGTGCCGGATCGATTTCAAGTCGATGCGCTACGACGGGCTGTACACCGCGCCGGGTACTGACAAATCCCTGAGTTTCCCAGGTTCACTGGGCGGCATGAACTGGGGCAGCATCTCGACTGACCCGGTGCACGGTTTCATCTTCGTCAACGACATGCGTCTGGGCTTGTGGATTCAGATGATCCCGTCGCAGAACAAGGGTCAGGCCACCTCCGGTGGCGAAGCGCTGAACACGGGCATGGGCGCTGTGCCGCTGAAAGGTACGCCGTACGCGGTCAACAAGAACCGCTTCCTGTCGGTCGCCGGCATTCCCTGCCAGGCACCGCCGTTCGGCACCCTGACCGCGATCGACATGAAGACCCAGAAAGTCGCCTGGCAAGTGCCGGTCGGCACCGTTGAAGACACCGGTCCACTGGGTATTCGCATGCACCTGCCGATCAAGATCGGTCTGCCAACCCTCGGCGGCACCCTGTCGACTCAAGGTGGCCTGATCTTCATTGCCGGCACCCAGGACTTCTACCTGCGCGCCTACAACAGCGGCAACGGTGAAGAAATCTGGAAAGCTCGTCTGCCGGTCGGCAGCCAGGGCGGCCCGATGACGTATGTGTCGCCGAAAACCGGCAAGCAGTACGTGGTCATCACCGCGGGTGGCGCCCGTCAGTCGACCGATCGTGGCGACTACGTCATGGCGTACGCCCTGCCGTAAACCGCTGCGCCCTCCTTCATTTCACTGCGCGCGACACCTTCGGGTGTCGCGCCGTTTTATGTCCTTCGTTCTGGATTTAAGCAATGTCATTCGTTGTTCGCTTTTCCCACACTGGAGTACTGCTCGCTCTTGCGTGCAGCACCGCTCTGCCCGCTTTCGCTGACACCGATTCGAACGTGTTCACCCGCAACACCCTGACCGGCGACTGGGGCGGCCTGCGCCACCAACTCGACGAAGATGGCGTCAAGTTCACCGGCGACTACACCGGCGAAACCGCCTACAACGCCGACGGCGGCCTGCACCGATCCGCCCGTTACTCGCAGAACATCAAGCTCGGCGCGCAATTTGATCTGAGCAAAATCTATGGCGTCGACAACGCCGGCAAGGTCCAGCTGACCATCAACGACCGGCGCGGCAACAGCGCCTCGGAAGATCTGGTCGGCAACCGTCTGCCGATCCAGGAAAACTACGGCGGCCTCTATACCCGCCTGACCGAATTGAGTTACGAACGCACCCTGTTCACGCCGGCGCTGAACGTCAAACTCGGCTACATGGCCATGGGCAACGACCTCGGCGGCCTCGACAGCGGCATTCTCTGCAACTTCATGAACGCCGGTTTCTGCGGTCATCCGCTGAACATGTCCGGTGGCAGCGGCTGGACCAACTACCCCAACGCGCACCTGGGCGTGCGGGTGAAATACGACCTGTCGCCGGAATGGCAACTGCGCGTGGCCGCGTTCAACGTCGATCCTGAAAGCAACGGCAACTCCAGCCGCGCCTGGCACCTGGGACCGAAACACACCACCGGCACCGTGGTGCCTGTCGAACTGGTCTACAAACATGCGGGCACCCTGCCTGGCGAGTACAAGCTCGGTTATTACTACGACAGCTCCGACGTGAAACGCATCGGCAGCGATAAAGAAGTGTCCGGTCGCGGCGGCCATTACCTGCTGATCGATCAGGCCGTGTGGAGTTCGCCAACGTCCGAAGGCCGCAGCCTGCACGCCTTCGGTCAGTACTCGGCAGCCAGCGAAGCGGCTTCGCCGTTCAGCAAGTGGTATGGCGCAGGCGTGGTCCTGTATAAACCGTTCGAAGGCCGCCCGCGTGACACCGTCGCCCTGGGTTACGGCCGCGCCGTACAGAACCCGCGCAGCCGCGACGTGCAACAAGACGCCGCGCTGGCCAACGGCACGCCGCTCCCGGGCCTGGACAGTGGCGAACAGTTGATCGAACTCGGTTACGGCTATCAGGCCACGCCATGGCTGACCTTGCGGCCGAACCTGCAGTACATCATCGAACCGGGTGCGTTTTCGGGTCAGGACATCGACAACGCACTGGTGGTGGGACTGCAGGTGAAAGCGGCGCTTTGACGTTCGCTTAACAGTGCGAACCCTACCGGGCCCAGCCGCGGACAAGCATTCGTTCAATGCATTGCCCGCTGTTGGGCCTGGCGAAAAACTCGTCCCCTCAAATCAAGTAGCAGGTGTTATTCACGGGTCGTTACGACGCTGACAGAAAAAGCGGCGGCCGATTAACGGAGCGCAACCCCTCAATCGTTTTTGATTTAGCTCAATGTCCGTTGGCTGCTCAGGCGTAGAAACAGAAAACGGGCGTTGGTGGCCCTTGTGTTTCAGTCATTGAGAACAGGACACGATCATGAACGACTTGAGCTTGCGCAATACCATTCTGGATGAGCTTGATTTTCAACCTGATATTGATGCTGCCCACATTGGCGTGAGCGTCGATAACGGCGTGGTCACGCTCTCCGGCTTCGTGAAAACTTACGTCCAGAAGGTCAATGCCGAGCGTGCAGTCAAAGCCGTCAGAGGCGTGCGCGGCGTGGCTGAAGAAATCGAGGTCCGGCCGGACAAAGACGCTGGCACGGCGGACGACACCATCGCCAAACGCGCTCTGAGCATCATCGCATGGCGCTCGGACACTCCCGAAGGCGACATCAAGGTCGTCGTGCAGAAAGGCTGGGTAACGCTTGAAGGCCAGGTGGACTGGCAGTATCAGAGGGAAGTCGCCGAGAGCGCCGTGCGCAAGTTGTCCGGCGTGGTCGGCATAAACAACCACCTCCTCCTTCGCACGAAAGTCAAAGTCGTCGATATCCAGCAGAGCATCGAGGACGCTCTCAAGCGCAATGCCGAAATCGATGCCAAAGGCATCCACATCAAGGTCGAAGGCGGTGTTGTGAAGCTTGAAGGCAAAGTCCACTTCTGGCATGAGCGGCAGATCGCGGAACGTGCTGCCTGGTCGGTGCCGGGTGTGAGCAAAGTGGATGATCAACTGCTGATCGCTTGAATCATCGCCCCGGGGAACACCTGCTTCCCCGGGGCGACTCTTTATGCGCTCAAGGCCGACTTCCGAGTGTCGCCATGTACCGCGCGACGGATTCGGCATCCGCCCAGAACAGAGCGTGATCATCCGTTTTTATCGGAGCGCCATGAGGGCGTGGCGCACTTTGCTGCAACAACAGGATCTGGCGATACATATAATCTGCATGCTGTCCCGCCACCCGTGGAATGTTCCCTTTGCCCGCGCCATCCTTGCCATGACAGGCACTGCACGCCGTAATGCCGGTCTCGGGAAGGCCTTGGCTAAAAATCAGTTCACCACGCGCATCGGGCGTTTCGGTTTCGGCCTTCATAGCTTTCTGCCGGGAAAAGTAGTCGGCCAGTTCGGCAACCTGGGTTTCGCTCAAGTGGGTCAATCCGCCCATGTATCGGCTGTCGATCGCATCACTTCGCGCGTGTAGTTTGAAATCGGTCAACTGTGACGTCAGGTAGGCTTTTTGCTGGCCAGCCAGTTTTGGAATGACCGCAGAGACAGACTCGCCCGTCAGTCCGTGGCACAGCGAACACACAGTGTCCGCTATGGCGCTACCCGACATGGCGGACGTTGCTTGCACGTTGTCTTCGTGAGTACCGGTGCAACCCATGAGCGTGACGAGGCAAACAGCCAGCACCTGGTGTGACCAGTGATCAGTACGCGGCATACCCTTAACGTTCATGGTCTGTAATCCCGGGGTTGCGCTGACCGTCATTTTCTCCTGCGCGATGGCCCGTTTTATTGATAAACCTCAATCAACCTGCCGGGACGCGGTGTAGGAATGACCGAACAGACGACCTTTTTGGAGGACGATGTTCATGCTTTCTCCTTCGCAAAAATGGCTGGAAAAACTGCACGGCCAGCAGCATCAGGTTGAAACGAAGCAGATAGCGTCGCTGTTGCATCGATACGCCGAGCCTTTGCCTGAACCGGACACCCAGGCTTTTGGCGATATGTTCGACCGTTACGCCGATGCACGGATCGTGATGATCGGCGAGGCAAGTCACGGAACCGGCGACTTCTACCGAACCCGGGCGGCGATTACCCAAAGGCTCATCGAGCGGCACGGGTTCAATATCGTAGCGGTCGAAGCCGATTGGCCGGATGCCGGCCACGTCGATCAATACGTCCGGGGGCTGGCACATACGGCGTGGAAGCGCCACATTTTCAGTCGGTTTCCGACCTGGATGTGGCGCAACAGTGAGGTGAAGGCCTTCGCCCACTGGCTGCATCAGTACAATCACCAACGGGACCCGGAGCAACGCATCGAGTTTCGTGGCCTGGATATTTACAGCTTGCGCAACTCGATTCATGAGGTATTGGCCTATCTGGACCGGGCGGACCCGCCGCTCGCCAATGAGGCCCGGCGCCGCTATGGCTGTCTGACGCCCTGGCAGGATGATCCGGCGTTGTACGGCCATTTTGTCGAACGCGGTGGCGTCATGCCGTGTGAGCAACCCGTGGTCGATCAGCTCAATGCCATGCTGGCAGAACAGTTGGCCGGGTTTATCCGTGATGACGAAGCGTTCTTCAACGCGGCGCAGAACGCCCGAGTAGTGATGGCGGCGGAGCAGTATTACCGCGCAATCTATCGAGGGTCGACCGCTTCCTGGAACCTGCGAGACCGGCACATGTTCAACACCCTGCAGGCGCTGCTCGAACACCGGGGCCCGCAAGCCAAGGCGGTGGTCTGGGCCCATAACTCGCACATCGGCAATGCCGGCGCCACGGAAATGGGCTGGAAAGGGCAGTTCAATATCGGACAACTGTGCCGTAACGCCTTTGGCCGCGATGTCGTACTGATCGGCATGGCCACTGATCGCGGGCAAGTGGCGGCCGCCGATGACTGGGACGGCGAGATGTTGATCAAGGATGTCCGCCCTTCCCGGCCGGATAGCTGGGAACATCAGTTCCTCAAGGCCGGCGTTGCAGCCTCCCTGACCGACTGGCGGGACCCACTACGAAAAGAGCTGCGCAGCGTCCTGTCCACGTCGTTGCTGGGAAGGGCTATCGGGGTGATATACCGTCCAGAGACCGAGCGGTTCAGTCACTATTTCGAGTCGGTGCTGGCGGAACAATTCGATGCCATGATCTGGATCGAGCAGACCGGCCCGGTCACCGCACTGCCATTGCCGAAGAGCCAACATCTGGAAGCGGAAGACGAAACCTATCCGTTTGGCGTGTGAAGACCCGCTCATGCCCCCGGTGATCCGGGGGTATTCAGGTGCGTTTCAAACCAGTCGCCAGCAAGTCTGGCGACTCTTTCAAGCGCACCGGGCTCTTCAAAAAGGTGCGTGGCGCCCTCCACCACTTCCAGTCGTTGCTCACACCGCAGGGCCTGGCTGCTTTGACGATTCAAACCCAGCACCACTGGGTCCCGGCCACCGACAATCTGCAAGGTCGGCGCCTTCACTCGGGGCAGCGCCGCGCCCGCAAGGTCAGTTCGCCCGCCCCGACTGACCACCGCTGCGACCACTTGATCGCGTTCGGCTGCCGCCACCAATGCCGCAGCAGCCCCGGTACTGGCGCCGAAAAGACCGAATCGCAGCGATTGCAATTGACGATCCCGACCGGCCCAGTCGATCACGTCAATCAAACGCCGGCTCAACAAGGGAATATTGAAACGCAACTCCCCGCTCAGATTGTCCAAGCGCTGCTCCCGTTCCGTGAGCAGGTCGAACAACAACGACCCCAGCCCACGCCGGGCCAGAGCATCGGCCACGTATTGATTGCGTGGGCTCAACCGGCCACTACCGCTGCCGTGCACAAAGATAACCAAGGCCTGGGTGTCCGTCGGTAGACGCAAATCGGCAGACAGTTCAACCCCCTCCAGATTCAGGGTCCGAGATTGTAGTTCAGACATCAGAATGCTCCCTAGGGGCGCCTGTCGAGGACTCTCGCTGCCAGGCCCTTTGCATGAGCGTGATGACCTCTTCGTCCGAAGTCTGGGAAAAATCCCTGTACCAGTAACCGATCGAGATCATCCATTCGGGCACCCGTGTGCAGATCACTTCGTCCACTTCGTAGCGCAAGGCCTCAACCGTTTCGTGAGGGGCGACCGGCACCGCCACAACGATGCGCGCCGGTGCCTGCGCACGCACGGCCTGGATCGCCGCCATCATCGACGAACCGGTTGCCAGGCCATCGTCGATCAGGATCACCACCTGGTCCTTGAGTGGCGGCAGCGGACGGTTGCCCCGGTAAGCTTTTTCGCGTCGCGACAGTTCCTGCGTTTCCCGGGCGACCACGGCATTGAAGCTGGCTCGGTCGATCCGGTGCCCTCGCAACGCCTCTTCATTGAGGATTTGTATACCCCCGCTGGCGATTGCGCCCATGGCGTATTCCTCCTGCGAAGGGACGCCAAGCTTGCGCACCAGCATCAGGTCCAGGCGCACATTCAGGGCAGTGGCGACTTCATAAGCCACCGGCACCCCGCCACGGGGCAAGGCGAGAATGATGACATCAGGCCTGTTGGCGTATTTGAGCAAGGGCTCCACCAGGCCCCGGCCGGCATCGACGCGGTCGAGCAAGGTAGTTTGCAATGAAGGACTCTGCATCATGGGAACCTCCTCAGGCATTGAGGCCTGGCATTTCGTATTCGGCTGCCCTGACCGCATCGCGCTAGACAGCCAGAATGCTGCAAGGCACCTGATACAGGGTGTGTTCGGTGGTACTGCCCAGGAACTTGTCCAGCCCCTGCGACTGGACCCTGCCCATCACAATCACATCCACCTGATGCTCAGCGGCGAAAGCATGCAGCACGGCAACCGGGTGTCCCTCAATGAAATGTCGCCGGTCAGAAGGCACGCCGTATTGGTCCGCCAGCTCGATGAATGACTTTTCATGGCCCTTGCGCAATTGCCTGCCAAGTGCGGGAAGCGTTAGTCCACCACCGCCCATATCCCCCAGGAATAAAGTCGAAATGTCACAGGCGGACAGCAAGTGCAGTTCAGCCCGGCATTGCAAGGCGAGACTGGACGCCTGCCGGATGATCCGTTCATTGAGCGCATTGCCCTGTTCCAGCACATCGGAAACGTCAATCGCAGCCACTACCTTGCGCGGCAGTCGAAGATTGCCTTCGCTCAGCAGGTAGACCGGGATCGGACAGTGACGCAACAAACGCCAGTCCAGCGGCGTGAAAAATGCCCGTTTGAACGATGACTCGTGTTGCACCAGTTTGATCAGCAGGTCCGGCTGCAATTCCGCGACGTAATCGAGGATGTCTTGCTGCAGGTCATCGGCCCAGTTCGCCTGTGCTGTCGCGTCGATCCCCCTGTCGCGCAGGAGACCGACCTGGTATCCGATCCAGTCGCGCTGGTCTTGCAAAAAGTCTTCGCGAGCCTTTTGCCGATCGCCTTCTTCCAGCAGCGACAAGAGTTTCCAGGAAGGGATCAGCGCGGCAATGTGCAGTTGTGCACCACTGGCCGCGGCAAGGGCGCCGGCATGTTCAATGGCTTGGGACTGACGCTGGGCCGGGTTGATGATCAGCAATAACCGTTGGTACTGGCTCATGATCGGACTCCATGCACTTGCACCTGATCGCGACGGCGTGCCACTGATCAGATACTTCTGTGATGAATTCAGAATCCTCCCCAGAGACAGCCCTGGCGTTGATTTTTATCAAGTGCCTGCGCAAGCCAGCCAGTGGCCCCCGCAGATTCAGGTTCATCGAGAGGCGTTTTTTCAGTTGATCGCGTTTGATCAATATCAATTTCACCCGTGCCAGACGGCCTACATTGACCCGACACGCAAGCGAAAGAGGCGCATGGCTGAGGACTGATGGATCTACATGTCACGACCTGTGCGTGAGTCGGAAGGTCTGTCAGTTGCCAATCCGGGCCGACATCGTCGAATGTCACGTACCGCCCTTCGAACAAGACTTCGGCATCGAAGTCGTCCGGCATGGCGTCGGGCTCTGACGGCATCGGATCAGGCGACTCGCCAGGGCTCGACGGCTTGGCCTCCGGCCTGCCCCGGCCACTGTAAAGGAGACTCGTATGCTTGCCCTGCCCGCGCTTCTCTTTGCACTCCAAGGCAGCGAACGCTATGCCGCGCGTGTCGCCCAGCGGCTGGGTTGTTCATTGGCGCGGCATGAGGAGCGAGACTATGAAGACGGAGAACATAAATGTCGCCCGCTGGATTCGGTCAATGGTCGCGACGTCGTCGTTATCCATGGATTGCACGGGGATGCCCTGCAAAGTGCGAACGACAAGCTGTGTCGCCTGCTGTTTTTCTGCAGTGCCCTGAAGGACGCCGGTGCCCGCCAGGTGCAAGTGGTGACGCCCTACCTCTGCTACGGGCGCAAGGATCGTCGCAGCCAGCCTCAGGACCCGACCATCACGCGTTATGTAGCCGCATTCTTTGAGGCCAGTGGCGTGGATCGCCTGATCACTCTGGACGTGCACAATCCTTCCGCGTTCGACAATGCCTTCCACATCCCGACGTGGAACCTGTCGTGTACCGAACTGTTTGCCGAATATTTCGCTTCGCTGGTTGGCGACTCGGACGTGGTTGCCGTGTCTCCGGACTCGGGAGGCCTCAAGCGTGCCGAGCAGTTTCGCCAGGCGCTGGAGCGCAGACTGGGACGCCCGGTCGGCAGCGCCCTGATGGAAAAACACCGGGCCCACACCACACTGACGGGCACCCTGTTGATCGGCGATGTCGGCGGCAAGAGCGCCATCATTTACGACGACCTGATCAGCACCGGGGAAACGCTCAAACACGCTGGTCTTGCCTGCCAGAAGGCGGGAGCCGGTCGGTTGTTGGCAGCCGCCACCCATGGGTTGTTTACCGCAGGCAGCCAATTGTTCATCCCGCCGATCTTTGAGCAGATCGCGATCACAGACACCGTGCCGCCGTTTCGCCTGTCTTCCGATTGCGTAATGCGGCACCTGCACATACTCGACAGCACGGCCCTGCCTGCCACCGTTCTGAAGGAAACCGGCGCGTTCGATCACAACTGAGCCGATTGTCAGGGACGTCTGCGTCCGGTGGTCGCTGTTGTATCAGACCGGTGATGAACGGGCGCCACCAGCTCAGCACATCCGCTCAATCCTTCCGGTGCTGCGGCGAGGGACGATTGGCGGACTTTTCATCATTGGCCACCTCCCCATGAAGGCGTTACCGTACTCCTGCATCGCCCCGCTGATCGTGCTCGCCGGTCTGACCGGCCCCGCATCCGCCAGCGGTTTCCTCGACGACGCAAAGACCCAGGTACTCAGTCGCAACTTTTTCCTGAGCAACGATTACCGCTCGCCCTCGTCCAGCGGGACAAACTACAAACAGGAATGGGCTCAAGGATTTATCGGTACTTTCTCATCGGGTTTCACGGACGGAACAATCGGATTCGGCCTCGATGCACACGCTTTTTATGGTCTGAAACTGGATGGCGGCAAGGGCCATTCCGGCACCGGCTTACTCCCCGTGGACAGTGATGGTCGCAGCGAAAGCGATTATTCCAGCGCCGGCGGCGCCTTGAAACTGAAAGCCTCGCGCACCACCCTCGCCTTCGGCGAAATGACCGTCGAGACGCCGGTGTTCGACACCTCGGACAAACGCCTTCAACCGGAATACGCCACCGGGTTTTTGCTCAACAGTCGGGAAATCGACAACGTTAACCTGGTGGCCGGGCATTTCACCGCGTTCAAGAATCAGGACAGCTCATCCGGCCAAGGCGACTTTCAGGGTTATGGCGCCAACACCAAGGCCGGCGGAATCAGCTTCATTGGCGCAGACCTGTTCAGTGACAGTCCGGTCGGCGGCGCGCTGTACGCTTCCGACCTCAGCGAAACCTGGCACCAGTACTACGCCAACCTGCATTTCAAACAGTCCGGCGTGCTGCTCGACGCCAACGTCTACCACACCCGCGACACCGGGCAGGCACTGGCCGGGGAGATCGATAACACCGCGTTCAGTCTCTCGGGCAAATATGCCTTTGGCCCTCATGCGGTGATGCTCGGTTGGCAACGCATTAACGGTGACACACCGTTCGATTTCGTCGGTGGCGATTCGATCTATCTGGCCAACTCGATCAAATACGCCGACTTCAATGGCGCCCACGAGCGCTCGTGGCAAGCCCGCTATGACCTCGATCTCGGCGCGTTTGGTATTCCGGGACTCAACTTCATGACCCGCTACGTCTCCGGCAGCCACATCGACGGCACTCACGCGCCCAAGGGTGGCGCCTACAACCCGTTCGACCCGGACAGCGGCCAGTACCAGCCACAGCAAGGGGACGGCGGCAAACACTGGGAGCGCGATATCGACCTGCGCTACATCGTCCAGTCCGGCGCGGCCAAGGACCTTTCGGTGCAGCTGTCCCACGTCTCGCATCGGGCCAACAGTGCTCAGGCGGGTGATGACATTGACCGGATCTACGTGGTGATTCAGTACCCGCTGGGGTTCTGAATGCAGAAAAGTGGCGGAAGGCAGCCGGAGTCGAACCTGCCCGGGAACGGATGCCGTCCCCAACCGGGTTTGAAGCCCGGCCGCGCCACCGGGCGCGATTGCCTTCCTTGAACTCAGTCGGCGCCGGGGTTGGCCAGCGCGTTGTCGAAGCGGATCTGCCGACCCTCGCCGAGACGCCGGGTCAGGCCGAGGCGGTCGAAGTATTCGAGGATCTGGATACTGCGTTTGCGTCCCAAGCCTAGCGCATCACGGAACGCCGTGACTTGAATCGGCGGATTTTCTTCACCCAGGCGCAACAACACCGACGCCATCTGCCGCAAGGTGATGTCGGTGAAGAACAGATCTCGCACTACCTGATGCATCACGCCCAGTCGCGCCAATTTGCGTAGCAACAGCCGGACAGTGGCGTCCTCCTGGTTCACGGCTTTGGCCACATCGCGCACCCAGGGCGGATCGAAACCGGCCTGTTCAAACAGCGGCTGCAACGCCTGCCACAGGGTTTCGTCGTCGGCATTCAGGCGCACCTGATGGTCCGGCAAATGCAGCCATGGACCGCTGGCGGTGAGCGAGCCGGCGCTGCGCAGTTCTTCCAGCAGACTGATGAAGGTCGAGTGCTCGATGTTCAAGCCGCTGAAACGCCGCAGACGATCACGATCCGGGCCCATCTGGTCGGGTTCCAGTTCATGGAAACGCGCCAGTTGTTCCAGCAGGATGAATTTGAGAATTCCCCAGCGCTGGGCGTTGAACAGTACCTGGCCCTGACGGGTTTCGATCAGACGGACGTTGTCCGGCAGGGACCAGCCCTCACGCGGACGGTTGAACTGACGCTCCAGACGCTGCGAATCAATGCCGCTTTCGCTGTTCTCCAGTAGCGTTGGCAGTGCTTGCTCCAGGCTGGAGCTGATCGCCAGCGCCCGCAATTGCGCCAGACGGCCAGGGCTGCGTCGTTGCCGGGCCGGGCCGAACGGGTCGAGCAACTGACCACCGCCGAGCGTACGTTGCGCACTTGGATCGCGCAGGATCAACCGATCCCCTTTCACGCCGTGTACCGGGACATTGGTCAGCATTTGCGCGAGCATGCGTTCGCCCGGATGCAGTCGTGGTCCTTCGAGCAATGCCACGCGGGCGATCACATCTTGTGTGCCGAGGTGCAGATGCACAGGCTGAAAGTGTTCGAAGGTGCGCGTTTCATCAGGCAGCAGCTGGAAGTCGATGTCCAGGCGTTGAGTCGGTGCGAACAATCCTTCGGCGAGCAGCCATTGCCCGCGATGGATTTGCCCGAGTTCCAGGCGTTCAGCGCTGATGTTCAGGGCTACACGCTGGCCGGCAAACGCCAGCTCTGCGGGTTGATTCTGCGCGTGAAGCCCCCTCACCCGCACCGTTTTGCCCGACGGCCCGAGGATCAGTCTGTCACCCACCGCGACCATTCCCGACAGCGCCGTGCCCGTCACCACAATCCCGGCGCCAGACACACTGAACGCCCGGTCGATGGCCAGACGAAATCCGCCCTCGCGACTGCGCTTCAACACCTCACTTTGCGCCCTTAGCAACGTTTGCCGCAGGGCCTCGACGCCCTCACCCGTCACGCTTGAAATCGCGAGCATCGGCGCACCTGCAAACGGACCGGGCGCCAACAGGTGTTCGATTTGCCGGCGAACCTCCACCAACCTGTCCGCCTCGACCCGATCACATTTGGTAATCGCCACCAGCGCTCGGGGAATGCCCAGCAATTCGACAATCGCCAGATGCTCGCGTGTTTGCGGCATCACGCCGTCATCCGCCGCGACCACCAGCAACACCAGATCAATGCCCTGGGCGCCGGCGAGCATGTTGTGGGTGAATTTCTCGTGGCCCGGCACGTCGATGAATCCGGTCAACCCCGCTCCGGGCGCCAGTTCGGCATAGAGATAACCGAGGTCGATGGTCATGCCCCGCTCGCGCTCCTGCGGACGGCGGTCGCCGGATTGCCCGGTCAGGGCCTGGAGCAGCGAGGTCTTGCCGTGGTCAATGTGCCCGGCGGTGCCGACGATCATGTCTGCAACAGCCCGAGTTGCGCGAGCCACGCCGGTTCGTCGTCGAGTTGCCGCAGATCCAGCCATAGCGCGTCATCGTCGAGGCGTCCGAGCACCGGGATCGGCAACTGGCGCAACGCGGTCTGCAGATTCAACAGCGAGCGCCCGCGCAGGCGTTTCGACACTTGAGGGCGGGCACACAATGCCGCGCTTGGCAGCCGCGCCACCGGTTGGCTGCCGCTGCCGATCATGCCCAGTGTTTTCTCCGCCGTCACAGTCCAGGGTTCGCCGAGCACCTTGGCCAATGCCGGTTGCAGACGTTCAGCCTGGGCGAAGATGTCATCTTGCGGACGGGTCAGCAGGCGCAAGGTCGGCAACCGCTCGGCCAGACGATCCGGATCGCGATACAGCCCGAGCACCGCTTCCAGCGCCGCCAGTGTCATCTTGTCGACCCGCAAGGCGCGTTTCAGCGGGTTTTTCTTGATCTTCGCAATCAGATCCTTTCGCCCGACAATCACCCCGGCCTGCGGCCCGCCAAGCAGTTTGTCGCCGCTGAAGGTGACGATGTCCGCGCCATCGAGCAGAGCCTGACGCACCGTTGGCTCCGCCGGCAGGCCCCAGCGGGTCAGGTCCAGCAGGCTGCCGCTGCCTAGGTCTTCGAGCAGCGGCAAGTCATGCCGATGGGCCAGCTCCGCCAGTTCTGCTGTCGGCACCCGGGCGGTAAAACCCTCGATGCTGTAATTGCTCGCATGCACGCGCATGATCAAGCCGCTGCGCGGGCTGATCGCTGCTTCGTAATCCCGGGCATGGGTGCGATTGGTGGTGCCGACCTCGTGCAGACGCACGCCGGCCCGGGCCATGATGTCGGGAATACGGAACGCGCCGCCGATCTCGATCAGTTCGCCGCGAGAGATGATGCCGTCTTTGCGCACGCCGAGGCTGTTGAGGGTCAGAAGCACCGCCGCCGCATTGTTATTGACCACGGTCACGGCTTCGGCACCGGTGAGTTCGCGGATCAGGCCTTCGATCAGGTCATCGCGGTCACCGCGCTTGCCGCTGGCCAGGTCGAATTCGAGGTTCAAGGGATAGCGGGCCGCCAGCTGCACGGCGTCGATGGCTTCTTCCGGCAACAGCGCACGGCCCAGATTGGTGTGCAGCACCGTGCCGGTCAGGTTGAACACCCGTCGCACCTGACTGCGCTGTTGCAGCGCCAGACGTTCGGCAATCCTGCCGGCCAAGGCTTCAGGGCTGATCTCGACGGCGGAGAGCTGCCCCGCCACGACCGAATCGCGCAAGTCGTCGAGCAACTGACGCAACATCGCCAGCAGCGCCTCGCGCCCGTGTCGCTCGGCCACGGGCTGAAAGGCGTTGTGACGCAACAGACTGTCGATGGAAGGCAAACGCTGGGCAACACTGGCAGGCATCAGACGCTCCGGATTAAAAGCCGTTGCGCCAGAGTGTAGACGCTCGGCTCATTCGTCTCCGGGTGCCAGCAACAGATTCGGTGCCAGGCGCTGATAACCGTCCTGGGCCAGGCGCATGTCGAGCAGCAGACTGCCCAGATCCGCCGACAGCGCCTCGCCCTCCCCGTCGTTTTCCAGATACAGCAACTTCAGATAGCTGTTGCAGCCGGGACAGACTTCGGCCCTCAGCGGTGCCTGATTGGCAGCGTGACGATCATCCTCAAGGCTCAGGTATTCAAGGCCCTTGCTCTGCTCGCAATACACGCACTTGACCCGCACCACATGCCATTCGCAGGCGCACAGCGAGCACACCAGATAACGCAAGCCGTTGTGCTTGCCACGATGGCGGATCACTCCGGCCATGGCCGGCGAACCACAGGCCGGGCACTGGCCGAGGCTGTTGCCGGGCGCCAGTTTCAGGTGCGGTGCGCTGAGCAGCCAGTGGCTCCAGGCCGTTTGCAGCGCTGCGCCGAGAAACGGCACCAATGCCGCCGGCACCAGCGAATACTGGCCGCTCACCAGCGCCACCGCCCAGGCCCGCAACTGGCCGGAACTGGCAACCCGCAACGACGTGACCGCATCGGCAACGGCGTGTTGTTCCGGTGTACCGTAGCGTTGCAGCAAGGCATCGAGATACGCCTGCCAGCCGTCCTCGCGGATCAGGGTGTCGGCGGCGAACGGCGGCATGCCGTGTTGCCGGCAGACTTCAAGCCGTTGCTCATCAATCGGGGCGTTTGAAGGCGGATCGTCGAGGACTTGCTGTTGCACGCGGCACAATCCGGCGATCAGACGCAGGTAATCGGCCAGCGGATGCCCGATCGCCAAATGTTCCAGACGTTCGGCGCGCAGCGTGAACAGGTTGCGCGGCGGCAAGTGCAGAAACGGCGGCGCACTGGCCGCCGCTTCGATTTCCCCGGGTTCAAGAATGGTTGGCAAATGTCAGCCCTTTTTGGTGATCGGTCGCTCTGGCGGATCCTGGGATTCCACTTCGCGATACCAGAGTGCGTGATGTTTTTTCGCCCAGGCGCGGCTGACCCAACCGTGCAGCATCGCGTCCACCGAGCCTTTGATCCAGATCCCGGCATAGATGTGCACGATGATGCTGAGGATCAGCACAAACCCGGCCAGTGCATGCAGCAACATCGCCCAGCGAATCGTGGTGATGCCGAAGTAATGACTGAAGTACGCGCGCCAGATCACCAGCCCCGTGAACAACAGCCCCAGCATGCACAGCAGTAAAGTCCAGAACAGCATTTTCTGCCCGGCGTTGTACTTGCCTACCGGCGGCACCGTTTCCTCGTCGTTGACCAGCACCCGGTCAATGCGCCGCAGCCACTTCCAGTCATTGTCGATAAAGAAGTTCGAGCGCCAGAAACGGAACACCAGGCCGAGGAAAAACACGAACATCAGCACGCCCATGAACGGGTGCAGAATCCGCGTCCACGGCCCGCCACCGAACAGGTTGGTCAGCCAGAACATCGACGGATGAAACAGCGCCAGTCCCGAAAGCCCGGCCATGAAGAACAGAATCGCCACCAGCCAGTGGTTGGTGCGCTGGTTGGCGGTGTAGCGCAGGATCGTCTTGTTGCTCATGGCCGGCCCTCCCCGCGTGGATCGAAGGTGTGCACCGCCGGGTCGACCACGTGTACCGAGGTGTCGGGCGGTTCCGGATGGTCATCCTCTTCGGTGCGATTCGGGCCGATCCGCACGTAATGGAAGAACCCGGCCAGCACCGCCGCGCCCATGGCCAGCAGGCCAAGCGGTTTGCTGATGCCTTTCCAAAGGCCCACCAACGGGCTGATCGCCGGATTCTCCGGCAGCCCGGCGTAGATCTTCGGCGTGTCCGCATGATGCAGCACGTACATGACGTGAGTGCCGCCGACGCCTTCGGGATCGTAGAGGCCGGCGTTGTCGAAACCACGGCTCTTCAGGTCAACGATGCGTTCGGCCGCGTGGGTCTTCATGTCCTCTTTGGAGCCGAAGACAATTGCCCCGGTCGGGCAGGTTTTCACGCAGGCCGGCTCCAGCCCCACCGCCACGCGATCCGAACACAGTGTGCATTTGTAGGCCTTGTGGTCCTTCTGCGAGATGCGCGGAATGTTGAACGGGCACCCGGTGATGCAATAACCGCAACCGATGCAATGGTCCTGATCGAAATCGACGATGCCGTTGGCGTGCTTGATGATCGCCCCCGGGCTCGGGCACGCCGCCAGACAACCGGGCTCGGCGCAGTGCATGCAGCCGTCCTTGCGGATCAGCCATTCGAGATTGCCGGTGTCGGTTTCGTGCTCGGTAAAGCGCATCAGCGTCCATGACTCCGCGCTCAAATCCTGCGGGTTGTCGTAGGTGCCGTGGTTGTGGCCGACCTCGTCGCGCAGCTCGTTCCATTCCGAGCACGCAACCTGGCAGGCCTTGCAGCCGATGCATTTGGTGGTGTCGATCAGCTTGGCGACTTCCTCCTGATTGCGCACCGAGGGTGCCGGCGTTGTCGTGGCCGAGCGGGCAATGATGTCTTGGCTGGCCATTTATAGTTTCTCCACGTTGACCAGGAATGACTTGGATTCCGGGGTCTGTGTATTGCCATCGCCGAGGAACGGCACCAGGGTGTTGGTCAGGTAGCCGTGACGCGTCAGGCCGGTGAAGCCCCAGTGCAGCGGGATGCCGATCTGATGCACGACCTGACCGTTGACCTGCAACGGCCGGATCCTTTTGGTCACCACTGCCACCGCTTCGATGAACCCGCGTTTGCAGCTGACCCGTACCCGATCACCGGCAGCGATGCCCTTCTCTTTCGCCAAGACTTCACCGATTTCCACGAACTGCTCCGGTTGGGCAATCGCATTCAACCGGCAATGTTTGCTCCAGAAGTGGAAATGCTCGGTCAGCCGGTAACTGGTGGCGGCGTACGGGTAATCCTTGGCCACGCCGAGGCTGTCCCACACCGAATCGAAGATCCGCGCCGCCGGGTTGCTGGTGGCTTTCTTGTTTTCGGGATGCAGCGGGTTGATGCCGATCGGCGTTTCGAACGGCTCGTAGTGCTCGGGGAATGGCCCTTCGTTCATCTTGTCGACGGCGAAGAATCGCGCCACGCCTTCGGGGTTCATGATGAACGGGTTCATTCCGGCTTCCGGCGGCACGTCGGCCTTGTAGTCCGGCACGTCGGTGCCACCCCAGGCCTTGCCGTTCCACCACACCAGACGTTTTTTCGGGTCCCAGGGTTTGCCCTGCATGTCCGCCGAAGCGCGGTTGTAGAGAATCCGCCGGTTGGCCGGCCAGGCCCACGCCCAGCCTTGGTGCTGATGCATGCCGTACGGATCGGCGTTGTCGCGCCGGGCCATCTGATTGCCGGCCTCGGTCCAACTGCCGCAGAAAATCCAGCAACCGGAGGCGGTGCTGCCGTCATCCTTGAGCTGGGCGAAGGCGGCCAGTTGCGAATTGCCCTTGATCGCCGCGCCCGTGGCGTCGGTGAAGTCAGTGGTGGCGTAGCCGTTGACCTCCTTGGCGATTTCTTCCGGCGACGGTTCTTCCGGGATCTTGTACGGCCAGGAGAGTTTGAGGATCGGATCGGGATAGGCGCCGCCCTCGGTCTGATAACGCTGACGCAGGCGCATGAACAGCTCGGTCATGATCCGCACGTCGGTGCGTGACTCGCCCGGGCCGTCGGCGCCTTTCCAGTGCCATTGCAGCCAGCGACTGCTGTTGACCAGCGAGCCGTCCTCTTCGGCAAAGCAGGTGGTCGGCAGGCGAATGACTTCGGTCTGGATGTCGGCGCTTTTCACATCGTTGTACGGCCCGACGTTTTCCCAGAACTGCGAGGTTTCAGTGGCCAGCGGGTCCATCACCACCAGCCATTTCAGTTTGGCGAGAGCAGCCATCACCCGGTTCTTGTCCGGCAGCGCGGCAATCGGGTTGAAGCCCTGGCACATGTAGCCGTTGACCTTGCCCTGCCCCATCAGATCGAACACCTTGAGGATGTCATAGTTGGGGATGTCGAGTTTCGGCAGGTAATCGTAGGCCCACTGGTTTTCGGCGGTCGCGTTGGCGCCGTACCAGGCTTTCATCAGGCTGACGTGGAACTTGCTGTAGTTCTGCCAGTAGGACAACTGGCCCGGCCGCAACGGCAATTGCGTGCGTTTCTTGATGTAGGCGTTGTAGTCCTGCTCGGCGTCGGTGGGCAGGGTCAGGTAACCTGGCAACGAGTTCGACAGCAACCCGAGGTCGGTCAGGCCCTGAATGTTCGAGTGCCCGCGCAAGGCGTTGACCCCGCCGCCGGGCATGCCGACGTTGCCCAGCAACAGTTGCACCATCGCCGCGCTGCGGATGATCTGCGAGCCGATCGAGTGCTGGGTCCAGCCCAATGCGTAAAGGATGGTCATGGTCTTGCCCGGTTGCGAGCAAGTGGCGATTTCCTCCCAGATTTTCTTCATCGCATCGACCGGCATGCCGCAGATCTGGCTCGCCAGGTCGATGTTGTAGCGGCTGTAATGCTGCTTCATCAATTGATAGACGCAGCGCGGGTCCTGCAGGGTCGGGTCGACTTTGGCAAAGCCGTCCTCGCCCAGCTCGTAACCCCAGCTGGATTTGTCGGTGTAGCTGCGTTTGGCCGCGTCATAACCGGTGAACAGTCCGTCCTCGAAGCCGAAACCGGCTTTGACAATGAACGACACGTCGGTGTAGTTGCGCACGTATTCGTGCTGGATCTTGTCCTCGGTCAGCAGGTAATTGATCAGCCCGCCCATGAACGCGATGTCGCTGCCGGTGCGAATCGGCGCGTAGTAATCGGCCACGGACGCGGTTCGGGTAAACCTGGGGTCGACGACAATCAGCCGCGCCGCATTGTGCGCTTTGGCTTCGGTCACCCATTTGAAGCCGCATGGATGCGCTTCAGCGGAGTTGCCACCCATCACCAGGATCAGATTCGCGTTGGCGATATCGGTCCAGGTGTTGGTCATGGCTCCACGGCCGTACGTCGGGGCAAGACTTGCCACCGTCGGGCCGTGTCAGACACGCGCCTGGTTATCGAACCCCAGCATGCCGAGACTGCGCACCACCTTGTGGGTGATGTAGCCCGCTTCGTTGGACGCCGCCGACGCTGCGAGGAACCCGGTGGTCAGCCAGCGGTTCACCGTTTGCCCCTGGGCGTTCTTCTCGACGAAATTGGCGTCGCGGTCGGCCTTCATCAGGTCGGCGACGCGGTCGAGGGCTTCATCCCAGGTGATCCGGGTCCATTCGCTGCTGCCGGGCTTGCGCACCTGCGGGTACTGCAGGCGGCCCGGGCTGTGAATGAAGTCCAGCAGGCCGGCGCCTTTCGGGCACAGGGTGCCGCGGTTGACCGGGTGGTCGGCGTCGCCCTCGATATGGATGATGTTTTGCGCAACGTTCTTCGCGGCATCGCCCTGGCTGTACATGATCAAACCGCAACCGACCGAGCAATACGGGCAGGTGTTGCGGGTTTCATGGGTGTGGGCAAGCTTGAAGTGGCGCACCTGCTCGGCGAAGGCCAGCGTCGGGGCCATGCCCAACGCGCCCAGGCTTGAGCCTGCAAGGCCGATACCGGCGACCTTGAAGAACTGACGACGGCTGAGATCCATCGTGCACTCCTGATCAGGTGGAACCCGGTACTTGAGCCGGGTTTTTTCTGGACATTCACGGTGGCGGCAAGCGAGTGCCGACTTTTTCACTGTAGACAACGGCGCCGTGGTCTGTGTGAAAACCGACCGTCGGCCATTCGTCGGTCACAAGTTCGCGCCCGCAGGGGCTGGAGGTTTATCATCGCCGGCACGACCCATCTCCGCCCTCAGAGACCGCGCATGACTTTCGATTTTGATCAGGTATTCGACCGCCACGACACCGGCAGCACCAAGTGGAGCCGCTATGCGGCCGATGTGTTGCCGATGTGGGTCGCTGACATGGATTTCGCGGCGCCGCCGGTGGTCATCGAGGCGCTGCAACAGCGTCTGCTGCACCCCTTGGTCGGCTACAGCGTCGCCCAGGACAATTTGCGCGAGGCCATCGTCGCCGACCTCTGGAACAAGTTCGCCTGGCGGGTCAAACCGCAGGAGCTGATCTTCCTGCCGGGTGTCGAGTCGGGTTTCAACATGGCGCTCAAGGCGCTGGTGCAGCCACAGCAGAATGTCGTGGTGCAAACCCCGAACTACCCGCCGCTGCGCCATGCACCGGGCCATTGGGGCCTGAACAAGGTCGAGCTGGAATTCAACGCCCGGGCCGACGGCACCTACGCCACACCGCTGGATGCCTTGCGTGAATCCCTGACCGGTGGGGGCGCCTTGCTGCTGAGCAACCCGCACAACCCGATCGGCAAGGTCTTCGATCGTGAAGAACTGCAAGCGGTGGCCGACATCTGCGTGTCGCAGAACGCCTGGATCATCTCCGACGAAATCCACGCCGAGCTGTGCTACGACGGTCGCGTGCACATTCCGACCGCGTCCCTGAGCCCGGAAATCGCTCAGCGCACCATCACCCTGATGTCGGCGAGCAAGGCCTACAACATTGCCGGCCTCAAGACCTCGTTCATGATCATTCAGGACACCGCCCTGCGC
This sequence comes from Pseudomonas sp. stari2, assembly GCF_040760005.1. Taxonomy (NCBI): domain Bacteria; kingdom Pseudomonadati; phylum Pseudomonadota; class Gammaproteobacteria; order Pseudomonadales; family Pseudomonadaceae; genus Pseudomonas; species Pseudomonas sp. Stari2. The sequence continues at coordinate 3,437,579 of NZ_CP099760.1, forward strand.
GAGCGGGTCAACCACGCCCGCTGCGGCATGGTGGACAGCGTCAACCCGCTGGGCATGGAAGCCACCCGCGTGGCGTACAGCGAAGCCGGGCCGTGGCTGAAAGAACTCAAGCACTACCTGCAAGCCAACCGTGACTGGCTGGTGGACGCGGTTCGCAGCCGCCTGCCGGGTGTGACGATCAACGTGCCGCAGGGCACTTATCTGGCGTGGCTCGATTGCTCGGCCCTTGGGCTGGACAATCCGCAGCAGTTCTTCCTCGAACAGGCTCGCGTCGGACTCAGCCCGGGCATCGATTTCGGTGACCAGAGCCAGCAGTTCGTGCGCCTGAATTTCGGTTGTCCGCGTTCGTTGCTGGAAGAAGGCATTGCGCGGATGGAACGCAGTCTGGCCGCACGCCAGGCCTGAATCCCGTAGAGGTCATCGTCAATCCGATCGAACTCATGGCAAAGATGCCGAGTCAACCGGCCACACCTGCCATGAACCCGGAGATTGACGATGACCGACTATCCCACCCCACCGTTTCCGCAACAGGCGCAAGCCGTACCCGGTTCCCAACGCAAGATGGAGCCGTATCCCGATTGCGGCGAGCAAAGCTATACCGGCTCGGGTCGCCTCGCCGGCAAGATCGCCCTGATCACCGGAGCCGACAGTGGCATCGGTCGCGCCGTGGCCATCGCCTTCGCCCGTGAAGGCGCCGATGTAGCGGTCGCCTACCTCAACGAACACGAAGATGCCCGGGAAACGGCACGCTGGGTCGAGCAGGCCGGGCGTCAGTGTCTGTTGCTGCCGTGCGATATCGCACAGAAAGCCCACTGCCAGGCATTGGTGAACCAGACCGTTGAACGCTTCGGCCGCATCGATGTGCTGGTCAATAACGCCGCGTTCCAGATGACCCACGAAACATTCGAAGAAATTCCCGATGACGAATGGCTGATGACCTTCGACGTCAACATCACTGCGATTTTCCGTCTGTGCCAGGCGGCGCTCAAACACATGGGCCGTGGCGCCTCGATCATCAACACCAGTTCAGTCAATTCGGACATGCCCAAACCCACCCTGCTCGCCTATGCCACCACCAAAGGGGCGATTGCCAACTTCACCGGCGGTCTGGCACAAATGCTCGGCCCTCGTGGCATTCGCGTGAACTGCGTGGCACCGGGGCCGATCTGGACCCCACTGATTGTTTCGACCATGCCGGACGAAGAAGTCCAGCACTTTGGTGAGCAAACGCCGCTCGGCCGGCCGGGACAACCGGTTGAAGTCGCGCCGATCTACGTGCTGCTCGCTTCGGACGAGGCCAGCTATATCACCGGGCAGCGCTATGGGGTCACGGGCGGCAAACCGATGCTCTGACGGTCACGGCGGTCCATGAACCATGAGCTTCATTATCTGGGTCACAGTGCTTGGTGCGGTTCTGCTGATCCTTGCGCTGACATCGTCCTACCTGCGCTGGCTGCCGGTCACAACCTCGGCTGTGTGTCTGCTGCTCGGCATCGGTATCGGGCCGGGCGGTCTCGATCTGTTGAAGCTGCCGCTGGAGCAGGCATCCTCATGGATGGAACATCTGACCGAAGTCGCGGTGCTGTTTTCGCTGTTCGTCTGCGGCTTGAAGCTGCGTCTGCCGCTGCGCGACAAACGTTGGCGGATCGCCTTCGGCCTGGCCGGGCCGGTGATGGTGCTGACGATCATCGGCGTCAGCCTGCTGCTGCATTACGGTCTGGATCTGGGCTGGGGGCCGTCATTGTTGATCGGCGCGATTCTGGCGCCCACCGACCCGGTATTGGCTTCTCTGGTGCAAGTCAATGACGCGCGAGACATCGACAGTGTGCGCTTCGGACTGTCGGGTGAAGCCGGACTCAATGACGGGATTGCCTTTCCGTTCGTGATCCTTGGGTTGTTGTGGCTTAAGGGCGATGGCCTGGCTGCCGAGTGGAGCAACTGGATAACACATGACGTGCTGTGGGCGGTTCCTGCCGGATTGCTCACCGGCTACTGGCTGGGTCGCGGGATCGGACGGGTTACCCTCGCCTTGCAGCTGCGCAACGAAGACAGCACGGTAAGCCCCAACGATTATCTGACCCTGGCCCTGATTGCGCTGGCCTATGTGGTGGCTGACGCCATTGGCGGCTACGGCTTTTTGTCGGTGTTTGCCGCAGGGCTGGGCTTACGCCAGGAGGAAGTGAAATCCACCGGTGCCAGTGAGCCGCCGGCTGAACATCTGGTTCAACCGGTAGTCGGCCATCAGCACGTCGAACCGCAACACGCCGTGCATGGCGATACCGAACGGCTGGAGGACAGCCAAGTGGCCGCCGGGATCATGATGGGCGACATGCTCGCCTTCGGCAGTCTGGTCGAGCGGGCGATGGAAGTGTTTCTGGTCACCCTGCTCGGCGTGGTGCTCGCTACGCACTGGGACTGGCGGGCGCTGTGGGTGGGCGGCGTTCTGTTTCTCGTCATCCGTCCGCTCTGTGTAGCGCTGATGCCGTGGGGAACGCTGCTGAAGTGGCGTCAGCGGAGGCTGATCGGATGGTTCGGCATTCGTGGCATCGGCAGTCTTTTCTACCTGTTCTATGCCCTGAATCATGGGCTGAGCGACACTGTGGCGAGCCAGTGCACTGACCTGACGTTATCCGTCGTGTCGCTGAGTATTTTGCTGCACGGCATCAGCACGCAGCCAGTCCTCACCCGCTACGAGCAGCTGAAGGAACAGGAAACATGATGAGTGCGAGCTACTTGCCTGCACGGAAACATCAAGAATCCTTCTCAAAATAAATGGATCCCTCGCCGTTTGCCCGCAGTCACAACCTTAACGCCTCGTTGATTTCGATCGGCGAGGTTCGACAGGCTCGCTTCTCCTCTGCGGCAATGAATGCCCGGCACGTGGAATCTCGAAAAACAAGGCCAAAGGTCATGAAAGAAGGCTCATCAACATTCGCGAAAATCAAGGCTTGCAGAACCCTCGCGCTGGAACGCAACAGGGCTCTGTTCGAAGAGGCCCGGGCGCTCAATCGCAAGGCCAACGAATTACTGGAAGGTGAGAATCTGGATATCGAGCAATTCGAACGCTATCGGGCCGTGCGCCGCAAAGCCGACCGGCAATTCGAAGACGCGATAGATCATCTGAGCGTGCTGAACGAAGATTTCCCGCCTCTTCAAACATCGTCGCCCAATGCCGGTGGTCCGCGCCGCGAGCTTGAAACCCGGCTCTGAACCTCCCCCTAAAGCCTGGCCTCATGGCCGGGCTTTTCATTGGCAGACGCGATCTGCCTTCACTTCATCGCTGACGCAATGATTTCGACAAGACCTTGCTGATTGAACGGCTTCGACAATCTTGGCAATCCGGCTGCAAATCCCTCGATGCGTTCGGCATAGCCGGTGGCCAGGATGATGGGCAAGTCCGGTTTGAGCAGCCGTACGGCGTGCGCCAGTTGGGCACCGCTCATCTGTGGCATGGCCATGTCGGTGATCATCAGGTCGATGACTTCTCCTTGGTCGAACAACTCAAGTGCCTGGGCACCGGATGTCGCACTGATGACCCGGTGTCCCAGATCCTCGAGCAGGAGATTGGTGCTGGTCAGCACCAGGCTGTCATCGTCCACCACCAGTACGCTGAGTCTTGGCACTGACGCCATGGACGGCTTCGGGTCCAAGGGCTTGGTCGCCGTCCCGTCGGTGGCGACCGGCAGCCAGAGCTCGGCGCAAGTCCCCTGCCCCTTCACGCTTTTGAGTATGAAACGGCCACCCAACTGTTCGATGAAACCATGCACCATCGACAACCCCAGCCCGGTGCCCTTGCCCAGGCCTTTGGTGGTGAAGAACGGATCGGTCGCCGAGGCCAGCGTCGCATCATCCATGCCTTCACCGGTATCGGTCACGTTCAGGCAGACATAGCGTCCCGCCGTGAGGCTTGCATGACTTTCCTGCAGAACCACCCGCGGCTCGGCGCCGATGACCACGCTACCGCCCTCGGGCATTGCATCGCGGGCGTTGGTGGCCAGGTTGAGGACCGCCAGTTCGAGCTGGTTGGTGTCGGCGAGCACCGCTTCAAGATCGTCGGGAAACTGCGTTTCGATGCGAATCCCCGGCCCCAGTGAGCTGCGCAACAGACCGGTGATGCCTTGCACCAGTTTCGGGATGTCCACAGGTTCGGTCTTGAGCTCCTGGCGCCGGGCGAAGGCCAGCATGCGCTGGGTCAGTGACACGCCACGCAGCGCGCCCTGGGTGGCGTTTTCCAGCAGGCGGCTGACTTTCGGGTCGTCGCCGACACGTTTGCGCACGATCTCCAAGTTACCGAGGATCACTGTCAGCAGATTGTTGAAGTCATGGGCGATACCACCGCTGAGCTGACCGATGGCCTGCATCTTCTGCGCCTGGAACAGTGCCTCGCGGGTTTGCTCCAGTGCCAGCTGCGCCTGGTGGGCTTCGGTCACGTCACGGGTGATCTTGGCAAAGCCGAGCAACGCGCCGGTTTCGCCGCGAATCGCATCGACCACCACATGGGCCAGGAACCGCGTGCCGTCCTTGCGCAAACGCCAGCTCTTGTTCTCGAAGCGCCCTTCGCGCACCGCGGTTTCCAGCGCCCGCTGCGGCTCCCCGATCTCGCGGTCCTCCGGGGTGTAGAACATCGAAAAATGCTTGCCGATGACTTCGTTGGGCGCATAGCCCTTGATCCGTTGCGCACCGGGGTTCCAGTTGGTCACGCGGCCTTCCGGGCTGAGCATGTAGATCGCGTAGTCGGTGACGCCCTGCACCAGCAGGCGGAACTGCTGTTCGCTTTGCTTGAGGGTTTCCTCGGCCATCTTGCGGTCGGTGAGGTCACGGGTGATTTTCGCAAAACCGAGTAGTTGCCCGTCCGGACTGTAAATCGGGTCGATCACCACGTGGCACCAGAAGTGCGTACTGTCCTTGCGTACCCGCCAGCCTTCGCCTTCGAACCGTCCTTCGCGGATCGCCGTGTCCAGTGCCCGTTGCGGCATGCCGACAGCGCGGTCTTCATCGGTGTAGAAGCGCGAAAAATGCTCGCCGAGAATCTCGGCTTCTTCATAGCCCTTGAAACGTTTGGCCCCGGAGTTCCAGCTTGTGATGATGCCAGCCGGATCGATCATGTAGATCGCATAATCGACCACGGCATCGATCAGCAGGCGAAAGCGCATGTCTTCGATCGCAGCGGACTTCTTGTTCTCGCTCATCAGGCTTGGCTCAAAGCAGATTTTCAATAACAGGAGTATGCGTCAAACCGGAATATTGAAAAGCCGCATCTGCGTGATCGAGCTGCCACCAACGCGGCAACAACTGCTGGATGCGGCTCTCGGCGAAGCGATCGTCGATCAGCATGACCACACCACGATCCTGCTGGGTGCGGATCACCCGCCCTGCAGCCTGCACCACTTTCTGCATGCCGGGGAACAGGTAGGTGTAGTCATAACCCGCGCCGAAGATTGCTGCCATGCGCCGTTTCATCTGTTCGTTGACCGGGTTGAGCTGCGCCAGCCCCAGCGTGGCGACGAAGGCGCCGATCAACCGGGCACCGGGCAAATCGATGCCTTCGCCGAATGCACCGCCGAGTACGGCGAACCCGACGCCCCGGCTGTGCGCCGTGAACTGATCGAGAAACGCCTGCCGCTGCCCCTCAGCCATACCCCGTGATTGCTGCCAGACTGGAAGGTGCGGATGCCGTTCAGCGAGCAACTGCGCGACCTGTTGCGAATATTCGAAGCTGCTGAAGAACGCCAGATAGTTGCCCGGGCGCTCGCCGAACTGGCGAGCGATCAGTTCGACAATCGGCTCCAGTGACGCCTGGCGATGGGTGAATCGGGTGGAAATCTGGCTGACGATCCGCACCTGCAACTGTTCGGCGCTGAACGGCGATTCAACGTCGATCCACACCGTGTCGGCCGGAGTTCCGAGCAGATCGGCGTAATAGTGGCGCGGGCTCAGGGTCGCGGAAAACAGCACGCAGCTGCGGGCCGCTTTCAAGCGTGGGCCAAGCAGCGCGGCGGGCACCACGTTGCGCAGGCACAGTTGCGACAGCGGGCGTTTGCGGTCGAGGTCACGCTTGCTGATGTCGAACAGGTAATGCGCGTCGAACAACTCCGCTACGCGACCGAATTGCAGCATCTCGAAGTAGACATTCTGCAAGCCACTGTCGAGTCCTTGCGGGTGGTCGTTGAGGTAATCACCGATGCTCGCGCTGCATAAAGTGATCGCCTGAAGCAGTTTTTCCGGCGCCTTGTCGTAAGCCTGATACGGCGCCAGTTGCGCGTTGTGCAGGGCGTTCCATTCACGGTTGACCCGCTGCAAGGGCTTTTTCAAGGCCTCGGGTGCGGTTTTGCGTACGCCATTGAAGATCCCCTGATCGAGGGTGGCGCTGTACATCTGCCGCCCACGCTCGACCAGGTTGTGCGCCTCGTCCACCAGCACAGCGACTTTCCATTGATTGAGCTGGGCCAGGCCGAACAGCAGCGCGGTGAAGTCGAAGTAATAGTTGTAGTCCGCCACCACCACATCAGCCCAGCGAGCCATTTCCTGGCTCAGGTAATACGGGCACACCGAGTGTTGCGCGGCAACATCACGCAGCGCCGACTGATCCATCAATTGCAATCGGCTGGCCGCTTTACGTGCCGCCGGCAGCCGATCGTAAAAGCCCCGGGCCAACGGGCAGGACTCGCCATGACAAGCCTTGTCGGGATGCTCGCAAGCCTTGTCCCGGGCGACCATTTCCAGCACTCGCAATGGCAGGGTTTCGCTGCGATCGAACAGCACTTGCGCCGCGTCCAGTGCCAGTTTGCGTCCCGGAGTTTTCGCGGTAAGGAAATACACCTTGTCCAGTTGCTGCGGCGCCAACGCCTTGAGCATCGGGAACAGAGTGCCGAGAGTCTTGCCGATGCCGGTGGGCGCCTGAGCCATGAGGCAGCGGCCTGTGCTGACGGCTTTGAATACCGACTCTGCAAGATGACGCTGGCCGGGGCGAAAATCAGTGTGGGGAAAGCTCAGTTGCTGCGCGGCCTGGTTGCGGGCTTCACGGTGGGCCATTTCCTGTTCGGCCCACGCCAGGAACAAGCCGCACTGTTGTTCGAAGAACTCGCGCAAGGTTTCGGCGGAGAAGACTTCGCCCAGACAGGTTTCCTTTTCGCTGACGATGTCGAAGTACACCAGCGCCAGATTGATCTGTTCAAGCTGCAATCGGCAGCACATCAGCCAGCCGTAGATTTTCGCCTGCGCCCAGTGCAGCGCACGGTGATTGGCCGGTTGTTTGCTCAGGTCGCCACGGTAAGTTTTGACTTCCTCCAGGCGGTTCTGCGTCGGGTCGTAGCCATCCGCACGGCCCTTGACCTTCAAGGTGTGGAACTCGCCCTCCAGCGACACCTCGCTTTGATAGGCGTCATTGCGTCGCGAGGCGACGGTACGGTGACCGGCGATGCCCTCAAGCGCGGTGGGCGACGGGGTGAAGCGCAAGTCGAGGTCGCCGCTCTTGGCGGAGAACTCGCACAACGCTCGCACCGCGATGCTATAGCTCAAACGCCCTGCTCCGCCCATTGCACGTAACACACGGCTACCGGCATCTGGTGCGTGTGGCAGAACTCCAGCCAGCGCAACTGGTTATCCTGCAAGCGGTCGCCGGGGCCTTTGACTTCGATCATCCGATAGGTTTTATGTTGCGGCCAGAACTGGATCAGGTCCGGCATGCCGGCGCGGTTGGCCTTGATGTCCAGCAACAGGCGATTGAACCAGTGCTTGAGATGTTCGGGCGGCAGACAGATCAGCGCTTGCTCCAGCAGATCTTCATCAAGCGCGCCCCAGAACACGAAGGGCGACTGAATGCCCCACTTGGTGACAAATCGGCTGCGGATGGTGTCGGCATAGCGACCGTCGTCCAGTTCGGCCAGGCAAGCCTCGAACAGCTCGGCCCGCCGTCCCTGGAAATCCTCTTGGAGCAGGTCCGCCGGCCCGCGCTGGAACGGGTTGAAAAACGCCCCCGGCAGCGGCGCAAAAACCGCCGGCCAGCACAGCAAGCCAAACAGTGAGTTGATCAGGCTGTTCTCGACGTAATGCACCGGGCCTGCGTCTTCACGCAGATGCGCCTGCACGTGATACTCCACCGACAACGCCGGATCGAGCCGTGGCAGGTGCAAGTCCAGGCGTTCCATCGGTCTTGGCGCAACGCGCTTGAGCGGCGGCCCGCCAAGCTTGCGTCGCAGGCGTGGCAGCGCCCGCTGCAGGCCCTGCTGTTCGGCGGCGCTTTCCGGTGCCTGTTCGGCCAAAACCGCCAATTCCAGCGCCAGGGCATATTCGCCGCAGCGCTCCAGCACCCGGATCATCCGCAACCGCGCGCCGGGATAGGCGCAGCCGCGATAAAGGCTCAGGGCCAGGGCAAATTCCGCGATGCGTTCGCAGTGCTGGCCGATCTGGAACAACAGCTTGCCCAGCCGACGTTGCAACCAAGGGTTGTCGAAATGCAGTGCGCTCAACTGCTCGGCAATTGGCTCCAGTGCCTCACCGGCCTCAAAACGCTGCTGACAATCGTGCAGGAACAGGCAGGCATCGACGTCGGCACGGCTGCGCAGGCCCCGGGAATCGGCACTGAACTCGACTTTTTCATAGGTGAAGATCCCAAGGTCAGCGAGGACGAACTCCGACCAGTCCTGATAAAGGTTGCCGAAGAACATCAGGCGAAACCGGTCGCACAGGTCCATCAGCGTCAGGCTGAACAATCGGTCTGCAATCGCCGGGCACCAGTCGCTCCAGCGCCGAGATTCAGGAAACTGTTGATGCAGGACCGGCAGCCAATCGACTTTCCGACCCTTGGGTTCTTCGATGGCCGGGCCGAACGCCTGCAGGACTTCGGCCTTCAGCAACAGGTCGAACAGCTCCGGCATCGATAGCAGCGCCTGCTCATCCAGCCAGCCGTGATCGAGCAACGGCTGCGCGGCCAGAGCGATGTCACCAATTTCCGCATAACTGAGCTTGCCCTCACGAAAATGCACGCCCTTGCGCATCACCATCCGCACCAGCAACCCCTGGGACCCGCGAGGCAGTACCTTGAAGTCGCGAATGAAGGCGTGCTCCGTCTCGCTCATCACGTCGGCATAACGAAGCTCAAGCCAGTCAAGCACTTGCCGAAAGTTGTTGAGGTAATAGAACGGATCGTCGAGGGGGCTGGAAGTCACAGTGATAAGGGGCCATGGCGAACGAGTACTGGTTATGCGTACAGATACCAGCTCTGCCCTGCCCTGCGCAAACGGAAAAAGATCAGTGGCGTCCGCGATCGAGGTTTTTTCACCAGACCATCGAACTTTTGCGGGCTATTTGGCACCAACCGCGTTAGAAGACCGACATCAGTCGATTTGCATGAGGAATGCAGGATATGAGTTTCAAGACATTGTGTATGCCGTTGGCGGCCGTCGCGTTGTTGGCGCTGGCCGGCTGCTCCACTCCGACGGTGGTGACGTTGCAGAACGGTACGCAGTACTTGACCAAGGACATGCCAAAGACCAAGTCCGAAGATGGTTTTTATGAGTTCAGGGACATCTCCGGCGCGAAGATCAGAGTGAAGTCCGACGAAGTGGCCACGGTGCGCAAGGAAGATTGACCCCGATAGCGGAGCTGCCGATAAGGCAGCTCCATGAACACAGCGGTTATTGCGGCAGGGTCATACCCGGAATGCTGTTGTCGCAACTGAAGTAATGTTCGCCCCGACGAGCCAGTTCCGCTTGCAATCGCTGGCAGCGTTCCCGTTCTTGCTGGGCCATGCGGTCGATGCTGAGGTTGCCGGTGGTTTCCGGCTGTTTGCCGTCGCCCAGACGTATTGTCACGAACGGCTGTTCCGGCTGGATCTGAAAGCGGCTTTTCTCTTCGACCGGCTCGCTGTTCTCGCTGGGTGCCGGTTTCGGCAAATCATCGGAGCTGACACCGTAGCGGCTCAAAATCGAGCTGTGAGGCAAATCGGCCCAAGCGTTGGCCGAAAGCAGCGCCAACCCGACGATACCGATATACCCCTTGAAACCTTTCACGTTTGAATCTCCTGTACTCAATGGCGGCTTGCCCATACATGACGAGTGCGCATGCGATGGCTTTAGTCCGCGTTTCCTGTTGGTGCAGAGGTTTGAGTCAGGTAGTGGCCAATGAGTCACTTTTGATGTGGAGAGGGAAAGAATTCCCCCTCCACCGTCACCCTCAGGCGATCACGATCCCATCGGCGCTGAGACTGCTCAGCGAAACCCCGACCAGCGTCACCGAATCAGCGCCAAATTTGAGCACCGTATCCTGCCCCACCGATGTGGCATGGGCGCGGAAGTCATCGCCGGGCAACACGCCCTGCACGCCGAGGAACACCAGTTTGTCGTTGCCGTTGAAGCCCACCACCCGGTCCTGGCCGAACGCACCGCTGAACAGGAACGTATCCGCCCCGCCGCCCGACTCCATCAGGTCATTGCCGGTGCCGCCGACGAACACGTCGTTACCGGCACCGCCGATCAGGTGATCGTTGCCGTCCAGGCCAAACAACCAGTCGCCACCGACATGCGCCTTGAGGGTGTCAGCGCCGCTGGTGCCCTTCACGCTCGACTCGTACTGGGTGACGTTGTTGCCGACCTTCAGGCCATCGGCTGTGACGCTGTGGGTCACGTCGTCCTTGAACAGGCCCCAGAGGAAGCCCGGTTCCTTGGTAACGATGCTGCCGATGTCGCGGGTGATGCTGATCCCGCCGTTGGCATCGCGGATGTACAGGTTGCCGGCGCCGTCGTTGGCAAAGTCGAACTTGTTCACCGACTGCTGCAATTCGAGGGTGTTGTTGCCTGAGCCGCCGAGGATGATGTTGTAGCCGCCGCTGTCGCGGAAGGTGTCGTTGCCGGCACGGCCCTCCAGATAATCGTTGCCGCTGCCGCCCTGGATCAGGTCGTTGCCGTCGCTGCCGATAATGAAGGTGCTGCCCTTGTGGGGCTCGGCGTTGCGGTTGAGATCCTGCACCCAGGTGTTGGCCCGCGCCGGGTCCGACAGGTTGGCCACGATGATCGTCGAGTCACGGCTGGTGAGATCGTAGAACTTCGACTCGATGACCCGGTTCATGCCGTCGCCGTAAGCGGTCGGCAGGTGCGAGATCCAGGTCGGGATGTTGACGATCGAATACGGCAGCACGTTCCACGCGTTCGAGGCGTAGTGGTCGTTGAAGCTGACGATATTGTCGGTCGCCGACACTTTCGACGCGTCGTGCACGCCGAGTGAGGCACCGGTGAAGGTCGAGCCGTCGAGGGCGCGGAATACCGGGTCGTTCTCGTAGCCGACATTGAGCACTTTGTCGGTGCTGCTCTGGGTCGGCGAGGCGTAGGCGATGTAGTTCGAGTCCTGGAAGAACCCACCCCACTTGCTGCTGCTCAGGTCCGCCATGCTGTTGACCGCCAACCCGCCGAGGCTGTGACCGCTGACCAGCACGTCCTTGCCGGTGAGGCCGTTGGCCTTGGCGAACGCCACCACGTTGTTCATCAGGTTGCCGAAGGCTTCGCCGGCGTAGTTCTTGGCGTAATCCTTGGGCCCGAATGCGGCGAGCAGGTCATTGATGGCGTCGGCGATGGAGTCACCAATGAGGATTTCCCGTGGGCCGCTGGTGCCGCGAAAGGCGATGCCGATTTCCGTGAGATGCCCCTGGGCGTCGTACTTGCCGAGGATTTCCACTTGCGCGCTGGTGTAGCCGGGCTTTTCGCCGAAGAAGGTTCCGCGCACGTCGGTCTTGCCGTCATAACCCAGTTGCGAGGCGGTGATAGGCGTCCAGCCGGCCTTCTTCACAGCATCGAGGGCGAGTTTTTCCGAATCGGGGTTCCACGGGATTCCGGGAATAACTCCTTGAGAATCGGTGCCGCCGATCAGCGCACTGATCAGTGTGGCCGGCAGGCCGAGGCCGAAGCCGTTGTGCTGATAGCCGACCGCGAAACCGTTGTCGAGGTTGTGATAGGAGTACAGCGTGATGGCCATGGCATCAGTGAACAATGCCTTGGAATCCGCTGAGCTGAAGTTCTTGTAGTCATACACACCCATTGCTGTTGCCTCTCTCTTTGTTGGAATTATTCAGAGATAGCTCACAACCAGAATGCCCCTCCCGGGGCGCTCCGGAGCATTTCGATACAACACTTCTGTCTTGCAGCCCCGATGGACACCGCCGCAATGCGCAGCGGTGTCCGCAAGGGATCAAGCGAACACGAAACTCGAGTCCGACAGGTTAGCCACCCCCACGCCGATCAGGGTCACGGCATAGTCGCCAATCTTCAGCACGGTATCGGCGCCGGACTGCGAAGCATGTTGCTTGTAGTCGTAGCCCTGCCCTGCGCCCTGCACGCCCATGAACACCAGTTTGTCGCTGCCCTGGTAGCCATGGATCGAGTCGAAGCCGAACGCGCCGCTGAACAGGAAGGTGTTGTTGCCACCCACCGCACTCATCACGTCGTTGCCGGCGCCGCCGACGAAGGTCACATGGGCCTTGTCGCTGAACAGATGATCGTCGCCGCCCAGACCGAACAGCCAGTCGCCGTCAGCGGTGGCGTTCAGCGTGTCGCCGAGCGCGCCGCCGTTGAGCGAATGGTTGTACTGGGTCAGCTCCGCACCGTTGGCCAGGCCTTTGCCGGTGACGGTCCAGGTGATTTCCTTGCTGCTCCACATCGAACCGGACTCTTTGCTCACGATTGCGCCGATGTCGCGGGTCATGCTGATGCCGCCGTAGGCATCGCGCACGTACAGCGTGCCGTCGCCGTCGTTGGCGAAGCTGAAGTTCTGCAACGGTTTCTGCAGGTCGAAGGTGTTGTGGCCCTGGCCGCCGAACAGGATGTTGAAGCCCCCGTCATCGCGGAACAGGTCGTCGCCGGCACGACCTTCGAGGAAGTCGTTGCCTGCCCCGCCCTTGAGCCAGTCGTTGCTGTCGGTGCCGATGATGAAGGTGCTGCCGGTATGCGGCTCGCCGCTGCGGCCCAGATCTTCGACCCAGGTTTTGCCCCGGGACGAGGCTTCCAGATTGGACACGATGATGGTCGAGTCCTGGCTGGTGAGGTTGTAGAACTTCGAATCGATCACCCGGTTCAGGCCATCGGCATAGCCCAGCGAACTGTGAGCCGACCAGTTCAGCGGGTTGACGATGCTGAACGGTACCAGGTTCTGCGCGGTGGACGCGTAGTTGTCGTTGAAGTTGACGATGTTGTCGGTGGTCGAGTCGTGCGGCTTGTCGTGTTTGCCCATCGATGCCGTGCTGAACGTGGTGCCGTCGAGCACACGGAATACCGGGTCGTTCTCGAAGCCGATGTTCAACACGTTGGCGCCAGTGTTGCTCTGGGTCGGCGAGGCGAACGAAATGTAGTTGGCGTTCTTGAAAAAACCGCCCCAGTCGCTGGCACTCAGTTCCGCTACGCTGTTGACCCCGAGCCCGCCCAGGCTGTGGCCGCTGATCAGCACGTCCTTGGCAGCGATGCCATGGGCCGTGGCAAACGCGGCGACGGATTTGAGCAGGTTGTCGAAGGCGTTCTTCGCATAGTTCTTGGCGTAATCCACCGGCCCGATGGCGGCCAGCAAATTGTTTTTCATGTCGCCGAAGGTGTCGCTGTAACTCAGCCCGCCGGTGCCGCGAAAGGCCACGCCGATACTGATCAGCTTGCCCGCCGCGTCGTATTTGCCGAGCACTTCCGCCTCGGCGCTGGTGAAGCCGTCCTTCTCGCCGAAGAACGTGCCTTTCGCGTCGGTCTTTCCTTGATAACCCAGTGCCGTGGCGCCCAGTGGCGCCCAACCGGTGCCGGGCAAAGGCTGCCCGGTCGGTGTGTAGGAATACAGCGTCAGCGCGATGGCATCGCTGTACAACGCTTTACCGTCGGCTTTTTTGTAGTCAAACAATCCCATGTCGTGCTCTCTCTTCCTTTCAAAAACGGCAGTTCTCTGCAGAACTGCCGCTACACCTTAGAACTGCCAGTCCAGCGTCAGGCCCACACCGTGGTCCTTCTCGTTCGAACCGATCAGTCCGTTGTAGTCCAGGTTCACCCGGACATCGCGATTCAACGCCAGCCCGGCGCGTACGCCGACCACCGCTGCATCTCGATCCATCGACACACTTTGCACCGTAAACGCGCTGTTGCCATTGGCGAAGGCCAGATGATTTTCAGCATCCACGCTGCTCAGGTTGTGCTGCCAGCCCAGTGTCGCACCCAGTTCCAGCTGATGTTTCTCGGACAGGGCAAACGTGCGCTTGGCGCGAACGCCGAGGGTCGACAGTACGGCGTCGCGATTATCTTCACCGCCCTTCAGTGCCGCGGCATCACCCTTCTCGGTGAAGCTGTCGCTGTTCAGGTGCACGTAGGCCAGGTTGGCGAACGGCTCCAGGTTCATCGGTTTCAGCCCCAGATCGTATGCAGCTTCCGTGAACAGTTGTGCAGTGGTCGCATCGCGTTTGGTTTTCTGCTTGCCGCTGACACCGGCGAATTGCAGGTCACGTTTGACGTCGATGCGATGCCAGCTGTAAGCCGCGCCGGCGGTCAGGCGCAGAGCATCGATCTGATGCCCCAGGTACGCACCCAAGTGATAACTGTCGACCGAGGCCGACGAATGTGTACCTTTGCCCATGTTCAAAGAGCTGTCGCTATAACCGGTAACGAAACCCAGACGCGTATCTTCAGCAATCAAGCCGTCGACACCCGCCAGCAAGCCGCCAATGGAGCTGTTGGAGTCGGCATTTTTATAACCACCATCGCTCTTGCCCCAGGCGCCCAGCACTTTCAGCCAGGCATTGCTGCGGTCATCGGTCGGCGCCCCGGCATCGAACAGATCACGCTCGCGCAGGCGTTCGCCCACGGCATCGCGCAGGTAATGGCTGTCGTTGATCAGCATCGTGCCGATGGCCGGGTGAATCTCGCCGGACAGTTGCTGGAAGGCGTCTTGTGCAACCGCGGCGGTCGGCGACAGCAGCAGGGTTTCGAACAGCGCGTTGCCAGCCCCCAGACGTTCCACGGCTGCGCCGACCTCACGCTGGTTCGGGGTCAGGCCGACACTGGCGAACGAAGCGCCATTACGCCCGACCTCCAGTTGCACGCCATTGGCCGAGTAATCGAGTGTGCCACCAAGGAACGCATAACTTGGCAGAACCTGACCGAAACGGCCCTGAATGCCACCCGCCGCTTGCAGGATGTTGAACTGGCTGCCGAGCAGGGATTTCACCTCGCCGGTGGTCAGCAAGGTCGGGCTGTTTTCCAAGGACAGCGCAACGGTCGCGCCCTCGATGGTTGCAGTGCCACCGGCCACGACGCGGTCGCTGCTGGTAGGCGAGACTTCCACGGCGTAGGTCGAACCCGGCTCGAAGGTCACATCCCCCGCCACGTTCAAGGTGCCGATGGAGTTGCCCGGCGCAACGATACCGCCGCTTTTCGCGTTCAGCGCAGCGATGCTGCCGTTACCGCCGAGAATGCCATCGTTATTGACCGTGACCGCCGATTGCAGCGAGCCATTGATTGCCAGTCGGCCACCGTTCACCAGGGTCGGGCCGGTGTAGGTGTTGGCGCCGGTCAGCACCAGGGTGCCGATGCCTTGCTTGGTCAGACCGCCGTGACCGGAAATGTCGTTGCGCCAGGTGTCGAGCCCGCAGGTGATGTCGGTGCACACGCGCTCGGTGGGCTTGCCGGCATCAATGATCGCGCCGATGCCGGGCAGATCCGCCACGAACTGGCTGGAGCCGTAGGCACCTTCGATGCGGAATTCGGCCGGGATGTCCTGCTCGGTGACGAACATCGCCGGACCGTCGATGCCCTTGCGCAGGTTGATCATGCCCCAGCCGTACAGGGCGTCGATGCCCGGAGCGCCGAGGTCGGTGGCGGTGGTGCGCAACACGCTGGCGACCTGAGCGCCGGTCATGTACGGGAAACGCTCCATCAGCACCGCCACGGCGCCGGCCGCGTGCGGAGCGGCCATCGAGGTGCCGTTGTAGTTTGCGTAGCCGGTGGTCAGGTTGTCGGCGTTGGTGCCGCCGATGATCGAACTGTAGATCTGCGTACCCGGCGCCGAAACGCAGAAGCTCGCGGTATAACCGCAACGCGAGGAAAAGGTACTCATGATGTACGGATTGGCGCTGGCCTGATCCGGGTTTCTTTGCAGAGCCGAGACGGTCATCCAGTTCGGCGCGATTTCCGGCACGAAGTAGCCGAGGCCGGCGATGGCGTCCGGGTTGTTCAGGTTGTAGTCGTTACCGGCGGCAAAAATGGTCACGATCCCGCTGCGCGCGGCAGCGATTGCACCGTCATAGGCGCCGCCGGGTTTGGTGCCGAGCAGCGTGCGGATCTCGTTGAACTGCAATTGCGCGTCGTTGACGGTGAAGTGCGGGTACGCCGGGTCGCGGCCGCCGAGGTCGAAACGGTCAGTGATGCCTATGCCCCAGCTGTTATTGATGATCCGTGCGCCGCTGGCGATCAGGGCATCCCAACCGGCCTTGTACACCGCGCCGTCGTTGCCACGGACGATGCCGTCTTCCGGGCCCGGGTCGCCGTTGTCGGCACTGATGATCTGCGCGCCGAATGCCACGCCGTGCATAACGCCACCGTCACGGCTGCCGGCCGCGATGCCGCCGACGTGGGTGCCGTGGGCACCGAGTTTACCGTTGGAGCCTACCGAGGGCGAACCGTCATAGAGGAACGCGTCCCCGGCTTTGACCGGGATGTACGGGTCGGTGTATTCGCGGATACCACTGGTGACCAGGGTCACGACCTTGTTCGGCCCGGAAAACTCCGGGTGCGCCGCGTATACCGGCTGGTCGAAGATCCCCAGTTTCACGCCTTTACCGGTATAGCCGGCAGCGTAGGCGTAATCCGCGCCGATCGCGCCCAGGCCCCAGTCCGCCTTGAACTCGGCACTTCGCCAACTGGCCGGGTCCCCTGCCCGGCCATTTTCCACGTAGGGCGCAGCGTGTGCGCTGCCCCAGGTGGCCATGGCGCAGAGCAAGGCGCAGTTGAGGGTTTTCAGGCGAAAGCATCCACCCGATTGCGCGGGGGTGTTGTTGTTTTTCATCCAGCGACCTTCCTTAGTGATGTTGCACAAAATCCGTTTGTTCAGAACTGCCAGTTCAGGCTCAGGCCCACGCCGTGACTCTTCTCGCGGCTGGCCAGTTGTCCGTTGTAATCAAGGTTCACCCGCACGTCGCGGCTCAGGGCCAGGCTGGCCTGTACCCCCACCAGCGCGGCGTCGCGTACCAGCGGCGAACTTTCGACGCTGTACGGCGCGCTGCCGCTCGCGAAACGCAAATGCTGTTCGGATTCAATGTCGGTGAGGCTGTGCTGCCAGCCGAGACGACCGCTGACATCAAGCTTTTGCGAACCCGACAGGTTGATCGTCTTGATCGCCCGGACGCCGAGAGTACCGAGCACCGCGTCACGCTGATCGTCATTGCTTTTCAGCGCGGCAGCATCGCCCTTCTCGGTGAATCCGTCGCTGTCCAGATGCACGTAGGCCAGATTGGCGAACGGCTCCAGAGCCAACGGTTGCACGTTCAGTCGGTAGGCCGCCTCGCCGAATACCTGAGTGGTGGCGGCATCGACCTTGGCTTTCTGTTTGGCGCTGACGTCGCCGTATTGCAGGTCCCGCTTCACGTCGGCGCGATGCCAGCTGTAGGCCGCGCCGGTGCTCAAACGCCAGGCGCCGATGTCGTGCCCGGCATAGGCACCGAGGTGGTAGCTGTCGACCTTGGCCGAAGAATGCGTGCCGGAACCCATGCTCAATGAGCTGTCACTGTAACCGGTGACCAGACCGATGCGGGTCTGCTCGTCCAGCGCGCCGTCGACACCGGCAAGCAGACCGCCGATCGATGTGCTGTAACCGGCGGTGTGGTGTTGCGAATCGGTGGTGCCCCAGGCGCCGAGGGCCTTGATCCAGCCGTTGCTTTTCGCGGTGTTCGCGTCGTGCAGGCGTTCGCCGATGGCGTCGCGCAACTGACGGCTGTCGTTGATCAGCACCGAACCGAGGGCCGGGTAGACTTCCCCGCTCAACTGCTGGAAAGCTTGCTGTGCATCGCTGGCGGTCGACGACAGCAACAGGCTTTCGTACACCGAGTTACCAGCCCCCATGCCTTCGACGGCACTGGCCACGGCCCGCTGGTTCGGCGTCTGGCCGACGCTGGCAAAAGACCTCGCGTTGCGTTCGACATTCAGCGCGATGCCGTTGCCGCTGTACGCGAGGCTTCCGCCAATAAACAGGTAATCAGGCACCACGGCACCGAACTGGCCCTGAATGCCGCCCGCCGCTTGCAGAATGTCGTACTGATGACCGAGCAGGCTTTTCGCTTCGGCGGTGCTGAGCAAGGTCGGGCTGTTTTCCAGCGACAGACTGACGGTGGCGCCGCTGATGGAAGCCGTGCCGCCGGCGACGATGCGGTCGCTGGCGGTCGGTGACAGCTCCACCGCGTAGGTCGAGCCCGGAGCGAAGGTCACGTCACCGGCCACATTCAAAGTACCGATGGAGTTGCCCGGTGCCACACGACCGCCGCTGCTGGCAGTCAATGCACCGATCCGCCCGGAACCGCCGAGGGTGCCGCTGTCATTGACCGTGACCGCAGACGTCAGCGATCCGTTGACGCTCAGCAGGCCGCCGTTGACCGTGGTCGGGCCGCGATAGGTGCTGTCGCCGGTCAGGATCAAATGCCCGGCGCCGGACTTGATCAGGCTGCCCTGATACACCCGGCCCGCAGCCGCCGCATCACGGGCCGTGCCGACGGAGTAATCCGTCTGCTCCTGTTGGCTGGCGCCGACCGGAACGCCGTTCTGCCACCCTTTATCTTGCAGGGTTTGCTGCCAGGCGTTGTGCTCGGCGAGATCTTCGCTCTGGCGCTGAATCAGTGCCTTGTCGGAGATGTCGTTGCTCCACACATCGCGTTGCCCGGTGGAAAGATTCGCGTCAAACGCGCCGAGCAATTGACCCGGCCCGCGCATTGCCCGGTTCAGGTTTGCAACACCCCAGCCGACCCGCTCGTTAGGTGCATCGGTCACGGAACCGTCGAGCTGAGTAGCGGTAGTCAGCAGCACCTCCAGCGCCTGCTGGTTGTTCATGTACGGATAACGCTCCATCACCAGCGCCAGGGCGCCGGTAGCATGGGGCGCGGCCATCGAAGTACCGGACTTGATCGCGTAGCCGCCGTCGGGAATGGTGCTGTCGATCTTTGCCCCCGGCGTGGTGATGCACCAGTACTTGGCGATACCGCACTGGTTGTACTTCTGCTGATTGCTTTGATCCAGCCCCGACACGGCCAGCCAGTGACCTTCCAGGTCCGGCTGAAAATACGGTAGCGCCGAGCGTACGCTGGCGTTGGGGTAACCGCTGTTGCCGGCGCTGAACACGTTGATCACGCCGCGGCGCGAAACATCGGCGGCGGCATCGAGCCAGGTACCTTTGTTCCAGTGTTGGGCGTAAGCCGCGTGCAGGTCCGCCAGGGTTCGGTAACTGACATCCGGCGGCTGGCTGCCCCAGCTGTTGTTGATGGCCCGCACGCCGGCATCGGCCAGTGCGTCGTACGCCGCTTTGAAGTAGCGAGGGTCGGGATTGGGGCCGAACAGGAAGCTGTCGTTCTTGTTGGTGTTGCCGACGTAGATCTGCGCATTGAACGCCACGCCGTGCATGCCGGTGCCATCCCGGGAGGCGCCCATAGTGCCGACCACGTGCGTGCCGTGAGAATCGTTGTTCGGGTTAAGCGTGCCGCTGACTGTGAACAGCGAGCCATCGATATAGCTGCCGCTGGCCAATACCGGGTGATAACGGTCGCTGGCGAACTCGGGGTGGGCCGCGTCGAAACCGGAGTCCAGCGCGCCGATCTTCACGCCCTTGCCGGTGATACCAGCGGCGTAGGCCTGATCGGCCTGCATCCGGTCCAGTCCCCAGTCCCGCAGGAACTCGGCGGAGCGCCAACTGGCAGCGTCGCCGGGTTTGCCTGACTCCTGGTATTGCGCCTGGGCCGGGCTTAAAGAAATTACAAGCAACAGGGTGCCGACCGAAGCCGGCTTGAAGCGTACGTCCATGTTCACCACTCGTTTTTGTTGTTTTGTTTAGAAACTACGGTGCTATTGCGTCCGTGGGCCTTGCCCGAATGCTTCGTCCACCCGAGCCAGATCCTGCTCGCTCAAGGTGCCCGCGTAGTAATGCAACTTGGTCCAGGCCATGAGGTAGTCATAGCGTGCCTGGGCCAGATCGCGGCGGGTGGTAAACAGTTGTTGTTCGGCGTTCAGCGCGTCCAGGTTGGTCCGCTCGCCGCCGAGAATGCTTTGTTTGGTCGACACCACCAGCGCTTCGGCCGAGGTCAGGGCTTTCTGGTAGGCGCGCAGTTTGTTGACGCCGGACAGACAGGCACTGAACTGGCGACGCAGCTCGATCAGGGTTTCGCGGGTCTTGCCGTCCAGCTCGAACTCGGCCTGTTCCATGGTACGACTGGCCTGACGGGTCGATGCCGATACCCCGCCACCGGCGTACAACGGCACGTTGACTTCGATGCCGATGGTGTTGGTGTCGTAACGCTGGTTATAGGTGTTGCCGCTTTCCGATTCGTTCTGGCGCATCGAGGCATAGGCACTGACTTTCGGCAGGTGCCCGGCGCGGTTGCGCTCCACTTCATAACGGGCCACTTCCACGGCCTGACGCTGTGACGCCAGGTTCGGGTTGTTGCTGATCGCCAGTTCGTGCCAGGTGTCGTAGTTGGCCGGTATCAAGGCAAAGGTCTGGAAGTTCTGATCCAGGGGCGCCAGGTCATTGATGTCCACCGCCGGTACACCGACCAGCGCACCCAGTTCACGCAGCGCCGCATCCTGTTCATTGCGGGCCTCGATTTCCTCGGCAGTCGCCAGTTCATAGCGCGACTCGGCTTCCAGAATGTCGGTCCGTGTGCCTTCGCCCTGCTTGAACATGTGCTCGTTCTGCTGGAACTGCTGCTCGTACGCCTTCTTCTTGGCCTGGGCGATGTCGATCTGATCCTGGGCGAACAAGGCCTTGGTGTAGTTGTCCAGCACCCGCACCAACAGTTCCTGGCTCTTGCCCCGGAAGTTCTCGTCGGCAAACAGCGACTGCGCCACACCTTTGCGATACGCGGCGTAGGCCTCGTAGTCGAGCAACGGTTGCTGCAGGGTCAGGTTGGAGCCGTAACTGTTGTAGTTGCGGTTTTCAGTAAAATTGCCGCGATCGGTGAGCTGCGTAACCTTCGAGGTGTTGTGGCCCTTGTTGTAGTTGTAACCGACTTTCGGCAACAACCCGGCGCGGCCGATGGCCCGGTTTTCAAGGCCTGCATCGCGTTCCTTGATCGCGCCGAGGAACACCGGGTCGTTACGTAATGCCTGTTCGTAGATTTCGAACGGCCCCATGGCCGCCACCGCACTATTGCCCGCGAGCAGCGCGAACGCTGCCGCCAGCATGGAAAGCTTATTCATACAGCCGAACATCCTTATTCTTCGGTCAATGCGGAGCCGGCCCGGTCGAGCAGCGGTTTGAACAGGTAGTTGAGGAGTGAACGTTCGCCTGTGCGCACGAACATTTCCGCCGGCATGCCGGGCTTGATCACCAGCCCGTTGAGCTTCTCCATGGCCTGATCGCTGACGCTGCTGCGCAACACGTAATACGGCGCGCCGGTTTTCTCATCGACCATCTGGTCGGCGGAAATCAGACTGACTTCGCCGGGAACGCGCGGGGTCTTGCTCTGGTTGAACGCGGTGAAAAGGATGTCCACCGGCAGGTGCGTGCCGACCTTGTCGATCAGGTTGATCGGCAGGTGCCCTTCCACTTCCAGGCGCGTGCCTTGCGGGACGATCTCCAGCAGGGTTTCGCCCTGACGCACCACAGCGCCTTCGGTGTGCACGCCGAGATTGACGGCGATGCCGTCCGAGGTCGCAAGAATCTCGCTGTGTTGCAGGTCAAAACCGGCGGAGGTCAGTTGTTCGGACAGGGTGACGCTTTTCAGTTGCGCGTCGGCCAGCTGGCTGCGGACTTCTTTCTGGTATTCCTCGCCATGCTGTTGCAGTTTCAGGCGCGATTCGAGAATGCCCTGCTCCACCCGGCCGCTTTCGCCGGTGTTCTCGGCCAGTTGCTGCTGCACTTGCGAGAGCTGACGCTGGTATTCCATCAAGCGGTTGCGCGGAATGTAGCCGTTGTCCGCCAGCGGCTGCAGGTTGCTCAACTGCTGTTGTAGAGAGTCCGCCTGAGCATTGAGATCGGTACGGGCGCGACGCATGCCGGCCAGTTGTGAAGTGGCGCCTTCGATGCTGGCGCGCAGTGCAGCCTGCTCGCGGGAGAACGCTTCACGACGGCTGCTGAACAGTTGCCGCTGACCTTCCAGTACCAGCGCCAGACGCGGGTCCGCGTTGTCGCTCAGCTCTGGCGGAAAGGTCACCTGCTTGAGGTTGTCGCGCTCGGCCTGCCAGCGCGCCACGCTGGCCCACGCCATGCGGTACTGGGCCTGCAGCGATTGTACGTCGGCGGCGACCTGCGTCTGGTCGAGGCGGAACAAAGGCTGGCCCTGCTTCACGATCTCGCCTTCACGCACCAGGATCCGGCTGACCACACCGCTGCTCATCGACTGCACGGCCTTGCGTTTACCGGATACCACCACCGTGCCTTGCACCGGGATCCCCTGATCCAGCGGCGCCAGTGCCGCCCAGGCAAAGAAACTGCCGGCGCCGGCCAGTGCCAGAATCCAGCCCATGCGGGCGAAGAACTTCGCGTCGCGCTCCGGACGCTCGGTGATGTAGTCGTGTTCCATGCTGGCTTCGTTTTCTGTGTTCATGCTCGCGCTGCTCATACACCCGAATTCCTTGTCGTGGGCTGGTACTGCCGGCTCATGCTGAGCCCGCCCGGTGCCTGCGCGGTTTTTTCAGTTTGTTGTTGCGGCTGTTGCTGCGGGTTGCCGGACAGTGCCTTGAGCACGTCATGGCTCGGACCGAAGGCTTGCAGGCGGCCATCGTTGAGTACCAGCAGCTTGTCGGCCTGGGCCAGCACCGAAGAACGATGCGTCACCAGTACCACGGTGGTGCCTTGGGCCTTGAGTTGCACGATGGCGCTGGACAATGCCGCTTCGCCGACGGTGTCGAGGTTGGAGTTCGGCTCATCCAGCACCACCAGGCTTGGCGTGCCGTAAATCGCACGCGCCAGGGCCACACGCTGTTTCTGGCCGCCGGACAGACCGCTGCCGTCCTCGCCCAGTTGCGTGTCGTAGCCTTGCGGCATGCGCAGGATCATTTCGTGAACCCCGGCCTGTTGCGCGGCGGCCACGACTTTCTGCGGATCGGTCTCGCTGAAGCGCGCGATGTTCTCGGCGATAGTGCCGCTGAACAGTTCGATATCCTGCGGCAG
Organism: Pseudomonas sp. stari2; assembly: GCF_040760005.1. Lineage (NCBI taxonomy): Bacteria > Pseudomonadati > Pseudomonadota > Gammaproteobacteria > Pseudomonadales > Pseudomonadaceae > Pseudomonas > Pseudomonas sp. Stari2. The sequence continues at coordinate 3,460,892 of NZ_CP099760.1, forward strand.
GTAGCCGATGTAAGGACCCAACTGATCGCGATTCCAGCGATGGATGTCGGCGCCGTCCAGACGCACCGTGCCGCCGAGGGTCGGCCAAACGCCGACCAGCACCCGCGCCAGGGTCGACTTGCCGGAGCCGGAGGCACCCAGCACACCCAGCACTTCACCGGCCGCCAGATTGAAATTGACCATGTGCAAGGTCGCGGCACGTTGCCCGGGCGGGCCGGCGCTGACCTGTTCGAAAGTGATCTGACCTTTCGGCGCAGGCAGTGCCATGGCGTCGTCGCTCGGCGGGAACGACTGCAGCAGGGAGTCGAGACGGCGGTAAGCCAGCTTCGCCCCGCTCCACTGCTTCCATACGGCAATCAGCTGATCGATCGGACTGAGCACCCGGCCCATCAGGATCGAACCGGCGATCATCATCCCGGCGGTCATGTCACCCTTGATCACCAGCAAGGCACCCAGGCCCAGCACCAGCGATTGCAGGCACAGGCGTAAGGTCTTGCTCAGGGAGCTGATCACCGCGCCGGTGTCACTGGCCTGGTTCTGCAGGCCGAGAAAACGCGAATGCACCTGGAACCAGCGCTTGCGCAGCGAGCCAAGCATGCCCATCGCCTGAATGGTTTCGGCGTTGTGCAAGTGGCTGGTGGCCAACTGGCTGGACTTCTGCGAGAAACCGGCGGCTTCGCCCAGTGGTTTCTTGGTCATGTATTCGTTGAGGCACGCCAGGGCGATCAACAGCAGCGCGCCGGCCGTGGCAAGGACGCCGAGCCAGACGTTGAACAGGTAAATCACAAACAGATAGACCGGGAACCACGGCGCATCGAAGAACGCGAACAGCGCAGGTCCGGTGACGAACTGGCGAATGTGGGTCAGGTCGCCCAGAGACTGGCCGGCGTTGCCCTCGCCCTTGAACAGGTTGCGCTCGAAGGCGGCTTGATAGACCCGCAGGTTGAAACGGCGCTCCAGCTGGCTGCCGATACGGATCACGATGAAGCTGCGCACCACCTCCAGCAGACCAATGAACGCGAAGAACCCCACGACCATCAACGACAGCATCGCCAGCGTGGTTTCGTTTTGCGAAGACAGCACTCGGTCATAGACCTGGAGCATATAAATAGAGGGCACCAGCATCAGCACGTTAATCAGTGCGGTAAAGCATCCGACGCTGATCAGAATACTTTTATAGTCACCCAACGCCTTGAATAAGGGAGCGGTGGCCGGGGCCTTCGCCATCTTCATTGATTATTCCTGAAATAATATTCCCCGCCGTGCTTGGCGAGACTTCAATTAATTGCCCGCACTGAGGACGGGACATACACCGTCAGTATTGGCTTACACTTCAATAACAACTTACGCGATTTAAACCGGCGTCAGCGTTATTGCAGACTCGCTTATAACTGTAACGGGGCGCCTTATATTTAAACTGTGAGCCGGTTCCGGTGATCAGGGCTGTTTGCCAGCTCGTTCGAGTGTAATCACCAGGCCTGACTTCAAAGTGCTCAGATAAAGCCCATCACGTTGTCGGCTGAAAAACTGGATTCTTGAGCCCTCCTTGCCTGTGATGGACAGGCCATCCGGGTCGGGAAACCAGCCGATGGCGCTCTCTTGCAACCACGCGCTCAGGCAGTCGGCGCCCTTGCCCAGGGTCTGGTTGGCTTCGAGGTCGATCTGGCAAGTGTTCGAAGGTTTGTCTTGCAGCGCCTGCGCTTCGGGAGCGTCATTGCGAGCGTTCAGGGTTGCTTGCCACTGCCCGGCAAATACCGATGGATCTTCGAGTCTGAGGCTGCTTGCCATGGTTGTTTCTCCAGAAATCATCATCAGCATCGGCAACAGATACGCTGCCGCCTTACGGGTAAAAGCGAATTGGATCATAGGAAATTTCACCCCGGCGTGTAGCCTTGCTTACCGGCCAAAGCGATGCAAGTAAAGAAAGCGGCGCATCACGCGCCGCTTTCCTTCTTCACATCACGCTACGATGTCGCTGATCGCCGCCTGGCCAACGGTGCTGACCTGGAAGTCCGCCACGCCGTGCCCGGAGAAGTCAACCGACAGCAGGCTGTTGCCGCCCGAGGAGGTCAGGATGGCATCGCCCGCCGCACCGGTGAAAGCGCTGACGAAGTGCAGGCCTGCACCATTGGTGATCGCGCTCAGGTCGATTTTGTCCAGACCGCTGACAAAGTCGAGGATCTGATCGATCGCACCCGGCTTGGAATCGGAACTGGCTGCGAACACGAAAGTGTCCGAACCCGAACCGCCCCACAGCTTGTCGGCACCGCCGCCGCCCCAGATGATGTCGTTGCCGGCACCGCCCTTGAGCTCGTTGGCTGCGCTGTTGCCGATGATCAGGTCGTTGCCCGAACCGCCGATGGCGTTCTCGATGGTGACGCCCTTGGCGATGGACACGTTGCCCACCAGGCCGCCAACGTCGGAGAACGAGGCTTCATTGAGGTTGATCTTCTGGTTCTGGGTGAAACCCGAGAAGTCGAAGGTGTCCTTGCCGCCCGCATCCCAAACCGAGAACACCAGCTTGTCCGACGATGAAGTCGCGCTGAGGAAATCGCGACCGGCGTTGGAGTTGAAGCCGTAGGTGGTGTCACCGGTACGGGTGGACATGTTCGCGCCGTAGAGCTTCTGGATTGCTGCGATGTCATCCAGCAGCGGGCCCGAGGCATAGGCTTCGACACCGCCCTTGCTGAAGTTCTGGCTGGTATTGCTTTCACTCCAGTAACTCATGAGGCTGTAGCCGCGGGTGTCTTGCCCGTAGGAAGCATCCTTGTACGTCGGATTGCCTTCGCCGGCGTTGTAGTCGCCAGGGTGAGACAGGCCCAGGGTGTGGCCGATTTCGTGGGTCAGCGTCTGACGCCCGTAATTGTTCACGCCTGGGTTCTTGTTGACGTCGTATCCACTGCCGGTCAGGTACCAGGATTGACCGTCATAGCCTGGCTCGGTGCCTGGCAGGAAAGCGAATGCCGCCGCGCCTTCCTGACCGCCGCTGTAGTTACCGAAGGTCATGTGGCCGTCGCCACCCTTGGCTGCTTCGGTAAAAGTCACGTTGGCGACATCGGCCCAGGATTGCATGGCGAGCACCGCCTGGTTTTTTTGCAGGGCACTGAACTGACTGAAACCGGTGACGCCCAGGCCGCCGAAGTTGGCCGTCTTGGAGGTCAGAAAGGTGTAGGTCAGTTCGATCTTGCCGCTGCCGTCGAGGTCGTGCCAGGAGGCACCGTCACGCAGCAGTTGGGTTGCGGCTTGATCCACCGAGAAGGAGGGTTTGCCATTGACCGTGAGGTTGCCGCCACGATCGTACTGATGGCTGAAGCTATTGATCTGGTTGAACGCCGAGCTTGGCGCCGCCAAAGGTGCCGCGTTCAGCTGGAAAGCCTGTTCGGCGGTATCAATAGCATTAGCTTTTACTTTCGACATAAACACACTTCCTTGTTTAGCAATGGAACAGTTTTTGTCCGATAGCGACAACCTCTGGCGAGATTGTCCTATCACTCGCCCAATGAAGGCGTAAGAAACCTGACACAATTTGAAATCTGTCGTCTAGCGATTTTTCGAGATCAAATTGAACTGTTCCGAGAAAGTCCCGTAAACAAAGCGCGTGCCGCTAAAAGAATGTTGTAAGCGTGGTGAGTTTGCCTAATTGTCTGACGATTTCTTATTTAAATATTAAATATCGGTAAGTTACTTTTTGTTAGCCGCGTCTCACTTCTCTGCACTTTATTAGTGCGGTGCCAGCGAAGTGACATCAAACAAACAAACACAAGTTACAGGCGTCATATACCGCTGTCGGAGCGGGGAAAAAACCGCTCCGACAGATTTTTCAGCTGCCGGTGCGGATCTTGTTCCAGACGCGAGTGCGGATCCGGTCGATGTTCAGCGGCATGGCTTCCAGCGCAAACAATTTGCCCATCATTTCCGGGCTCGGATAAACCTTGGTGTCGTTCTTGATCGCCGGGTCGATCAGGCTGTCGGCCTGTTCGTTGCCGTTGGCGTAGTGCACGTAGTTGCTGATCCCGGCCATCACGTCGGGCTGCAGCAGGTAGTTCATGAAGGCGTACCCGGCCTTGGCGTCCGGCGCATCGGCGGGCATGGCAACCATGTCGAACCAGATCGCGGCGCCCTCCTTGGGAATCGCATAACCGATATCGACGCCGTTCTTGGCTTCTTTGGCGCGGCTTTCCGCTTGCAGGATGTCGCCGGAGAATCCGACCGCCACGCAGATATCGCCATTGGCCAGGTCGCTGGTGTACTTCGAGGAATGGAAGTAGCTGACGTACGGCCGCACTTTCATCAGCAGGGCTTCGGCCTTTTTATAGTCTTCGGGATTCTTGCTGTGATGCGGCAAACCCAGATAGTTGAGTGCCGCCGGCAGCAATTCCGGGCCGTTGTCGAGGATCGCCACGCCACACTTCTGCAGTTTTTCCATGTTTTCGGGCTTGAAGATCAGGTCCCAGGAATCCACCGGCGCGTTATCGCCCAGTACGGCCTTGACCTTGGCGATGTTGTAGCCGATGCCGGTGCTGCCCCACAGATACGGGAAGCCATGTTCGTTGCCCGGATCGTTGGTCTGCAAGGCCTTGAGCAATACCGGGTTGAGGTTCTTCCAGTTCGGCAACTGGCTCTTGTCCAGTTTCATCAGCGCCCCACCCTGAATCTGCCGCGCCATGAAATGGTTGGATGGAAAAACCACGTCGTAACCGGATTTGCCGGTCATCAACTTGCCGTCGAGGGTTTCGTTGCTGTCGTAGACGTCGTAGGTGATGCCGAGACCAGTGGCCTTTTCGAAGTTTTTCGCGGTATCCGGCGCGATGTAGTCGGACCAGTTGTAGACCTTGACCGTTTCCGCTGCCTGAGCAAGGGACGCGGCGAGCATCAAGGGGGCGAGAGCGAGGGTCTTTCGGATCATGGATCGATTCCTGTATTGGCTATTGTTGTTGGCAGGCAATCAAAAGGATCAAAGCGTCAGAAAATCAGGACGTAGGTCTTGCGCACGGTCTCCTGGATGTCCCAGATACCGAGTGTGTTGGCCGGCAACATCAGTGCGTCGCCACCTTGTATGTGCAGGATTTCGCCGCCACCGTCCGGAGTGAACGTGCAGCGCCCGGAAATGAAGTGGCAGAACTCCTGGGCGGTGATCTGCCGCCGCCAGCGACCCGGGGTGCACTCCCAGACGCCGGTTTCGACGCCGTCGTCGCGTTCCACGCTGGTGGTCGAGGCAATCGCCACCGGTGTGCCGAGCGGCACAGCCACCGGGTTGGACTCATCCAGTTGCAACGTGGCGGTGTTCTTGAATTGGGTGATGCTCATGGCGTTACCTGTCTCGTAGTAAACAACGTTTAGTGCATGAAACCTTCCATGAACCCGGCCACTCGACTGGCTAGCTTGCGCCGCCAGGGCGCGGTTGCCGGGTTGGCCAGGGTCTGGTCTTCGTGGACGAAGCTTTTGATGATCGCGTTGTAGCCGAGCCAGCGGCACGGTTCCGGCTCCCAGGCCCGCAGCGCATGGATTCCACCGTCCGGCAGCACCCAGGGCTGATGCACCAGTTCGGTATCGCGCTCGAGGATCAGATCGGCCAGGGTGCGGCCGCCCAGGTTGGAAGCACCGACGCCCTCCCCGCCATAACCGCCGGACAGCGCGATGCCGTTGGCCCGGTCGCAGAACATGTGCGGCTTGAAATGCCGGGACATGCCGAGATTGCCGCCCCAGGCGTGGGTGATCGTGGTGTTTTTCAGCTGCGGGAACAGCTCGCCGAACAGATAGCGCCGCAGTTCCACTTCATCCCGGGTCAGATCGAAGTTGTGGCGCAACTGGCCGGCGAACTGATAGCCGCCACGGGCGCCAAAAATCAGCCGGTTATCGGCGCTCCGCTGGCCGTAGGTGACTTGGCGGCTGAACTCACTGAAGGCCTGGCCACGGTTGAGGCCGATTTCGTCCCAGGTCGCCGCCGACAATGGTTCGGTGGCGACAATCAGACTCTGCACCGGCAATTGATAGCGACCCAGCGGCGGCAGCGTCACCGAATAACCTTCGATGGCCGGGACGATCCAGCGACTGCGAACGCTGGCCTTGTCGGTGCGCAAACTGCCCGACTGCCAATGGGTCACGGGACTGTTTTCGTAGATCTTCACGCCCATGCCCTGAACGGTCCGGGCCAGGCCGCGCACCAGTTTTGCCGGCTGAATGGTTGCCACATGGGGTGCGTAGATGCCGCCATAAGGCTTGGCGACGCGAATCTGCTGCGCCAGTTGCTCAGGATTGAGCCAGCGATAATCGTCGTCGGTCAGGCCTTGGGCGTGCAGTTTGTTCAGATACTCGCGCAGGCTGGCTTCCTGCTCGGGATAGCGCGCGGCGCAGTAAAGCACCCCGCCCTTGCGGTAATCGCAGTCGATGCCTTCGCGCTCGAGGACGACCTCCACCTCATCGGGAATGCTGTGCAGCAGATCGAATGAGGCGCGGCGTTGTGCTGGCGACAGGCCCGCCAGCAGGCGATCCTCGCCCAGCAGATTGCCCATCAACCAGCCACCGTTGCGGCCGGATGCGCCAAAACCGGCGGTTTGCGCCTCGACAATGGCAATGTCCAGGCCTGGCGCGTGTTTCTTCAGGTAGTACGCGGTCCATAACCCGGTGTAACCGGCGCCGATGATTGCCACGTCGACGTCAAGGTCTTGTTCCAGCGCCGGGCGCGCCGTGAGCGGCTCGTCAAGTTGGTCCATCCACAAACTGATAGTGCGCCACGCCGGCATGCAAGACTCCGCCAATCCAGATTTCGATGGCGTCGATCCTAGTGGCTGACCTCAAGGACTGTCTTGCGCGCGTGTCCGCAAAGAAATTTGTTTGGCATAAGCCTTGGGCGACTGGCCGGTGTGCTGGCGAAAACAGCTATAAAACGCCGAAATCGAGTTGAACCCGGCGGCGAACGCCAGTTCATCGATGCGCAGCGGCGGCGTGGCGTTGTCCAGCGATTGCAGCAAATGCTGGAGCCGCGCCTGATTCACGTAGCGGTAGAAGCTCTGCCCCAGCACCTGGTTCAGCAGATAGGAAATCTGGTTGCGGCTGTAACCGCACTCCTTCGCCACCCGCTGCAGGTCCAGTTCGGGATCGAGGTACGGCTGCTGACGCTGGAAATACTGCTGCAGGTCTTCGGCCATGAAACTCAGCTGGCGTGGCGACAGGCCCAGCCGGCTCGCCGCCGGACGCTGACTCGGCGTCGAGCTACTGGAGCCCTGCTCGCGCACCAGTGACGCGTATTCGTTGACCCGCCAGATTTTCGCGTCCTTGACGGTAATCGCTTCGCTGGAACGGAACGACACCAGGCCATTACCGCCACGCAGGGTCACTTCGTATTGAATGAACGCCGTGTTGCCGTCGATGCGGATCCGGTCGCAATGCTCCAGCGCTTCGTCGGATTCACGGGGCATGCTGACGCGAACGTACTCGCGCAGTTCGTCGAGGCCGAGCACGCGGTTCTGGAAAAAATCGTTGTACTGAATGTCCGGATGGTAAAGCGCCATGACGCCATCCAGATCCCGGTGTTTCCAGCACAGGTGATAGCGCATGACCGTTTCGGCCGTGGCCGGGGTCTGCTGCGGGCCGTCATCATCGGCGTGCATAAGGGACTCTTGGCAAAAGAACCGAGCTTGCCCAACTTCGGGCCCGGCATCAACAACCCGGACGTGATGGCACTTTGGCGACAATTTCATCAGCCGTGACTTACATCAAAAAAATCCCGGCAATCGCCAAACGGCCTGAAAATTCTCACGGGTTTTTCACATCCAGATGCTACTTTTAAGGACAGTCACCGGTTGAGCCAATGAAGGCTCTTCCCACCTACCATGAGCAAACGGAAGCGCTCGATGAAGAAGGCGGGCAACACATGAACAAAGGTTCAAGCAAGGTCACGTTCCCCAATGCCTGCCAGCTGATGCGCTGGCATTTTCATCCCATGGGTTTCGAAGCCACGATGGACGCACCGGGCAGCATGATCGCCCGCCTGTTCGATCGGGCCAGCGGCGAAACCCTGATCGCCATTGCCGGCATTCCCTGTGCCACGGTAATGAACGCAGCGGATGTCGAACGAATAATCGAAGCCGTGGAGGATGAGCTTGAAGCTTTTGTTCCTCCAGAGTCCCTCAGGAGTTATGCCTAACTTATTGATTAAAAATAAAAAGCCCGCTGCGTGCGGGCTTTTTTGTGGGCGATCGGTTCAGGCGGTTTTCTTTTCCGGCCGATGATCGATGAAGAACAGCTTCCCCTTGGCGACCCGATCGGACGCGCGCGGCATGTTCACTGCCTGGCCGTCCTGCGGCTCGACGTACCAGTAGCAATGACTCACCGCCCGGGTGATGCCGACATAGGCCAGGCGCAGGATTTCGTCCTTCTGCGCGGTGTCATAAGGCTCGTTGTCGCCGGCCTTGCCCAGCCCGGCCATGCGGTAGACCTGATTTTTATACGGCGAACTGGTCAGGTACTGACAGTCACCGAGCAGGAACACCGCATCGGCCTGCAAGCCTTTGGCGCTGTGATAGGTCAGCTGCTTCAAGCGCCGGGACTCGTATGGCAAGCTCGAATCAACATTAACTATCGACATAATATGCTGTTCTATCAATAACTTATCGCTACTTTTTCGATAAAGCATCAGGATGGAATCGCCCTTTCTGTAGTGCTCCGCCAAGCGCTGGCCGAGTGCCTGATCGTCGCGTTCCAGTACGTTGACCGGTTGTAGCAGCTTCTCCTCGCCGCTGGCCTTGGCTTTCTTGCCGGGAATCGCCGGCGCGGCACGGACGATGTGCTCTGCCGCATCAATGATGTGCTGATGGCTGCGATAGTTGTCGCTGAGCATCACCCGCGTGGTGCTCGGCGATGAGAACTCCTTGTTGAACTCCATGAAGTAGCTCGGCGAGCTGCCGCGCCAACCGTAAATCGACTGCCAGTCATCGCCCACGCACAGCAAGGATGAACGTTGTGCCCCGCGCCCGACATGCATGGCCGGGCCACGGCTGCGGATCTCCGCAAGGCTGGCGCGTATCCACGAGACAATCTGTGGCGATACATCCTGGAATTCATCGATCATCAGGTGCGACATGGGCCGCAGCAGTTCATCGCTGAGCAGTTTGAGGTTTTCCGGCGAGTGCTCGCTGAACAGCGCGAACATACGATTGTAGGTCATGACCGGTGGCTTCTGATCGAGCAAATGATCTTCCAGCGCGCGCCAGAACAGGCTCAGCGCTTCAAAGAAAAACCGGTCCGGATCATCCTTGGCGAAACTCATGCGGCCAACGGCGTCCGGTACATCCAGGCCCAGGTTTTCGATAAAGCCGGCGGCGGCGACAAAACAGTCCAGCAGCGGCGCGGATGCGAGCTCGCCCTTGACCTTGTAATCGAAGCCCGGCCCAGCACTGGCATCCCCTGCCAACGTGGCTAGCACACGTCTAGACGATTCGTAGGTATCTAGCCAAATCAATGGTTTACGGCAGAAAGCTTGAAACAGGGTGCGTTTTACAGCCCACTCTGCGCGGACCGTCAACTTGGCGTTGGGGCGGCAGACTTGCGGGTTTTCCTTCGGATCGAAGCCCAAAATGACCCAGGCATCGAGACTCGGGATGTAGCCATGACAGTGAAAGGTCGCGCCGTTGATCTCAAACGTCTGACGATTCGGCTCGACCCCTTTGATCGGCCAGGCACCGGCGCGAAACCACAGATCCTCGATCACATCGCATAGTTCTTCGTCACGCCTGGCCGCCAGTTCGGTCACTGCCACGCGCTTTTGCACGTCCGGGTGATCGCGCTCCAGTTCCTTGAGCTGCAGGGCATGTCGGGACAATGGCTGGATCAATTGCCGGAAACGCTCGTCTTCGGTGTAGAGCCGGAGATAGCAGGCGTTGAGCTGCTGGCGCTGGGCGTCATTGATCCGCAGATCGAACGGATTGCTGTCGACGTCATCGTCTCCGCCCTGCGGCCGGAGGCTGAGGTTTTCAAAAGCCTGCAAACGCTCGAACCCCGGCAGGCTGCGCACCATCGGCAGAATTCGCGAATGGAAGGTGCGCACCAGATCCCGGGCGGTTTTCTGGCTCAGCGTCTGACCCCACAGGGCAAACAGTTGGATCAGTTTATTGATGAAATCCTTGCGTGACTCCCGGGTGAAAGTCACCACGGTCATCGAATCCAGCTCAAAGCCCAGGTAATGCGTCAGCAGCAGAATGCGCAACACCAGCGTGGTCGATTTGCCAGCCCCCGCCCCGGCGACTACCGACGTTGACGGCGTATCGCTGAAGATCATCTTCCATTGCGCCACGCTCGGCTGAGCGTGGGCCGGCAGCAAGCGGGCAACGTCAGCCTTGATGCGCTTCTTCAGTTCGGCAGTCAGCGGCAGGCGCCAGTCATCGAACAGGTGATTGTCGATCCCCGGCGCACGATGTTCAGTGCTGCGGCTGTCGCGGATCAACAGGACCTGACGGCCTTCTTCCAGCCCCTCGGCCTTGCCTTCCTTGTAGCCGTAATCGAACCCGGCGGTGTGCCCGCTGCGAAAGCCATCGGCCTGACCGTGCAGCCAGGATGCCCGATGCTGAGCGCGCAATTGCGTCAGACCATGCCCGAGGAAACGCGCCGCCAAGCGTTTGAACCACGGCATCTCGGCCAGGGGACGAAGTTCGGGAGGAAGATCGGGGGTGTGTTGCGCCACGCTGACGGACTCCAGAGGCTGAGGCTGTTGAGGACTATGGTGTCTGCATTTGCCGTTGAGTTCTAGCGAAATGCTTACAGGTCATTGAGTTAGGCGATGAACTGAAGGCTGCATGAGAGCGTTTCGAGTTTTATAACATCAGTCAATTCGATGGGAATGCGGCACTTTTTACGCTTTTTCTCGATTATTGGTTGATAGATGATGCTCGCCATCAATCACCGGTCTCGCTTCGTGGCCACGGCCGAAACGCCCCATGACGAACCTTTTGAGGAGAAGATCATGCTTGAACTCAGACCCTTCAGCTCGCTGGGCGGCGCCCATCACGGCTGGTTGGATGCCCATCACCATTTTTCGTTCGCCGAGTACTACGATCCACAGCGCATGAACTGGGGCAATTTGCGGGTGTGGAACGACGACATCATCGCCCCGGGAACCGGTTTCCCTACTCACCCGCACCGGGACATGGAAATCATCACCTATGTGCGTGAAGGTGCGATTACCCACCAGGACAACCTGGGCAACAAGGGCCGCACTGAAGCCGGCGACGTTCAGGTGATGAGCGCCGGCACCGGGATCGCCCACAGCGAATACAACATGGAAGCGACCGCTACCAAGATCTTTCAGATCTGGATCATGCCGACCGAAACCGGTGCACCGCCTTCGTGGGGCGCCAAACCGTTCCCCAAAGGCGAGCGCGAAGGCTTCGTGACCCTCGCCAGTGGCAAAGTCGGTGACGATGAAAGCCTGCGCATTCGCGCCGATGCACGGTTGGTGGCAGCCACGATCAAAGCCGGGGAAACCGCCGAGTATCGGCTCGATGCCGGACGTCGAGCCTACCTCGTGCCTGCCACGGGTGTGATTGAAGTCAACGGCTTGCGTGCGCAAGCTCGAGACGGTGTCGCGGTGAGTCATGAGCCGGTGCTGACCGTCACGGCCATCGAAGACAGTGAAATCGTGCTGGTGGACCTGGCCTGATTGGCTGAATGACGGGCAAAAAAAGGGCGACCTCTGAGGTCGCCCTTTTTTATTCAGCGCGGATTACTTCGTGGATATTGCACCGTCCACGAGGGTTTGTGCTTCGGCCACCAGTTGCTTGAGGTGGACGTCGCCGATGAAGCTTTCAGCATAAATCTTGTAGATGTCTTCAGTACCCGAAGGACGCGCAGCGAACCAACCGTTTTCGGTCATGACTTTAAGGCCGCCAATGGCCTGATCGTTGCCCGGCGCCTTGCTCAGAATGCTCTGGATCTTCTCGCCCGCCAGTTCGGTCGAGGTGACTTGCTCCGGCGACAACTTGCTCAGCAGGGCTTTCTGCTCAGGGTTGGCCTTGGCGTCGACACGCACCGAGAACGGCTCGCCCAGCTCGTCGGTCAGTGCGCGGTAGGCCTGGCTTGGGTCGCGCCCCGTACGGGCAGTCATTTCAGCGGCCAACAGGGCCGGGATCAGACCATCCTTGTCGGTGCACCAGACGCCGCCGTTCTTGCGCAGGAACGATGCGCCGGCGCTTTCTTCACCACCGAAACCCAGCGAGCCATCGAACAGACCGTCGGCGAACCACTTGAAGCCGACCGGCACTTCGTACAGGCGACGGCCCAGACGCTTGGCCACGCGATCGATCAGGCCACTGCTGACCACGGTTTTACCCACGGCCGCGTCGGTGCGCCACTGCGGACGGTTCTGGAACAGGTAGTCGATCGACACTGCCAGATAGTTGTTCGGTGCCAACAGGCCGCCGGACGGGGTAACGATGCCGTGACGGTCGTGATCCGGATCGCAGGCGAACGCGACGTCGAAGCGTTCCTTGAGGCCGATCAGGCCTTGCATGGCGTGGCTGGACGATGGGTCCATGCGGATCTGGCCATCCCAGTCGACGGTCATGAAGCGGAACGTCGAATCGACTTCCTTGTTCACCACATCGAGGTCCAGACGATAGTGCTCGGCAATGGCCGACCAGTAGCGCACCCCCGCTCCACCCAGCGGATCGACACCCAGACGCAGTTTGGCACCACGGATGGCATCGAAATCGATGACGTTGATCAGGTCGGCAACGTAGGTGTTGACGTAATCGTGACGATGCGTGGTCGCGGCTTTCAACGCCTGCTCGTAACCGATGCGTTTCACACCAGCCAGTTTGTTTGCCAGCAATTCGTTGGCCTTGGCTTCGATCCACTTGGTGATGTGGGTGTCGGCCGGGCCACCGTTGGTTGGGTTGTATTTGTAGCCACCGCTTTGTGGCGGGTTGTGCGACGGCGTGATGACGATGCCGTCAGCGAGGCCGGTGGTGCGGCCGCGGTTGTAGCAAAGAATGGCGTGGGACACGGCTGGTGTCGGGGTGTACTCATCGCCTTCAGCGATCATCACAGTCACACCGTTGGCTGCCAGCACTTCCAGGGCGCTGGCCCCGGCCGGCGTCGACAGCGCATGAGTATCGATGCCGACAAACAGCGGGCCGGTAATGCCCTGGGCTTCACGATACAGGCAGATCGCCTGACTGATGGCCAGAACGTGCCACTCGTTGAAGCTCAAGTCGAAGGAGCTGCCACGATGCCCGGAAGTACCAAACGCCACACGCTGTGTGGAAATCGAGGCGTCGGGTTGGCCGGTGTAATACGCCGTTACCAGTCGCGGGATGTCGACCAACAACTCTGCTGGTGCCGCTTTGCCCGCAAAAGGACTGAGTGCCATGCAAAACCTCTGAATAGAGTGGTTCAAGAAATTACAGCGGAGTTTACTGGCAGTTTGACCGTAGTGCGATGGGATCTATCCAGTGCATCTCCGATGTTTTTTAACAAGTCAGTCGCATGGAGCCAAGCGCAATGCATCGCCGAGCAAGCCGACAACCCCTGCCAGTTCGGGCCCACTGTTCCCTATCGCGCTCAGGCGCATGTGTTGCCCATGCATGCCTTGGGTGCTGAACAGCTCTCCCGGCGCGATCAGCACGTGTTGCTTGAGCAGGCGTTGAAACACGGATCCCATCACCACTTTACGCGAAGAGCGTACCCAGACCGTCGCGCCGCCCTGCGGCTCGTCGATGTGCAGCGCATCGCCAAGCCCTTCGCGTAACAACTCGATCAACTGCCTACGGTGCTCCTTGAGCAAGCGCTTGAGCACCGGTAAATGCTGATCAACGCGGCCGCTGGCATACAGTCGGGCAATGGCTTTCTGGCGAATCGGCGACAGGCGAAACGAGCGCAGCAAAAAATGGCGTTGCAAGTCGGCACGCCACTGGCGAGCAAGCACAAAGCCGTAAGGCGCTTCAACACCGATAACCTTTTCAAACGTGGAGAACACCAACAAGCGATCCGGATCCAGCAGGTCACGCAGAGGTCGACGCTCAAGATCGTCGCCAAGCTCGCTGTAACTGTCGTTTTCCAGCACCCACGTGCCGTGGAGCCTGAGCAGGCGTGCTATGGCTTCCCGATTGTCCGCAGGCATCAGGCTGCCTTGGGGCATGTTCAGTTGTGACGACAGCAGGATCAGCCTCACCGGCTCGGTTTCCAGCAACAACTCCAATTGCTGTGGGTCGAGCTCCCCATTGGATTGCACAGGCAATTCGATCACCCTCACCTCGGCAGACTGGAGCAAGCGCAATATCAGCCAGTCGCAAGGTGATTCGACCACAATGGTTGCATTACGCAGTTCAAGGACGGCAATCAGGATCTCCAGCACCCCTCTCACATCCGCACCGATATAGACGTCTTCGGCATGCCAGCAATGGGTTGGCGAAGAGGTGTAACGAGCGGCGAGCAGCAGGCGCAACTCCAGCTCACCACAAGGTTGAGCCGGTGCCTGTGATGGACGGGGATACTGACGCATCAGCTCACGCTCGAGCATCAGCAAAGGACTGTCCAGCGGCTGAATCGAAGCCGGATCGTCGGCGCTTAACACCCGCATGCCAAAGCATCTGGCATTGACGTAGACCGTCTCCAACAGATCATTGCCTCGGCCGAGTACCATGACCGTGGATGCCGGCTGTGCGAAATACCCGGATTTGGCCACGGAGTAGACCCGTCCTTCTTTTTCAAGCAGCGCGTAGGCGTACTGGATGGTCGATATCGATACGTTCAGCCGTTCGGCCAGTTGCCTGAGGGAAGGCAGTCGAACTGCCCCTTCACCACCAGGCTCGTCAATCAACTGAACGAGATAACGATAGACCCCCTGATAGGCGAAATCGGTTTCACGCGACGCGTTCATGAACGGTCGTCCGCAAGCGTCCGTTTGTACCCGCGCGCGACGCCCATACTCAACCTTCCGCCGAACGGTCGCCCACGGCAACCTCACTGTTCGCCAGATCCGGAGCGGGTGTTGCCTGCTCGGCCATTTGAATGGAATCCATCGCATCCATCGCATACAGCCGGCTGATCAGGCGTACGGGCAAGCCACTGACATCGACCATCCATTGCAAGACCTGTTCCGGCGCGTGGAGACCCTGCATCGCGCGATGCAGTTCCGGCATGGCAACCAGCATGCCTGGGTGGCAGGTACGCAGGAAATGTTCAAGGCCGGCCGCGTGATCGATGAAAGGAGCAAACAAGAGACAAACCAATTGCGACTCATTGAGCCCGAAGTTTTTTTGCAATACGGCTGAGGCCTGTGCTCGATGCTCGCTCAGGTCCGACAGATTGCCGAACGCCGCCAGAAACCGTTCGCACGTTTGCTCGGGGACGCTCTTGCGGCGCATCGACACCAGGCAGCGCTGCAGGTACTCCGACACCCCGGCCTCATAGTTGCGTCCGCCAATGCAACTGGCCTGCAAGCCGCTGATATGGGCCGCGACCACAGAGTCCATTGACTCACCGGGCCCGGTCTCAAGCCACGGTTCGTCAGCCTGAAAACCGAGAAAATCGCTTAGCAAAGGCCACCGCTCTTCCATCCTGCCCACAACCATGTCATCGATACCGATGTAACTGGTGCGGCGACAGGCTTCGAACTGACCGAGCGGACGCCAGGGCAACAAATCGGCTTGCGCGTGGAGTTCCCGGTAGCAGTCACCTCCCATGCCGTCTAGTAGAGTGAACAATTCCTCGAACCCGGCCGCCCTTTTCGGCAGTGCGCCAAGACCGGCCTTCTGTGCGGCGCGATGCAGCCCGTGCAGAAAGTGCTCCTGTCTATGGACCGGGTCACTGCTGACCAGCGCATCGACACCGTTGTTCCAGCGAGCAACCTGTCCGTAGAACTCGGCCGTGGCCAGATACGTGTCGTCCCATAGCTCCAGGCTCTCGCGCCTGCTTCGGCGGTGACCAATCATCAGCAGATTAATGCGGTTTGCCTCGCGACCATCGTCGGTAAGGGGATCTTGATGATTGAACGGCAGAACCTCTCGATTATCGATCATCAACAGCTCGACCCGTGGATCGTCATACAGAAAGAGTGCGCTGAAGCTGCGATGCATGTTTTGCAATGCCGACACAGGGGTAGCGCAACCGCGCAGAGTCGCAACCCTTAGCTGAAAGGTGCCTGGAGCGCGTCCGGCGATACTCAGTTGTGCTGCGCGTAACAGGGCCAGGCTGTAACAGCAGTCACGAGTACCGGACTGAGTCACCAGCACCTTGAAGTCGCCGATACGATCCATACCGCCAGCGGCCACCGCCAATCGCTGAATCAACAACTGCAACGCCGTGCGTTCGGCACGGGAAAAAAAGCTCAGCAATCGTTGCAATACTTGCTGGTAGACATAATTCATTGCCTGGTCATGGATCGTGCTCATCAGTACTTCACCCAATATCAAAGGTTTTATATCGCGCAGCCACGAATGCCGAGCGCGCAATCATTCTTCATTAATTAATAGACGCTGAAATGCTAACACTTAAGGTTTTGTAGTTATTTGAAACAGTTGGACTTGCAACAATTAATGCTTATGACCAACACAGCGCAAAGCCCTGGTTTTACTGGCCTTTCTCGAAAGAGTAGTTTTCCTAGGAAAATTCTTACAATGGCCTGCGCATGATGAGCACAAGAAAAAAAGAAGGGATTACATGACCGACCTACAGCAATTAAACAAAAACTGAAATATCGACCATCCCCTATCGCTTGATATTGCGTTGAGTAAACAGAATGCACAGACATAGCTCATTCCCTGAGATGAAAGTAGTCATTCAATTATCAGGGTCTGAAGGGCGATTAGAAGATACAGATCAAGAGTAAAAACCAGTTCAGTTGCTGAACCTCCCCAGGCATCGGGCCCGGGGTTTCTCTTGGTCTGAAGGATGGAACGCACAAGAGTCCGTGGGGCCACGGACTCTGATTACAACGGTCAGGCAGGTTCGACTTGCAGGGCGACCCGCTCGCGGCAAGGGCATTCGTCCATGTAGCGGTGTGCTTCGACAAACTCGTTGAACGGGAAGACCCGGGTCTTGAGCGGAAGCAGCACGCGGTCGGCTGTCAACTGGTTGATGTCACGCAGGGCGCGTTGCAAGGCGACGTGATCCTGGACGATACCCAGCTCCGGCTTCCCGGTGAAGTTGCCGATGCAGTGCACGAAGAACTGGATGTTCTTCTGGAACGCTGCGCAGGCCGGGAATGGCGTCTGGTTGCCACCCTGCAGGCCATACAAAACCAGGCTACCGCGAGGTGCCAGCACATCACCCAGCAGCGACATCTGTGGCCCGCCGAGACCGTCGAACACGACATTGACGCCGCGGTTGTCGGTGATCTTGTTAATCCGCATCAACAAGTCTTCTTCTTCGGTGACGATGACTTTCTCGGCACCGAGGGACAGCAGGTATTCGCGCTCTTCCGCAGTTTTCGTGGCGGCAATCACTCGCACACCCAGCGCCTTGCCCAACTGGACAAAGGACGGACCGGCGCAATGACTGGCGTCGGTGACCAGAGCAAACTGCCCGGGTTTGACGCGTGCCAGATCGACGTAACCGAAATAGGCAATCAACAGCGGCGTGTAATGCACGCTGGCTTCGATCGGGTTCAGCACGTCCGGATAACGGGTCAGCGCGGTACGAGGCAGAACGATCAGTTCGCCATAGACCGGATAGTCATTGGGACTCTCGGCCGGGAAGCTGGCCACCTTGTCACCGACGATCAGGTCTTCGACACCGTCGCCAATGGCGGTGACCACACCAGCCATTTCATGGCCCAGGCCCGAAGGCAGGCGAGCCTGTGACGACGCCAGGTTCTGACGCCAGAGCGTGTCATACCAGCTGATGCCGATCGCCTCGACACGCACCTGCACTTCGCCAGGACCTGGCTGAGCGGCCGCATGCTCTTCGCATTTGAGCACCTCGGCCGGACCAAACTTGTGAAAACGGATCGTGCGGGACATCGCAAACCTCGTCAAAGTAACCTCTAATGCCCTGAACTCTATCTGGGCTTTCCAGCCAAGACTATCAGTGGCTATTAATAGTCGACATGCCTGTCATTGATTCCGCAGTATGGCCAGCATTGAGCAAATCCATGAAAAAACTGCTGCATCCATCTCAGTAAAGCTGAATTACCCGGTGCAGACTACCAGCCTTTCCCCGTAAGATTCATGCCGGCCATTGTTCTCATATGGTCGCTCTCGTCAAGCTTGATGACTCTGCCAGGACTCCAGATGAATCGTAATGACCTGCGTCGTGTCGACCTGAACCTGTTGATCGTATTCGAAACGCTGATGCACGAACGCAGCGTGACCCGTGCTGCGGAAAAGCTGTTTCTCGGCCAGCCAGCGATCAGCGCGGCGCTTTCACGCCTGCGCGGTCTGTTCGACGATCCGCTATTTGTACGTACCGGGCGCAGCATGGAACCGTCCGCCAGGGCAGTGGAAATATTCGCCCTGCTCTCGCCTGCCCTCGATTCGATTTCGACAGCCGTCAGCCGCGCGGCCGAATTCGACCCGGCCACCAGCACTTCGGTATTCCGGATCGGCTTGTCGGACGACGTCGAATTCGCATTGCTGCCGATGCTGCTCAAGCGCCTGCGCGCCGAGGCGCCCGGAATCGTGCTGGTGGTCCGTCGCGTCAACTACATTCTCATGCCCGGCCTGCTCGCTTCTGGTGAAATCTCGATTGGCGTCAGTTACACCACCGACCTGCCGGCCAACGCCAAACGCAAAGTGTTGCGCCGCAGCCAGCCAAAACTGCTGCGCGCCGATACCGTGCCGGGGCCGCTGAGCCTGGACGATTATTGCGCCCGCCCGCATGCGCTGGTGTCGTTCGCTGGCGACCTCAGTGGTTTTATCGATGAGGAACTGGAAAAACTCGGACGCAAACGCCACGTAGTGCTGGCCGTGCCGCAGTTCAATGGATTGAGTACATTGCTGGCCGGAACCGACATTGTCGCGACGGTGCCGGATTACACCGCTGATGCGCTGACGTCTGCGGGTGGTGTGCGCGCAGAAGATCCGCCGCTGCCGACCCGTACGTTTGAACTGCACATGGCCTGGCGTGGGTCGCAGGATAACGATCCGGGAGAGCGTTGGTTGCGGTCGCGTATTCAGATGTTTTTTGGGGATCCGGACAGCCTCTGACAAGCCTTTCCGAAACCGCTTTGCTATCGGTAGCAAAGCGGTTCAAGAACTCAAGCAGAAACCCCGGGCTGAGCAAGCCGATAGACCGACAGGCAATAAATCAACAACGCCAACCCCGCCAGAATCCCGCCTACAACCCCGACATAAGCAAAACCAAACTGGCTCCCCACCCAGCTCCCCATCAACGCCCCGCCACCAATGCCGATGTTGTAGATCCCCGAAAACAGCGCCATCGCCACATCGGTCGCGTCAGGCGCCAGCACCAGAACTTTGGACTGCAACGCCAGACCAAATCCCATGATCGCCATCCCCCAGAAGATACTCAGCGCGCACAGGTATGAGACCTTGCCGTTCAATGGCAGCAGCAACGCCAGACACAACGCGAGCAACGACACGGCGACGATCAGAAAGCGCTGCGGGCTGTATCGGTGCAGCCAGCTGAACAGCAGCGATCCGAAAATCCCCGCGCCGCCGAATAACAACAGAATGAGCGTGACCGTCTCGCCACTCATGCCCGCCACGACCTGAACGAACGGTTCAATGTAGCTGTAGGCAGTGAAGTGAGCCGTCACAACCATCGCGGTCAGGATGTAAATCGCTACGAGCGCCGGTCGCTTCAACAACAAGGGCAGACTTTTCAGTGATCCCGAGTTCTGGCTGGGCAACAACGGCAGAACCCTGGCCAGCCAAAACACCAATGTTGCCGCCAACACAGCGATCGCAATAAAGGTGGTTCGCCAGCCCATCGCCTCGCCCAATATCCGGCCGAGGGGAATGCCCAACACCATCGCCAGGGAGGTGCCGGTTGCCAGCAAACCCAATGCCTGGACCTGCTTGCCCGGTGGCGCCAGTCGCACAGCCAGAGAAGCGGTGATGGACCAGAACAATGCATGGGATAACGCCACGCCGATCCGGCTCAGCAACAGGACGGCGAAGCTGGTCGCCAGACTCGACAGGATATGACTGACGATGAACATCGCAAACAGCACGATCAACAGCTTGCGCCGCTCGACGTTGCGCGTCAGTAGCATGATCGGCAGCGACGTCAGAGACACCACCCACGCATAGATGGTCAACATCAAACCGACCTGAGCCGACGTCATGTCGAAGCTGCTGCCGATCGAACTCAACAAACCGACAGGGACAAACTCTGTAGTGTTGAAGACAAACGCAGCGAGTGCCAGCGCAATGACCGCATGCCAATTGCCGCTGGTTGTAGTCGTAGAGTTGCTCATTTGAATGTCGTGCCCATCTGTCGGTTTTGCGTACACCAATTGCCGGAAAGCCTCAGACGACAGGTGGTTCGATGGCGACTTTACTATAAAAGCAACGGCGACTTGTCCGTCGCGTGGGAAACCCTCATTCACGCTCAAGACTGAAATGCCTGAACAATTCAATGTCTACACCACCACGTATTACAGCGAGCTGTTCGGAGGGGTATGCATGTTGCCCGACGATTACGCGGGCGATCCGCAGCCTGATAGAAAAGAGTTCTATGCCGATGCCCACGCCACGCCTTTCACTTCCGAGTTCGAGATAGCGGTGAGTCGCAAGGTCGGAGATTGTTTCTTGGTGCTCAGTGGCATTGATTTCAATATCGGTGGTCACTCTGCGACAGACGAAAAAACGATCGGCACGTCCTCGGTCGGCCTCAAGGTTGAAACATTCCTTGGGGAGAATGAAAAACTGGCGACACGAATCGATGAGCAAATACTCGCCGTGCGTTGCCATTGGCAAGATCCATCGTCTGATCGTTCCCTCAAATCCAGTCTTCACTGCCGAGGGCTGGACGCCAATGGCAACGAACGCAAGGGGCCGGAACTGGGTATGTTGAAAAACAGACAGCTTCAAGGTCTGACGTTGCGCTTGAAGGTCAGTGTGGACGATGAACCCGGAAACTCTGGCTCATGAGTAATGGCAAAGTGCCTAATGACAAAACCGGTAATAAAGTTTAATTTAGCGCCGCCTCGACCGACGGAAGGTCGGGCATTCGCACTCAGTTAAGGAAAACGATGGCAATGGTCTATTGTCGTGCTTGCGCCAAGGAGCTACACGAAACGGCGCTCACCTGCCCCCAATGCGGGGCTCCTCAGCAGGCCTCAGTGCCGCAAACGCAAGCCGAAATGCCTTGGCTGGCCATCGTTTCGTTGATCCTCGGAATTATCAGCGCACTCACCCTGTTTGATGATTCCGAATGGGACAGAGACGCGATTGTCGGAGTGGGAATTCTCAGCCTCGCGGGCCTCATTTGCGGCATCGTCTGTATCAACCAAAAACACTCAGGAAGAAACCTCGCGATTGCCGGCATTGTTTTGTCAGGTATTGCCGCGTTTGTTTTGTCCTGTTTATCGATTGAATAATTTTAGGGAAAAAATATGAGCATGGTTTTCTGCCGCGGTTGCGCCAAGGAAATTAGCAGCCTGGCCGTGGCTTGCCCTCAGTGCGGGGCACCTCAGGCGACCCAACAGTCCTTTGCAAGTGGGCCTGCCATTGCAACGGGCAACCCCTACCTGGAAGCACTGAAGAACTACGCCGAATTCAAAGGCCGCGCCACTCGCCGCGAATACTGGATGTTCGTTCTGATCAACATGGGCATCTGCATTGTCATCGGTGTTCTCGATGCGATGCTCAATACCAAGGGTGTCCTTTACAACCTCTACAGCCTGGCGATGTTGTTGCCGAGCATCGCGGTAGGTGCACGCCGCATGCACGACACCGACCGTAGCGGCTGGTGGTTGCTGCTGCCGATCGTCAACCTGGTGTTTCTGGTGCAAGACAGCCAGCCAGGTCCGAACCGTTTCGGGCCGAACCGCAAAGGCATCAACTGAGTCACTGCGCTACACGTTGATCGAGACGGCCACCATGGCCGTCTCTTTGTATCTGCCGTACAGAATGCTGTTTGACCTCATCCTTGCAAGTCGCGCAATACAGATTTGTCATCATTTCATTTGATAGCCCCCTAACGAAAGGTGCATGCTAGAGGGCTTCGCTCGGTCTTATATCATTCCGAATGATAGTTACCTTCGTGTCATTCGATTCGTTTGCTATCTACCTGCCGAGCATCATCCGCCCATCTTCAATACATTGGCGGATGCATCCATGGAACAATCACTCAAACATTTGCGCTTCCCGTTGGCTCTGTTGGCCGTGATGGTGATGAGCGCCTGCGGCAAGACTCCAGAAACCGCAGCCGCCATGCCTGCTGCCAAGGTCAGTGTGGCCAAGGTGCTGGAACAACCGGTCAACGAGTGGGACGAATTCACCGGGCGCCTCGAGGCACCGGAAACCGTAGAAATTCGTCCACGGGTCTCCGGCCAGATCGACGAAGTCGCCTTCACCGAAGGTGCGCTGGTCAAGAAAGGCGACCTGTTGTTCCAGATCGACCCGCGTCCGTTCCAGGCTGAGGTTCGCCGCCTTGAAGCTCTCGTAGCCCAGGCTCGCGCCAACGCCACCCGCAGTGAAAACGAAGCCGGCCGTGGCGAACGCCTACGTGCCAGCAACGCCATTTCCGCCGAACTGGCTGACTCGCGTACCAGCGCTGCACAGGAAGCACGTGCCGCTGTCGGCGCCCTGCAAGCACAACTGGATCTGGCCAAACTGAACCTGAGTTTCACCCGTGTAACCGCACCGATCAGTGGCCGCGTCAGCCGCGCCGAGATCACCGCGGGCAACCTGGTGACCGCCGACACCACTCCGCTGACCAGCGTTGTGTCCACCGACAAGGTCTACGCCTACTTCGACGCCGACGAGCGTGTGTTCCTCAAATACACCCAACTCGCCCGTCAAGGTCAGCGCGGTGCAACCACTCCGGTGTACATGGGCCTGTCCAACGAAGACGGCAACCCGCACCTGGGCCAGATGAACTTCGTCGATAACCAGGTCAACCCGAAGACCGGCACCATCCGTGGTCGCGCCGTGTTCGACAACAGCGACGGCACCTACACCCCAGGCCTGTATGCACGCCTGAAACTGGTCGGCAGCGGCACCTACAACGCCATGTTGATCAACGATGAAGCGGTCGGTACCGATCTGGGCAAGAAGTTCGTGCTGGTGATGGATGGCGACAACAAGACCGCCTACCGCGCCGTAGAACTCGGTCCGAAGATCGAAGGCCTGCGCATCGTGCGTAGCGGCCTGAACAAGGACGACACGATCATCGTCAAGGGTCTGCAACGGGTTCGCCCTGGCTCCCCGGTCACGCCTGAAGTGATCCCGATGGCCAGCGAGCAAACCATTGCTGCACTGGCTCAACAACGACAAGCGCTGGAAGCCAGCAACCTGCCCAAAGTCGCACCAGCCAAAAGCGCGACTGGATCGGTTGTGAAACTGGCTGCTGCGACCCCACGCGGTTAAGGGACGACAACTCCGATGAATTTTTCCCAATTCTTCATTTCACGGCCGATCTTCGCAGCGGTACTTTCGCTGCTGATCCTGATCGCCGGTGCGATCTCGCTGTTCCAATTGCCGATCAGCGAATACCCGGAAGTCGTGCCGCCGACCGTGGTAGTACGTGCCAACTTCCCGGGTGCCAACCCAAAAGTCATCGGTGAAACCGTGGCGGCTCCACTGGAGCAGGCCATCACCGGCGTCGAGAACATGCTGTACATGTCCTCGCAGTCCACCGCTGACGGCAAGATCACCCTGACCATCACCTTCGCCCTGGGTACTGACCTGGACAACGCGCAGGTGCAGGTGCAGAACCGCGTGACCCGGACCGAGCCGAAACTTCCAGAAGAAGTGACGCGCATCGGTATCACCGTCGACAAGGCCTCGCCCGACCTGACAATGGTTGTGCACTTGACCTCGCCAGACAAACGCTACGACATGTTGTACCTGTCCAACTACGCAATCCTCAACATCAAGGATGAGCTCGCTCGTCTTGGTGGTGTCGGTGACGTGCAACTGTTCGGTATGGGCGACTACTCGCTGCGTGTATGGCTCGACCCGAACAAGACCGCTTCGCGCAATCTGACGGCCACTGACGTGGTCACTGCCATTCGCGAGCAGAACCGTCAGGTCGCCGCCGGCCAACTGGGTGCGCCCCCTGCCCCGAATGCCCAGAGCTTCCAGTTGTCGGTCAACACTCAGGGCCGTCTGGTCTCCGAGGAAGAGTTCGAGAACATCATCATTCGCGCCGGCGACAACGGTGAAATCACTCGCCTGAAGGATATTGCCCGCGTTGAGCTGGGCTCCAGCCAATACGCCCTGCGTTCATTGCTGAACAACCAGCCTGCCGTAGCGATCCCGATCTTCCAGCGCCCTGGCTCCAACGCCATCGAAATCTCGAACGAAGTTCGCGGCAAGATGGAAGAACTGAAGAAGAGCTTCCCGCAAGGCATGGACTACAGCATCGTCTATGACCCGACGATCTTCGTGCGCGGCTCCATCGAGGCGGTGGTCCACACCCTCTTCGAAGCGCTGATCCTCGTGGTTCTGGTGGTGATCCTGTTCCTGCAGACCTGGCGCGCCTCTATCATTCCGTTGGTGGCGGTTCCGGTATCGTTGATCGGTACGTTTGCGGTGATGCATTTATTCGGCTTCTCGCTCAACGCGCTGTCGCTGTTCGGCCTGGTACTGGCGATCGGTATCGTGGTGGACGACGCCATCGTGGTGGTGGAGAACGTCGAGCGGAACATTGAACTGGGGCTCAACCCCTTCGATGCGACCAAAAAGGCCATGGGTGAGGTGACCGGCCCGATCATTGCCACGGCGCTGGTGCTGTGTGCGGTGTTCGTACCAGCGGCATTCATCTCCGGCCTGACGGGTCAGTTCTACAAGCAGTTCGCACTGACCATCGCGATCTCGACCGTGATCTCGGCCTTCAACTCGCTGACCCTGTCGCCGGCGCTGGCCGCTGTGTTGCTTAAAGGTCACGACGCACCGAAAGACCGCTTCTCGCGGGTGCTGGACAAGATCTTCGGTGGCTGGCTGTTCCGTCCGTTCAACCGCTTCTTCGACCGTGCCAGTCATGGCTACGTCGGTACCGTGCGCCGGGTTATCCGTGGCAGCGGCATCGCCCTCTTCCTGTACGCAGGCCTGATGGTGCTGACCTTCTTCGGCTTCTCCAGCACGCCGACCGGTTTTGTACCGGGCCAGGACAAGCAATACCTGGTGGCCTTCGCGCAACTGCCGGACGCCGCGAGCCTGGACCGTACCGAAGACGTGATCAAGCGCATGTCCGACCTGGCACTGAAACAGCCGGGTGTGGAAAGCGCCGTAGCGTTCCCGGGCCTGTCGATCAACGGCTTCACCAACAGCCCGAATGCCGGCATCGTGTTCGTGACCCTGAAACCGTTCGAAGAGCGTAAAGACCCGAGCATGTCCGCCGGTGCGATTGCCGGTGCCTTGAACGGCCAGTACGCAGGGATTCAGGAAGCGTACATGGCGATCTTCCCACCGCCGCCGGTACAAGGTCTGGGCACCATTGGTGGTTTCCGCCTGCAAATCGAAGACCGGGGCAACCTGGGCTACGAAGAGCTGTACAAAGAGACCATGAACATTATTGCCAAGAGCCATAACGTTCCGGAACTGGCCAACCTGTTCACCAGCTACACCGTGAACGTGCCGCAAGTCGATGCCGCAATCGACCGGGAAAAAGCCAAGACCCACGGCGTGGCCGTCAGCGACATCTTCGACACCCTGCAGATCTACCTGGGTTCGCTGTATGCCAACGACTTCAACCGCTTCGGGCGCACCTATCAGGTCAACGTTCAGGCCGAGCAGCAGTTCCGCCTCGAATCCGACCAGATCGGCCAGCTGAAAGTACGCAACAACAAGGGCGAAATGATCCCGCTGGCGACCTTCATCAAGGTCAGCGACACCTCGGGGCCGGATCGCGTGATGCACTACAACGGCTTCATCACCGCTGAAATCAACGGTGCGGCAGCCCCCGGCTACAGCTCCGGCCAGGCCGAAAAAGCCATCGAGAAACTGCTCAAGGATGAACTTCCGAACGGCATGACCTACGAGTGGACCGACCTGACCTATCAGCAGATTCTGTCCGGCAACACCGCGCTGTTCGTGTTCCCGCTCTGCGTACTGCTGGCGTTCCTGGTGCTCGCCGCTCAATACGAAAGCTGGAGCCTGCCACTGGCAGTGATCCTGATCGTACCGATGACCCTGCTGTCGGCCATCACCGGTGTGATCATCTCTGGCGGTGACAACAACATCTTCACCCAGATCGGTTTGATCGTACTGGTGGGCCTGGCCTGTAAGAACGCGATTCTGATCGTCGAATTCGCCAAGGACAAACAGCAGGAAGGTCTCGATCCGCTGGCCGCTGTACTGGAAGCTTGCCGTCTGCGTCTGCGGCCGATCCTGATGACCTCGTTCGCGTTCATCATGGGTGTGGTGCCACTGGTGTTCTCCAGCGGTGCCGGTGCAGAGATGCGTCATGCCATGGGTGTGGCAGTGTTCTCCGGGATGCTCGGGGTGACCTTCTTCGGTCTGCTGCTGACGCCGGTGTTCTATGTACTGATCCGCAACTTCGTGGAACGCGGCGAAGCTCGCAAAGCGGCCAAAGCGCACAACCTTCCAAAGCCGCTGGAGGCGCACCAATGAGTCTGAAAGTCTTCCTGCCAAGCCTGCTGATACTGGCCCTGAGCGCCTGTGCAGTCGGTCCCGACTACAAGACCCCAGCCACGGAGGCGGCCAACATCACGGCCGCCACCGACGGCGCCGCCGGCCAAAAGAACTTTGACCGTTCGAAGTTTGAAGGCATCTGGTGGCAGCAGTTCGACGATCCGACCCTCAACCAGTTGGTGACTCAATCGCTGCAAGGTAACCGTCAACTGCGCGTGGCGTTCGCTCGCTGGAAAGCTGCACGGGCGATCCGCGACGACGTCAGCAATGACGCCATGCCAACCATCACCAGCCGCGCCAGCAGCGATCTGGCCAAGGGACAGATTCCCGGCCAGACCACCAAACGGGTCAACAGCGAACGCTATGACCTGGGTCTGGACATGGCCTGGGAAATCGATCTGTTTGGCCGCATCCAGCGCAATCTGGAAGCCAGCGACGCCGACCAGCAGGCTGCCGAAGCGGATCTGTACCAGCTGCAAGTCACCATGATTGCCGAACTGGTGGACGCTTACGGTCAACTGCGCGGTGCACAGCTGCGGGAAAAGATCGCCGTGGCCAACCTGGAGAATCAACAGGAGTCGCGCAAGATCACCATCAGCCTGCGTGACGCCGGAGTTGGCGACCAGCTCGATGTCGAACGTGCCGATGCGCGTCTGGCATCGGTCGAAGCCAGCGTGCCGCAATTGCAGGCCGAACAGGTTCGCCAGAAAAACCGCATCGCTACCCTGTTGGGCGAGCGTCCGGACAAGCTGACCGTCGACCTGAGCCCGAAAGACCTGCCAGCCATCGCCAAGGCATTGCCGATCGGCAATCCAGGCGAGCTGCTGCAACGTCGCCCGGACATTCTCAGCGCCGAACGCAAACTGGCTTCCGCCACGGCGCGTATTGGTGTGGCCAAGGCCGACCTGTTTCCTCGGGTCAGCCTCAGCGGTTTCCTCGGCTGGACGGCCGGGCGTGGCTCGCAGATCGGTTCCTCGGCGGCCAACGCCTGGGCGCTGGGCCCGAGCATCACCTGGGCAGCGTTCGACCTTGGCAGCGTGCGGGCCCGTTTACGCGGTGCCGACGCCGATGCTGAAGGCGCACTGGCGACCTACGAGCAACAAGTGCTACTGGCCCTTGAAGAGTCGGAAAACGCTTTCAGTGATTACGGCAAGCGTCAGCAACGGCTGATTTCGCTGATCCGCCAGAGCGAATCAAGCCGCAAGGCTGCCGATCTCGCTGAAATCCGCTATCGCGAAGGCACCACGGACTTCCTCGTGCTGCTCGACGCCCAGCGTGAACGTTTGAACGCCGAAGACAGTCAGGCGCAAGCCGAAGTCGATCTGTATCGCGGCATCGTCGCGATCTACAAGGCCCTCGGTGGCGGCTGGCAGCCAGAAACGGTCGCCAGCAAGTAACAGTTTTTTAAAGAGCTCCTTTGGTTGGCCGCAACCAACCAATTTTTTGCCCCGCGTATCATTCGGTCGCGGGGCTTTTTTGTGCCTGTCTTTCATGGTTTTCCAGCACCGTGACGGTCGCCGTGGTGCCTGCCCTCAAACGACCCTTGCCAGCGTAATCCGGGTCGATCCCGATTCGCACGGGCACTCGCTGTGCAAGTTTTACCCAGGTGTAGCTGGGGTTGATGTTGGCCAGCAGTCGGCTGCCCGGGGCGTTCTCCCGGTCAGCAATGGCAAAGGCGATGCTTTGCACAGTGCCGCCAAACTTTTCGCCGCTCATCAACTCGATCCGCACGCGGTCGCCCTCCTCGATCCTTGGCAGTTTGGTTTCCTCGAAATAGCCACTGACATAGAACGAATCGCTGTCCACCAGTGCCAGCAGCGCGCCGCCAGCCACCGCGTAATCCCCCTGACGGGTCAACAGGTTGGTGACATAACCGCTGACCGGCGATTCGACACGGGTACGTTGCAAGTCCAGCTCGGCCTGGGTCAGTGCTGCGATCGCCAATTGCACGTTGGCTTCCGCCAGGCCCAGATTGGCCTGGTTGCGCAGCAGATCGGCCTGAGCCACGGCCACTTCGGTGCTGGACTTTTCCCACTCTTCCCCCGAAATCGCAAAGCCCTGCTTGAGCGTACGCCTGCGCCGTTCTTCGCTCTCGCGTTGCTTGAGCAAGGCCTCGCTGGCGACGATGGCGGCACGGGATTGTCCGAGCGTGGCCCTGGCCACTTCCACAGAACGCTTCGCATGTTCAATCGCCAGGCTGTAGCGAGCCGGATCGATCTCCAGCAGCAATTGGCCCTTGTCGACATGCTGGTTGTCCTGCACCGCCAGACTGACGATACGCCCCGAGACATCCGCTGAAAGGGTCACGACATCCGCCCTCACCCGCGCATCTCGTGTCCATGGGGCTCGGGTGTAATGCTCCCAGGCGAACCAGCCGAGCACGATTGCCAGCAGCACCACTGCCAATGTCGTCAATCGAGTTAGCAACGTCTTCAAGGCATCAGGCTCCCATCAGCAAAATCAAAGTGGCGCAAACACAGGCGTACAGTACGCCTTCGAACAGCGCTTCATGCCAGACCAGACGCAGCACACCGAGGCGGCGCAATACCCAGTCCAGCAATAGAAAGATCGGTATGGCCAGAATCAGGGCCTGAGCAATGGGCGGCAGGTAGACGCCACCGACCTCGAAATCAATGGGCAAGGGCCGGTACTCCTTCAGGGGCGTTGTGTTGCAGATACTCACCATGACGCTCAAGGAACGAGACGACGATCAACAGCGCCACACGCATGCGAAACACTGACCACAGATGCTCGTGCGTGGCGGCATGCAGGTCATCCAGCTGGTCACCGAGAGCATGCAGCGTCGTCAGCAAGGCTGGAAGGTGCACATCCGGACGGCCAGCGACAAAGCGGCCGGCCTGGCGCAAGGCGGCCATCAATTGCTGGCCGAAAGTGTCCGTGAGCAAGGCGTTGCCCTGCACCTGTTGTCTGAGCTGGTGGATGGCCACGCCAAGTGCCACACAGGCGAGGCTGATTTCGTAGCGTCGTTGCATGTCCGGATCATTGGCTGCCGGCAATAGCCCCAACATGGTTGTCAGGCGATCGACCATGCGGCTTTCGAACGCGAACTGCTGTTCGTCGGTAGCGGGCACTTTCGTCAGTTGATACACCTGCTCCCGCG
The DNA here is from genome assembly GCF_040760005.1 of Pseudomonas sp. stari2. Taxonomy (NCBI): domain Bacteria; kingdom Pseudomonadati; phylum Pseudomonadota; class Gammaproteobacteria; order Pseudomonadales; family Pseudomonadaceae; genus Pseudomonas; species Pseudomonas sp. Stari2. Next base: position 3,490,733 of record NZ_CP099760.1, read on the forward strand.
CTTCGTTGTAGAACCGACGGATTCGCAATACCGGGCGAAACGGAAAAATCCATGCATAGACGATCAGTGCCAGCATCGCCGCACTGACGTAGGCACCTGCAAACTCGAACCACTGAATAGCGGTGTTCTGCCCGGTGCCGACGTTCTGCGGACCGAGCATCAAAAAACTCGACAATCCCAGCCCCATGCCGATGCCCGCCGTGGCCGGGCTGGCCAGCCCAACCGCGATCACATAGAGCAGAGGCGCCAGTAACAGCGCCAGCCATTCGAAATCGTTGACCGCCGGCACCAGCATGAACTGATACAGCGCCGAAACCACCAGTGCCAGGCCCAATCCCTGGGCGTAACTCTGTGCGGCTATCAAGGGTCGCGGGAACGTTGCCATCAGTGAACACAGAATTCCCACCAGAATCATCCCGCCACGCGCACCGTCCCATGCCGTTTCGATCCAGATCAGCCCGGCCACCAGCAATGCACTGAAGGCCCGGATGGCATTCATCGTCGCCAGGGTGAAGTCCAGGTGCAGCGCACTGGACTGGCCGCGAAACATGCAACTGGCCTCCCGCCCTTCCTGTATCGCCTCGCTCAGTTCGAGTATCTGCTCCAGTTGTTGCAGCAGTCGGGCCTGCTCCCAACGCAGTGCCCATGCCAGCGAACGCAAGGTCGCGCTCATGTCTTCGGTCAACTGTTCAGCCCTGTAGGCCAGCGCTTCGAATTGTTGCTGCAGGACAACCAATTGGTGCCTCATGTCTTCCGGCAGTGAACGCCCGTACTGTGCCAGTTGATCGAGAAACGCCAGCTCATCGGCGCGCAAACGCTGGACCTCCAGCGGCAGGTCGCCGTCCCAGCGCTCGGTCAGCAATTGGCGTTGATGACGCAGGGCCGTCAGTCGCGAAGTCAACAGCATCAGTTGATTGCCCAGCATCAACACCAGATTGTTGGCACTGCGCAGACGCGGGGCATCGAAATACAGATGTCGGCGCAGGCCTTCCAGCGCACTGATTTCTCCGAGCAGCTGCATTTGCCGTCGCTGGAAATCGGCTTCGCTCTCTTCGGTGCGAATCACCGCAGCGGCATGGGTGGCAACCAGTTTGATTACCTGATCGACTTTGGCAAAGTAGTTGCGCGAAACCGCCTCGGGCCGCGCCGTCAGCAGGCTGACAACACAGACACAGGCCACCGCGAGCAATGTTTCTGTGACCCGGGTAACCGCCAGCAGGAAGGTCCCGTCCTGATCCGGGATCGCCAGCAGTGCCACCACCACGGCGGTGTAACCACTGAGTACGAACGCCTGGGAACTGGTGTAGCGCAGCAGTGTGCCACCGGCCGTGCACAGGGCCAGCCACAGCGCCAGGGTGGTGATGAACGGCAATGGCGCCTGAGGGAAAATCGCCATGATCAGCACCGCCACGGCAGCGCCGAGGGTGGTGCCGATGACCTGACCAAAACTGCGGGCCAACGCCATTCCGGCCAGAGGCTGACTGATGATGACCACCGCCATGATCGACCATTTGGGTTGATCCAGGTCGAACAGGAACGCCAGGTACAGCGTCAGCAGCCCCGCCGCGATGGTTCGCAGGGCAAACAACAACATCGCCTGACCAGGAAGGATCACTGTCTTGAAATAATTGAACAGGGCTTGCATGAACACGCTCGTCAAAGGAATTTCACAAAGCGTAGTCACTGCATCGCGAGCCCGACGGTTTCCAGAGCCGACAGATGTTGTAGGGATCTTCATCCTCAGTCGCAGGCCGTATCGGGCAGAGCGTTTGACTCAAGGCTTCAGCTGACCGAAGCTTGGCCCCTCTGCGTCAATAGAAAAGCTTCGGATACTTGCATGCCTCAGTCCCGCCGCTATTTGCTCATCAGTCTTGGCCTCGTGCTTGCCCTCCTGGTTGCGTGGCTGTCCCTGCGCAGCACCGCGCCCGTTGTGCCGGAATCAATCAAGCATGGTTTCAGTGAAGCGCTGGCCGCCGCCCGAGCCGGTCAACCGGGCGCGGCGCGGGTTTTGTACCAACAACTGGGGCGTCCGGACCTGTCGGTCAAGCGGCGTGTCTGGCTGCATGCCGAACTGCCGAACTACCCGAGCCCGCAAGCGCTGAAACTGGCCGATGCCGATCTGCAGAACGAATCCCCGGATGTACGAATGGCGGCGATCAGGAGCGTGACCGGCCTGGTGCCGGGCGGCCAGCGCAGTCTTTTGCTCGGCCCGTTGCTCGACGATGAGGATCAGGACGTTCGATTTACCGCGATCAACGCCCTGCTCGGTTTGTCCCCCGATCAGTTGGGCCTGTATTTCGCGCCGTTGCAGCAAGGCATCGACGTGTGGGAGCAGGCACTCAAGAGTCAGCCGGAAAGCGCCGCCAACTATGTCCAGCTGGCGCGCCTTTATCTGCACAATGCCGAGCTCAAGCAGGCGCAGGAAGCCCTTGAGCAAACCCTGCGCCTGGATCCCGCCAACCTGCCGGCGTTGGTGATGCAGATCGAAGTGCTCGACCGTCAGGGCCAGAGTGATGCCGCCCGACAATTGCTGGCCCGACAATTGAAGGCTCAGCCGGATTCGGCCTATCTGCAACATGCATTGGGTCTGTGGCTGCTGCATCACGATCAACGCGAATTCGCCCTGCTCGGCCTGTCCAAGGCCGTGGAACTGGAACCCGACAACAAGGAGTATCGCTACGACCTCGCCACCACGCTGCACAGCGCCGAGGAGCTCGAAGCGGCGCAGAAACAGTTACAGGAAATCGTCCAGCGCCACCCGGCCGACCGCAAGGCGCGGGTACTGCTGATCAATTACTGGAAGGAAAGTGGTCAATTGCAGAACGTGCAGGTTTTGCTGGCCCAACTCGAACAGATGAATCCGGACGATCCGTCGTTGCAGCAAGGTCTTTGAACGAGGTCTGACGCCTCCACAAGAAATTCGGAACCGCCGTCTCGGCAAAGGGTCAAGTAAAGAGGCAGCCCGCAAAGGCGTACACCGCCCGCTGCCTCGTTTCCCCTAGTCATGAGAGGGCATTTTTTGTCTACATCGAACGAGTTGATCAGCGCAAAAGCCGCCACGGGCATCGAAGGGCTGGACGACATTCTGGCCGGTGGCTTGTCTCGCAGTCATGTTTTCCTGCTGGAGGGCGAGCCCGGTACCGGTAAAACCACGGTCGCGTTGCATTTTCTTCTGGCCGGCGCCCGTACCGGCGAACGCTCGTTGTACATCACACTGTCCGAAACCGAGCGCGAACTGCGCCAGGGTGCGGCGTCCCACGGCTGGGAGCTGAACGAGAACATCGAGATTTTCGAGCTGACGCCACCGGAAAGTCTGCTCAACGCCGAGCATCAACAGAGCCTGCTGTACTCCTCGGATCTGGAGCTGGGCGAAGCCACCAAACAGATTTTCGAAGTGGTCGAGCGATTCAAACCGACCCGGGTGGTACTCGACAGCCTGTCGGAGATCCGCCTGCTGGCGCAAAGCTCCCTGCGTTATCGCCGCCAGATCCTGGCGATCAAGCACTACTTTGTGCGATATGACGCGACGGTACTGCTGCTGGATGACCTGACGACAGAGTCCCTCGACAAGACCGTGCACAGCGTGGCCCACGGTGTAATCCGCCTGGAAGAACTGACCCCCAACTACGGCGCCGAACGCCGACGCGTGCGGGTGATCAAGTACCGCGGCCAGAAATATCGTGGCGGTTTTCACGACTTCATCATCATGGGCGATGGCGTACACGTCTTTCCGCGCCTTGTGGCGGCCGAACACCGCGGCGATTACCCGCGCGTGCAATTGACCAGTGGCATCAACGAAATGGACGCGCTGCTCGGAGGCGGGATCGAAACCGGCTCCAGCACGTTGATACTCGGCCCGGCCGGTACCGGCAAATCGCTGATATCGATGATCTTTGCTGCCGCTGCGGTCACGCGTGGCGAGAAAGCGGCACTGTTCATTTTCGATGAAGAACTGGGGCTGCTGTTCGAGCGCATGAGAAACATCGGCATTGACCTAAAGGCTCTGCAAGCCACCGGTAATCTGCTGATCGAGCAGGTCGACGCTGCCGAACTTTCTCCCGGCGAGTTCTCCCACCGGGTACGCCGCTGCGTCGATGAAGCCGACATCAAGACCGTGGTGATCGACAGCATCAACGGTTATCAGGCCGCGATGCCGGAAGAGAAAGCACTGGTCCTGCACATGCACGAACTGCTGCTGTACCTGAACCGCAAAGGCGCCGCGACCTTCATGACCGTCGCCCAGCACGGTCTGGTCGGCGATATGCAGACGCCGGTCGACATCACGTACCTGGCCGACACGGTCATTTTGCTACGCTATTTTGAAGCTCTCGGTAAAGTGCGTCGGGCTATTTCGATCATCAAGAAACGCACCGGCAGCCATGAATCGACGATTCGTGAATACCGGATTTCCGCTCAGGGAATGACCATCGGCGAGCCGCTGGAAGCTTTCCAGGGTGTACTGCGCGGTGTTCCGACCTACCTCGGCGCGAGCAATCCGCTGCTCAAGGAAGACAACTTGTGACCGTCACCGTCCCGCTGTCCGAACGGGCGCTGATCCTCGCGCCCCTGGGTCGCGACAGCCAAATTGCGCTGATGATCCTAAAAGAGGCCGGTTACGGTGGCCTCATCACCTCCGGCCTGAGGCATCTGTGCGCTGAACTGGAACCCGGCGCCGGTTTGCTGCTGATCGCTGCTGAAGCCTTGAATGGCCCGGAGCTCGAAGGCCTGCTGCTGTATCTGGAGCAGCAACCGGCATGGTCGGACTTGCCGATTGTCCTGCTCACCCATCACGGAGGATCCGAACAAGGGCCTTCTTCGCGTCTCAGTGAATTACTGGGCAACGTGACATTCCTTGAGCGCCCTTTCCATCCGGCGACCCTGATAAGCCTGGTTTCCACTGCTCTGCGCGGGCGACGACGACAGTACGAAGCCCGCGATCGTCTGATCGATCTGAGCGAAAGCGAACGACGCCTGCAATCGACTCTCGAAACCCTTGAGCAACAAGTCGAGGAACGCACGGCGCAGTTACGGCACAACGAAGAGGCCCTGCGTCAGTCGCAGAAAATGGAAGCGGTCGGCCAACTCACCGGCGGTATCGCCCACGACTTCAACAACATGCTGACCGGGATCATTGGCAGCCTCGAATTGATGCGCCGGCGTCTTGCCCGTGGTCGGACAGATGATCTCGACAGCCTGATCGATCTGGGCGTGACCTCCGCCAACCGCGCCGCCGGCCTGACTCATCGTCTGTTGGCGTTTTCCCGCCGGCAGTCACTGGACTCCAAAGCGGTGCAGATGAATGACCTGGTGCGATCGATGGGCGAACTGCTGCAACGCAGCCTCAACGAGAGCATCCAGTTGGACATGCGCCTGCACGAACAACTGTGGGTGGCCGAGGCGGATCCCAATCAACTGGAAAGCGCCCTGCTCAATCTGGTGATCAACGCACGCGACGCGATGCCCGATGGCGGCAATCTTGTAGTCGAAACCGGTAATCAGGTGCTGGATCGCGACTTCACTGCGACTTACAGCAATCTGTCGCCGGGCGATTACGTAGTGCTAAGCGTGACCGACAATGGCTGCGGCATGCCGCAGAGCGTGATCAACCGCGCATTCGATCCCTTCTTCACCACCAAACCCATCGGCCAGGGCACAGGTCTGGGTCTGTCGATGATCTATGGTTTCAGCAAGCAATCCGGTGGACATGTTTCGATCGACAGCGAAATCGATCAAGGCACCACGGTGAAACTCTATCTGCCACGTTTCCAGGGCGAATCCCTGCCCCACACCGTGGTGGACATGGAGCAGGCGCCCGATGCCGTGGAAGGCGAAACCGTATTGATCGTGGAAGACGACCCAGCCGTGCGCGTGCTGATCAGCGCGGTATTGAGTGAGTTGGGCTATGGCTTTGTCGAAGCCAGTGACGCCGATGGCGCAGTGCCGATCCTGGATTCGGCGCAACGCATTGATCTGCTGATCAGTGATGTCGGCCTGCCGGGCATGAATGGCCGGCAACTGGCGGAAATCGGCCGACAATATCGGCCGGAACTGAAAGTCCTGTTCATCACCGGTTACGCCGAGCACGCGGCGGTGCGCGGCGGGTTTCTCGACCCGGGCATGCAGATGATCACCAAGCCGTTCACCTTCGATCTGCTGACGGCGAAGGTGCGGGAGATGATCAAGAGCTGAGACGGTTAACGCTCAAGCCAGCAGTTCCTGAATCTTCTCCTGCAACACATCCAGATCGAACGGTTTTTCCAGGATCGGCGCCCGGCGGGTGATGGGGCTGCCGGTCTCGCGGATTTCCTGCGGATAGCCGCTGATGAAGATCACCTTCAGATCCGGACGTAACTTGACGGCGGGTTCGGCGATCTGCACGCCGGAGATCCCGCCAGGCAGGCGGAAATCAGTAATCAACATGTCCAGATGCGGCTTGCTCGCCAGAATCTCGAACGCCTGCTCACCGTTTTCGGCCTGCAATACGCGATAGCCCTGGCTTGACAGATAGTCTGTCAGGACCATCAGGATCACCGGTTCGTCCTCGACGACGAGTACTACATCTTGTGCATCTACACTCATGGGAAGCCTTTGTTCGTTCAATAGCTGCTGATACGACCGTGTGGTCACTCAGAGGTTGCGTTTGTTTTGCCGTTTTCCTGGAGCGGCAGACAAACGCGAAACAGGGCGCCCTCGTTGATCTTGCTTTCGACGACGATGGAGCCGCCATGGGCGGCGACGATCTGTTCGGAAATGAACAGACCCAGCCCGAGGCCGGCCACCACCGTCTTGGCAGAGACCCGTTCGAACTGTTGAAAAATGCGCTTCTGGTTCTCCTCGCTGATGCCGATGCCCTGATCCTGAACTTCGACCCGGGCTTCATTGCCTTCGCGATAGACCCGTACCTGGATCGGACTTTTACCGCCATAACGCAACGCGTTGGTCAGCAGGTTCGACACCACCTGTTCGATACGGAATTCGTCCCACTCCCCTTCCACCGGCTCGGCAGCCGTGAAGCTGACTTCAGTCTCGGCGGCTTCGATCTGCTGGGCGAAATTCTCCAGCAGAGTGCCCACCAGTTGCACGAGATCGAAGCGACTCGGCCGGATCGACAGCTTGCCCGTGCGGATTCGCGACACGTCGAGCATGTCCTCGATCAGGCGGATCAGGCTTTTGATCTGGCGCTCGTCGCGGTCGACCATCGCGTGCATCTTGTCGAGGGTAAACGCGGCGGCGTTGTCCCGGGCCAGGTGCATCTTGCGCAACTGGGTTTCGAGGATAAGGCCGTTGAGCGGCGTGCGCACTTCGTGGGCGACGATGGACATGAAATCGTCACGCATGCGCACCGCTTGCTCCAGCTCGCCTTGCGTGCTCTGCAACTGTTGAAGCAGCGCTTCCTGCTCGCGGCGACTCTGCTCGAGCGCCTCGACCTGTTGCTTCATCGCCTTGCTCTGGCGGTACAGGTCGACGAAGACGTTGACCTTGCTCTTCACCGCGTGGATATCCAGCGGCTTGTGCAGGAAGTCCACCGCGCCGCTTTCGTAGCCCTTGAACGCGTAATTGAGTTCACGGCCGGCGGCGCTGACGAAGATGATCGGGATGTTCTTGGTCTTCTCGGTGCCACGCATCAATTCCGCCAGTTCGAAGCCATTCATGCCTGGCATCTGCACATCGAGAATGGCCATGGCGAATTCGTGTTGCAGCAGCAGAGACAGCGCTTCGTCCGCCGACAGCGCTTTGTAGACGGTGCGGTCTTCGCGTTTGATCAGCGCTTCGAGAGCCAGCAGGTTCTCGGGCAGATCGTCGACGATCAGCAGTTTTGCCTGGATATTACTCAGCATGCGATTCGTTCCAGCTCGACAAGCAGACGGCCGATGTCGTGGATGGGAAGTATGTAATCCGGTTGATGTGTCTTCAGCGCCGCGCGAGGCATGGTCGCGACCTGCGCTTCGTCCGGATCCTGCACGATAGTCAGCCCGCCCTGACGTTTGACCTGCGCCAGGCCCCGCGCACCATCATGGTTGGCACCGGTCAACAGTACCGCGGCCAGCGCCGGCCCGTAGGCATCGGCGGCGGACTCGAACAGAAAGTCGATCGAAGGTCGCGAATGATGCAAACGGTCTTCAAGGCTCAGCGACAGGCTGAGATCCTGCTCCACCGAAAGGTGATAACCCGGCGTCGCGAAGTACACGGTGCCGGGCGAGATGTCCTGTTTGTCGATGGCTTCTTTCACCGGCAGCGCCAATCGGCGGGCGAACACATCGGCGAGCTGGCTGCGACGCTCTTCCGGCAGATGCAGGACGATGATGATCGGCAGCCCGAACCCCGCCTGCAGCGAACCGAGTAGCGTCAGCAAGGCCTCGACGCCACCGGCGGAAGCTCCGACGACAATCGCCTCGACCCGAGGCAAATCCGCTGCACTTTTCATGATTTGCGGTAGATCCGTTCTTGTTTCACCAGCGGCTCGAACTGGTTGGAGTAGCCGGAAAAATCCAAAGTTTCCTTGCTGCCCAATACCAGGAAGCCTCGGTGGCACAACGATTCATGGAACAACCCGAATGCTCGATCCTGAAGTTTTTTGTTGAAGTAAATCAACACGTTACGACATGAAATTAATTGAGTTTCGGAGAATACACTATCGGTCGCCAGGCTGTGATCGGCGAAGGTCACGTTTTCGCACAGGCTCTTGTCGAAAATCGCGTAACCATACGCAGCAGTGTAGTAGTCGGCAAACGAGCGCTGGCCGCCGGCCTGCTGATAGTTGGCGGTGTAAGCGCGCACGTTTTCCATCGAAAAGATCCCCTGCTTGGCCTTTTCCAGCGAGTGCGGGTTGATGTCGGTGGCGTAGATGATCGTGCGGTCGAGCAGACCTTCTTCGCGCAGCAGGATCGCCATCGAATAGACCTCTTCGCCGGTGCTGCAACCGGCGATCCAGATCTTGATCGACGGATAGGTCTTGAGCAGCGGCACCACTTCCTGGCGGATCGCCAGGAAGTGCGACGGATCGCGAAACATCTCGCTGACCGGAATCGTCAGCAATTGCAGCAACTGCATGAACGCTGTCGGGTCGTGCAGGACCTTCTCCTGCAACGCCGAGATGGTTGCGCATTCGAACTGGCTCAACGCATGTTGCACCCGGCGCTTGATCGAAGCGCCGGAATAATCACGAAAGTCGTAGCTGTACTTGAGGTAGATCGCCTCGATCAGCAGCCGCAGTTCGATTTCACTGTTTCGTTCAACGGAATTACTACGTTCCACTAAATGCGTTCCATCTTCGGCAACCACACGCGAATCAGCGAGAACAGGCGATCCAGATCGATGGGCTTGGCCAGGTAATCATTGGCGCCCGCCTGCAGGCAGCGCTCCTGATCGTCCTTCATGGCCTTGGCCGTCACCGCGATGATCGGCAGCTTGCGCCAGCGCGGATCCTTGCGGATTTCCATGGTGGCTTCAAAACCGTCCATTTCCGGCATCATCACGTCCATCAGCACCAGGTCGATGTCCTCGACTTCATTCAGTTTTTCAATCGCTTCGCGACCGTTACGGCCGATCACCACGACTGCACCCTTGGTTTCCAGCGCACTGGTCAGGGCGAAGATGTTACGTACATCGTCGTCCACCAGCAGCACTTTACGACCTTCGAAGACCTTGTCGCGGCTGCGGGCGGTCTTGAGCATCTTCTGCCGTTCATGGGACAACTGCGATTCGACTTTGTGCAGAAAGAGTGTGACCTCGTCCAGCAGGCGTTCCGGCGAGCGCGCGCCCTTGATGATGATCGAGCGCGAATACTTGCGCAGATCAGCCTCTTCGTCGCGGGTCAGGTTGCGTCCGGTGTAGACGATGACCGGCGGGAACGAGCAGATGTCCTCGGTGGACATGCGTTTGAGCAGATCGTTGCCGAGCATGTCCGGCAGCTTCAGGTCGATGACCATGCAATCGAAGATCGTCGTGCGCAGCAGCTCCAGCGCGTCCTGCGCCAGGCCGACGGCGGTGATTTCAATGTCGTCGTCGCCGATCAGGCGGGCAATGCTTTCCCGTTGCAGATCATCATCCTCGACCAGCAGCACGCGTTTGACCTTCTGGGTCAGCTTGGCTTCAAGGCGCGCGAACACGTCCTTGAGTTCTTCGCGGGTGGTCGGTTTGACGGCGTAACCGATAGCGCCCATGTGCATCGCGGCTTCGACGCGGTCTTCCACGGAAATCACGTGTACCGGGATGTGCCGGGTTTCGGCGTGTTCTTTCAGACGCTGCAGAACGGTCAGGCCCGAATGATCCGGCAGGCGCATGTCCAGCAGGATCGCGTCCGGAACAAACTCTTTCGCCAAGTCATAGCCTTCATCGGCACCGTGGGCGACCAGGCACTGATAACCCAGTTCGTGGGCCAGGTCGTAGAGGATGTGGGCGAAATTCGGCTCGTCTTCCACCACCAGGATGCAGCGGGTGTCGAACGGAGCCTTGTTACGGTCGTCGTTGAAACGCGGGATATCGACGGTGGCCAGCGGCGAAACCGCGACGGTAGGTGTAATAACCGGTGCGGATGCTGGCGGACTGAAGGTCAGCGGTGCGACCGGCGCATCGCCCGGTTCGCGGTATTGCTGCGGTAACACCAGCGTAAAGGCACTGCCCTGCCCCGGCGCGCTGCTGACGCTGATCGAGCCGCCCAGCAAGGTCGCCAGGTCCCGGGAGATCGACAGGCCCAACCCGGTGCCGCCGTATTTACGGTTGGTAGTGCCGTCGGCCTGACGGAAGGCTTCGAAAATGCTTTCCTGCTGGTCCTGCGCAATCCCGATCCCGGAATCACGGACGATGAAGGCGATGCGTTCGTCCGGCTGGCCGGCGATGGTCAGGCTGACCGTACCGTGCTCGGTGAACTTCACAGCGTTGGACAGCAGATTTTTGATCACCTGCTCCAGGCGCTGGCGGTCGGTGAACAGCGTGCTCGGTGCGTCTGGTTGCAACTCGACGCTGAACGCCAGTTTCTTGTCCGCCGCCAGTGGTTCGAATACACCGCGCAGCCCCTCGGCCAGGCGCGAGACGCTGGTATTTTCCGGAACCACTTCGAGTTTGCCGGCCTCAACCTTGGAAATGTCGAGAATATCGTTGATCAGGTTGAGAAGATCGTTGCCGGCGGAGTAGATCGACTCGGCAAATTTCACCTGCTCGGCGCTGAGGTTATCCTGCGGGTTTTCCGCCAGCAGCTTGGCCAGGATCAGCGAACTGTTCAGCGGTGTGCGCAGTTCGTGGGACATGTTGGCGAGGAACTCGGATTTGTATTTGCTCGAACGCTGCAACTCTTCGGCGCGCTCTTCGAGTTGCACCTGGGCCTGATTGAGCTCGGTGTTCTTCTTATCCATGGCGTCGCGTTGTTCGGCCAGGGTCTGGGCCTGTTCGGCCAGTTGCTCGTTGGTCTGCTCCAGCTCCACTTGCTGGGTTTCCAGGTGCGCCTGGGACTCCTTGAGAATCCGCGACTGCTCTTCCAGTTCTTCGTTGGCGGTTTTCAGTTCTTCCTGTTGTACCTGCAACTCTTCGTTTAGCTGCTGGGTTTCGGCCAGGACTTCCTGCAGACGCTGGCGATAACGCGCCGCCTCGATGGACGTGCCGATGTTGCCGGCAATCAATTCGAGCAGCGCCACGTCGCGCTCGGTCAGCGGACGCAGGAAGCCCAGTTCGATCACACCATTGACCCGGTCGTCATCGCTGGTCGGCACTACCAGCACGCTGTGCGGCAGGCCTTCGCCCAACCCGGAGCTGACCTTGAAATAATCCGATGGCACCGGGTCCAGGCGAATCAGCCGCGCCTGCTGTGCGACCTGCCCGACAATGCCTTCACCGCTGTAGATCGATTGTCCCTGTTCTTCCTGCTCGCGGGAGAAGCCATAACTTGCCACGCGCTTCAGGCCGCCATGCTCTTCACGCACATAGAGCGCGGCCACGGCGGTGCCGAGGTATTGGGCACAGAATTGCAGAATGTTGCGACCCAGCAGGTTGAGCGTCAGTTGCCCCAGCACCTGCTCGGCCAGTTCGGACTGGCCATTGCGCAACCAGGCTTGTTCCTCCAGACGATCGGCACTGGCCTGTTGTGCAGCGAGGTTGGCGCTGTAACTGTCCGAAAGACTGACCAGATCGCGACGGCCGACGTAGGCCAGTAAACCGCTGATCCCGGCGATGAACAGTAAATACAGGCTGATGCTCCAGATCGTGGTGCGGCGCACGTCTTCATTGCGGGCGGTGCGCAGCGTCTGCTCGGTATCGATCACGTCTTCGAACTGCTTGCGAATCTCGTCGGTCAGGCGCTTGCCGCGCCCGGCCTTGACCGCAGCCTTATAGTCGCCACTGGCGCGCTGCAGGTCGATCATCGATTGAGCGTAGGTCGTCCACTCGGTTTGCAAGGCTTGCAAGCGACGCAGGCGGTCGGTCTGCACCGGGTTGTCGGCGGTCAGTTCAAGCAAGGTGTCGAGCGCCACGTTGATACGCGGCTTCGCCGTTTCATACGGATCAAGGAAGTGCTCGTCGCCACTGAGCAGGAAACCGCGCATGCCGGTTTCCAGGTCGACGGTGAGTTTCACCGCCTCGTTGGCGTTATTGATCACCCGGTCGGTGTGTTCCACCCACTGGATCACTGACAACAGATAGGTGATCAGGGAAATGAAGAACACCGCGCTGATCGCACCCACACCCAAAGGCAGGCTGACGTTACGACTCAGTAGTTTGCGAAACCGTTGTTCATCAACCGAAGACGGAGAGGACATGTGGCAGCCTTGTCGAACTGTTGAAAACCAGGGAGTTTGCCCCAAAACGGCGGCATGGATCCATTTTTCTCACAGTGTTAGCACTGTTTTCCCACATTTGCCTACGCCGAATCGCAGGCCTACGGTTATCCTTGCGCGCCCGTTTGCGCCTATTCTTTTTTGTATCCATTCGGGAACTTGTGGCTATGCGCCACTTACTCATGCAAGAGCCCGGCATTTTTGATCGACCGGCGCCCCATCCCCCATTCTTGAGAGCCGCCACTATGTCCACCACCGCGTCCACCATCCTTGTAGTAGAAGACGACACCATCGTGCGCATGCTGATCGTCGACGTACTGGAGGAACTGGACTTCAAGGTGCTGGAAGCGGACGGCAGCGAACAGGCCCTGGCAATCATCAAGGACGCGAATCAGCACATCGATCTGATGATGACCGATGTCGGGCTGCCGATCATGGATGGCCGTCAATTGGCCACCGAGGCCCGCAATATCCGCCCTTCACTGCCGATTCTGTTTGCCAGCGGTTATGCCGAGACCATTGAAGTGCCGGCGGATATGCATGTGATCGGCAAACCTTTCTCGATCGATCAACTGCGCGACAAGGTGAAAAGCGTTCTAGGTCAAAACTGACACAAACGGCCTTTCCAACGCGGATTCAACCTCAGGATATGTTCTAATCCGCGCGCTTTTTTCTTCTTCCCTCTCGTTCTTCAGGAAACACTTTTTCATGAGTCAGCCCGCGACCAAAGTCCTCGTCATTGGTTACGTCTGGCCGGAACCCCGTTCCTCCGCCGCGAGCGGGCATGTAATGCAGATTCTCGAGACGTTTCTTCAACAGGGCTGGGACATTACTTTTGCCAGCCCGGCGGGCGTTGGCGAACATCCGGCCGATCTTGCCGAACTGGGCATCCGTACTGTTCCGATCGAATTGAACAACAGCAGCTTCGATGTATTCGTCAGTGAACTGGCACCGGATATCGTGCTGTTTGACCAGTTCATGATCGAAGAACAATTCGGCTGGCGCGTGGAAAAGAACTGCCCCGATGCATTGCGCGTTTTGGAAACTTCGGATTTGCAAAGCCTGCGGCATGCCCGGCACCAACGGTTGAAGGATCGACTCAAGCTCAGCGATGACGCTAACGACTTCGATCAGTTGTTTGCCCCGGCGCTGGCCGAAGAGTTCGAGCTGATGGCTGACACCGACTTGGCCAAACGCGAGATTGCAGCGCTGTTTCGCTGCGATCTGAACCTGATGATCTCGCCGGTGGAAATCGAATTGCTGGTGCAGCAGTTCAAGTTGCCGCCCGAGTTGTTGCACTGGTGCCCGTTGATGGTCAAATCGCCCAGCGCACCGGCAAAACCTTTCGAAGAGCGCGCGCATTTCCTCAGTATCGGCAACTTCCGCCACGCGCCGAACTGGGACGCGGTTTTATGGATGAAAGCCACTGTCTGGCCGCTGATCCGCGAACAACTGCCAAAAGCACAATTGCACATTTACGGCGCATACACGCCGCCCAAGGCAGCAGCACTGCACAATGCCGCACAGGGTTTTCACATCATGAACTGGGCGGAAGATGCATTGCAGGTCATGTCCGATGCGCGCATCTGCCTGGCACCTCTGCGCTTCGGCGCCGGCATCAAAGGCAAACTGATCGATGCCATGCTCTGCGGCACGCCGAGTGTCACAACGCCGATTGGTGCAGAAGGCATGCACACCGACCAGCCTTGGCCGGGCGCTGTCTGCCGCACGGCGCAGGACCTGGCCAATGCCGCCGTTGAACTCTATCGCGACGAGGTCCGTTGGCAGGCAGCTCAGTCTCAGGGACAAGCACTGCTCAACGACGTTTACCCGCAAGCCATACATGGACCGGCGTTGATCAACAAGTTGCAGGAGTGTCGCAAAAACATTGCTCAACTAAGACGCCAAAATTTTATCGGCAGCATGCTGCGCCACCACTCGCACAAAAGTACCCAGTACATGGCGCAGTGGATTGAAGCGAAGAACCAGAACAAGTAATTCACTTGGACACTTTCAAAAACAACCCCCAACAACTTGAATTGATCCCTACATAGCCAACCAGAACATCAAACACTATAGGCATCCTGCAAGCACCGCCCTGAACACTTGACAGAGCGGCATCTTTTTAAACTTATGCAGGATGCACTCATGAGCACTAAAACGTAATTCCCGAACTCTGGAAAATCTGATCAACGACGTCAATAGGTTTCTGGACAGCAATCCGGATGAATTCATTATTCTGGACTTTCACAGTATTGACGGGAGCGACTTCGATTACGACTACTTCAATAAAATGATGATCCACTTTCTGGGCCATCGACTTGTTCCTCGCCAGAACTTGTCATCGAGCCTTCGTGAACTCAAGCGCGCCAGCACGCAACAACGTGTGGTCGCTGCAGCCAGGATAAAAGTGACTGGGCACTGAAGTGCAACATCATCAGTGTCGACTTCATGGAAGAGTCGGATCTGGTGGAGTTCTGCGGGATTGCCAGCTTGATAAAAGCCCGGCAACGCACGCTTTAAGCCGTAATGGAAACTGGCGCAATCCGCGCGCGAAGAGGCATGATCGCCGGGCGATAACAAAAAAAGTGCCCGACCATGACCCGAACCGCCCGCGTAACCGACCCCTCCTACGAGTTGATGGATGACCACAACGGGTTGTCCATCATCTATCGCCAGCACGGTTTCCCCTGCCCGCTGGTGCGCTGGCATTTCCACAAGGAATACGAACTGCACCTGATCGTCGCCAGTTCAGGCAAGGTGTTCATCGGCGATTACATCGGCAACTTCTACCCACAGACCCTGTTCCTGACCGGCCCCAATCTGCCGCACAACTGGATCAGCCAGGTGGCCGAAGACGAAGTGGTCGAGAAGCGCGACATGCTGGTCAACTTCACCGATGAGCTGTTCGAAAGCGGTCATCAGGTGTTCGCCGAACTCAAGACCCTGGCGCCGCTGCTGGAGCGTGCGCAATACGGCATCGAATTCCGCTGCCCGCGCACCATTCGCCAAGCGACGAACCTGATGCAAAAGATCGCCGATACCAGGGGCATCACCCGTCTCGGGCACTTTCTCATCCTGATGGAATTGCTGGCGGCCTGTGATGACTACCAACTGCTGTCCGGCGCAACCACACCGCAACTGGCCGACGAACACAACATCGACCGCACCAACCGCGCGGTGGATTACATCTTTGCCCACTACGCTCGCGAACTGCCGCTGGAGGAAGTCGCCGAGCACCTGGGCATGAAACCCACCTATTTCAGCCGGGTGTTCAAACAGGCCACCGGGCGCAATTTCATCGAGTTCGTCAATCGCCTGCGCATCAGCAAATCCTGCGAACTGCTGGCAGACGGTGACAAACCGGTGACCGAGGTGTGTTTCGAATCGGGCTTCAACAACATCTCCAATTTCAATCGACGCTTTCAACAGCTCAAAGGCATGACGCCGTCGCATTATCGGCGGCTGGTGGTGCAACGCCTGACCGAGCAGAACCACGGCTGACACCTGAAAACCTGTACGGTTTCATCAACGCTGCTCTGCTGAAAACCCCTTACCTGCGTTAATCACTCCAATCACGAGTGCAAAAAAGTATCGATTCAAGTGCTAGGGATGATTTGTCAGCCCTGCGATTGAAGGCTGTAATCAGTGCACATTCTTCCTGCAGCCGGAAGACACAAAAACAATAACTGTCCTTCTGTCCCCCGCCGGGTGCAGAAAAGGAGTGCACGATGCAACCCACTGCAAAAGCTCTGCTTGCCCTCACCTGCATGACCCTCAGCAGCGTCAGCCTTGGCGCCCAGACCCTGACCATCGCCACCGTCAACAACAGCGACATGATCCGCATGCAAAAACTCTCGAAAACCTTCGAGACCGAGCACCCGGACATCAAGTTGAATTGGGTCGTGCTGGAAGAAAACGTCCTGCGTCAGCGCCTGACCACCGACATCGCCACCCAGGGCGGTCAGTTCGACGTGCTGACTATCGGCATGTACGAAGCCGCACTCTGGGGTGCCAAGGGCTGGCTGGAGCCAATGAAGGATCTGCCGGCCAGCTACGCCCTCGACGATGTGTTCCCGTCGGTACGTGAAGGCCTGTCGGTCAAGGGTTCGCTGTACGCCTTGCCGTTCTACGCCGAAAGCTCGATCACCTATTACCGCACCGACCTGTTCAAGGACGCCGGCCTGACCATGCCGGAGCGCCCGACCTGGGAGCAGATCGCCGGCTTCGCCGAAAAGCTCACCAACAAGGACAAGGAACAGTACGGCATCTGCCTGCGCGGCAAGGCCGGCTGGGGCGAAAACATGGCGCTGATCACCACCGTGGCCAACGCCTACGGTGCGCGCTGGTTCGATGAGCAGTGGAAACCCGAATTCAGTGGCCCGGAATGGAAGAACGCGCTGAACTTCTACGTCGACACCATGAAGAAATCCGGCCCGCCCGGCGCATCGAGCAACGGTTTCAACGAAAATCTCGCGCTGTTCAACAGCGGTAAATGCGCGATCTGGGTCGATGCCAGCGTTGCGGGCTCGTTCGTCACCGACAAGACCCAGAGCAAGGTCGCCGATCACGTCGGCTTCACCTACGCGCCGCATCAAGTCACCGACAAGGGTTCAGCGTGGCTGTACTCGTGGGCGCTGGCGATTCCGACCAGCTCCAAGGCCAAGGACGCCGCCAAGGAATTCAGTGCCTGGGCCACCTCCAAGGAGTACGGCGAACTGGTCGCCAAGACTGACGGCATCGCCAACGTACCGCCAGGCACTCGCGCCTCGACCTACAGCGAGGCTTACATGAGCGCAGCGCCGTTTGCCAAGGTGACACTGGAATCTCTGAAAGCGGCCGACCCGAGCAAACCGACCCTCAAGCCCGTGCCTTACATCGGCATTCAACTGGTGACCATTCCCGAGTTCCAGGGCATCGGCACCCAGGTTGGCAAACTGTTCTCGGCGGCGCTGATCGGCCAGACCACGGTCGACCAGGCCCTGGCCGCCGCGCAGCAAACCACCGAACGCGAGATGAAGCGCGCGGGTTATCCGAAGTAACCCTGCGAAAGCCTCTCCTGCCTCCTGCCGGAGCGAGATTGCTCGCTCCAGCACGGTATCTCCTTAGGCCTGTATGACTCGGTTGTGATCCCCATGAATACTTCAACTGCCAAAGCCCACATCGACCTGTCGCAACCCCGGCGCAAAAACCGTGTGGCCAATCCCGGCTGGTTTCTGGTCAGCCCTTCGGTGGCCCTGTTGCTGCTGTGGATGATCGTGCCACTGGGCATGACCGTCTATTTCTCGACGATCCGCTACAACCTGCTCGACCCGGGCATAAACGAATTCGTCGGGCTGGATAACTTCACCTACTTTCTGACCGATTCGGGCTTCCTGCCCGGCACCACCAACACCTTGTTGCTGGTGGGCAGCGTGCTGCTGATCAGCGTGGTGTTCGGCGTGTTGATCAGTGCGTTGCTGGAGGCCAGCGAGTTCTTCGGTCGCGGCATCGTGCGGGTGATGCTGATTTCACCGTTCTTCATCATGCCCACGGTCGGTGCGCTGATCTGGAAGAACCTGATCTTCCACCCGGTCTCCGGCATCCTCGCCTACATCTGGAAGCTGTTCGGCGCGCAACCGGTGGACTGGCTGGCACACTACCCGCTGCTATCGATCATCATCATTGTGTCGTGGCAATGGCTGCCCTTCGCGATCCTGATCCTGATGACCGCCATGCAGTCTCTCGACCAGGAACAGAAAGAAGCTGCCCGCCTCGACGGCGCAGGCCCCGTCGCGATCTTCTGGCACCTGACCCTGCCGCATCTGGCGCGGCCGATTGCCGTGGTGGTGATGATTGAAACCATCTTCCTGCTGTCCGTGTTCGCCGAAATCTTCACCACCACCAACGGCGGCCCCGGCTACGCGTCGACCAACCTCGCCTACCTGATCTACAACCAGGCGCTGGTGCAGTTCGACGTCGGCATGGCCTCGGCCGGCGGCCTGATCGCCGTGGTCATCGCCAACATCGCCGCGATCATTCTGGTGCGGATGATCGGCAAAAACCTGACTGACAAAGCCTGAGGCCTGCCATGACTCTTCAACAATCCCGCCGGCTGCAAAGCCTGCTGCTCGGCACGCT
The DNA here is from genome assembly GCF_040760005.1 of Pseudomonas sp. stari2. Taxonomy (NCBI): domain Bacteria; kingdom Pseudomonadati; phylum Pseudomonadota; class Gammaproteobacteria; order Pseudomonadales; family Pseudomonadaceae; genus Pseudomonas; species Pseudomonas sp. Stari2. The sequence goes on from NZ_CP099760.1 coordinate 3,509,617, forward strand.
GGCCTGGGCCATCGCGATCATCATTTTCTTCCCGATCTTCTGGATGGTACTGACCAGTTTCAAGACCGAAATCGACGCCTTCGCCACACCGCCGCAGTTGTTCTTCACGCCGACGCTGGAGAACTACCTGCACATCAACGAGCGCAGCGATTACTTCAGCTTCGCCTGGAACTCGGTAGTGATTTCCTTCAGCGCCACGGCCCTTTGCCTGCTGATCGCGGTGCCGGCAGCCTACTCGATGGCGTTCTACGAAACCCAGCGCACCAAAGGCACGCTGCTGTGGATGCTCTCCACCAAAATGCTGCCACCGGTGGGCGTGCTGATGCCGATCTACCTGCTGGCCAAGAGTTTTGGCCTGCTGGACACGCGCATCGCGCTGATCGTGATCTACACGCTGATCAACCTGCCGATCGTGGTCTGGATGGTTTACACCTACTTCAAGGACATTCCCAAAGACATCCTCGAAGCCGCCCGCCTCGACGGCGCCACCCTCGCCCAGGAAATGCTCCGCGTGCTGCTGCCGATCGCCAAGGGCGGCCTCGCGTCGACCGTGCTGCTGTCGCTGATCCTGTGCTGGAACGAGGCGTTCTGGTCGCTGAACCTGACCTCGTCCAAAGCCGCGCCGCTGACCGCGCTGATCGCTTCCTACTCAAGCCCCGAAGGATTGTTCTGGGCCAAGTTGTCGGCCGTCTCGACCCTGGCCTGCGCGCCGATCCTGATCTTCGGCTGGATCAGCCAGAAACAACTGGTGCGCGGCCTGTCGTTCGGCGCCGTCAAATAAGAATTCGCAAGAGGAGCGCCACCATGGCCAACCTGAAAATCAAGAATCTGCAAAAAGGCTTCGAAGGTTTTTCCATCATCAAGGGCATCGACCTTGAGGTGAACGACAAGGAATTCGTGGTATTTGTCGGCCCGTCGGGCTGCGGCAAATCCACCCTGCTGCGATTGATCGCCGGCCTCGAAGAAGTCAGTGGCGGCACGATCGAACTAGATGGGCGCGACATCACCGAAGTCAGCCCGGCCAAGCGAGATCTGGCGATGGTGTTCCAGACCTATGCGTTGTATCCGCACATGACCGTGAAAAAGAACATGTCATTCGCCCTCGATCTGGCCGGCGTACCGAAAGCCGAAGTCGAGAAGAAAGTCGGCGAAGCGGCGCGCATTCTCGAACTCGGGCCGATGCTGGAACGCAAGCCCAAACAACTGTCCGGCGGCCAGCGTCAGCGTGTGGCCATCGGTCGCGCGATCGTGCGCAACCCGAAAATCTTCCTGTTCGACGAACCGCTGTCCAACCTCGACGCCGCCCTGCGGGTGCAAATGCGCCTTGAGCTGCTGCGCCTGCACAAGGACCTCAAAGCGACCATGATCTACGTGACCCACGATCAGGTCGAAGCCATGACCATGGCCGACAAGGTGGTGGTACTCAATGGCGGCAAAATCGAGCAGGTCGGCTCGCCGCTGGAGCTGTATCACACCCCCGCCAACCTGTTCGTCGCCGGCTTCCTCGGCACGCCGAAAATGGGCTTCCTCAAAGGCCAGATCGCGCGGATCGATGGCGCGAGCTGCGAAGTTTCGCTGGACGCCGGCACTCGCATCACCCTGCCATTCAACGCATCGAACCTGAGCGTCGGCAGCGCCGTGACCCTGGGCATTCGTCCGGAACATCTGGAACTCGCGCAACCGGGCGACTGCACCTTGCAAGTCACTGCCGACGTCAGCGAACGGCTGGGCAGCGACACCTTCTGCCACGTCAAGACCAACGCCGGCGAAGCCCTGACCATGCGCGTGCGCGGTGATCTGGCGAGCCGTTACGGCGAACAACTGAACCTGCACCTGGACGCCGCCCACTGCCATTTGTTCGATGCCGACGGCGTGGCGCTGACCCGCCCGTTGCGCGCTGCCGCCTGATTTCGAGACTGATCCGATGAAACTGAACAAGCAAAACCTCAACCGCCTCGCCGCCGAAGTGAAACTGCCGGCCTACAGCTTGAGCGACACCCGCCAAGGCATCGCCCACATTGGTGTTGGCGGTTTCCACCGCGCGCATCAGGCGTATTATACCGATGCGCTGATGAACACCGGCGAAGCGCTGGACTGGGCCATTTGCGGTGTCGGCCTGCGTGCCGAAGACCGCCGCGCCCGTGACGACCTCAGAGAACAGGATTATCTGTTCACCCTGTTCGAATTGGGTGACAGCGACGACACCGAAGTCCGAGTCATCGGGGCGATCCGCGACATGCTGTTGGCCAGCGACAGCGCCCAGGTGCTGATCGACAAACTCGCCGATCCGCAGATCCGTATCGTCTCGCTGACCATCACCGAAGGCGGCTATTGCATCGATGACAGCAACGGCGAGTTCATGGCGCACCTGCCACAGATTCAGCACGACCTGACTTACCCGCAGCAGCCGCAAACCGTGTTCGGTTTTCTCTGCGCGGCGCTTGCCCGGCGGCGTGCGGCGGGCATTCCGGCGTTTACCGTGATGTCCTGCGATAACCTGCCACACAACGGCGCCGTCACCCGCAAGGCTCTTCTGGCCTTCACTGCGCTGCTGGATCCGGACTTGCGCGACTGGATCGACGCCAACGTCAGTTTCCCCAATGCCATGGTCGACCGCATCACGCCGATGACCAGCACCGCGCATCGCCTGCAACTGGCGGACAAACATGCCGTCGACGATGCCTGGCCGGTGGTCTGCGAACCCTTCGTGCAATGGGTGCTGGAAGACAAATTCGTCAACGGCCGCCCGGCCTGGGAAAAGGTCGGCGTGCAATTCACCGACGATGTTTCGCCCTACGAAGAGATGAAGATCAAACTGCTCAACGGCAGCCATCTCGCCCTGACTTATCTGGGTTTCTTGAAGGGTTACCGCTTCGTTCACGACACCATGAACGACCCGCTGTTCGTGCGCTACATGCGCGCCTACATGGACCTGGACGTGACCCCGCAACTGGCGCCGGTGCCGGGCATCGACCTGACCGAATACAAGAATACGCTGGTGGCGCGGTTCTCCAATCAGGCGATCGCCGATCAACTGGAGCGGGTATGTTCGGACGGTTCGTCGAAGTTTCCCAAGTTCACCGTTCCAACCATCAATCGCCTGATTGCCGATGGTCAGGAAACCAAACGCGCAGCGCTGGTCGTCGCTGCCTGGGCGCTGTACCTCAAAGGCGTGGACGAGAATGGCGACACTTACTCGATTCCGGATCCCCGGGCGGCGTTTTGTCAGGCGCTGGTGGCGGATGATGCACTGATCACTGAGCGGTTGTTGGGAGTTGAGGAGATTTTCGGGATGGCAATACCGCGTTCGACGGAGTTTGTGGCGGCGTTTGAGTGGTGCCTGAAAAGCTTGCGGGAAGAGGGAGTAACGCGGACGCTGGAACGAATTCTGTCCTGACGGCAGAGGTACTCATGACAACCCAACAACTCTTCCTCGGCATCGACTGCGGCACCCAAGGCACCAAAGCCATCATCCTCGACGCCACCAGCGGTCAGGTCCTAGGCCAGGGCGCCGCGGCCCACACGATGATCAGCGGCGCCAACGGCCGTCGCGAACAGGACACCGCACAATGGCTGGAGGCCTTCGCCCTTGCCACCCGGCGTGCATTGCTGGCGGCAAATGTCGACGGCCAGTCAATCCTCGGCATCGGTGTTTCCGGCCAGCAACACGGTCTGGTACTGCTCGATGACCAAGGCCAGGTCCTGCGCCCGGCCAAGCTCTGGTGCGACACCGAAACCACGGCAGAGAATGACCGTCTGCTGACTTACCTGGGTGGTGAAAAAGGCTCGCTGGAACGCCTCGGGGTGGTTATCGCGCCGGGCTACACCGTGTCCAAGCTGTTGTGGACCAAGGAACAGCATCCCGCCGTCTTCTCACGGATCGCGAAAATCCTGCTGCCCCACGACTACCTGAATTTCTGGCTCACCGGCCGTAGCTGCAGCGAATACGGCGACGCATCCGGCACAGGTTATTTCAACGTGCGCACCCGCCAATGGGACTTGCAGTTGCTGCGCGACATCGACGCCAGCGGCCGTCTGCAAGCGGCGCTGCCGGAGTTGATCGACGCCCATCAAGCGGTCGGCACGATACTGCCGGCGATTGCTGAACAGCTCGGCATCAACCCTAACGCGCAGGTATCCAGCGGCGGCGGCGACAACATGATGGGCGCCATCGGCACCGGCAATATTCAACCCGGCGCGATCACCATGAGCCTCGGTTCTTCAGGCACGGTGTACGCCTACGCTGAGGTGCCGAAGGTCAGCCCGGACGCTTCAGTGGCGACCTTCTGCTCGTCCAGCGGCGGCTGGCTGCCGTTGATCTGCACCATGAACCTGACCAACGCCACGGGCGCGATCCGCGAGTTGTTCGACCTCGATCTCGACGCTTTCAACGCCTTGGTAGCCCAGGCGCCGATCGGCGCCGAGGGTGTGAGCATGTTGCCCTTCCTCAACGGCGAGCGCGTGCCTCCCCTGCCCCACGCCACCGGCAGTCTGCATGGTCTGACGATCGATAACCTGACCCGGGCCAATCTGTGCCGCGCCGCCGTCGAGGGCACCACCTTCGGCTTGCGATTCGGACTGGATCTGTTGCGCCAGAATGGTTTACAAAGCCGCAGCATTTGCCTGATCGGCGGCGGCTCGAAAAGTGCGGTGTGGCGGCAGATCGTCGCCGACATCATGAACACCCCGGTGATCTGCACCGAGCAAAGCGAAGCCGCTGCGCTGGGCGCGGCGATTCAGGCGGCGTGGTGCAAGTCTTGGTCGAACGGCCACGAAGACACCCTGACCGACCTGTGCCAGCGCTGCGTGAAGCTCGACCTGAACAGTGAAACCCTGCCGATTGCCGCGAATGTCGCAGCCTTCCAGCAGGCCTATGAACGCTATCGACTGCATGTCGCAACCTTATAAAGAGCAAACAACTATGTACCTGGTGTGTGGCGAAGCGCTGTTCGATTTCTTCAGCGAAGACGATGCCGGCGGGCAGGCGTCGAAAGTCAATTTCAAGGCAATCGCCGGTGGCTCGCCGTTCAACGTGGCGGTGGGCTTGCGCCGACTGGGCGTGGACTCGGCGCTGTTTGCCGGGTTGTCCACCGACTACCTCGGCCGGCGCTTGCAACAAGTACTGCAGGACGAAGGTGTCCGCCCGGATTTTCTGGTGGATTTCGCCGCGCCGACCACGCTGGCCATGGTCGCAGTGGGCGCGAACGGCTCGCCGCATTACAGCTTCCGGGGCGAAGGCTGCGCTGACCGGCAGTTGAGTCCGGCGCATCTGCCGTCGCTGAATGATGAAGTACGCGGTTTGCACTTCGGTTCCTTCTCGCTGGTGGTGCAACCGGTTGCCGATACATTACTTGCGTTGATTCAGCGCGAAAGCGGCAAACGCCTGATCAGCCTCGACCCGAACGTGCGCCTCAATCCCGAGCCGAACATCGAGTTGTGGCGCGAGCGGATTGCCACGCTGGTGCAGTTGGCGGATCTGATCAAGGTCAGCGACGAGGATTTGAGCCTGTTGTATCCCGAGCAGGATCCGCAGCGAGTGATCGAAGGCTGGCTGCAGCATCGTTGCCAGGTGGTGTTCCTGACCCGAGGCGGCGAAGGCGCGACCGTGTTCAGCCGTGCTCACGGCTCATGGTCAGTGCCGGCCTCTGCAGTGAAGATCGCCGATACCGTCGGCGCCGGCGATACCCTCCAGGCCGCTTTGATCACATGGCTGACCGAACATGAACTGGATTCAGTGGAGGGTGTACAGCATCTGAATCGCGAGCAAATCGACGCCATGCTCAGGTTTGCCGTACAGGCGGCCGCCCTGACGTGCAGCAAGACAGGTCCGGATTTGCCTTATCGCCACCAGTTGACCTGACCGCGTAGACTGGCGCCCTTTTTTGCACGACGGGATGACGGCTTTTGAATTCGGGGCGCACGGTTGGACTTTTGGTATTGGCGGCATTGCTGACCGGTTGCGGAACATCGCCGCCGCGTTCGCCGGAAAACCTCTGCGAGATTTTCCGGGAAAAGAGTGATTGGTACGACGCGGCGCAAGTCACGCAAAAGCGCTGGGGCGTACCGATCCAGGTGCCGTTCGCGATCATGTATCAGGAGTCCGGTTACCGCTACGACGCCAAGACGCCGCGCAAATACCTGTTGTGGGTGATCCCGTGGGGACGCGTCACGACCGCAGCGGGTTATGCGCAGGCCAAGGATGAAGTCTGGGCCGACTACCAGAAAAGCACTGGCCGCCATGGCGCCGACCGTGAAGATTTCGATGACGCCATCGACTTTGTGGGCTGGTACATGGACAAGACCACGTCGATCAACGGCGTATACAAGTACGACGCCTACAACCAGTACCTCAACTACCACGAAGGCTGGGGCGGTTTCCGGCAGAAGACCTACGCCAGCAAGGCGTGGCTGCCGCCGGTGGCGCGCAAGGTGCAGAACCGCTCGGACATGTACGGCCAGCAATACGCAGCGTGCAAGGATGATTTGAATCGCGGGTTCTGGAGTCGGTTCTGGCATTGGCTCTGATCGCAGATCAAAAAAAACCATCACGAGTTAACTCGCGATGGTTTTTTTTCGACCGATGACCTGAACGGATTTACAACACCGAAAAGTTGTAACTCACAATCAACCGGGTCTCATCCACATCCCGGGCAAACTTCTCGTAGTTGGTGCGGTAGGTCGCATTACGCAAGCGCAGGCTGACATCCTTGAACGTGCCGCTCTGGACCACGTACTTCAGTTCGCTGTCGCGTTCCCACTCTTTGCCTTCCTGATCGCTGCCCGGCACCTTGATGTGATCGCCGTTCACGTAACGGGTCAGGAAGCTCAGGCCGTTGATGCCGATCGCCTTGAAGTCATAGTCGTAACGCAACTGCCAGGAACGTTCCTGCGCGGCGGCGAAGTCGTTGACCTGCACGTAATTCACCAGGTACGGGTTACTGCCATCGAGGTATGGCATCGAATTGTCGCCGTTCATGCGCTGCCAGCCGGCGCTGAAGGTGTGGCCGCTGATGCCATAGGACAGCATGCCGCTCAAGGCGCGGTTGTCGATGGAGCCGGCTTTTGCATCGCCACTGTCGGCGCTTTTCAGCAAACGCAGATCGGCTTTCAATACGCCGTCACCCAGTGGCTGGTTGGCCAACAGACCGACGAAGTGCTGGCGATAGATGTCTTCCAGCTCGGCGTAGTGATACTGCGCGGTCAGGCGATCATTGATCTTGTAGTCGAAGCCGTACATGTCGAAGTGATCGGCGGTGACGTTGCAGGCATAGCGCTTGTTCTTGCAGTGCACGCGAATGTCTTGCGAATCGGTCGAGTCCCGGGCGGTGTACTTGTCCAGGCGTGCAGCCATGAAAGTCAGGTCCTTCACTTCCTTTGAAGTCAGCATCGCGCCGTTGAACATGGTCGGCAGCAGACGGCCGTCGTTGTACTTGAGCAGTGGTAGATCCGGCAGCAGCGCGCCATATTTCAGCACCGTATCCGAGACTTTCACCTTGGCGGTCAGACCCATCTTCGCGTACTGGCCTTTCGAACCGCGCGGGTTGTCGCCACTGGACGGCAGCAGGCCGCTGTTGCTGCGGTCGGGGCTCGAATCGAGCTGGAAACCCGCCATGCCCAGCGCATCGATGCCGAAACCGACGGTGCCTTCGGTATAACCCGATTGCAGATTGAGAATGAAGCCCTGCGCCGACTCTTCGCGCTTGGACGCGCCCTGATCATTGGAGGTGTGCCCATCACGGAAATCACGGTTGAAGTACACCGTGCGCGATTCGATCTTCGCCGTGGTGTCTTCGAAAAAACCGCTGGCCTGAACCTGCGCGGTAAAACCGGCGCACAGCACCAAGGCTCCGAAGCCAAACGACTGGCGCGGGGTGATGAGGGGAAATGGGGGACGCATTGAAAACTCCAACAGAACAACGATTGCGCGGGGGCGCAAACAAACCAGAAATAGCTCCCGTCCCAGGTCGATAAAAGAACCAGGAGGCAGTGAACACGCGGGGGTGAGCGCCCATGATGGCAGATGGCTTTGACGTGCTACAGGCGACTTTAGTCTGAAGCTGACTGATTGTTCAGCCTCGCATGCGGTCTACAGGATTTTTCGATTGTGCGTTTTTGGCGAATCCCGCTACATTTGCATCTTGCTTATTCACGGATGGAATTCAAAGCATGCTGGACGCTAATGCCATTCACATCAGCTTCTCCATTGAAGGCGCCTCCGCCGATCTGCAAGTCCTCAGCTTCACCGGTCGCGAAGCCCTCAACGAACCGTTCCGTTTCGACCTCGAACTGGTCAGCGCCCGTCCCGACCTCAACCTCGAAGAACTCCTGCACAAGCCCGGCTGCCTGACCTTCGGCGCCACCGGCGAGGGCAAGATTCATGGCCTGGTGTATCGCATCGAGCAAGGCGATTCCGGCAAGACCCTGACCCGCTACAGCCTCAGCCTGGTGCCACAGCTGGCCTACCTGCGGCACAACCATGACCAGCAGATCTTCCAGCAACTGACGGTGCCGAAGATCATTGCCCAGGTCCTGGAAGAGCGCGGCATTCTGGCCGACGCCTACAGCTTCCAGCTCAGCGCCGAGTACCCGGAACGCGACTACTGCGTGCAGTACGACGAGTCGGACCTGCATTTCATCCAGCGCCTGTGCGAAGAGGAAGGCATTCACTTCCACTTCCAGCACAGCAGCAGCGGCCACAAACTGGTGTTCGGCGATGACCAGACCGTGTTCCGCAAACTGAAACCGGTCAACTACCAGCAAGACTCCGGCATGACCGCCGACAAACCGGTGATCAAGCGCTTCAACCTGCGCCTGGAAACCCGCACCAGCCGCGTCAGCCGCCGCGATTACGATTTCGAGAAACCGAAGATCCTGCCTGAAGGCGCGGCCAAATCCGCGTTCATGCCGGACCTGGAGGACTACGACTATCCCGGCCGTTTCACCACCCGCGAGCGCGGCAAGTTCCTTTCGACCCGGGCACTGGAGCGTCATCGCAGCGACTACAAACTCGCTGAAGGCAAAGGTGACGAACCGACCCTGACCAGCGGCCATTTCCTGACCCTGGCCGAACACCCGCGCGCCGAATGGAACGACCTGTGGCTGCTGCTGGAGATCTTCCACGAAGGCAAGCAACCACAAGTGCTGGGCGAAAACGTCACCAGCGACGTCACCGACAGCAAGAGCGATTTCCACCAGGGCTACCGTAACAGCTTCGTGGCCACCCCGTGGGACGCCCACTACCGCCCTGCCCTCGAACACCCGAAACCGAAAGTCCTCGGCAGCCAGACCGCCATCGTCACCGGCCCCGCCGGCGAAGAAATTCACTGCGATCAGTACGGCCGCGTGAAAGTGCAATTCCATTGGGACCGCGACGGCCAGGCCGACGACAAGACCACCTGCTGGCTGCGCGTCGCCAGCGGTTGGGCCGGCGCAGCCTACGGCGGCATCGCCATCCCGCGTATCGGCATGGAAGTGCTGGTGACCTTCCTTGAAGGCGACCCCGACCAGCCGCTGGTCACCGGCTGCCTGTACCACAAGGAAAACGTCGTCCCCTACGACCTGCCGGCGAACAAGACCCGCAGCACCTTCAAGACCCTGAGTTCCCCGGGCGGCAAGGGCTACAACGAGTTCCGCATCGAAGACAAAAAAGGCGTGGAGCAGATCTACATCCACGCCCAGCGCGACTGGGACGAAAACATCGAGCACGACCAGAAGATCCGCGTCGGCAACGAACGGCATGACACGGTCGAAGCCAATGTTTTAAGTGAGTTCAAGGTCGAGGAACACCGCATCACTCATCTGGATCGCAAGAGCGAAATGCGCGCCAACGATCACCTGACCGTGGGCGTGACGCAGCATGTGAAGGTCGGCACCGGGCAGTTTGTCGAGGCAGGCACGGAGATTCATTACCACGCTGGCGAAAAAGTCGTGATCGAAGGCGGAATGGAACTGACGGCCAAGGCCGGGGGGAGTTTCGTCAAGGTGGATGCAGGAGGTGTGACCATCAGTGGTGCGGAGGTGAAGGCCAATACCGGGGGTGCGCCGGGTGCCGGCACCGGGATCGCGATTCTGCCTCCCCTGATTCCAGCCGCAGCCGCCGTAGGGAGTGTCGGGCAATTGCTGGAGCGCAAGATTGTCCCCGAGAAATCCGAACATGACTTGGACTTTCTTGTCACCAGTCAGGACACCGGGCTACCGCTCAAGAACTTTCCCTACGTTATCAGGACCACCTCCGGCAAAAGCATCGTCGGTCGCACCAATGAAGAAGGCAAGACCGCAAAGATTTCGAGCACTGAAGCGGAAATGGCAGTAATTGAAGTCTTTGATGACATTCCACCGATCAACCCGGGATGGGACGATTGAAATGGCTGGAAAAAAACCACTGACCACCACTCAGAAACCACTCACGCCGAAAGCGGACACGGCCTCAGCAAAAGTTGCCGTGGATGACAGTAAACGCTTGAAAGAAATCCGCAAACTGGTTGAAGCCAATAACCAATCCACGATTGATACCAACACCGTAATTTGCCAGATCTACATGGAATCGCGTTTCGATCCTGAAGCCGGTCGAGGGAAGCACGCAGCCAGGGGACTCATGCAAATGCAGGAGCCTGCAGTCAAGCAAGTCTATAAATACCGTAAGAAAAAGGAACTGGGTCGTATGCCCAACCAGGCCCAGACGGACGAGGCATTCAGTGCCGGAGCGGCTTTTTACGCGTCTCCCCTTATCTGGGACGAAGCCCAGAACATCAGAATCGGTACCGAGTACATGCAATATTGGCTGGACATTTCGAGTTCCACCGAGGAGGCATACAAAAAGTACCGCGGTAAATCGAACGGGGTTTATTACCGCAAAATCAGTGAGTGCGCCAGAAAGCTGGACGCCAGCCCCAACTCTATGGAAGTGCTCAGGGATACATTGAAATGAAAAAACTGTGGTTCCCTTTCCTCCTCGCACTTGCCTGTGATCCCGCTTTTGCAGACGCTCCAAAAGCCCTTCTGGACTGCCCCCTTTCGGACGGCTCGGTGGCCTCTCTGCTGTCCACCTCCAGCGAGGACGGGCAAAGACTTTCCGTCAAAATCGATAACCACACCGAAACGGCTTTCACCGACATGCCCGATTCAGACTTTGTTGGTGAAGTCGCCATGGCCAAATGCACGGGTTCCGGGCTGATCTACGCCATGAACTATGGCTCTCCGTATTTGAAAGGTGCCTTTATTCGCAGGCATCCGGGCAGCAAAGTCCTGGAGCGAATCGACTTTGCCGAAAAAGCCCTCCCGGTTTTTCTGTACCTGAATGCGCAGCAGATGCGCCTGGTCATCCCCAACGATGGTTATGAGATCCCTGAAAAATTCATCGTCTACAACTACATCAGCCCAAAGGGCCAGCCGGAAGAACCCGAAGGGATGAACGCGACGCCCGACAAAAAGGGCTTTGAAGTCATCGAGCTGAAATGACCGGGCAGTCGCAAAAGCCTCGTATCCATTGGCGGAACCGCCCGTTCTAGGGGAAAACCCTACGCCCCTGACGGGCATTTGCGGGTTGTACGAGCCCGGCTAATCCTGCACCATCCGTCCCTTGCTTATTCAATGGACGGAAATCAAGGCATGCTGGACGCCAATGCTACCCACATTACCCTCACGCTCGAAGGCGCTTCCGCCGATCTGCAAGTCCTCAGCTTCACCGGTCGCGAAGCCCTCAACGAACCGTTCCGTTTCGACCTCGAACTGGTCAGCGCCCGTCCCGACCTCAACCTCGAAGAACTCCTGCACAAGCCCGGCTGCCTGACCTTCGGCGCCACTGGCGAGGGCAAGATTCATGGCCTGGTGTATCGCATCGAGCAAGGCGATTCCGGCAAGACCCTGACCCGCTACAGCCTCAGCCTGGTGCCACAGCTGGCCTACCTGCGGCACAACCATGACCAGCAGATCTTCCAGCAACTGACGGTGCCGAAGATCATTGCCCAGGTGCTGGAAGAGCGCGGCATCCTGGCCGATGCCTATAGCTTCCAGCTCGGCGCAGAGTACCCGCAGCGCGACTACTGCGTGCAGTACGACGAATCCGACCTGCATTTCATCCAGCGTCTGTGCGAAGAGGAAGGCATTCACTTCCACTTCCAGCACAGCAGCAGCGGCCACAAACTGGTGTTCGGCGATGACCAGACCGTGTTCCGCAAACTGCAACCGGTCAACTACCAGCAAGACTCCGGCATGACCGCTGACAAACCGGTGATCAAACGCTTCAACCTGCGCCTGGAAACCCGCACCAGCCGCGTCAGCCGCCGCGACTACGATTTCGAAAAACCGAAGATCCTGCCCGAAGGTGCCGTCAAGTCCGCGTTCGCCCCGGACCTGGAAGACTACGACTACCCCGGCCGCTTCACCACCCGCGAGCGCGGCAAGTTCCTCTCGACCCGCGCGCTGGAACGCCATCGCAGCGATTACAAACTCGCCGAAGGCAAAGGTGACGAACCGACCCTGACCAGCGGCCATTTCCTGACCCTGGCCGAACACCCGCGCGCCGAATGGAACGACCTGTGGCTGCTGCTGGAAATCTTCCACGAAGGCAAGCAACCACAAGTGCTCGGCGAAAACGTCACCAGCGACGTCACCGACAACAAGAGCGATTTCCACCAGGGCTACCGCAACTCGTTCGTGGCCACCCCGTGGGACGCCCACTACCGCCCTGCCCTCGAACACCCGAAACCGAAAGTCCTCGGCAGCCAGACCGCCATCGTCACCGGCCCCGCGGGCGAAGAAACCCACTGCGACCAGTACGGCCGCGTTAAGGTGCAATTCCACTGGGACCGCGAAGGCCAGGCCGACGACAAGACCACCTGCTGGCTGCGCGTCGCCAGCGGCTGGGCCGGCGCTGCCTACGGCGGCATCGCCATTCCACGAATCGGCATGGAAGTGCTGGTGACCTTCCTTGAAGGCGACCCCGACCAGCCATTGGTGACCGGCTGCCTGTACCACAAGGAAAACGTCGTCCCTTACGACCTGCCGGCGAACAAGACCCGCAGCACCTTCAAGACCCTGAGTTCACCGGGCGGCAAGGGCTACAACGAATTCCGCATCGAAGACAAGAAAGGCGCGGAACAGATCTACATCCACGCCCAGCGCGACTGGGACGAAAACATCGAGCACGACCAGAAAATTCGCGTTGGCAATGAGCGGCATGACACCGTTGAAGCCAACACCTACAGCGAGTTCAAGGTCGAAGAGCACCGCATCACTCACCTGAACCGCATCAGTGAAATGCGCGCCAACGATCACCTGACCGTCGCAGTGACCCAGCACCTCAAGGTCGGCACGGCGCAGCTGGTCGAGGCTGGAACCGAAATCCACTATTACGCCGGTCAGAAAGTCGTGATCGAAGGCGCAATGGAACTGACCGCCAAGGCCGGTGGCAGCTTCGTCAAAGCCGATGCCGGCGGCGTGACCATCAGCGGCGCCGAAGTGAAGATCAACACCGGCGGCGCACCGGGCGTGGGTACACCGGCAGCACCGTTGTTGCCGGGGCCGATGAAGGTGGTGGATGCGGATAAGGCTGGGAAAGCACCGCTGCCCGCCCGCCTGAACGAATCAGGCATCACGCCGCTGTGCGGAAAACAGAGTAACGGCGCTTGCAGCCGTAAGGATTGCACATGCATGTAAAAGCGCTGAGTGCTTTGTTGGAAGAGCCTCGCTATAACTTCTCGGACTTGCCGGCAGCGAACCCATCGCTGTGTTTCATCTTCGACCAGGGGCTTCAGCCGCAGGCCATGAGCCGGCTCTACCGAGTGGGTGAGCCCGTAGTTTGCGAAGGGCTGTTTTTCCGAACGGAATTTGCCGAGATACCCGATGGTCCCTTGTGGCTGGTCGCCCCTAGAGGCAGCAAGCTGGCCGCAGAAGCTGCAAAACTCTGTGAAGAACACTTTTCGGGCATTGCGATCTCGACACCTGACCCTGAAAAAGCTTTGGCTCATGCACGCTGGCTGATCAAAGCCAACGACGGTTCCGGGGGGCAAAGCTTGCTGAGTTACCACAAACCGAGCCTGTGGGCAGCGCTGGCCTACACCGCCGAAAAGACTTTCGATCAGTTGCTGGGTTGCTGGTCTGCCGTTTATGCCCCCGCGCCAGGAAACTTCGGCCAACAACGTGGTCCATGGTTAGCCTGGGTGGCCAACGCGGAATCGACATGGTTGGGTGACCAGGCGGCATTCAACCTTCCGATGGCGGCCGCTCAAGTTCAGGCGCGCCTTGGATGGGTGTATTGGGTGGATGAAGAGTACGAGGCGTTTGGCGAGCCCGGCGAGGATCGTTTGAACGATATCGCTGACAATCTCGACCTGCTGCTCAACAGCAACATTTATGACGGCGACCACCTGCTCAAGCTGGGTCATGTCGTAAACGGCCCCCTGTTTGAAGCGCAGCCTGAGATCATGGCGATCCTGCAATCAAAGGATGAGTCGTTTATCAAAGTAGATCGGCTCCTGGAATCAGCCGCCGTCGCCCAACGTTAACGGCGACGCGACAACAGAACGGAATCACCATGGAAATCACGAATCACGCCGTCATGCCCGGCGAAACCCTGGGCCAGATTGCCTCACGCTACAACAGCACCGTGGCCCAACTGCGCCAACTCAATCCCTTCATCACCAATCCGGACAACGTCAAGGTCGGATGGAATCTGAGCGTACCGAAAAGCGCGCAAGCCGCGTCAGCCAAACCGGCTGCTGAGGCACCCGCTACGTCTCAAGCGCCTGCCCAGGCATCCGCCAATGCGCCGGCTCAGTGTTCGGCCGAAGACCTGGTTGAACTGGACCCTGTCAAGGACGCTCCAGAGGGGTCCTCAAAAACCTACAAACCCTTTGCCCGTGCGTGCGATAAAACGTACGCCAGCGCCATTTATGCAACAGAGGAACAAGAGTTCTGGCTGCTCCCTGAGCGTGCAGTGTCTGCCATTAAAGAATCGATGTTCGCCCTGGAGAAAATGATTGCGCCGAACAAGGCCCGCGATGCGCGTCTCAACGGACTGCAAGAGTCAGGTCTGCTCGAGTATTTCCTCGAACCCAAGTTGAGCAACTTCCTCGAAGGCGAAAAACGTGCCCGCATGGAAGAGTTCGAAGCAATGGGCGATGAGATCGAAATCGATCCCGCCACCGCCAAAAAGAGACAGAACGAAGCCAATCGAAACAAACCCGCGGCCGCTCCTGCGCAACCTCCTCAGGAAGACACTGCGCAGTCTCGTATGGACCGTCTGAATGCGGACATAGCAGGTCAGGAAAGTATCCGCAAAGAATTTGTCGACTTTCACAAACGGCGGGCTGAATGGCTTACGCTGAAAAAAGAGGCTGTAGCGGCTGCAAAGCTTGAAGGCTACTCCTACGAAAGCGGTACGCTGTACTCCAAGGATGCAATTGAAGCCCGTGCCCGCGTGCAAGCGTATCTCGAGGCCCGGAAAAAGCTATTCGCCAATAAAGACTTCAAGCAGGTGTCACTCGAAGATGTCGCCAAGGCCCTCGCTGAGAAGAAAAAAAGTTACGAGAACATCTGCACCGGCATGACCGACTGCACCGCCGACCTCGTCGCTTACGCTTACACGTTGCACAAGAACGCCGACGCGCTGAATTACCACGATTACACCGAATCCATTATCAGAGTTTCAGAATACGGTATCGCGCTTCCAGAGTTCGCGCTGATCAGTGACGGCCTGCCATCGGGCATTGCGCAATTCAAGTTGTACATGGACACCGAGAAGAAACAGGCGGAAATAACCGCACAGCTCCAGGAAAAATACAAACGCTGGATCGAAGCCACCGGACAAAATGCCCAAGCACCGGCGGGCCTGGTTGACGTCGAACGAGCCGAGTGGGATCGCCTGCAGAAAATCAAGGACGACCTGCAGGCAACAGCCCAGCAAAATGTGATCGCGGCCAAACCGGGGCGCCATCTGATCTGGGAACCGGAAGAGTTCCAGCCCAAACCCGTCGACCGCATGGTTAAACCCGGGTTTCCTTTACGTGAAGTCAGTCTCTCGGATGCCAAGGGCACGCCCCTGGGCTGGTTCAGCATGACGAACCTGAAAGACTTCAAAAAAATCATGGCGGAGGATGCACAAAAAGCTGGCCGTTCCTACAAGAAGATGGGCGAAAGCGTGCCCACCGATGCCACAGAGGACTCGGATAAAAACAGCGAAACCAGTTCGTTCCGCCAATGGCTTGTTGCGCAGGGCGCGATGAAGTTCAGCGATCAGACAGGTGACTGTTTTGATGAAAAAGGCTGGTTCAAGGCCAATGACTTTTACGCTTATCTGAAAAAGGAGGGCTACAAGGTCACTGAACTGGAGAACAGCGCAACTTTGACCAGTTGGGGAAAGCACCTTCAGCAACTGGTCTTCAAGAAAAGCGTGCGTGGCAAAGTCCGACTGTTCGATAACAGCCCTCAGGCTCAATTTGTCCGCTGCCTGACCCCTCCCCAGCCAAGCATTCACGGTGAGGTGAAGCTGGAAGGTCCGAAAATGACTGCCGCCGAAGGTTTTCAGATGTCGGCCAACATGGGCTTGAGCCTCGACCTTGCCCGCGGCGAAGTGCAGTTGATGAAAGTCGACATGCCCGCCAAGGAAAGCGCCAAAGACATCACCTTGGATTACCTCCTGGACGGCAAAGCCCAGAAAATGAGTTTCGGCCGATTCTCCTTTCACTTTGGTGTAAAGGCCTGGGGCTACGCCGGCGCCTCGCTGTTGCTGGCCGGTAGCGTCGAGTTGAACCCTATCCTCGGCAACGTCAAATACGGAGCAACCCTCAGCCCCGTCAAACGCGCACAGCGCGAAGACGCCTCGGCCAAAGAAGAACGTGCAGATCACGATGCCGCCAAGAAGGCCAAGGCCGACAGCGGTGATAACAGCCCTACTCCCGACCTTGAACACAAATCAACGTCCGGTACCTATGTCGATACCAAAAGCACAGGCCAGGTGCTCACCGGCAAAAAAGCCAATGTGCAAATTGAAAACGGGGCAAAGGCCACCTTCAACGTTTTCGGAGGTCTGCAAGCGGCCATCGAGCTCACCGGCGCATTGAACTGGGCGCCACCCAAAGACCTCGTCGCACTGCGCACCGCACCCACCATGGGTATCGGCAGCGATAAAGACGCGAAGAAAACCAACCCATGGCTGACCCTCGCCAAGCTGAGTGGCTCTGTCGGGGTTGCGCTGGGTGCTGGGTTCCAGGGAACTGCGCAGATATCCCTCGATAACGGACGCTTTATTCTCAACCTGAAAGCAGCAGTGGTACTGGGGCCTGGTGCTAACGGCAGCTTTAAGTTCGAGATTGGGTATGAGGCGGTGGTTGACATCATCAACTTGTATCGAAAAGAACTGCATAAAACCAAAGGCCGTAAAGTCGAATGGATGGCCCCTGAAGCGAGCGAATATGCTTCAGCGCTTAACGCATTGGGCGCTGCTGGATTGAATGTGGCGATGGCGTACATGATGCGTTGGGATGTTGTGATGAGTCTGTATGAAGCGTTGACTCGGAGTGGCAAGGGGGGGCCGATTGCGGACACAATCATGTATTACAGTGACAAAAAAGCTCTTGAGGAATGGTGCATCAATGCCATTCCGGATGCTCTAGGGCCCTTGTTCAGAACCTTAATTAGCACTCCGGAAGCGTTCACTATCACTGCGGCATCAGGAACTAATGGAGTAGCTGATGAAAAGCGGGTGTACAACCAAGCTGAGGCTCACGTTCTGCAACAAAAAGCCATTGAACGAATTCTTGATTGGATCGTTACCAACGCAAAAAAAACGAACACTATCGACAAAGCACAAAGTCAGTTTGAGTTTGCGTGCATGTCTATGAACGAATTCGGCATAAAAGATAAAAACGCAAAAATGTCTTACTGCAAAAATCGGATGCTACTGGATAGCTTCATGTCCGAAAGCGTACGCGCACTCTTCGATGACACCAGCGTTGAAGCCCGAAAGCACTACAAGTCCCATGTAAAACTACTTGGCGCCAATTCTGCCGAATTCTGCGAACAAAACTATATTCCGCACCCCAACTACTCTCCTAGCGGCGCAACACCATTTTTAAAGGGTTACTAATAAATGGCACCTTTACAATTGAAAGCAAAAAAAAACACAACACTAGCAATCACATATTTGTTTCTAACAGTCTTGAGCAGTGCCGTATTTGCCAGCCCCCTCTCAAGCGCCGCACAAAAAGAACAGAAAGGCATAATTCTGTACAATCAATTAAAGTTGGACTCTGCAATTCAAGAACTAGAGCGCGAGGCCAGCAGCGGGAGTATTGACTCACAATATTACCTAGGAGAAGCGCTTCGCAAGAAAAGTCGTTACATGTCTCCAGAAGCGCAACACTGGTATGAGACTGCAGCAGAAAACAATAACGTATATGCAATGATACAACTGGGCCGAACAAAAAATGACCTTTGTGAAAAAATTGGAAATTGCCCTCCAACCAAAAAAACACAAGCCGAATGGTTTTCACTCGCTAAAGACTTAGTTCTTCCAAGAGCGGAGAAAGGTGATCCTGAATCGCTATACCTAATGTATGAAATCACACTGAATCGGGAATGGTTGGAAAAATCCGCTAACGCCGGATATTCGCTTGCACAATATTGGATGGCTGTTAGCGAACGACAAGGCGAAGGATTCTTTCTGATTCCCGGAAAACGTGATGCTTCTGTTAAAAAATGGTTATTACTTTCCTCTGAGGGCGGATATCCAAAAGCCATGATGGACTATCTTCAAATTCTATTCGAAGAAGGAGATATGGCAAATATTCGCCATTGGCTAGAGATTGCCGCAGCAACTGGTGATCAGGCTGCCATAAGCAATTACGGTGCCTACGTAGCGCATACGCCTGACAAAGTTGGTTACTCACTAGACTTGGTCAAAGGCTACGCACTGTTCACCTTGCTTGGAGAACTTGATGACAGCGGTGGAATTGGAAGGTATGTTGAGCGAAAAGGTGAAGAGATTCGTGAAAAAATGACTCCCGCACAAATCGAAGAATCAAAGATAGTGGCTAAAGAATGGAAAGCCACTCACCCGCCGCTCTCCTTTTTCCCTGACAAGCTTGGAAACTAGTTCGAGTTTCTCCTACGGAATTCAAAAGGTCGCGTATAGAAAAAGCGGAAGGAATGAAGTGCATTGATGCCTCACTCCTTCCGCTTTTTTAGTTACAGCATCAAACCAGCGCCTGCCAGTTCAACATCCGCTGCTGCGCAACCTGCAGCAAATCATTGCCGTCCTGTGCCAACAAATACAGCGCATGGGTGATGTGGGGAATGTCCTGGACATCGGCGTGTTTGAAGCACAGGCAATGCAGGGTTTCGAGCAGGTCGGCGGCGGCGCGTACGCGTTGGACGGCGGCTTCGAAGATGTCTTGGGGGTTGGCTTCGGTGTCGATCACCAGCGGTGCGCTGTCGGTGACGCCGCTGTTGAGCGGGAGATAGCGGGCGGAGCTAAGTTTCAGTATTGGCATTGGAATTACTCGATAGGCTTCAATGACCCGCCGACACCGTGACCAAACGATGGGAGGCGGACTGTATGCAAGGCTTGGTCAACTGAGAAACCCGATCAGCTCGCCCGAAGGCGCCCCTGCACACAGCCGCCACAGCAATGTACTCCGAAGACACGAATGTCCGCGGCGCGAATGATGGCACAAGATGTGTCGAGTTATCAGGCGACCAAACCTGAGCCGCTGATTTTGCAGCGACACCAAAACCATAACCGCCCCGCTCCAGCCTCCGGAAGCAGACAAGGCACCGGTTCCTGTAGGAAGGCGCCGAGAATCCCCAGAGAAACAATCCCCCGTCAGACAGCCGGCATTCAGCCGGGTTAACCCTCGCTTAACGCCGTGGTCAAAGACTCTAGTCATCCGCACGCTCTCAGCCGATGCTGACGCCCAGTGCGGCAGGTCTGGCGTGTTTCACGCCGGGCTTTCTTTCCGTCGCACGGGAGTCTCTCCATGAACATTCGTCCGTTCCTGCTCACCACCGCCCTCGCCTGCACTGCGTTTGCCGGGCTGGCCCAGGCCAATGACACCACAACCACTTCCAAAGCCGTGCCCTACCAGTACGGCATGCCGCTGCACGTGGCGAAGGTGGTTTCGATGACCGAGCAGCCAACAAGGGTCTGCAAAGTCATTGATGCCGACATGAAGTACATCGATACGTCAGGCAAACCCGAGGAAATCACTTACCGGAAAATGTCTGACGCCTGCGACTTCCAGAACTGACAGAAAGCTCTGATTTGCGGCTTTGCGGTAGGCGGGCAAGGGTCTCGAAGGTTATGCTCGAGGCCCCTCCTCACTGCCGCAAGGATTCGCCATGCAGTTGTCGTTTCGCACGTTGTCGACCATCACCTTTTCCCTGTGTTTCCTGTTGGCGCTGGCCTGGGGCCTCGTGCCGCAAATACTGCTTTCGATCTGGAGCATTGAATACTCCGAGGCAGCAGGATTTGTCGCACGACGCATGGCGGTGCTGTTCGCAGCGTTGGGGGTGATGTTTTATCTGGTGCGCAACGCGCCGGTGTCGATCGCGCGCAATGCGCTGAGCAACGGCTTTATCGTCGGCTGTTTTGGCCTGGCGGTGCTGGGGTTTGCTGAATGGCTCAACGGCCACGCCGGCCCCGGGATTCTGCTCGCGGTGCTGGTCGAGTTCGCGCTGGGCCTTGGCTTCTTGCAGGCCCGGCGCGTGACGGTCGAACTGGGTGAAACAGTCGGTTAGACGACTCGGGATCGCGGCACTGAATGAGTTGCCGAGTGTTGCGCAAGATCCGAGCGCAACCCGGCGATCAGGCCGTTGATTTCGCGACAGCTGTTCAAGTGACTGGCATCGATGCCACTCACCAGCAGCTCAACCTGATCGGTCTGGTGATCGCCATACACCTTGACGGTCATCGACAGATCCGGGGACAGCGTGCACTGGCAGCGTTTTGGTAGAAAGCTGCTTTCTATGATGTTGCGGAGTTCCAAGGCAGACAGAAACATGGCGAAACCTCTCCTTACTGTGAGACTGCCAATCAAGTATTCACGTCGACCGTTGCCACGGCTTCCCACGGGTGTATCCCCGCTGAATCCTTGGGTGTGACTAGCGGCTGTGATGCGAAATGCCCATTGGAGTGTAGGCGCCCGAACTCGGTGCACCGCACCAAATCGACGCATAAAACGTGCCTTTCATCGGGTCGCATTCACCTTCTTGCAAATCAATGGCTTGGCAAAAAGACAGGCAACTGGCCAGTTGCAAAATGCAAGATTCGATTGTGCAGGCACTGCAATTTGCAAGCGGCTGGCGGTTTGCATTCATCGCCCATGGCAGTGAGAATGCCCGTCAACCAACGTACACCCGCCAGGAGGCTTCAATGGGAAATTTCACTGTTTACGCGACGGCCGGCCTGATGCTCGCGAGCGTCTCCACCCTCACCCACGCCGCCAAACTTGAAGACACGGCGCCCTACCCTAAAGCCGAAGCGGGCTTCACCCGCCAGGTCATTCACCTGCCGCAACAGGCCCAGGAAGACAACTTCAAAGTCGAAATCCTCGCCGGCAAGACCCTCGAGGTGGACTGCAACCGCCAGCGCCTGGGCGGCACCCTCGAAGAGAAAAACCTCGAAGGCTGGGGCTATCCGTTCTACCGCCTCGAGAAAGTCAGCGGCCCGATGAGCACGCTGATGGCTTGTCCGCCCGGCACTCAGAAAAAACGCGCGTTCGTACCAGTGATCGGTGACGGCTTCACCGTGCGTTACAACAGCAAGCTGCCGATCGTGGTTTACGCACCGACGGATGTCGAAGTGCGCTATCGCATTTGGTCGGCTTCGGACAAGGTTGGCGTTGCCATTCCCGAGTAACTGGCCAAGGAGCATCGGCATTGATTACCTGCCACGTCAGATACGTGATTGACCCCTACCAGCTGGACGCATTCGAAGCCTACGCCAAGACGTGGCTAGGCATCGTCGAACGGCTGGGCGGAACGCATCACGGCTACTTCCTGCCCTCGGAAGGCGCGAGCAATATCGCGTATTGCCTGTTCAGTTTTCCGTCGCTGGCGGATTACGAAAGCTATCGCCACATTGCACTGACCGACCCGGAAAGCACCGCGTTGGTGGCGGACCTGATGGAGAAGAAGTTCATCATCAGCTACGAGCGCAGCTTCCTGCGCCCGCTGCTGCCCTGAACATCCTTAGGCCACGTCGCCGGCCGCAGCGCGCTCGGCGACGTGGCGCAAGCTGTCAAAGTTGATATTGGCGCCGGAATCGATGGCGATCAGCGTCTGATTCCGTGCGCCGGTCTGCGCCACGTACTTTTTGATACCCGCAACCGCCAACGCGCCGGAAGGCTCGGTGATCGAGCGGGTATCGTCGTAGATATTCTTGATCGCTGCGCAGAGTTCATCGTTGCTGACGGTGATCACTTCATCCACGCAGAAGCGACAGATCTCGAACCCATAGGCGCCGATCTGCGCCACTGCCACGCCGTCAGCGAAGGTGCCGACGCTGGGCAGCACCACTCGCGCATCCGCTTGCAACGCAGCTTTCAAGCAGGCCGAGTGCTCCGACTCCACGCCGATGATCCGCACCTCCGGCCGCAGATATTTCACATACGCAGCGATACCGGCGATCAAACCACCACCGCCCACCGGGATGAAGATCGCGTCCAGAGCGCCCTGATGTTCACGCAGGATTTCCATTGCAACCGTGCCCTGGCCGGCGATCACATCGGGATCGTCGAACGGCGAGACGAAGGTTCTTCCCGTCTGCTCGGCCAGTTGCAGCGCGTGGGCCAGGGCGAACGGAAAGCTTTCTCCATGCAACAACGCCTCGGCTCCGCGACTACTGACGCCCAGCACTTTCAACTCAGGCGTGGTCGCCGGCATGACAATGGTCGCGGTAATGCCCAGTTCCCGCGCCGCCAGCGCTACGCCTTGCGCATGATTGCCCGCCGACGCCGTGATCACTCCGCGCGCCTTCTGCTCGTCGCTCAACTGCACCAGTTTGTTGTAGGCACCACGGATCTTGAAAGAGAACGTCGGTTGCAGGTCTTCGCGCTTGAGCAGGATCCGATTACCCAGCGCCTCGGACAGCGCCGGCGCCGGTTGCAGCGGCGTGCGCACCGCCAGTTCATACACCGGCGCGGCGAGGATCTTTTTCACGTATTGCTCAAGCAAGGCTTGCTGGTCGGGGCTGTGGCGCATGGTCGTCTCCTGACTTTTTATTCAAAACCCCGGAGACAGAAAGTAAAAACCCGCCTCTAGGGCGGGTTGGGTGCTGCAGTCGTGAGCTAGCCCGCCAAATGAGGAATGGCGGTAATAATGCTTGGCTGGCAGCGCAATACGGTGGAAGTCATGGCCCCGAAATTAGCTCGGGCATTGCTGGCAAGTCAATGGCGATTTTTGCGTTGGGTCTGTAGGCTGGCCTTTCGCTCATCTGACCAAGGAAGGAATACATGATGTCCATCGCCCTGCCCCTCACTGCTTTGATCGCCTTCAGTGGCTACACCGTTAGCGTGATGCTGCAAGCCGAGCAATCGCTGATCGATTTCGGCATCAGTCTGATGTCGCGGCCAGACACCGCACAGGTGGTGATCGATCTTTATCTGCTGGCGACCCTGGCCGGCGTCTGGATGTACAAGGATGCGCGCAAGCGCGGGCAGTCGGGTTGGTCGGTGGTGCCGTATCTGTTGCTGACAGCAGTGTTTGTTTCGGTCGGGCCGCTGTTGTACCTCGTGGTCCGTGGCCTGCAGGATCGCAAACGCCCGGCCGCCGTCATTTCGCCAGACGCCTGAGCCCGAACAGCATCCCGCCCGCCCCCAGCAGCATCGCCGCCAGGAACAACGGGTACGACACCCACCACGGCGTGCCGGCGGTCATCATGCTGAATTCCGACATGCCACCGATGCTCGCAATCAGGTTGAGCGGCAGGAACACCACGTTGATAAGCGTCAGCTTGCGCAGCAGGTTGTTCATGCTGTTGTTCATCAGGTTGCCCCGGGCGTCGATCAGCCCGGAGAACACCGTGGAATAGATTTCCGCCTGCTTGTAGCACTGGTTGTTTTCGATGATCAGGTCGTCGATCAGGCCAATGGCTTCGCTTCCGAAATGTTGTTTTTCGGCGTGGTTGCGCAGCCGCGTCAGCACCGCGCCGTTGCTGTGCAGCGCGTTGATGTAATAGATCAGGCTTTCGCTGAGGTTGAACATCTGCACCAGATGCTGGTTCTGCATCGAGGCGTTGAATTTCTGCTGCAACTCCCGGGCGACCAGTTTGATCACCTTGAGGTGCCCGAGGTAGTGATGGATGTTGTTGAACAGCAGGTCCAGCAACACATCCAGTGGCGTATTGAGTGGCCGGCCCGTGCCGAGACCGTGCAGCGGCGTGTCGTCGGTGGCGATCACCAGCAACTGGCCCGGCGAAAACAGCAAACCGCAGGACGACACCTCGAACGCCAGACTGCCGCCCCCGGAGTAGTTCTCGGGGCGTTTCCAGATCAGAAACAAGTGATCCGGATGAAACTCGATCCGCGACACCTCGTCCGGGTCCAGCGCAGAGGCCAGAGCATGCTCATCCAGTTTGAAGTGACTGTGGAGCAGGTCGCGTTCAGCCGCGTCGGGGTCGCTGAATAACATCACCTCGGCGTCCAGCCGTTCAACCCGCTGCAACGCGCCGTGGCTCAGTGCAAAGCTGTTGATCATCGGCCGGTCACCAGGCCTGGCCGCGACGTTTGAGTTCCAGGCGCCTCACGAACTCGTCCAGCACCAGCGAATACAGATCGTCTTGCAGGTAAGCGTCTTCGATGCCGGCGTCGAGGTTCGGGTTGTCGTTAACCTCGATGACCACCACTTTGTCGCCGGCCTGTTTCAGGTCGACGCCGTATAAGCCGTCGCCGATCAGGTTGGCAGTCTTCACCGCCAGTTCCACCACCGCACGCGGCGCTTCGTGGATCGCCAGCGTGCGGCATTCGCCGTTGACGTCCTGGCCCTTGGCCTTGTGGTTGTAGATCTGCCAATGGCCCTTGGACATGAAGTACTGACAGGCGAAGATCGGTTTGCGGTTGAGCACGCCGATGCGCCAGTCGTACTCGGTGTAGAAGAATTCCTGGGCCAGCAACAGCACCGAATGTTCGAACAGTTCGGCGGTGGCCTCCAGCAAAGCTTGCTGGCTCTCGACCTTGATCACCCCCCGAGAGAAACAGCCATCGGGAATCTTCAGCACCAACGGGAAACCCAGGCGTTCGCCGACCCGTTCGAAGTCCTCCGGTCGTTCCTTGTAGAGAATTTCCGTGGCCGGCATACCCAGTTGGTGGCTGTTGAGCAAATCAGTGAGATAGACCTTGTTGGTGCAGCGCAGGATCGACGTCGGGTCGTCCATCACCACCAGCCCTTCGCTTTCTGCTTTCTTGGCGAAACGGTAGGTGTGGTTGTCGACGCTGGTGGTCTCTCGGATCAACAAGCCGTCGTACTCGGCGAGCCTTGCGTAGTCCTTGCGTTCGATCAGTTCGACATCGATGCCCATGCCTTTGCCGACCCTTACGAAGTTTTCCAGCGCCCGGGCGTTGGACGGCGGCAAGGCTTCCTGCGGATCGTGCAGGATCGCCAGGTCATAACGCGCCACTTGCGGTGAACGCGGAACACGCCAGACCTTGCGGCTGAAGCCGTCCAGCGCATTGGCGAACTGATCTTCCTGATCGTCGCGCAACTTGTGCAGCACACCGGACTTTATGCCTTCGATGTGCCAGCCGTTAGTTCTACGAAACTCAACTAAAAGAATCGGACACGGGAACACTTCAAACAATTGTCGGGCCAGATCCTGCAACGGCTCGATATGGGTTCTGCCGAAATAAAGTGTCAGCGTAAACCCTTCGGTATCGCTGTAGAGATGATGACTGAGGGCCTTTTCCAGGGTTTTATCCAGGTCATCCAGCGCCAGGCCGTAGAGGGATTTCCTGGTCAGTTCACTGATAGTCCGTACCGACGGAATCACCTTGTGACCCCGGGCTTCTGCCAGCAGCGAGCAGTAATAGCCGTGGCCCAGATACTTGTAGCTGCGGCACAAATTGATGACCTGCACCCGTTTTCCCGGCTCGCTGTCGGGCGGTTGTTCGAGGTATTCCTGAGCCGTGAGGATGTCTTCGCTGGGAAAGTACGAGGCCCAGTCTTCCTTGCGTTCGACGATGATCAACACTTGACTGGAAGTTCTGATTTGCGGTTTTAAATAAGTTGCCGGTGGCAAACTTTGACTGGATACTTCGCGCCAATGACCCTGTACCGCTGACATAGAAATTGATCCGTTGGAGAACAAGACCTTTTCTATTAAGCACGAACTTTTTCGAAAGTCCCGTTTCGTTACGCAACTTTTACGGCGGTCATATGAACACTGTTTTTCGCTTGGCGACAGTTGATGATTTAGCGGCGCTGCTGGCACTGGAAATGCACTGCTTCACCACGGACCGGCTCACCCGCCGCAGCTTTCAATGGATGATTACCCGGGCGAACGGCCAGTTGTTGGTGGCCGAACGCGAGAGGCAACTGCTGGGCTATGCGCTGGTACTGTTCCATCGCGGTACTTCGCTTGCGCGGCTGTATTCCATCGCTATTTCCCCCGAAGCCCGGGGCGGTGGCCTGGGCAAGCAATTGCTGCAGCGAATCGAGGCCTGCGCCCTAGAGCACGACTGCGCTTACCTGCGGCTAGAGGTGCGCACTGACAACCCCGCCGCCATCGCGTTGTATGAACGCAGTGGCTATCGGCGATTTGCGCTGATTCACGACTACTACGAAGACCATGCGGACGCTTTGCGCCTGGAAAAGCGAATCCTTCAACACCACGACTCACGCAGCATCAAGGTGCCCTATTACCGGCAAACCACCGATTTCACCTGTGGCCCGGCGTGCCTGCTGATGGCCATGGGCGCATTGCAAGCTGATCGCTTGCTGGAGCGCCGAGAGGAATTACAGCTCTGGCGCGAAGCGACCACCGTGTTCATGACCGCCGGTCACGGCGGTTGCAGCCCTCAGGGTCTGGCGTTGGCGGCATGGCGCCGAGGATTTCGCGTGCATTTGCAACTGAGCATGACCGGGCCGCTGTTTCTCGACGGCGTGCGCGACGCGCATAAAAAAGACGTCATGCGCCTTGTGCATGATGAGTTCATGGCACAACTGAACGACACCGACGTTGATCAAATCATCGGCACCGCACTGGACTTGCCCCGCCTGCTCAACGCTGGCGGACAGCCGCTGGTGTTGATCAGCAGCTATCGTCTGACCCGCTCCAAATCGCCACACTGGGTGATCGTCACCGATTGCGACGAAGATTTCGTCTACCTGCACGACCCGGATGTCGACCACAGCCAACATCGCCAGCCCATGGACTGCCAGCACGTGCCGGTCAGCCATGGGGAGTTCGAAAAAATGTGCCGGTTCGGGCGCGGCAAGCTGCGGGCGGCGGTGGTGCTCTACGCCCGCTCACCCGCATGATGCGTTCATTTGAGTCCGACCTTGTACAGAGCACCGTCGGACTCATCTGTCAGCAGATACAGATAGCCGTCCGGCCCTTGGCGCACATCCCGGATGCGTTGCTTCAAGTCGCCCAGCAAACGCTCTTCATGCACGACCTTGTCACCGTCGAATTGCAGCCGGATCAGTTCCTGGCTGGCAAGCGCCCCGATGAATACGTTGTGCTGCCAGGGTTTGAAACGATCGGCATCATAGAACGCCATGCCGGTGACGCCGGGTGATTTTTCCCAGACATGATGCGGTGCGACAGTGCCTTCGGCGGTTTTACCCTGGGCTTCCGGAATGGGCTGCATCGAGTAGTTGATGCCGTGAGTTGCCAGCGGCCAGCCGTAGTTCTTGCCGCGCTCGATGATGTTCACCTCGTCGCCACCGCGCGGGCCGTGTTCGTTCTCCCACAACGTGCCAGTCCATGGATTGAGCGCTGCACCCTGCGGGTTGCGATGGCCATAGGACCAGATCTCCGGACGCACACCGGACTGACCGACAAACGGGTTGTCATCCGGCACCTTGCCGTCCGGATAGATCCGCACGACTTTGCCCTGCAGCTTGTCCAGATCCTGCGCGGTAGGCCGGTCGTTGTTTTCACCGAGGGTGATGAACAGATACCCGTCCCGGTCGAACACCAGCCGCGCGCCGAAGTGATTGCCGACCGACAGCTTCGGTTCCTGACGGAAAATAACGTTGAAGTCCTTCAGGGTTTTCAGATCATCCGACAGGCGCCCGCGCCCGACCGCCGTCCCGGCCTTGTCACCGGCGCCGCCGCCCTCGGCGTAGGACAGGTACACCAGACGGTCCTGTTTGAAGTCTGGCGACAGCACCACATCGAGCAACCCGCCCTGCCCCTTGGCCCAGACCTTCGGAACGCCCTCGATGGGCGCCGATCGCTTGCCGTCCACACCCACTACCCGCAGATTGCCCGGACGCTCGGTCACCAGCATGCCCTGTCGATCCGGCAGGAACGCGAGCGCCCATGGATGCTCAAGCCCCTGAGTAATCGTCGTGACTTCAAGTGTGCCCTGCTCGCTTTGTAGTTCCTTGGGAGCGGCGGCGAATGCCGGGCCGCAGATAACTGCGCTGGCACACAGGCCGGCTAAAAGGGTTTTACGCAACATGCACGATTCCTTTTGTTCGATTGAAGGGCTGACAGAAACGGTTCTGCCATTCAACGGTTGCTGTCGCCGTCACGGGCGGGTGGATTGGGAATGAATTTCGGCGGTGTGCTCGGCACCGAACGCAGTGGCTGGCCATTGCCGATGCCGCCGTTTTCCACGGTGGGCGGTCGAGGGACGGGGACGGTATTCGGCCCGCGGATCACCGGGTTGGCTGGTTGCGTACCCTGCATGCTGTTGGGATTGGCCCGGTGAATCGGGCTGTTGTAGGGGTTGCTGCTGTTGCCGGTCGGGCTTTGCGCCAGCAACAGGGTATCGGCATGAACCGCCCCGCCACTGAGGGCCAGCAATGCGATGCCAAGCAGAATACGGTTCATGGACGGCCTCTCTCGATGCGCGTGGATTAGAGCCTTCGAGTCCACGCTACGCCGAGGGTTCGGATTTGTTAACCCGTGATCGATAAACAAGATGTAACACGGCTTGACCTGTCGTTTACCGGCGTCGCGCAAACAACGGAAACTTTTGCGCCGGGCCACAGGTCACCCGAACATCACTCGGAGAACGGCACCATGGCTCGGGCAATCTGGAAAGGCGCAATCAGTTTCGGTCTGGTGCACATCCCCGTGGCGCTGGTTTCGGCAACCTCGTCCCAGGGCGTGGACTTTGACTGGCTGGACAGCCGCAGCATGGACCCGGTTGGCTATAAACGGGTCAACAAGATCACTGGCAAGGAAGTCACCAAGGAGCACATCGTCAAAGGCGTGCAGTTCGAAAAGGGCCGGTATGTGGTGCTCAGCGAGGAGGAAATCCGTTCGGCGCACCCGGTGTCGACCCAGACCATCGACATCTTCGCCTTCATCGACAGCGAGCAGATCCCGCTGCAAAACATCGACACGCCCTACTACCTGGCACCGGACAAGCGCGGTGGCAAGGTTTACGCATTGCTGCGCGAAACCCTCAGCAAAACCAAAAAAGTCGCCCTCGCCCGTGTGGTGTTACACACACGTCAGTACCTGGCGGCGCTGATGCCGCTGGAGTCGGCACTGGTGCTGGTGAAACTGCGCTGGCCACAGGAAGTGAGAAGCCTTGATGAACTGGCGCTGGGCAGCGAAGTGACCAAACCGCAACTGGCGAAAGCCGAACTGGACATGGCCAAACGACTCGTTGAAGACATGAGCGCCGACTGGAATCCCGAGGATTACCGCGACGAGTTTGAAGACAAGATCATGGCCCTGGTGGACAAGAAGGCCCATGAAGGCAAGATCGAGGACGTTGAGACCCTTGAGGGCGAAGAAGAACGCAAGTCTGCGGATGTGATCGACTTGACCGAACTGCTCAAACGCAGTCTCGGCGGGAAATCACCGACCAAACCAGCGAAGAAGACAACCCCGGCGAAAAAGACCAAAAAAGCGTCGTGAAAATGAAATCGGGCGACTGTCTTTCAACAGTCGCCCGATTGATCAGATCAGTTATCAGATCAGAATGAAGATCGCCAGCAGGCCACCGAAGATCGCCCACTTTTCCAGGTAATAGCGCGCGCGATTGCGCTTTTTCAGCTCTTTGCCGCGCAGGCGGACCTTGTAGATTTTGGTAAACAAGCGGTTGATACCGCCGGTGCGGTCGCCCGCATCGTTCGGCGCACCGGCCGCCGACATCACAGTACGGCTGAACCAGCCGTTGAACGCGGCTGCCCAGCGATATTTCATCGGGCGCTCGACGTCGCAGAACAGGATGATGCGGTTCTTGTCAGTGGTGTTTTCGGCGTAGTGAATGTAGGTCTCGTCGAACATCACGGCTTCGCCGTCGCGCCAGTGATAGTTCTCGCCATCGACGTTGATGTAGCAACCGGCGTCGTTCGGCGTTTCCAGGCCCAAGTGATAACGGTAGGAACCGGCATACGGGTCACGGTGACGCACCAGTTTCGAGCCTGGCGGCAGTTCGGCGAACATCGCCGCCTTGATCGAGCCGATGCTCTGCACCAGTTCAGTGGTACGCGGGCACAGTTGCAGCGCCGACGGGTGACTGTCGCCGTACCATTTCAAATAGAAACGCTTCCAGCCAGTCTTGAAGAAAGAGTTGAAACCGACATCGTCGTACTGGTCCGAACGCTTGATCGCACCGGCACGCAGAAGATTCTGACCTTCCTCGCGGATTTCTTCCCAATGGGCCTGCAACGGGCTCAGATCGGGAAAGTCCTTCGGGTCGAGGTAGGGTTTGTTCGGTTTCTTCGAAAACAGATAAAGGAAGCAGTTGATCGGCGCGAGAAACGTCGAGTGATCGCTCAACTGACGGCCCAGTTTGTGACGCACACGACCACGCAGGTGAACGTATGCAATGGAAATGACATAAATAGCAGCAATGATGAGTTTCACGGAAATCGTCACACGTCAAAAGTGAACAAACTGCGCGCCTGCCAGCCGTTGGCCCAGGGTCTGATGCAGTGGCATGAATACAAATACTGTCCCGGTGGCACTTCCTTGAGCCCTTGCCGTTAGCGGCTATTGGGTGATCGGATGGCATTTTAGCCATACTTTGTAACCAATGGTGAACCTCATCTGTGAAAAACTGTCCGCTGAATCGGCCAAACGGCAGCCGTTGCGCTCGCGCGCGCGCCAGCCATGCCAGTGACATCAGCGTTACGGCAGATTGAGTTCGACGAAAAGAAGTGGCGGCAGTGCGCCAGACGTGGTGCTGACGGCAGCATGAGGCGTTGATTTCCTGGAGCCAGACCGAAGAATTCAGAAGAGCACTGCAGAGTTTGTCTCTGAATGTTCGTGTGCCTGGCAGGACTTTTCAGGATCGGAGCAGATAGGAACCCGGCCACAACAAATGACTGGCCCGGGGGACTGAAGCAGAGTGCCGCAAATGCTGAAGCGAGATACGGATGATCCGCCAGGCCAGAGGTTCAATGAAACCAATCGACCTGGCGGGCCGTGAGCCGCGCTTATTTGGAGGTTGAAAGGCTAGCCTTTCTCAATCCCTTGGTATTGTGATCGCCAGGCGTTGTAGCCGAGATCGCCGTCGCCTTCGACAAGCCCCGTGTCGCTTTAGAATGTGCAACACCTGAAGTCGCTGTGCCGTGTCCACGGTCAGCGTTGTGGTCACGTCCCGTGTGCTGACCACTCACACCGTGATCCCGAACGGCTCTGCCTTCATGATCCGCCTCCTGGCCTTCGGCACGACCATTATTGGAAGCGCTGGCCGAGTGCCCGGCGCTATCGCCGCTATGCCCGGCACCGCCGACACCGCCGACACCGCCACCGTGACTGCCGCCACCGCCACCCGCACCACCGTTACCACCACCATGACCACCGCCATCCTTGGCATAGGCGGAGGGCATGACGGACATTCCGGCAGGCAGCAACGGCGCCGCAGCAAACATCATTACGCACGACATGACGGCAACGAGGTTTTTACTTTTGAAACGCATGATGGCATCCACAAAGGTTGATTTTACTGCCATCTAGGACGCACTCAGGAACATCGAGTTCAACCACGAGCGATAAGACAAGGCAGCAATACCTCACATAAAAAGTGGGTGAGAACATGTCGCTATTGCTACCCGTGAAATGGTCAGGAAACATCCGAACCCGGCGCTACAAAACCGGGCTAGTCGAACGCTCCGTTCAAGACTTCGTAGATAATCCCACTGGCGATAGCCACCAGAATCAGGTCCGTTCCCGCCTGCTGCCACTCATATCCGTCGTAGTGAGGCAACCGGCCGGCCAGCCGACCATCCAGTTTGTTGGCAATACCCGGTGGCAAGGGTTTACCGCGCGCCAGTTTTTTCTGAATGCCCGGTGGTAGCGCAGGGCCCGGGCTCCAGTAATCTCTGTAACCGTTGAGCACGCCCAGGACACCGCCTCGATCGACAACCGGTGCATTGTCCCAGTGTCCTGAGCTCGCACCCTTGTATTTCCCGCCCTGGTTGCCGTGGCCCTGACTGTTCTGCTGTCCGCCCTTTCCATTCCCTTTGCCATGGTCATTTCCCGGATCAGCCAACGCCGTCACCGAACTTGCCGCCAAGGCCAGGCTGGTAAGAGTTGCGACAAGTAAGCGTGCTTTAAACATGGCTGTTCCTCAGTGAAAAAAAATCCCTTGTTGAAACCTAGACGATATTGCAGGTTTTAGCGTCTGTGCGGAGTGAACGAAGGACGCGACGCCGCCGACTGGGCTGGAGGTTCGTTATCGTCCGCCATACAACTGCCGCATTACTTATGCGACAATGCGCGCAATGTCTGGCATGAATCCCGCCTTTATTGCCCAACAGCTTGGACGCTGCGTCCAGAGGCTGCTCTCGCCCCACGCCCGCTGGCTCGACGCTGACGGTGTCCGTGCCCGAGAAGAAAAAGCTCCAAAATGCCCCAAAAGTGGCCCAAGCGCCAAATGTGCGGCTCGCAACCCATTGATAGGTAAAGCAATTGATCTCCACAGCTAACATCACGATGCGATCTTGAATGCATCCTGATGCGACTACAAGCGCAATAAAATCAGTCAGTTAGCACGCACGAGATCGCACGAGAATACGCCCTTTAGCAGCTTTTGGTATCAAAATTGGTATCAGCTTTAGGACTGACAGGCTTTCGATTTCTCCCCCTCTGCCAGGGAAATATTCTTTCCTTGGCACTTCCTCGCCTGCCTTTTGACCAAAGCTAGACAACCGGAAAGCAAATTGCGCTTGGCTTACAAAATACGGGATTTTAAGTCCATTATTTTCTTCTTTTAAATCATGTACTTAGAGATATTATTTTTCCGCATCACACACTTTTCTTATCCGCTCCAAGACAGCAAAATCAGCACCTCAAAATAAATTGCGGAAAAAATCGGGCTGTAAAGAGGCCTAGCCGTCACCGTGCGCCAGTCGACTGGATCTCCGATCAGTTAAGCCATACTCATGGAACGATGATCAGTTAGCAGTACGGAGCATGGATCAAGGATGACGGACCGGACGTGGTAGATAGATAGGCTACAGATTGACATGAATCTATCACTGGTTACTGTCGCCTCATCTAGCTAGGCAGAAAGGATCGGTGGATCCAGATCATGGGGGCCCTGGCTAGAAAGGGTGCCCACGCCTGGGCTAGGTATAGGGGCCAATTGAACATAGGCAGGAATTCCACCTATCAGTCTTCAGAGGCCGCTATCGGCTGTGGATTCAACCGGTCGATGCAACACAACTAAATTCTGTGTAAGCAGAAGGAGTGTTGCAGATGAAGCAGAGACCGCGGATCTATTACACCGAAAGCCAGAAAAAGCTGATGTGGGATCACTGGCAGAAAGGCGACTCTCTCCAGCACATCGCCCAACTATTTGATCGAAACCATTCATCGATACAGCGCATCTTGTCGGAAACAGGCGGTATCAGACCCGCTGTACGCCGCAGATCCAGATTGGCGCTGACGTTGGCTGAGCGTGAAGAGATTTCGCGTGCCGTGGTGGCAGGTAACTCGATCCGTTCCATGGCTGCGTTGCTAGGGCGAGCAGTCTCTACGATCAGCCGTGAGATCAGACGCAACGGTGGTCAAGGATGCTACCGGGCTAATCAAGCTGATCAGGCTGCCTGGGATCGTGCCCATCGACCTAAGGTGTGCAAACTTGTTGAGAACCGAACGGTGGCGCAAATTGTTGCAGACAAGCTTCAATTGCAGTGGTCACCGGAACAAATTGCCGGTTGGTTGAAGCGTACCTACCCGGATGATACGAGCTACCAGGTGTCACACGAGACGATCTATCGCACGCTCTTCATACAGGCTCGCGGGGCTCTGAAGAAGGAGTTGCTTGAGCATTTACGGCGCACGCGGGCCATGCGTCGCTCGCGCCATCACACGCAGAAGAAAGAAAATCACGGTCGAATCACTGACGCGGTATCGATCCGCGAACGCCCAGCCGCGGCTAAGGATCGGGCGGTTCCAGGTCATTGGGAGGGTGACCTGCTGTGCGGTAGCAGGAACAGCCAAATTGCCACTCTTGTTGAGCGTCATACCCGCTACGTAATGCTGGTGAAATTGGACGGTAAGGATAGCGAGACGGTCATCAGCGCCCTGATCGAAAACGCCCGCTACTTACCCCAAGAACTCTACAAATCGCTGACGTGGGATCGCGGCAAAGAGATGGCTGACCATAAGCGCTTTACGGTGGCTACCGACATCAAGGTCTACTTCTGCGATCCTCATCGTCCTTGGCAACGGGGATCGAATGAGAACACCAACGGGTTGTTAAGGCAGTACTTCCCGAAAGGAACCGACCTTGCGGATCACTCGCAAGCCACGCTCAATGAAGTCGCAAGGCAGCTAAATAGCCGCCCTCGGAAAACACTAGACTACGAAACACCGGCAGAACGATTTGGCCAATCTGTTGCATCGACCGGTTGAATCCACAGCCAAAAGCGGACGTTTGCCAATGGCGGCTACCGACCCATAGCTGCCGGTCAACAATGGCTGAAATTGGCCGACTCTGAGTCGGCCCAGGTTTCATAGGCATCTGGTTGGCGGCTCCTATCCGTTCTCTGCCAATTATAGACACAATGTGTGTCGGGCAATTCCGATGCAATCGTGGTCAGCGCTAATGCAAATGGCTGGTCAGGTCGAATGCAAACGGGTGGTCGATTGGAGCGCACTTTCGCAAGCATACCCTGCCAAGTATTCGCGATGTAATCGCGCAGGCTGAGGCTGATATCGTTGTAGCAGCAACCAGTACTAGTAAATGACTCTATGTAAGACACTAGACTATTATTTTACTCGTTCTAAGTCTTGATCCAATATCCCTCCCGGCCATTTGATCCCGTTTGCTGTTCCAGCGCCCAGTGCAATTAGTCCTCTGCGCTCGACAACCTGAGCCTTAAAAATACCGTGCTGTTCCGGCTGCCCTTTTTGAGTTGGTGGGCCGTTTGCAGTTAGGGCCCTGAGAAATCCAAAAGCGAATAGAAGGGCACGTTCATCCGAAAGTTTTGATCCTAAAGGAAAAGCTTTCGTCCAAGCCTCTGCATTATGCTGGGCATCCTCTCGACCCCACAAAAGATCAGGGCCTGTATAGGGACACGAAAGTAGCCATTGTGAAACGAAAGCAATCATTTTACCGTCGTTGTCAAAACTTACGCGAAACGCTTTTGCTTGTTCAATCCAGATTCCTCCTAAAGCGCCTCCACTGAATACTTGATTGTCCATAAATGTAGCGATTTCGCGTGGCGACGGATTTTTTGACCCTCTAGCAACAGCCCATTGGTAAGCACGACTATAGGCAGCTTGATACTCAACAGCGACTGCTTGATCTTGTGCTGAACGAACGTCAGGACTTCCAAGAAACTCTTCTAACTCTGATTTGGCATCTTTATTTACTCGCCACACACGGCCATTGCCAGTTTGCATTCCTGTGAGCAATTGGATCGATGAAGAGGTCGAGCTAGCATGTACTGCCTTGTAGAATGAGTCACCAAATTTTGGCATGGTTCTTGAGTATACTTCGTAGGGGATTTTCGAGAAGACTTTTTGAGCACTTCCTCCGAAATTGAATTGTATAAGTCCAAGTGAAAGGCCTTGGCCATCGAAATTTCCTGTCACCGCAAGATAGGGGTCAGGGAGGCCGTTTTCTATCGAATATACTAGGCGCAATGCGGCTTTTGCCACATTCGTAGATGCATCGGATTCAATATTTTTTTTTGCAGGAGGAGCATCAATCGGTAGATCTATAGGTGCGGATTGTCTAGAGCATGCGGGGGAAATAGCTGTATCTGCATATGAAATTTCGAAACTCCCGACTAATATCATTGCAGCGGCGATCCAGGTGTTAATTTTCATGCGGGTGTCTCCTGAATTAGGGTTATTAATGTCAGTAGGGATCAGGTTCAACACTCGTTTCAGTTCCTCGAGGTGAGATGGCCATCCTCTTTCCTCCAGTGTTCACAGCGCTTCACTTTCAGACCGTGCTCATATTGCGATGCATACCCGCGTTTAAGGCATACGGTACCGCTCCGAACTGACTCAGCTCAGACTGAAAGGGAAAGCTGCTCGCTGGAAAAAATACCCAAGGCTAAACAAGCCTCCAGTCTCGCCCGCGCTTGGAACGCTGTATCCGCGGTAGTCACGTTAATACCTAACGTAGCGAGGTATTGAGTGCCTGGGCGAGTTGCTGAAGGTCTCGCACCGACATTCCGTACGCAACATACTGCTTCGCCCCTAACGCCAACTAGTGTGGCCTCAGGAAGCTTGAGCAGTTGAAGGGTAGCGCAGGCAGCCGGCCTCCTCAGATTAAATCGAAAATGGTGCAATAGCCAAATACGATTAACTACCGACTCAAATCCTACTTGGTTGGATATGACTAATTAAAATTTGCTGGGCGGCTGCACCATAGTGTGTCGCAATTTTTGCCGCTAACCACAACTGTCCATCGACTCTCACATTAACCATTACCACTTGCGCTGTTGGAATCACCTAATCACTACCGGTTTTTCCACCACGTTCAACTTCATGAATGGCCGCTCACCGCATCGCAGATGGATGCGACGCCCGCGCGCCCTAGAGTACAACGGAGTAAAGGCGCTTAAAATAATTCGCTTGCACGTTGACGCATTCGG
Organism: Pseudomonas sp. stari2; assembly: GCF_040760005.1. NCBI lineage: Bacteria > Pseudomonadati > Pseudomonadota > Gammaproteobacteria > Pseudomonadales > Pseudomonadaceae > Pseudomonas > Pseudomonas sp. Stari2. The sequence continues at coordinate 3,546,805 of NZ_CP099760.1, forward strand.
CTAGCCATCTACGCTAATAATGTCTATCTGACATTAGAAGATGGGAAGGGACTCTATGCACAAGATCGACCATCCGTGGACATCCTCACAACCACCCCATAAAGCCCCCGTCGTGGTACTCCTAGATAATGGCCACGTCCATGTCTTATCGGACGCCGCGGCAGATGCCGATGGGGCGCCTAATGCCGACGTCATCGACGAGCATGGGCAATTGGATACTTCACTGCGGCGGAGCCGCGGCTGGCGCGGTGATGGAGAATACGTAAATGCGCTAGAAATCCCCTACTTCGTTTTGCCGGGCAATTGGAAGGCCGTCACCGGTATCAAATGCAGCCTGGGTGACATTGCCAAGTTGTCGGTCGACGGGATGTCGGTCTATGCCATCTATGCCGACGTTGGTGGCGATGAAAGCATTGGTGAAGCGTCGGTCCGCGCGATTGTCGAGCTGGGAGGCGACCCTTGGCGAAATAACAAAATTAAGGTGGGCCTCGGTTACGGCGTCACCTTCGAGATAATTCCGGGCTCTGCAAAGCTGGACTCCACACGCTCCTTTGATGAAATTCAGCAGTATGGAAGCGAGTTGTTTTCTTGAGCGATCAATTCGCCGTAACAACCTGAACTGCAGGGAGGCCAAATGGCCAAGTTTTCAAGATCGAGTTTGATGCTGGCCGCGGGCCTAATTTCTGGCTGTGTAAATCCGTATCCTCTGCCGGTGGTGAATGTGTCCGAGCAGGAGGCCGTCAGGCGAGATGGCAGTAATGCTCGGATAATGAATCCAAGCTGGATGAAAGGTGAGTCCTCCATAGGATTGAATACCGCTAAAAATCTGTCCGACTTTCGACTCAACCTAGAGATATACCACAAGCTATATACCGTGCAATACGAGGGCCTGGTGAATACGATGAATGTAGGCGACGGAGCTACCGTCCTTGGAGGTTTATGGGGTGTTGCCGGCGCTTTAACCGGAACCAAGGCATGGATTTATCAAGGGGCAGGTGTAGCGGGTGTTTCTTCCATTTACACGGATCACTATCAGATCAAGGTTCAGTCGGAAAACTACTTTAAGGCATCAGAGGCCTTGAAATGCATGTATGGGGTTGTGGGCGAAGTACCTGATGGAATTGAGCTGACTCCTTCAGGCCTACGTAACGTAAACATCGCTCTTAATGACGTCACCTCAAAGCTCGTGCGCGTCCAACGCGACGTTGTCTTAGCTCAGCCGGATCTTCAGAAATTGAAAGAAGCATTAGCGAACACGCCTAAATCCGCTGCAGGCCCAAGCGCAATGCTGCTATTCACACCAGCCCAGCTAGATGCAGACGTAGTTCCCAGGGTTCAGACTTGTGCGAAGGAATTTTAGCAAAGTGATCATGAAGATTGGCGGTATCAGCTCTCTGCGTTGCTGCGACCTCTGACAGATTCAGGTATTGCGATTACAAAACTCCTTCCTTGGATGATTAGGCCCTAGGCGCCCGCCCAATCCACTCCCTTGACACTGTCAGCTTGCGAGGCATGTCCAAAAAGGTTGCCAAGTTGCCGCATGATTGAGTGCTCACGCGGCCCCTAAATTTTTTTCTGCTCCAGTCACATTGTGCCCTCCCAACTGACCTATCGTTAAAGATGGATTGCTGACCACGAGCCCAAATATGGAAATTAAAACCCTAGCCATTTTGATTGGCATGATGGCGAGCCCAGTGCTCGCAAGCCCTGAAACAACCAAAATACCCTGCCCTTATGATCCTGAGTTGTTGTCATTCAAAGGAAACGCGGTCAGCCAAGCTTCTTGCCTATTAAGGGAAGTCCTTTTCTGGGGTCATATTTCATCTGCACCGGTGGTTCTGCCAGATGTATTTGTGAATCGAGTCGGTCAGAAAGTTGGGTTAACAGTCCCACAGCTCAGGCGCTATCTGTCCGCCCAGCAGATCAAGGAGAATGACATCGGCGGAAGCCTCGATCTACCCGTGTCGCAGGCCGAAACTCACAAAACTGGCCAGTTTCCCGCTAAGTATTTTGTAGTGCACGACACCAGTACCCCCAACCTCCTCAAGGCCCCTTTCCCGAAGGACATCGATACAGAGACCTGGAAGCACAACGATGTAACGGTTTGGCAGAAAGGTGAAAAGTCGAAAGCGCATGTTTTTATCAGTCGTCACGGACAGTCGGTTACTGCGATGCCTTTTGAGCGAGGCTGGCGCTCGACGAAGTTCGAGTTAACATACAACAAGCGTTTCCCGCACGTACCAGATGAAGAGGTTCGTGGCCGCTTTCTGCACATTGAGTTAGTGCAACCGAGGAGATCCGCACCAGTGACAGATAGGAATGCATCAGAGAAAAAAATCAAAAACGGTGCAGTTGCTCCAGCTCCCGGATTTGCTGTTCCCCAGTATCGTCGTTTAGCACTCGTTTACATTGCTGCCAGTCTGAGGGCTGGGGAATGGCTCATCCCAGCATTCCACGCAGACTTGGATTTAGGGCTCGATGATGCCCATGATGACCCACAAAACTTCCAACTCAGTCTTTGGGCTGATGAATTACAACGCCTACTGAACGAGGTTGAGAATTAATCCGAGTTTTACCCTACCAGTCGCCTAAAGTATTGATCAGTGTATGACACGGTTCTCGAATTCTCGGCTACTGATGCGGTCATTCGAAGAGAGGGGCACAGTCCGCTCTTGGCCGGTAGCGGTCGCTTGTGAACGTCCGCTTCTGGCCGTTAACGGACGCTTATAAAACCTCCACTTACAGCTGAAAGCAATCAGTCAGCCTACTAAGCCCTTACCAAATATTTGCCGGGCAATGACCATTCGTTGGATTTCATTTGTCCCCTCATAAATTTCGCTGATCTTGTTGTCCCGGTAGATCTCTTCGACCTTGTAATGACTTCCGTCTTCGGAAAGTTCACGCAAGAAGCCGTATCCCCCAAAGATCTGCACGCCATCACGCGCCATGTCGCCGGCGGCCTCGGTGGCATAGAATTTCGCCATCGCGGCCTCTGGCTCGGGGAACTCGGTGCCCATATCCATGCGCAGTGCGGCCTTGATGTAGAGATTGCGTGCATTTTCAATCTGGGTGGCACGCTCGGCCATCCGGAACTGCCAGTGCTGGAAGGCACCGAGTTTCTTGCCGAAAGCTTCACGGTTGCGCAAATGCTCCGTGGAATGATCAAACGCGGCCTGAGCCATGCCGACACCGGTGGCCGCAATGCCGATCCTGCCGAACGTCAAAGTCGCCAGTGCTACACGCAGTCCCTGGTTGACCCCGCCGATGCGGCGCTCGATCGGAACCTCGACATGATCGAAATGCACATCAGCGGTGAGCTGACCGCGATTGCCCATTTTCAGATCCGGTTTGCCAATCCGCACACCAGGCTGATCGGTCTCGACCACCAGCTCGACCATGCCGTCCTCGTCGCTGCGGCAAAGCACAACGATAAAATCGGCCACGGGAGAGTTGGTGATAAAGCGTTTTTGCCCGTTTAGGATGTAAAGATCACCCTCTCGACGCGCAATCGTCGCAACAGCTCTAGGCGAAAGATCGGTGCTTGCCAGTGGTTCGGTCGTAGCAAATGCGCCGATTTTTTCTCCACGGATCACCGGCTTCAGGTAGCGCTCGCGAATGGCATCACTGCCCTTCTCCAGCGTCCGTCCAGCAAGAATGCAGTGTACATCGAACACAGCGGCAATCGAGTTGCTGTGGTAGGCCAATTCCTCGCAGACCGTCGCTGTGGCTAGCACTCGATGTTCAAGGCCACGACCACCATCCTGCTGCGCAAAGGGAATGGCAAAAATGCCGTGGCGCGCCATGGCATCGAATACGTCGCGTGGAAAGTTCTCGATGCTTTCGTCTCGGTGGGCGATTTCATAGGCTCTGGGCGCCACGAATTCATCGGCGAATGCACGAACCTCCCTGCGAACCCCCTTCACTGTTTCTGAGGACATCAAGTCATGATAAAGCTCATCGGCCATACGTTTGGGGAACATCGTCATTTACTCACCTCTGCTTAAAATGACACCGCTGTACTTGAGGAAGAACCGGTCCGCGCGCCGCACGATTTCCGTATAACGGTTCGCCAAGGCCAACTGCATCAACTCGATCTGCAGCTCTTCCTGTTCGATCATGTAATTGAGGAACACCCGTGATTCCGTCGGACCGATATCCCGCAGCGCCTTGAGCCACTGCAGGTATTTGACGGTTTCCCGATGGACGATTTTCAGCAACATACCCATCCATGGTCTTGGCACAGAAGAAATAAGCCAGGCCTTGGTTTTCGGAAAGATCCCCGGCTTGAATTCCAGTCCCCACTGTCGGGCCGCTGCCGAATAGCGCGGACTGTTAAACCGTTCCAGATCCCAATAGGTTTTCCAGAACACGCGGCGCTCATCGCCTTGTAGTCGTTCTGTCATGCGCCTTACCGCCATCAAGGCAAAGGCTCGGTTGGAGAGTTCGTGACGGAACCCGCTGATGAACTGTTTGGAAAGCATCGGTATTGGCTCACGTTCGCTTAGGTCGAAGAGTCTCGTCGTAGTCACTCATTGCAGGCATCGACAACGGTGTGTGCTGCTCCAGGTCGAGCAGGTGTTGACGGTATTGCGTGAGGTATTCGCGCCGGCCTTCATCGCTGATGTAGGGCACATGCCAGGCGATGAACGGCGGCAGGACCTCGAGTCCGACATATCCGAGCATGCCCTGGTGAATCGGGCGCAGCAGTGTCTCGATTTCGCCATGAATGGCCCCGGCGCCGAACATGTGCCGTTGCCCGCCCAGAGAGACTGCGAGCATCGCCGACTTGCCTCGCAATCCACCCAGGTCGTAGATGCGCCGCCCGCCGTAGCAATAGCCGGAGATAAACACCCGATCGACCCAGCCCTTGAGAATTGCCGGCATGCCGAACCAGTAGATCGGGAAGCTGAAAATGATCAGATCGGCCCACTGGACCTTGTCCAGCTCTGCCTGAATGTCCGCCATGAGGCTGCCTTGTTTGTTGTTGTGCCGCTGCTCCAGTGCATAGACGAGGTACTCGGGATTGGCCCGCTGGTTGAAGTCTTCTGCACTGGCAACGGGATTAAAGTTCTGGGCATACAGATCGGAAACGATGACCTCGTTGCCCTGCCCGGCAATTACCTGCACCGCGAGATCTTTCATTGCCGTGGTGAAGGAGCCCGGCTCCGGGTGCGCATGCACAATCAATACATTCATGAAAACCGTTCCAGCTTCAGATAATGATCAGGGGGCAGCACTTGTCTGGCTGCCGAGGTAAGCGGCAACCGACTTGCGATCACCTTCATTCGCAATTTGCAGGGCGATGCCGCGCATCCAGATGCCCAGCTCGTCGGCATGGTTTTCCCCGCCACGCAGGCCTTGAGCAAAATGCTCGAGCTGGCGATCGATGTAGGCGCTATCGAGGATGCCGAGATTCGGCGTTTTCAAGTGGGCGAAACCTTCGCCTTTCGGTCCGTGGCACGCGGAGCACGTCGCCTGGTAAAGCGCTTGCCCATTGGGTTCGTCGGATGGCGCAGCCTTGCGCTTGCCGGTCAATATCTGACTCGAGAAATACCCGGCCAGTGACTTCATATCGCTGTCGCTCAGAGGGGTGGCGATTGCACGCATCTGCGTGCCGTGTGTATCACGGGCGTCGTAGCCGCGCCGTCCGCTCTTGAAGTTCTGCAATTGCGTCTCGAGATATACAGCCTGTTGGCCGGCCAGACGGGGCGCGCCCAATGCCGGGTTGCCCTGCCCATCGGCGCCGTGGCACGCCACGCAGCTGCCAGCCTGTGCAGGCACTTCAGCGTGAGCATCAAGTATCAAGGCGAACAGCAGCACGCCGAACGTAATCCTGACTTTCATCGTTAGCCGTTCTCCATTGTTGTTATTGCCGGGCGATTTGCTGCAGCAAGTCTTCGCGAACATGCTGGATGTCGGTGGGTACGGAAGGTCGCAAGCGCTGCACTTCACGGGCCGTGTAGGGCTCGAAATCATCGGGCAACTCAGCCGGGCTGAACGTCGTCAGCATCCAGTTGAGGACACCAGCGAGCGCCTCATCCGACAGCCCGGACAGCGCCGAGCCCGGCACCTGCACCAGATACGCCCGGCCACCGGGCACACTCAGGAATTTGCCGAGCTGGCCGGGAAATGCCGGAACCTGACGTTGCGGATTACCGCTGCCGTCTGGCAGATGACAACCCTGGCAATTGACCATGTAATCGAACTGCCGGGGCTCGGTTGCCCAGCTCCCGGAAGCTGCAAACGACATCCCGCACACCAGTGTGAACGCGACAAGTACGCGACTGGCCATCCCTACTCTTTCACCCCGATGACCACCGACAGCGAGCAGTGATACGGCATGTCGGCAAGGCTGCCGGAACACCAGTTCAGATCGTTCGAGCTTTGCGGACGGTAAAGCGGCGTATCGCCCTGATCGCGCTGGCACACGCAGCGGCCACAGTTACTTTTGCCGCAGCAATCGTTGTAAGAGATGACGTAGTCCTTGCCGTCAGACGGGTTGCGGCAAGTGCCGATCCAGGTGATGTCCGAGCGCACGGTGCCCGGGGGACAACTGTTGACCGTGCCGCCACAGCAACCACAGAGAAAACCGTCGATAGCGCAATAACGCCAGTAGTCGCAGCTGTTCGGATCGCCGCTTTCCACCAGTCCCGGGCTGGTCTGAGCAAAGGCGCCGCTGCGAAAAACCGGCAGCAATGTCGTGGCGCCAACCCCGATCATCATCGTCCCCAGACCGCCCAGAAATCCTCGCCGCGACGTATTGCGGGCGATCCGACGGGAGAACATCTCCGCCGCTTCATCGAACCATTTGATCGCCATGCTCAGTGCACCTGTTTGTAAAGAGGCTCATCGGACACCTGCAACGTTGCCCGGTACGCCTGAATCGAGGCATATCCCGTGTCCTGGGCTTCCAGCAGGCTTTCCAGATGCTCACGGGAGTTGATCAGGCCATGAGTGACCACGGTGCCGTTGGCATCAATCAACACGCCGTACGGCAACTTGCTGATCTGATAGGCCAGACCGACTTCCTGCGACAGCAGGTAGGGAAACTCATGCAGGCGTTGCGCATCGATGAAGGCTTGATGGGCGGTCAGGTCGCCGTCGCTGGCGAGCACTACGCGCAAGCGCGCCCTTTCGTGCTGACGCAAGGACTTAAGCACCGGCAGCAGCGTCTTGCATACCGGGCAGGTTTCCGAGAGAAAGAACAGCAATGTCGATTGCCCATAGGCGCTGCCCCCACCGATGCTCACCGTGCCGCCGGTGAGGCTGGTTAGGGTGAACGGCGGAGCGACTTCGCCAGCCTTGATCGATTTACCCAGGGACAACGCCCCCACCGGTTTGATGCGTTCGTGCAGCACACCGATCTGCCGGGCCAGCGCCCAGACGGCCAGTAACAGCGCAAGTGTCATCAACCAGGACAGGACGTTGGAAATCATCAGCGCATGCATCGTGGTCATCACAGTTTCCTCAAGGCAGCGTGGTTGGCCATCAGCAAATGGGCCAACCCGTACAGGGCGGTCGCGCTGATGAGCAGAAAGAACAGGGTCAGTACGTCGAGCCACGCCAACGGGCGGCCAGTGGCGGGCAGTACAAGATTCAGCGCCAGCCCCGTAAGCAGCAGGTTGCGCCAGACCAAAGCAACACTAGGTGGCTGAGGTTTGCCCCCGAAGTGGCAACCGCAATCTTCGATCGCCACGCCGCGTCGAACGCTGACAGCCAGGACGCCGGCATAAAGTCCCAGCAACACCACGGCGGGTGAAGCCAGCCAAGGAATCTCCTGACTTAGAAGCAGTCCAGCTGCGCAGAGGATTTCCACGACAGGCAATAAAATAATTAGCACCCTGCGAGATCCTTGTCCGAGCCCGTAGCGCTGCACCACTTGATCGAAGGCCGAGCGATTGCGCAGCTTTTGCATGCCGCTCGAACCCAACAGAAGTGCGAGCAAACCAGCGCTGGCCAGATGCACGAGCGGATCACCGATCACCATGGCATCACCACATTCATGAAGCCCAGCGGAATATCGCCAACACTGCGCAGATGCTGGCCACTGTCGGCGTCGTAGAGGTTGATCCCCTGACGCAACAGAGGCATCAGTCCTGCATCGCCCTGGGTGAGGTAGATCCACATGGTGAAAAGTTTTGGCATCGGTACTACCCAGTCGAGGCTGTAGAGCCGAGGTTGCTGACCTTGGCTGACACCGATGGCGGTACTTTGCTCGTTCAGTTCAATGCGCTTCAAACGCTGTCGGGTCTTCAGGTCATAGACCCAGACTTCGGTGCCGGGCTTCTGGTAATTCTCCGGTTTGTCCTTGTGCATCAACACGAACAACCGGCCGCTGCGCTCGTGCAAGGCAGTGCCATGGTTGCCGGCGATGCTCCAGCCATCGGCACGCTCGGCATCGCTGACCAATGGCCAGTGATGCACCGGCACCACACCCTCGGCGGTCATTTTCAGCGCGTAGGCGTTGTTTTTCTGCGAGACGAAATACCAGGTGTCGCCAACACGCGAACCGGTGGTCAGCAGCAGATCCTGCAGTGGGTCGAACGCGGGGACGGTGCGTTCTTGCAGCACCACCTGCCCCTGATCATCTAGACGTAGATGGAAGAATCCGCCATTGCCGCAAATCGCGTAGAAATCCCGTGGTCCGGCCGGGTACACGGAAGCACATCCCGGTGTTGCCACTTCGCTGACAAACTGCCGGTTTTCCAGATCAACGATAGAGACCGATTGCGCAGGTGTGAAGTTGACCACCAGCAAAAAACGCTCATCGTCCGACAGTACGCTAAGGCCGCTGGAGATCAGCGCCGACATGCGCTTGGCGGGGATTTCGATCTCGTGCTTCGGGCTCAGAGTCCTGGCGTCGTAGACCGTGACCACGTCCGTGCGCTTGCCACGCACGCCACGGCTGAAATAGATCTCACTGGCGTAAATCTCGTCGCGTCGGTGCGACAACACCAGTCCGTTGGACCACATGCCGGTGCTCAACAAGCCGAGATTGCGACCGTTGTCATCGAACAGATACGCACGCCCGTCGACCATGTTCGGGGCATTGCTGCCCCAGATCCAAAACCAGTTCCGGTCGCGGTGATCTCCCAACACTTCGACTCCGGCCTGCTCGGGCACGAACCCGGCGAATACCGGCGATACGGCACAGAAAAAGGTCAAACCACACAGTAAAAGTTGCAGTGAACACTTGAGCATAAAAACACACTTCCGTGGCTTCGAACGACCCAGTCGGCCTGGATTCCAGTCTATGCGGGGGGTATCTGCGGCGACTTGACCCGGGGTGACAGTGCGGTTGGCATCCGGTGTCATTTTTCAGCTCCCGGGACGGCGTCGGGAACGATCACGCCTGTCGGACCGAACAGCAGCAGATCGCCGCTGGTGTTCGCCGCCAGAGCCGCGAGGTTCAAACGATCCTCGCGCTGCTCGACAGAGAAATGTTCGACAGCCGTGTCGGAACGCCCGACCAGTCCGCCGTTGCCGACCCAGGCAACGCGACCGTCATTGAGTTGGGTGACGGCGGTGATCGCCTCGTGGCTGCCGCTGTCCAGCCTTTGCCAGTATCTGCCGGAACTGTCCCCCATCAGCACCCGCCCGCTCATGCCGACCAGAAGGAGGCGCCCGTCGCGCAAGCCGGTTCCACCCCACAGCGAACCACTGACACCGGTATCCAGCGACTGCCAGGTCGCACCGTGATCGCTGGAGCGAAAGGCCTTGCCGGATTCCGCGGCAATGAACAACGTGCCATCACGCCCTGCAAACAAGGCGTTGAGATGATGATCCTCGCCCTCCTCACCCACCTGCATCGCTTGCCATGTCGCGCCACCGTCCAGGGTCTGCGCAGCGTAGCCATAAGCACCGACGACCATGCCGTGGCGGGCATTTTCAAACCACACCGAAAGCAGAGTCGGTTGGTCGTCCAGACGCTTTTGCAGGACCCAGGTCTGGCCGCCGTCATCGCTGTGCAACACCACACCATTGTGGCCGACCGCCCAGCCCTGCCGGTCATCGGCGAAGCTCAACGCAGTCAGCAAACCGTCGACCGGGACGCTTTTGGATTGGGTCCAGACCCGGCCATCATCGGAATGAACGATCACGCCGTGGTCGCCGACCGCCACCCAGTGCTGTCCGGTCCGGGCGACCGCCACCAACGGGGCCGATTGCGCGTTGTTCAGCAAAATAGCCGGTGAATCGATTTCAGTTGCCCAAAGCCTGCCGACGAAAACCAGAACCCAGGCCACGGCCAACCAACGAAACCATTGAAGTACAATCATCGAGGGGCTCCTCGTCAGTGCGCGATCAGAGGCGCACGAACCGGCCCCCGACGCGGAATCAGGATTTCCAGTACCACGGCCAATGCGGGCAGCAGGGTAATGGCCATCAACATGTTGGCCATGAACATGAAAGTCAGTAGCAGTCCCATGTCAGCCTGAAACTTCAGCGCCGAGAACGACCAGGTGGCGACACCGACTGACAGGGTCAATGCGGTGAACACCGTTGCCACGCCTACTTCTCGCAGGGCCAACTGGAAGGCATTGACGATGTCCTGACCACGGGCCAGATGCATCTGCAAGCGGTTGTAGATATAGAACGCGTAATCCACGCCGATGCCAACGGCGAGTACCATCACCGGCAAGGTGGCGACGGTCAGGCCGATGTCGAGCGCTTTCATGAACCCGTAGCCGAGAAAGGTCGCCAGCGTCAGCGGTGCACAGCAGGCGATCATTGCGCGCCAGTCGCGATAGACCAGCAGCACCAGCAGCGCGATGGTCAGGTACACATACAACATCATCGGTAGTTCGCAGGCTTCGACCACGTCGTTGGTCGCTGCCTGAACACCGGCATTGCCGCTGGCCAGGCGTAGGGTCACGCCGGGCATGCCGTGTTCGGCCCGATAGCGCTCGACGGCGTTGACCACCCGTTTGAGGGTGCTGGCCTTGTGATCGGCCAGATACAGATTGACCGGCAGCAGTGTGCAGTCGGCGTTGTAGAGATGCAGTGCTTCCGGAACCTGACGGACAGCCTCACCCAGCGACAACTCATCCCGAGGCAGAGCGGCCCATTTCGGGTTGCCCTCATTGACCCCGGAGGCCGCCAGCTTCGCCAGGGCCGGCAGCGATTGCGCCGAAAGCACGCCCGGTATGTTGCCCAGTGCCCAGGTCAGACGATCCACGTGGGCCATGACGTCTTGCCGATAGCAGCCGCCCGCAGGCGTTTCCACCACCACGGTGAACTGGTCGAGCCCCAAGGAAAAATGGCTGACCACACTTTCCACATCCCGGTTGTAGCGCGAATCCTCGCGCAACTCCGGTGCTCCAGGCAGTACATGACCAATGTGTCGACCCTGGCTTTGCCATACCGCCATGGCCATCAGCGACAGACACAACAAGGTCGTAATCACTGCATTGCGCGGTTCGGCAATGCGTCCGAGTCTGACCATCGCATTGTCGCGTCTGGCCCGCAGCCGTTCGACCCGTGCGACCCAGCCCTGATCGAAACGGAAATAGCTTGCCATCAACGGCAACATGATCAGGTTGGTGATGATCTTGTACGCCACACCGACCGACGCCGTGATCGCCAACTCGCGAATCATCGGGATCGGAACTAGTACCAGCGTGGCAAAACCGACGAATGCCGTGATCAGGGCCAACGTGCCGGGTATGAACAGCGCAACGAAGCTGCGCCGGGCGGCGGTCATCCCGTCGGCCCCGGCACAGACCTCCCTGGCGATGAAATTGACCTGTTGCACGCCGTGGGACACCCCTACCGCAAACACCAGGAACGGCACGAGTATCGCCAGTGGATCGAGCCCGAAGCCCAGCAGCGTGAGGGTGCCGAACTGCCAGACCACCGACACCAGAGAGCACAGCAACGGCAACAGTGTCAGCGCCCAAGAGCGGGTATATCCATAGACAGCCAGTGCCGTGAGCACGAAGGCCAGGGCGAAAAAGGCCACCACGCTCTTGGCACCGGCACCGATATCGCCCATTTGTCTGGCGAAGCCGATAATCTGCACGTCGAGATCGGCATCGGCGTATTTCGCACGGACTTCGTCTTCCAGACGCTGACTGAATTGCAGGTAATTAAGACGCTGGCCGGTCTGCGGATCCGGGTCGGCCAGTTCGGCCACCACCATAGCGCCGCTGTAGTCGTTGGCCACCAGACTGCCGACGAAACCGCCGACGATGGTGCGCTCGCGAATGCCGGCAATCGCCTGGTCGTCCAGCGTGCTCACGGTGACATCGCCACCGATCACGTCTTCGGCCTTCATGCCCTCTTCCGTGATCTGAACGGCACGGGTGTTGGGTGTCCACAGCGAGGTGACGCTGCGCCGGTCGATGCCGGGCATGAAAAACAGCGTCTGGGTCAGGTCGTACAGGCGAGTCATCGCCTGTCTGTTCCAGATATCACCGTGCCTGGCATGCAGCACCACGATCACCCGGTTGGCGCCGAACAGCACGTCGCGGTACTGGTTAAAGGTCTTGATGAATTCGTGTTGCTGCGGCAGTTGCTTGTCGAAACCGGCCGACATCTCCAGTCGCGAGGCGAAGTTGCCCATGATCATTGTGATGACCGCCAGCAGGCCAAGCGTTGCCAGGCGATGACGGAAGAAAAAGCGCTCGAGCGCCGACACCAGGAAAGCCACCATGGAATGCCTCGATACAGCCGCTATCGCGGACAACCTTTCGTCGCCCGGATCGCGCTGCGGGATCAGAAGGAGTAGGAAACGTTGCCGCTGAGGAAATCGCGGTCAGCCATCAGGTTGTTGTCGCCACCGCCCCAGAACTGCACCCATTGCAGTCCACCCTTCCAGCGGTCGCGGTAGTTGAACAGCAGCGCGGCGCTGAGCGATTTGCGCCCCTCCACGAACGGCATGGCGTTGGGCGACGTGCCCTTCACGTCATGGCTGAAATCTAGCTGCGGAGTGACTGTGATACCGGTGTCGAACAGGTTGGGATAGTTGATGCCGACCTCGGTGACGTAGCCCCAGGAGGTCTTGTCCGGGATCGAGTAGTCCGGCAGCAGATAAGGCACCTTGCCGGAGGTGTCCAGCCCCGGATAACGCGTGGCCACCGCTTCGGCGAGGATGAAACCATCCGAAGCGCCCAGCGCGCTCGGGATAAATCCGAGCGGATCATTGGCGGAGAAGGTGTAAACGGCATTCACGTCGACCTGCCATTTCTTTTCTTCGACAAAGCCTTTGTTCACGCCGGTATCGAACACGCTGTAGGGGTTGTAGCTCCCCGTGAGGCCGCGTCCGAACGGCACGGTCGGGTCAATCGCCACGCTGTCCTCTGGCCGGTAGGAAATCTCGCCGGCGACCGCGACCGGGCCGGCCATGGTGCTTGCCGACAATCCGAACAGGTTTTTATCTTCGCCGTAGTTGATGAAGTAATTGTCCACCACCAGATTGTCCGGGTTATTGACGGCGGAGTACCCGACAAAGGGCAGCTTGTCGTGATAACGCTGATAGAACACACCGAAGTCGGTCGCAATGATTTCCGCCGTCCAGCGCAGTGCAATACCGTACTGGCCGCCATTCCTTGCTTCGCGCTCTCCGCCGTAGGGAACGGCGAGTCCTGCAACGATCAGCTCGGCATCGCTCAGGCCGCTGATGTTCGGCGCACCACAATGACCTTTCGGCAGACCGGCACAGGCGCCGCTGCCCGTCAGTCCTTCCACGTAGTTTGTCGGGTAATAGATTGGACGACGGCCCTCACCCACGACATCCGCCGACGAGAAGTAAGTACCCACCGGATCGAGGGCATAGGCATTCCATTTGAACTGGTAGTAAGCCTCAACACTGACGGTGTCGGTCAGGCCAATATTGAATGAAGCCATCGGTGCCGGAACGAACACCTCTTTCAACTGGGTACCGGGGGTGTGGTACTTGGGCAGGCTCAGGGCGTTGATCTGGTTGATGCCACCGGGCACGAAGATTTCCGATCCCCAGCTGATCACTTGATTACCGACCTTGACCTTGGCCGGCATGTCGCCCAGATCGAAACGTTTAGCCACCCACAGATCAAGCAGGTCGAAACGCTCGGTAGCATCTCGCCTGGCCTGATCGTCCAGTCCGGTGGTGCGCACGTTGTCCATCTTGAAGTCCCTGGCCCAGGCGACCCGGCCCAGCGCACTCCAGCCATCGCCAAAGCGCAGGCTCAATTCATGATTGCCCTTGATGACTTCGGAATACACATCGTGCTTGTCGTAGTTGAGATTGCCGTCGTCGCCGTTGCTGTAGTTAATGTCGGCATTGGCGTAGCCGTTGCCCCGAACCGGGTTGTAGTAGCGCGCCAGTTCATTGCCGGTGCCGGTGTTGCAGCCGCCACTGTCGTTGCCGAGGATGTGGCAATCGGGTGACTGCAGGCGGCTGGCGAAGCCAACGGACAGCGTGGAGTCGAAGCTGCCGGAAATCCCCGCCTCGTTGCCGAACATCAGGGCATGACTCGATGGTATCCACGCCAGGTTGATCGCTAAGGCAACCGCCAGCACGCAGGCGTTTCGCAGGAACGGGGCTCCCTGCGGTGCGATTGCACCGCATGAATTATTGCTCTTGTTCATGGGACAGCTCTCTGGAAGGGATCAGCGTTCGCCGCGACGACGCAGCTCATTGGCGTTGAACATCTTGTCGCTCACGCGTCCTTGCAGACCTGCCGTCAGATCGATGGACTCCCCTTCCTGAGTGAATCCGTCAGCGATATAGCGCCGCGCGATCAGGTCGTAGCTGACGTATTCGAATCCTGTACACGTCTGAATCTCGGGATCTGCCCACAGACTGCCCTCCTGTATCCGCCAGAGATTGCCCTTGGCGTCATACATGTCGACATGCAACAGGCTCCAGCTGTCCTCGTCGAAATAGAACATCCGCTTGGCGAACGAATGGCGCTTGTCAGCCTTGACCGTGGCCTCGACTACCCATACCCGATGCTTCTCATAACGTTGCACGTCTCGATTCAGGTAGTCCTGGCCGATCAATTTTTCGTAGGTGTTGGACTTGTCGACAAGCTTGTAAGAGTTGTAAGGCACGACCATTTCTTGCTTGCCGATCAACTTGAAGTCGTAGCGATCCAGCGCGCCGGTGAACATGTTGATCTGATCGACAAAGTACAGATTGTCGGAACCGGCGATGGGATTGTCGTAGGCGAACGATGGCGCCAGACGTACCCGACGCTGACCGGGAAAATAGATCCACGAACTCTGGACCTTATCGAGAAACGAGTGCACCAGGTACATCTCGCCAGCACGGGAGGATGGCGACAACACGTCGTAAAGCAGCTTGGCTTCGATGCCATCGGTGTCAGCCGGCGCCTTTACCGCCGCGTCGTTATAGGGGTAGAACTCGCTCGCCCATTGTTTGACTTCGGTCAGGGACCCACCCTTTTCCCGCATCAGGAACGAAATCTGCGCACGACGCCCCTTGGCCATGTAGCGCAACTTGTAGTTCCACATCGCCTGAATGCCGTTTTCCGGAATCGGGAAAGGCACGGCGGCGCCGGCGGCCTGCTCCAGGCGCCAGCCATCGCTGCCGATCCGCGCCTGACCGGCCAGTGACTTCGTGCGCGCAGCCACTTCATCCGGGATCGCACAACTGCGATGACTCGGGTAAACGTTCAGGTGGTAGCCGGGATAGGCCTTGATCAGTGCGGCCTGACCTTCGGGAAGAAGTTTCAGGTATTGGGCCAGGTTGTTTGCATCGATAGAGTAAAGGGGCTTGTCGCCGGCGTAGGGATCACCATGGCCCGGTGTCCAGCCGGCTGGCGCCTTCGCAAGGCCGCCGTTCCACGCGGGAATGCTTCCATCGGCGTTGCCGGCCTTTTCTGCGCCGATGGGTGTCAGTTCCCCACCCGGTTTGCTGAAGTCAGCCGCCGCAACGGCGTGCACCTGACTGAAACCGCAGAGCGCCAACAGCGCGCCACCCAACAACGAACGCGGGAGGTTTCTCATGTACGTCTCCTGGAGGGATCTTGTTATGTGTTTTTGTTGAAGGGATGACCGGACCGGTTGAAAAAGGGGCTGACAAACATCCAGCCCAAACAAGGTTCTGGTACACCTCGATGCAAAAACTAACCAAGGCACCGGGAGACGGCTTGCCAGCAGATGACAGGGCTTTTGACATCTGACGCCAATCGAGTGAAACGCTCAGGCGGGTGCAGCTTGCCCTCGTGCCCGCGAAAGGCTGATGATGAAAAGGCCCGTCGGGCAACAAGAACAGGCTAGTCAAGCAATCAAAGGCCGTAGCGCACAATGAAATCCGTCCGTACCGTCATGTCTGAAAACTTCTTTCGTCGATTCCGCGATGTCTTTGCACCACACCTGAGTGCCGTAGGCATGGACACCCGGGTCCTTGAACGGGCCGACATCGAAATACCCGGCGAGCAGTACGTCGCACTCTGGGAGGCAGCCGGCACGGTGAACCCTGATATCGGCCTTGATCTGGGCATTCAGACCGAAGCCAATGATTTCGGTGCACTCGGCCATGCCCTGCACTGCGCGCCGAGCGTCGAAAAAGCGCTGCGCATGCTGGAACAGTTCATCATTGTTTTCGCTCAGGAGTCAGTCATTAACTTCGAGTGCGAATCCAGATCGGCCTATGTCGAATATAAGATCATCGCCCCGACCATCCTCTATCGACGTCAGGATTCGGAATTCACGATTGCGTCGATTTTCCACCAGATCAATCTGCTGACGGACTGCATGATCAAGCCGCTTCGTGTCGACTTCGAACACGCAAAACCAGCAGATATTTCTGCACACAAGCGAATCTTCCAGTGCCCGATCCATTTCAATCAGCCCAGCAACCGGCTTCACTTGTCGCTCAACACCCTGCGCCTGCCGGTTTCCCATGCCAACGAACGCTTGCATGAGGCCCTTGAGCCGTATCTTGAGCGGCAACGAAAGGAGCGGGTAATTTCCGACGACATCCTGCCGCAGATCACCCGCATGATTGCCTCGGGCATGAGCAGCGGCAACCTGTCGTTGGTGGAGATCAGCGAGCAAATGGGCCTTAGCCGGCGCACCTTACAGCGCCGACTCAAGGATCAAGGCATCGAATTTTCATCGCTGATCGAAGATGTACGACGGGAACTGGCCCTGGCCTACATGCAGGGCTCGGATTATTCGGTGACGGAGATTTCGTTGCTGGTCGGCTATTCCGAATCCAGCTCGTTCACTCGCGCCTTTCGCCGCTGGACCGGCCAATCCCCCCAACAATACCGTGCTGCCCACCTGCCTCTTCGTTGATCGACCGACACGGCACAGCCGCCCGAGCTGATGGTTGGCACGTTGTGCCGACAAGACTGGCACCCACGGACAATTCGTCGACCGACCCGCTCGCTAACCTGAAATCCTTCCTTTGGGCCTGACGATCGGGCCGCTGCGCACCCGGCGGCATCCGTCAGACGCCAATCCGACTGTCCACCGGAGATTTCAGCATGAACCTGGCAGCCCCGGCGCTCTCCATCGACCGCAGCGAAGCAGAGGCCACACGTATATTTACCCTACAAACGGCCGCGCACCGGACCAACCCTGTTCCGAGCCTGCAGACACGAAAAGCCAACCTTAAACGACTGGAACGACTGTTGCTGGATAACCAGCACGCCATTTGCGAAGCGATCAGCCAGGATTTCGGAAACCGGGCCCACCAGGAAACGAAACTCCTTGAGTTATTCCTATCGGTTGACGGCATTCGTGATTGCCGCAAACGCCTAGGGAGCTGGATGAAGCCCCAGTCCAGGCACGGTTCGATCTGGTTTCTGGGTGCACGCAACACCGTGGTTCCGCAGCCCAAAGGCGTCGTCGGTGTAGTCGCGCCGTGGAATTACCCTTTGTTTCTGGTGATGGGGCCGGTGACCAGTGCACTGGCAGCCGGCAACCGTTGCATGGTGAAAATGGCCGCGAACTCGCGGCATTTGTGCAAATTGCTGCATCGGTTGGTCGCGGAGAATTTTGTCGAAGAGACGCTGGCCATCGTGCCGAATGTCAGCGGGTCGGTTTTTTCGAGCCTTCCGTTTGACCACTTGATCTTCACCGGCTCGGCGGATACCGGGCGTCAGGTCATGAAAGCGGCCTCGGCCAACCTGACACCGGTCACGCTCGAATTGGGTGGCAAATCCCCCGTCATCGTGGCCGAAGACTTCGACCTGAAGACAGCGGCCACGCGCATCATGCAAATGAAGACGGTCAACGCGGGCCAGACCTGCGTGGCACCCGACTATGCCTTCGTTCACGAGTCGCAGCTCGAAGCCTTCGTCAGCCAATGTCGTGCAGTCGGGGCCAAGCGCTACAGCGCTATCGAAGCGAGCGACTACACATCGATCATTGACCGCCCCTCCTACGAACGATTGCAAAACTATCTGGAAGACGCGCGGAACAAAGGGGCAAGAATCATCCCGTTGCTTCCCGGGCGCACCCATGACGCGCAGACGCGAAAAATCTGCCCGGTGCTGGTGGTGAACACCCACGAGGACATGCATCTGATGCAAGAGGAGATCTTCGGACCGATCCTGCCGGTGAAAACCTATCGAACCCTCGATGAAGTGCTGAACTACATCCAGGATCGCGATCACCCGCTGGCACTTTATCTGTTCACTCATCAGCGAGCGGTTCAGGAAAAGGTCATCGCGCTGACACAGTCGGGAGGCGTGGCCATCAACGACTGCGGTCTGCATGTCGCCCAGCACGACCTGCCTTTCGGCGGCGTGGGCGCCAGCGGCATGGGGCACTACCACGGGTATGAAGGTTTCGTAGAATTCTCCAAGCTGCGCCCGATCTTCAAGCAATTCATCCGCCCGGCCTTCCCGTTGCTCTACCCACCCTATGGAAAACTTTTCGACCGGTTGATGCGCCTGATGCTGGGACGCTGACTCAAGCGGTCATCCGATAGCTGTAGGGCCTTCGCCCCCTTCCTGATGACGAGAACAAGAACATGACAGTCGATCCGCGTGCGCACCTGGAAAACAAATCGTTTTGGCAACGCAACTACGGCGCTTACTCACCCAACCCGCCGCTGGCTCAAAGTTTCAAGGCGGATGTGGTGATCATCGGCGCCGGGTTCACCGGCCTGAATACCGCTTGGCAGTTCAAGCAGGACAACCCCAACGCCCGGGTGGTGGTGCTGGAAGCAGCTATCGTCGGCTTTGGTGCCAGCGGTCGCAATGCCGGATTCAGTACGAAAATGTTTGGCCTGGAGCCGGAGATGGTGCTGTTGCGCTGGGGACGGCAGAAAATGCTCGAGGCCCATCAATACTTAAAAAAGGCCGTGGCCTACACCAGAAACCTCATCGAAGAGCACCAGTTCCAGTCCGACTACCAACACAACGGCCTGGTCCGCATAAGTTATTGTGACAAGCAACTGGATCGAATGAAGAAAACCTATCAGCTTTTCCAGGAGCTGGGCATTGATGACGACATGATCTGGAGAGACAGATCCCGGGTACAGCAGGACTTCCATTCGGATCAGTTCGCCGGTGGAGTATACGAATCCGATACCGGGCAACTCGACCCCTGCAAACAGGTGCGAGCGCTGAAGAGACTGGCGGAATCCGCCGGGGTGGAAATCTACGAGACCACGCCGGTGACCCATATCGAACGAACGGCTTCGGTCATTCTCATCGAAACGCCGAGCCACAAAATCGCGGCTGACAAAATCGTCGTGGCCACCAATGCCTATTCACGGCAAATACCCGACACCCGACGGCTGCAGACCCGTCAGTACCCGCTTTGGACCTATCAGATCGTCACCGAACCATTGACAGAGAAGCAATGGGACAGCATTGGCTGGAAGGACAGGCAGTCGTTTGGCGACAACCGCCAAATGCTCCATTACTTCAGACCGACCGCCGATGGCCGCATCATCATGGGCGGCGGTGATGCGATCGTTTATCGGACAGAAGCCATGCGTGAGGTGCCTGCACCGGCGAGCTGGGATCACTGTGAAGCGCATTTGAAGTGGATCTACCCGCAACTCAGGGATACTCGAATCGACTATCGATGGGGCGGGCCTGTTTCGGTAAATGTTGATATGGTTCCAGAGATTAGCTTCATCAATGACGAACGCGTTATCTATTCCGGCGGATGCTTTGGTCATGGAGTGGCCTTGACCCACCTCAATGGCCGAACCATTGCCGACCTGCTCAACGGCAATAAGACCGAACTGACAGACTTCTGGATCGTCAATCGTCGGTCGATTTCGTTGAGTAGCGACACACTGACCTTTCTTGGCGGCAGAATGGCCCGACGCGCACTTCGAGCCTGGGACTGGTGGGAAGAAAAAGCTTTGGAACCAAAAACCTGAGTAAAAGATGTCTCAGATGAATTAACTTCATTAGTCTTGAGGTTTTCGTTGCAGTAAAGAGCTTTTTCTGCACAATTCCCGACATTGAAATTAAATCAGAGACTGACGTCCATGGCTTCTCAAGATGAACGACTCATCAAGGCGCTGGCTTTGGCCATCGTTGATCGTCCACGCGCGACGCTCAAGGAACTGGCTGAAGCCGCCGGCGTGAGCAAGGCGACGCTGCACCGCTTCTGCGGCACCCGTGACAATCTGGTGCAGATCATGGAAAGCCACGGTGAAACCGTTCTAAACCAGATCACCACCACAACCGATCTGTTGAATGGCGATCCGGTGCAAGCCCTGCGCGGTTTGGTCAATGAGCATTTGGCGCATCGTGAAATGCTGGTTTTCCTGCTCTTTCAGTATCGCCCCGACACATTCACGGACACCGATGAAGGCAAGCGCTGGCAGTTCTACCTCGATGCCCTCGATGCCTTCTTTCTACGCGGCCAGCAGTTGGGCGTGTTCCGTATTGACATCACGGCAGCAGTCTTCACCGAGCTGTTCCTGACCATGATCTTCGCCATGGTCGATGCCGAACGCCGTGGGCGTGCCGCCAGTGCCAACTCGGCCAACGTCGTGGAACAGATGTTCCTGCATGGCGCTGCCAATCCCGTCCGTCCTCAATAACGTTCCGCAAGGCAAAAAAAGCCCCGCGACCTCTCGGTTCACGGGGCTGAATGGCTGGACGTGCCAACCCAAAGGAGCTGTTGTCAGGACTTTTCTGGCGACCAGCCTCCGCCCAGCGACCGGAACAGATCGACCAAGGCTATCTGCCGCTGAGTGCTGATCTCGATAACTGCCGTTTCGTTGACGAAGCTGGTGCGCTGGGCATCAAGGTAACGCAGGTGACTGTCGATGCCGCCTTCATAACGCGCCTTGGCCAGTTTCAGGGTTTCGCTGCTGGTGTTGGCCAACGCGCGTCGCGCCGCCTCCTCCCGGCGCAAGGTGTCGGTGGCGGCCAGTGCATCGGCGACCTCGCGAAACGCCGTCTGAATCGTGCCCTCATAAGCTGCCACCGCTGAGTCCTTGCGCACTTCCGCCAGGCTCAACCCCGCACTGTTGCGCCCGGCATCGAACAACGGCAGCGACAGGTTCGGCACAAAACTCCAGGACCGCGAGCCCCCGTCGAACAAACCGGACATCTGCGCGCTGGAGGTGCCGAAGCTGCCGGTCAGGCTGATGCGCGGAAAGAACGCCGCCCGAGCAGCGCCGATGTCGGCATTGCGCGCCTGCAATCGATGCTCGGCGGCGAGGATGTCCGGTCGGCGCTCGATCAAGGTGGAGGTGGTGTCAGGCGCAATGTCCTGAACCAGCATCGGCTCGGTCGACAGCCGTTCAGGAATCGACTTCGCTGCATCCTTGGTGCCGAGCAACAACACCAGCGCGTTGAAGGCCTGCTGTTTCTGCCGCAGATTGTTTTCCTGTTCGGCGCGGGATTGCTCGACCAGCCCCAATGCTTCCTGATAGTCCAGCGCTGTGGCCGTGCCGTTCGAGCGGCGCTGGCTGATCAGCGCGAACGAGTACTCGCGGCTGATCAGGGTTTGCTGAGTCAGCTCCAGACGACGCTGGGCGCCATCGTGAATCAGATAAGCCTGGCTGACTTCGGCAATCAGAGCGATTTGCGCGGCGCGGGCCGCTTCTTCAGTCGCCAGATACTCCTGCAGCGCAGAGTCAGTGAGGCTCTTCACCCGGCCGAACAGATCAAGCTCGTATTCCGGCAGCGACACGCCAACCTGATAACTGCTGGCAACGCCCGCCTGGCCATTGCTGGCCAGATCCGCCGGCAAGCGCTGACGGTTGCCGGAGGCATTGGCGTTCAACCCCGGAACCCGGTCGGCCCGCTGAATGCGGTACTGCGCCCGGGCCTGCTCGATGTCCAGAAGCGTCTGTCGCAACGAGCGGTTGTTGTCCAGGGCGATTACCACCAAACGGCGCAACTCGGGATCGACGATAAACGTCTGCCACGCCAGTTGATTGATCGGACTGCCCTGCTTCGTCGTCTCTTCCGCCCAGTGCTCCGCAACCGGCGCGACAGGACGCTCATAAGTCGGTGCCAGCGAACAACCGCCCAGGAGCATGGCGATCACCAGCGTAGAAAGTGCTGAAATACGCATGGAATCACTCCTGAACCAAAGCGGGTCGTTCGACAGACGCGGGTTTGCTGCGCAACCGCGAAAGCACCCAGACAAAACAGATCGGCACGAACAGCACACCCAGCAACGTCGCGCTGAGCATCCCGCCGATCACACCGGTACCGATTGCACGCTGACTCGCCGCCCCTGCCCCGGTGGCCAATGCCAGCGGCACCACACCGAGAATGAATGCCATGGAGGTCATGACGATCGGCCGGAAACGCAGGCGTGCGGCTTCAATGGCGGCGTCACGCAGGCTGTAGCCCTTCTCCCACAGTTCCTTGGCGAACTCGACTATAAGGATCGCGTTCTTCGCCGCCAGACCAATGATGGTGATCAGGCCCACCTTGAAGTACACGTCGTTGGGCATGCCGGCGACCATCACTGCCAGCACTGCACCGATGGCACCAATCGGCACGATCAGCATCACCGTCAACGGAATCGCCCAACTCTCGTAGAGCGCCACCAGCAACAGGAACACCACCAGAATCGCCAGCGCGAACAATTGCGTCGCCTGACCGCTGGAGACCTTTTCCTGATACGACAGCCCCGTCCACTCGTAGCTGAAACCTGCCGGCAATTGCGCGGCGATTCGTTCCATTTCCGCCATGGCTTCACCGGTGCTGTAGCCCGGCCCGGCGTCACCGACGATGCGGATCGACGGATATCCGTTGTAGCGCACCAGTTGCACCGGGCCTTCTTCCCAGTGGGTGGTGACGAAGGCGCTCAGCGGCACCAGATTGCCGGCGCTGTTGTGCACGTACAGTTTGAGCACGCTTTCCGGGGTCATCCGGTCGCCCTGCTCGGCCTGCACCACCACACGTTGCTGACGGCCAGAGTTGGTGAAGTCGTTGATCACTTCGGAACCGAACGCGGCGGACAACGCACTGCTGATCGACTCGAAACTCACGCCCAAGGTACGGGCCTTGTCACGGTCGATCACCACGCGCAATTGCGGCGATTCGGCCAAGCCTTCCATCATGGCGTAGAGGATTTTCGAGTTGCCGTTGGCCTGACCGAGCACCTGGTCACGGGCGGCGAGCAAGGCTTCGCGGCCCAGTCCGCCGCGATCCTGCAGACGCAGCGCGAAACCGCCGGAGTTGCCCAGACCGTCGATCGGTGGCGGCGGCACCGCCATCACGGCGCCGTCGTTGGTCACGGCAAATTGTTCGTTCAGCGCCATGACCTCGACCATCGCCGATTGATCTTCGCCACGCAGCGACCAGTCCTTGAACACCGGGAATGCCAGCGCCGCGTTATCGCCCATCCCGGAGAAGCTGAAACCCGAGACCAGGAACATCGACTGCACCGCATCACGGGAGGCGAGATAGCGCTCAAGCTGTTCGCCGGTCGCTTCGGTACGGGTACGGGTCGCGCCCGGTGGCAACTGGACATCGACGATCATGTAGCCCTGGTCTTCCACCGGCACAAACGACTCCGGCAAACGCAGGTAGAAGTAGCCGAGCATCGCGATAATGCCCACGTACACCAGCATCATTCGCCCCGCACGAGCGACCAGGCCGTTGTTGAGGATCGAGTAACGCTCGGTGAGCCGCGCGAAACCACGGTTGAAGGCGCCGAAGAAACCGCGTTTTTCATGGTGTCCTTGCGGAATCGGCTTGAGCAGCGTGGCACACAGAGCCGGCGTGAACGTCAGCGCGAGGAAGCCCGAGAACAGGATCGACACCGCCAGCGACACGGAGAACTGCTGGTAGATCACACCCACCGAACCGGACATGAACGCCAACGGCATGAACACTGCCGACAGCACCAGGGTGATACCGATGATCGCACCGGATACCTGCCCCATGGCCTTGATCGTGGCGTCAACTGGCGACAACCCTTCCTCCGCCATAATCCGCTCGACGTTCTCCACCACCACGATGGCGTCGTCCACCAGAATGCCGATGGCGAGCACCATGCCGAACATGGTCATCATGTTCACCGAGAAGCCCAGCAGGTACATCATCACCAACGTGCCGAGGAGACACACCGGCACCACAATCGACGGAATCAGCGTGTAGCGGATGTTCTGCAGGAACAGGAACATCACCAGGAATACCAGCACCATCGCCTCGATCAGGGTGTGGATCACCTTCTCGATGGCGACGTCGACGAAACGCGAAGTGTCGTAGGGAACGGAGTATTCAACGTCGTCCGGGAAGTACGCCGACAGTTCGGCCAGGCGTTCCTTGACGGCGGTCGCAGTCTGAATCGCGTTGGCGCCGGGGGACAACTGGATCGCGGCGGCCACGGCCGGTTTGCCGTTCAGGCGCGAGTTGAAGTTGTAGCTTTCCTGGCCGATTTCCACGCGGGCGACGTCGCCTAGTTTGACCGTCGAGCCGTCCTCGTTGGCACGCAGAACGATGCGGGCAAATTCTTGCGGATTATCCAGCGTGCCTTTCACCGCCAGGGTCGCGGTCAGTTCCTGCTGGCTGTTGCTCGGCGTGCTGCCGAAGCTGCCGGCCGGCACCTGTACGTTTTGCCCGCGAATCGCGGTGCTCACGTCGTCGATGGACAGCCCGTAACCCACCAGTTTCTGCGGGTCGAGCCAGATGCGCATCGCAGCTTCAGATGAGAAGAATTGCAGCTTGCCGACGCCCGGCACCCGGCGCAGTTCGTTGTTGATGTTGCGCGCGGCGTAGTCGCCCAGCGCGGTTGTGTCGGTGTGCTGGGAGCCTTCCTTATAGTTGAGCGCATAGATCAGCAGGAAACCGGCGCTGGCCTGCTCCACCTCCAGGCCTTGGGTCAGCACGGCTTGCGGCATGCGCGACTCAGCCTTTTTCAGGCGGTTTTGCACGTCGACCTGAGCGAGCTGCGGATCAGTGCCCGGCTGGAACGTCACCGCAATTTCGGCGATGCCGTTGGAGTTGTTGGTCGACTCGAAATACAGCAGGTTCTTGGCACCGTTGAGCGACTCTTCGATCACGCTGGTGACCGAGTCCACCAGCACTTTCGCCGAGGCCCCGGGATAAGTGGCCGTGACCTTGATTTGCGGCGGCGCAACATCGGGATACTGCGCCACCGGCAGCATCGGAATGACCAGCAGGCCGGCTAGTGAGATGAACAACGCCACCACCCAGGCGAAGTTCGGGCGTTTGATGAAAAACTTGGACATCGGGAAATCCTCGCGGCGACGGCGCCCTTATTGATTCGACTCGGACGACTGAGCCACGGTCTGAGACTGACCCGGCACGACCTTGACCCCCGGTTGCAGTCCGGCAAGACCACCGACGATCACTTGATCGCCCGCCTTCAGACCTTCACTGATCTGCCAGCGCGAACCCTGCATGGCGCCGGTGACCACACTGCGCACTTCGACCCGCTCGTCCGAGCCGACCACCATCACCTGAGCAGTGCCATCGCTGCCACGTTGCACCGAGCGTTGCGGCACGAGAATGGCCTGGCTGTCGGTGCCCTGTGGCGTACGCACGCGCACATACATGCCCGGCAACAGCACGCCGTCGCTATTGGCGAATTTGCCGCGCAACGACACCTGCCCGGTGCCACGATCCACCGCGACATCGGTAAACATCAGCGCACCCTGACGCTGGTAGTTAGTGCCATCGACGCGAATCGACAGGGCCTTGTTGTCGTCGGCGGAGAGTTTTCCGTCCTTGAGCGATTCGCGCAGACGCAGCGCGTCGGCAGCCGATTGGGTGAAGTCGACGTAGACCGGATCCAGTTGCTGAATCCGCGCCATCAGCGTCGCGTCACCCTGCCCAACCAGCGCCCCTTCAGTGACCAGCGCACGGCCGACGCGGCCGGAAATCGGTGCCGTCACCGAGGCATAACCGAGGTTCAGCCGGGCACTTTGCAGATCGGCCTGGGCCGAACGGGTGGCTGCCTGAGCGCTGCGCAGATCAGCCATGGCGCTGTCGAAATCCTGTTGGCTGACCGCTTCGATCTTCACCAAGGGTTCATAGCGTTTCACTCGGGCCTGAGCCTCAAGCGCAACGGACTGGGCGCGGGCCAGTTCACCTTCGGCCCGGGACAGCGCCGCTTTGAGCGGTGCCGGGTCGATCTGGAACAACAGATCCCCGGCTTTCACATCCGCGCCCTCTTCAAAACGCTTCTGCATCACGATGCCCGGCACACGAGCGCGCACTTCCGCAACGCGCATCGGTTCCACCCTGCCCGGCAGCTCCGACGTCAGCGCCAAAGGCTCGGTCTTCACCGCCACCACTTCTACCGGGCGTGCCACTTCCGGCACCGCCGCTTGTTCACTTGCCTGCCCACACCCGGCCAACGCAATGGCGACTGCCAGCGAACCCGCCATTCCTACCGCACGCAAATTGCCCATAACTCACCCAAGGCTTGATCGAATTGGGCGCGAATGCTACGTTTCAAATCATAATGAGTCAATAATGTCTCATATGAGTATTTTTTGATTTTTATATGAACACCGTTCTAGGCCTCTGATGAACTCGATTTCCCATGATGAACAGCTGCTCAAGTCGCTGACCCTGGCCGTGGCCAACCGGCCGCGGGCGACGATGAAGGAACTGGCGCAACTGGCAGGCGTGAGCAAGGCTACTCTGCACCGCTACTGTGGCACGCGAGAGAACTTGGTACTGCGCTTGGAGGATCACGCCGAAGGCACGCTCAATCTGATTATTCGCAGCGCCGGATTGCTGGAACGGGAGCCGCTGGACGCGCTGCGTCGATTGATCCGAGGCCATTTGGATCATCGGGAGCTATTAGCCTTCTTGATGGCGCAATATCGCCCTGACTTCCTCGATCTGGAACAGGGCGGCAAGCGCTGGCTGTTTTATTTGGAGGCTCTGGACAGCTTCTTTCTGAAAGGCCAGCACACCGGGTTGTTTCGTATCGATATCACAGCGGCGATCCTGACCGAGCTGTTCATTTCGCTGATCTACGGGCTGGTGGATGCCGAACACCGCAGGCGCGCCGCCAACACTGACTCGGCACGAATACTTGAGCAGATGTTCCTGAACGGAGCGTTATTGGGTGAGGAGTATCGCGGACGCGCCCCTATGCTGGAAGAAACACGCTAGTCCGTCAGAAACGCGTGAAGACACGGCTGAAGCGGGGAACCAGTGGACGAATGGAATGAATAATGCCTATCTCTATCCGACAGCACTAAACCCGTCAATCGATTAACTTCAATCAACGCTTCGTTAGCACTCGTCAAGTGCGAATCCAAAGTCATCACTGGAAAGTTGAGCTGCTTCGTTGAGCCGCTGACGTAATGCAGCGGTCAGCTGTCGTTCCACTTCCCATGGGTCAGACAGCGCGGCGAGTTGTGGTGCCAATTGTGGCGACAGGCTCATCAACGAATGGTTGAGCGATCGCGCCGTTTCAAAAGCGGCTTTCTGCACAAAGCTGACCTCGACCAGCTCTCCCTGCGCCTTACGAAACTCCATTTCAGCCATCCGCGCCAAGTAGTGCTCGCGATGTGCACGCGCTTTCTGAAAGTCCGGGGACTGCCCTTGCGCGGGATCAACCGGCGGCGGCGCAGCCATGTTGGTCGTTTCGGATTGCGCTGGGATGCTGTCGACCTGGTGAAACGCCAGGTACATGTCTGCCGCACCGTAGCTCTTGGCCTCGTCGAGGAGCGAACCAAGACCAACAAGGACCGCTTTGTTTTGCTGAATGAACGAGCGCTGCACGCGCTCGGGTTCGCCCGTCAATACGCAGAGCGTCGTGCAAACGGCATCGGCAAGATCAAAACAACGCCCTACGTGTTCCCGCCTTCGAAGAACAGCGAGTACATCAAACAGACGTCGGACCTGCACAAACAGTGGAGGCCAGCGCTGAAGGCTTTAGCGCTGCCTCATCGGCCGCCGTACAACTGCCGTCATACTTATGCGACAATATGTTTAATGTCCAACATGAACCCCGCATTTATCGCTCAGCAACTTGGCCACAGCGTCCAAATGTTGCTGACGACGTATGCGCGTTGGCTCAACTCAAGCTCAGACTGGGGGGAGCTGGAAAAGCTCCAGATTGGTATCAAATCGGTATCAGGCAAAAAAGACCAGCTCTAACCCATTGATAGGTAAGGTAATTGATCTCCACAGCTAACATCACGATGCAGTTCGGCGCAAAGCCGCTGTTCGAAAACGTTTCGGTGAAATTCAACAACGGCAACCGTTATGGCCTGATCGGCGCCAACGGTTGCGGCAAGTCGACTTTCATGAAAATCCTCGGTGGCGACCTGGAGCCGTCCGCCGGCCAGGTGATGCTCGAGCCTAACGTGCGCCTCGGTAAACTGCGTCAGGATCAGTTCGCCTACGAAGAATTCACCGTGATCGACACCGTGATCATGGGTCACGAAGAGCTGTGGAAGGTCAAGGCCGAGCGCGATCGCATCTACTCGCTGCCGGAAATGAGCGAAGAAGACGGCATGGCCGTGGCCGAGCTGGAAACCGAGTTCGCCGAGATGGACGGCTACACTGCCGAATCCCGCGCCGGTGAACTGCTGCTGGGCCTGGGCATTCCGCTGGAACAGCATTTCGGTCCGATGACCGAAGTTGCACCAGGCTGGAAACTCCGCGTTCTGTTGGCTCAGGCACTGTTCTCCGATCCTGAAGTGCTGCTGCTCGACGAACCGACCAACCACCTGGACATCAACACCATCCGCTGGCTGGAAACGATTCTGACGGCGCGTAACAGCACCATGATCATCATTTCCCACGACCGTCACTTCCTGAACAGCGTCTGCACGCACATGGCCGACCTGGACTACGGCGAGCTGCGCCTGTTCCCGGGCAACTACGACGAGTACATGACCGCGGCGACCCAGTCCCGCGAGCAACTGCTGTCGGACAACGCGAAGAAGAAAGCCCAGATTGCCGAACTGCAAACATTCGTCAGCCGCTTCTCGGCCAACGCCTCGAAAGCCAAGCAGGCCACTTCCCGTGCCAAGCAGATCGACAAGATCCAGCTGGCCGAGGTCAAGCCATCGAGCCGCGTGAGCCCGTTCATCCGTTTCGAACAGACCAAGAAGCTGCACCGCCAGGCCGTGACCATCGAGCAGATGTCCAAGGGCTTCGACGGCAAGACCCTGTTCAAGAACTTCAGCTTCACCGTTGAAGCCGGCGAACGCGTCGCGATCATCGGCCCGAACGGTATCGGCAAGACCACCCTGCTGCGCACCCTTATGGGTGAACTGACCCCGGACGCCGGCACCGTGAAGTGGACCGAAAGCGCGGAGCTGGGCTACTACGCTCAGGACCACGCCCACGACTTCGAAGACGACGTGAGCCTGTTCGACTGGATGGGTCAGTGGACTCAGGGCGAGCAAGTAATTCGTGGCACCCTGGGCCGCATGCTGTTCTCCAACGACGAGATCCTCAAGTCAGTGAAGGTCATCTCCGGTGGTGAGCAAGGTCGCATGCTGTTCGGCAAGTTGATCCTGCAAAAGCCGAACGTACTGGTGATGGACGAACCGACCAACCACCTGGACATGGAATCGATCGAAGCGCTGAACCTGGCGCTGGAAAACTACCCGGGCACGCTGATTTTCGTCAGCCATGACCGTGAGTTCGTATCGTCCCTGGCCACGCGCATCATCGAGCTGAGCCCGAACGGCGTGACCGACTTCAGCGGCACCTATGACGATTATCTGCGCAGCCAGGGCGTCGTGTTCTGATAGCAGCCTAGAGTCGAAAGCCCCGCCCCCATGGCGGGGCTTTTTATTGCGTCCGGGAAAGATAGTTAGCCTGCTTTCTTTTATTTCACACCCAAGCCATGATGCGGACTCTCCCATCGCCGCCCGCGAACGAGCCCTTATGTCTGCGCAGCAACAGCCACCGCAAAGCTCCATGGCGATCACCCTGCAGATCGTCTCCATCGTTTTCTACACCTTTATCGCCTTCCTCTGCATCGGACTGCCGATTGCGGTGCTGCCCGGTTACGTGCACGAACAACTGGGTTTCAGTGCTGTCGTTGCGGGTCTGGTGATCGGCTCACAATACCTGGCCACCCTGCTCAGCCGCCCCATGGCCGGGCGCATGTCGGATACCGTCGGGACAAAACGGGCGATCGTTTATGGCCTGTTGGGGATCGTCCTCAGCGGTGTACTGACATTCATATCGACCCTGCTTCAGGACTTTCCACTTCCGAGCCTGATCATTCTGATCGCAGGGCGTTTGCTGCTCGGTATTGCACAGGGCCTGATCGGCGTCGGCACCATCAGCTGGTGCATGGGCCAGGTGGGTGCGGAACATACCGCCCGGTCCATCGGCTGGAATGGCATCGCCTCTTATGGCGCCATTGCGATCGGCGCGCCGCTGGGTGTGCTGATGGTGGCCGATTATGGCTTTACCAGCCTCGGTATTGCGCTGTCGATACTGGCCACTGGCGCCCTGCTGCTGATCCGCAACAAACCTTCCGTGCCGGTGGTGCGCGGCGAGCGGTTGCCGTTCTGGGCGGTATTCGGGCGGATTGCGCCATTCGGCGCCAGTTTGAGCCTGGCCTCGATAGGTTACGGCACCCTGACCACGTTCATCACCCTTTATTACCTCAATCGCGGCTGGACCGGTGCGGCGTACTGCCTGACGGTGTTCGGCGTGTGCTTCATCCTGTCGCGGCTGTTGTTCATTTCTGCCATTGCTCGATTCGGCGGCTTTGCTTCGGCCATCGCCTGCATGAGTATCGAAACCGTCGGGTTGCTGTTGCTGTGGCTCGCACCGTCCACCGGCTACGCACTGATCGGCGCCGGGCTGGCAGGGTTCGGGTTGTCGCTGGTTTACCCCGCGTTGGGCGTTGAAGCCATCAAGCAGGTACCCAACTCCAGCCGTGGTGCCGGGTTGAGTGCTTACGCGGTGTTTTTCGATCTGGCATTGGCGGTCGCCGGGCCGCTGATGGGGGCGGTGGCGTTGAATCTGGGGTATTCGTGGATATTCCTGGGCGCAGCACTGCTGTCCGTGAGCGGACTGGCGCTGACCTTGTGGCTCAAGCGTCGGGCGATGGCCTGAGCCTTTACTGGTCCGCCGTCTGCATCCCCGCCCGGGAAGGCTTGCCCAGCGCATTGGAGAAAAACCGCCCGGCCTCTGAAATCAAATTGCGGTGAATGTCTTCGCGATCCACGCCATCGGCATCGGTGCACAGCGCAGGCATCGCACGAATCTGCTCTTCATTGCACGGCGCCATAAATACGAAGTGCCCTGCCCCGGCCAGCAACTTGAAGTCCGGCGCAGTCGGCAGTTTGCGCGCCAGGGCGGCAGCGTTCTTGTCGAAAGCCACCAGTTTGTCGCCGTCACCGCTATAGAGCAGCACCGGCACATGCACGTCAGCGAGGGTGTGACGACCGAATTTCAGGCTCAGCGGCGCCATCAACAGCAAAGCGTGAACCCGTGGGTCGGCCACTGGTTGCAAGTCATCGCGGTCGACAATCAGCTCGCCTTGGGTGTTACAGGCGTCGCGGTCGTCCGGACGCTCCTGGCAGTAACGGCGCAGGCGATCCAGGTCAGGCTGCGCGCCTGAAAGGATCAACGCGGTCTCGCCACCCGCCGAATAACCGATCACGCCGACCTGGTCGGCATTCACGAACGGTGCGAGCATGCGGTCGCCAAGGGTTGCGGTAATGGCTTCGGAAATCTGGATCGGGCGCCCATAGAGGTTGCTCAAAGTGCCAAGGCGGCTGTGATCCCTGGAATTGTCGCCGGGATGAATCACTGCCACCACCACAAAGCCTTTGCGAGCCAACGAAGTGGCGAGGTCGTGCAGCGCCAGCGGCGTGCCGGTGTTGCCGTGGGACAACATCAGCATCGGAAAGCGGCCGAGGGCGACCTTGGCGTCTTCGCCGGCTTCGACCGAATAGCCCTCGAGCAGGCTCATGTGCTCGCGGTCGCTGGAGGGATAGAACGCGATGGCACGCATCGGTTGCAGGTCGAGCGGATCGAGGAACGTCATCTCGTGATAACCGACGCTCCAGCGTGGGTGCTGGCCGGGGGCTGCGTGCACTGAATTCAGGCTGCCGAGCAGGCAAATCAGTAACGTTGCACAAAGACGCATCATGGGATGCCCCACCCTGTTGTTACTCAATCGAAAGATCCGTTGTGTTCGACGCCCGAAACTCCGTGGTTCGGTGATCCGGCGCGGCGTTGCACTCAGACGTTGATCATCAGACTGCATAACCCGGGCCAGATCATGTAACAGTCAGACACAAAAAACTCCGTATCTGGCCCTTGCAGAACCAGAATACAGAGTTTTTTGGGTGTTGCCTGAACGAGAGCTGTTCTTTACGAAAGCCTTACGCTGCAGCGAACAGTTGCTCGCTGATGCGGGTTTGGGCCGCGCTCATGGCGTTGTTGCGAACTTCTTCACCGTAGGCCAGACCTTCGGCGCGGACGATTTCGATGTCGGTGATGCCGAGGAAGCCGAAGACCAGCTTCAGGTAATCTTCGTGAGCCACGCCCGAAGCCTGACCGGCGTGGATGCCGCCCGAAGTCGATACGATGATCACCTTCTTGCCACCGCACAGGCCTTCAGGGCCGGCTTCGGTGTAGCGGAAAGTCTGGCCAGCGACGGCGATGCGGTCGATCCAGGCCTTGAGCTGGGTTGGCACGGTGAAGTTGTACATCGGCGCGGCAACCACGATGGCGTCGGCGGCGATGAACTCGGCCAGGGTGTTGGCGCTCAGCTCGGCTTCGTGCTGTTGTGCGGCGTTGCGCAGTTCAGCGGTGGTGCCGGCGGCCACCAGAGTGGTCGATGAAAAGTGGCTGATGGCGTCGGCGGCCAGGTCGCGGTAGGTCACGACAGCGCTTGGCTCGGCGGCTTGCCAGGCTTTGACGACTTCGGTGCTCAGCTGACGGGAAGCGGAGTTGTCGCCCAGAATGCTCGAATCGATGTGCAGCAGTTTCATAGTGGAATCTCCTGGAAAGAATCGCCGGTGGCGACGGAATGGAGACAATCCTACCTACGAAACCAATAGCTGATTAGACGGCAACAATGCGATAGTTTGTCCCACTGATAGAACAGTCGGATTCCCCTATGCAAGACCTCAACGATCTCTACTATTTCGCCAAAGTGGTCGAGGCCGGCGGATTCGCCGCGGCCGGCCGTTTACTGGGCATTCCCAAGTCGCGCCTGTCGCGGCGGATTGCCGAACTGGAAGAACGCTTGGGTGCACGCTTGCTGCAACGCACTACCCGTCAATTGAAGCTGACTGCGGTTGGCGAGCGCTATTTGCGCCACTGCCAGGCGATGCTGCTGGAAGCGGAAATGGCCGATGAAACGGTGGCCAGCATGTCCAGCGAACCCCGTGGCCGCCTGCGGGTGTCAAGCCCGACCGGGCTGGCCCATGAAATGCTGCCGGTGGTGATCAGCAATTTCCTCGGCAAATATCCCCAGGTGCAACTGGAAGTCACCTTGATCAATCGCCGGGTCGATCTGATCACCGAAGGTATCGACGTCGCTCTACGGGTGCGCGAACACGGCGACGAAGAACCGATGCTGGTGACCCGCCGTTTGCGTCAGGCGCAAATGGTGGTGGTCGCGAGCCCTACCTTTATACAGGGCGTGGAGATCAATCATCCGCAGGACTTGAAAACCCTGCCGGTGCTCGGCGCGCTGGAAGCCGATCGCATGGTGCACGTGCGCCTGCTCGATCAGCACGGCAAGAGTTGCGATCTGGCGCTGGAAGCACGGCTGGGTATCGACGACTTCATCGTGCGCAAGGCCTGCGTGCTGGCCGGCCAGGGTTTCACCCTGCTGCCGATGATGTATTGCGAAGCAGAGCTGAACAACGGCACGCTGGTGCAATTGCTGCCGGAATGGTCATTGCCTGGCGGCTGGCTGCAAGCGGTGTATCCGCACCGGCGCGGGGTGATGCCGGCGGTGCGCGCGTGGATCGATCATCTGGTCGAATCGTTCAATGCCTGTGGAGAACGGCTGTTATGAAACAAGGAAAGATGAGCGAAGCGGACGTCGCGGACTTCTGCCTGGCATTGCCCGGTGCCCGTGAAGATTACAAATGGGGCGGTGTGCGGGTGTTTTCGATTGCCGGTAACAAGATGTTCGCCTTGCAGGGGCTGCGTGGCGAGTCGCTGGCGTTCAAGGTCGACAAGGATCTGTTTCTCGGCCATTGCGACCGGCCGGGCATTCACCCGGCGCCATATCTGGCGCGGGCACAGTGGATCATCATGCACCCGCCCTACCCCTTGAGCGCCGAGGAACTGCGAGGGTTACTGCAACGTTCTCACCAGTTGGTGGTGAGCAAGCTGCCGAAGAAAACCCAGGTGGGTTTGCTGCTGTAGTTCTAACCCAGCGCCAACAGGTTCGAACCGAGGAACAACTGGTCGATCCAGAACACCTGGTGCAGCGCGACGATCACCCAGAACAGAATCTGAAACGACACCTTGCGCGTCTTGTGCCGGAAGACTTGCTGGGCGATCAACGCGCCCGGCCAGCCTCCCGCCAGTTCCACGGTGTGCAGGACGTTCTCCGGCGTGCGCCAGGCGTCGGCGCGAGCCTTGCGCTTGTCGGCCCAGTACAGGAAAAACGCCAGCACGCTGACCAGCCCATAAGCCGTCAGCGGCACCCGTGAGATTCCGCGCAGCCACATCGACAGCGAACCGAACAGCGGCAACGCACAGACGATCAGCAAGATCATCAGCTTCAACTTCAGATGCTGGATGCTGCCACCGGAAGGACCGCGATCCGGGCGGCGTGCGCGGGAGTCACTCATGCCTTGGCTGCCGCCCAGTCCACCCAACCGAACTGCCAGGTCGCCAGAATCAACAGACCGAACACGATCCGGTACCAGGCGAATGCCGCATAGCTGTGGCTGGCGATGAACTTCAGCAAACCGCGCACGGCGATCATGGCGAAAACGAATGCCGTGACAAAACCGATGGCAAACACCGGGAAGTCCGCCGGCACGAACAGCGCGCGGTACTTGTAGCCCGAATAGACCGCCGCACCGACCATGGTCGGCATCGCCAGGAAAAACGAGAACTCGGTGGCGGTCTTGCGCGACAGACCGAACAGCAGCCCGCCAATGATGGTCGAGCCGGAGCGCGAGGTGCCCGGGATCATCGCCAGACATTGGGCGAAACCGACCTTCAGCGCATCCTTCCAGGTGATTTCGTCCACGGTTTCGGCGTGCACTTCATGCTGCCGGCGCTCGGCCCACAACATGATGAAGCCGCCCACCACCAACGCCGTCGCTACGGTGATCGGGTTGAACAGGTACTTGTGAATCAGATTGGCAAAGATCACGCCGAGCACCACGGCGGGCAGGAAGGCGATCAGCAGGTTGGCGGTAAAGCGTCGCGCACTCGGCTGGGTCGGCAAGCCGATGACCACGTCGAGAATCTTGCGGCGAAACTCCCAGACCACCGCGAGAATCGCGCCGAGCTGAATGATGATGTTGAACGCCATGGCGCGTTCGCCGCCGAAATTCAGCAGGTCGGCGACAATGATCTGGTGTCCGGTACTGGAAATGGGCAAAAACTCCGTCAGCCCTTCTACAACTCCAAGAATCAGTGCCTGCAAGGCGGTCCAAAGGTCCATCAATCCCCCAAAGAGCGATGCGTTCAGGCATGCCCCGATAGTATTTTTTACGTTCACTGCGATCAGCGTAGCTGTTTGTTGCTGTACCGATTCCGCGCGCCAAGGATCCACACGAAACGGTCAAAATTCCGTGAAATGGCAACTTGGGTTCAGGTTTTCACGCACGGGGCCGAAATCCTAACAGACAAGCCGTAATAGCGCTGCCGCGCTCTACGACTTGGGTCGCGTATGCCCGACCAAGGAAACGTGGTTGGATGCTGGCGGTGATTTATTACAAGAAAAAGAAATCGGAGTGACAGCGTTATGAACAGCTTGCGCAGTGTGTCGATCAGCCGACGCTTGTGGCTCATCTTGATTGTGGCGGTGGTCATGCTGCTGACCCTGGGCCTGTTGATGCTCAAGCAGATCCACGATGACCTGTATCACGCCAAGGCCCAGAAAACCCAGCATGTGGTGCAGACCGCCAGCGGTTTGCTGACCTATTACCAGAGCCTGGAAGCGGCGGGAACCCTGACCCGCGACGCCGCGCAGAAGCAGGCGCTGACGGCGATTCGCGGCCTGCGTTATGACCAGAACGATTACTTCTGGATCAACGATCTCACGCCCGTGATGGTCATGCACCCAACCAATCCGAAGCTCGAAGGCCAGAACCTCTCGGCGATCCGCGACCCGGACGGTTTTGCAGTGTTCAACGAGATGGTTGCCATCGCCAAATCCAAGGGCGCCGGGATGGTCGACTACCGTTGGCCGAAACCCGGTGCCAGTGAACCGGTGGCCAAGACCTCCTACGTGAAACTGTTCGAGCCATGGGGTTGGGTGCTGGGTTCCGGCGTGTACGTCGACGATGTGCAGGCTGAGTTTCAGGGCCAGGTGATCAAGGCTTCCGTTGTCGGTCTGTTGATTGCACTGATCATGGGCGTGCTGGTGATCCTGATTGCCCGCAGCATCGTTCGCCCGTTGCAGGAAACCGTGAACGCCATGGCCAACATTGCCAGCGGCGAAAGCGACCTGACCCGCAGCCTCGATACCCATGGCCAGGACGAAGTCACGCAACTGGCCCATCACTTCAATGCCTTCACCGCCAAGCTGCGCCGGGTGATCGGCGATTTGCAGGTGTCGGCCAGCGCGCTGGGCCAGTCCTCCACTGAACTGGGCAACGACGCGAGTCAGGCCCAGCAACGCAGCCAGCAACAATCGCAGCAGATGGAGCTGGTGGCGACGGCCATCAACGAAGTCACCTACGGCGTGCAGGATGTGGCGAAGAACGCCGAGCATGCCGCCAACGAAATGCGCGATGCCGAAGCTCAGGCGCAGCAGGGCCAGATCAACATCGACGGCAGCCTGCAACAGATCGACAAATTGTCCGGCACCATCGATCAGGCGGTCGAAGTCATTCGTACTTTGGCGACCGAAAGCACGCAGATCGGCAGTGTCCTGGAGGTGATCCGCTCGATTGCCGAACAGACCAACCTGCTGGCACTCAACGCCGCCATCGAAGCCGCCCGCGCCGGCGAACAGGGCCGTGGTTTTGCCGTGGTGGCCGATGAGGTTCGCCTGCTGGCACAGCGCACACAGAAATCCACGGCGGAAATCCAGTCAATGATCGAGCGCCTGCAAAATCATTCTGAAGCCGCGGTGAAAGTGATCGGCGACAGCAGCAAGGCCTCGCAGCTGACCATCGAGCAGGCCGGACTGGCCGGTGCGAGCCTCAATGCGATCGGCCAGGCGCTGCGCAACCTCAACGGTCTGAATGCGTCGATCGCCAGTGCGACCCTGCAACAGGCGCACGTGGTCGAGGACATCAACCAGAACGTCACCCAGGCTGCCGGCCTGTCCCACAGCACCGCACTGGCTGCCGAGCAGTCGAGCGCCGCCAGCGTTCGGCTCGGCCAGTTGAGCGAGCAACTGAACGGTTTGCTGCGCCAGTTCCGCGTCTGACGCTCTCAGCCTGTGGGAGGCTCACTCCCACAGGTTTTTGGGTACAATCCGCCCCCTCTTCTACTCCCTCCAAGGATCTTGCATGTCCGGGCTCGAACTGTTTGCCGCCGCCCTCGGTGTGATCGCCGTCTGGCTGACGGTCAAACAGAACCCCTGGTGCTGGCCGATCGGGCTGGTAATGGTCTTGCTCTACAGCTGGGTCTTCTTCGAGGTGAAGCTGTATTCGGACATGTTGCTGCAGGTGGTTTACGCCGCGCTGCAAGTCTACGGCTGGTGGCAATGGACCCGGGCCGGGACGATGCATGACGGGCGTGAGGTCAGCCGGCTCGACTCCCGTTCGATTCTGCAAGGACTGGCCATCGGCGCCGCCGGCAGCCTTTTGCTGGGCGCCGCCATGGCGCACTGGACCGATGCCGCGCAGCCTTGGCTCGACGCGGCGTTGACCGCTTTCAGCCTGGTCGCGCAATTCTGGATGGCGCACAAGCGCCTGCAATGCTGGGCACTGTGGTTCGTGCTGGATGTGATCTTTGTCGGCCTGTTTCTTTACAAAGACCTTTACCTCACCGCTGCGCTGTACGCCCTGTTCACCCTGATCGCGGTGCAGGGCTGGCGGGAATGGCGCGCCGATCCGGCGTTGCGCACATGAAAGTCGTTGTTCTGACCGGGCCGGAATCCACCGGCAAGAGCTGGCTGGCGGCCGGGCTGCAGCAACAGTTCGGCGGTTTGCGGGTGGATGAGTACGTGCGCTGGTTCATCGAGCAGAATCCCCGGGATACCTGCCTCGCAGACATTCCTGAAATTGCTCGCGGCCAATTGCAGTGGGAAGACGAGGCGCGAGCGCAGCAGCCTTCGTTGCTGATTCTAGACACTCATCTGTTGAGCAACATTCTCTGGAGCCAGACGCTGTTCGGGGACTGTCCCGACTGGCTGGAACCGGAACTGCTGGCGCGTCATTACGACCTGCACCTGTTGCTGTCCCCGGAGCAGATCGACTGGACCAACGATGGCCAGCGCTGCCAGCCGCAGTTGAGTGAACGACTGGCGTTCTACGACGCCACAAAGGTCTGGCTGGAGCAGCATCGCCAACCGGTCCGGATCATTCAGGGCGACTGGGCGGCACGGCAGATTCAGGCCTTCGACGCCGTGCGAAACCTGCTGGAAGATTGAGCCCGTTTCCCGGGGGCGGGTTCCCCTGTTTTGGGGCCAAAGTGTCCGATCCTGAAACACTCCCTCGGGTGCAAAGTGCCCGTCTCAACGGCCTTCATCGCTTTGTCACCCGACTTGTTACACCTTTGAAACACCTGCTCGCAAACCCTTGTTCCAGAGCTTTGCAATGGGTATGGGCGCTTGTACCGATGGCGCGTTGTTTCAATGTTGAAACAGCATTTGTATCAGCGCTGCATACCTTCGAGCCAACCTGTTGAAATCCAAGAACATTTAAAAACCGGCACAGCTTTCGCTCTCTCCTTCACAACGCTGACTAGGGCCAGCCCACTGAAGAAGGAATTGCCGCCGTGGGAAACATCAACAAAGCCTTTACCTGCCTTCTGCTGATCGGATCTGCAGCCAGCACGTTCCTCAGTTTCAACGTTCAGGCCGAGGGCAATGGCGTGATCGTTCTCAATCGCGACGTACAGCCAATTCCGATCGGACGTAGCGCTCCGGGCAAGGACCCTTACCCGACCACCGTGAATGCCAACCCTTCCGGCCGCATCGACCAGGCAATGACCAGCACCGAACTCAATGACGGTGAATTTGCCAGTGTAGCCAGTGGCTCATCGATCCGCGGCAACATGGCAGTTGGCTCCAACCTGCCAGGCACCAACGTCCTGACCAACCCGAATGGCCTGCCCGGTATGAGCGCCGGCCATGGTGGCGGCGGTGGCGGCACGATCTCCAACACCATCAACCGCTCGCTCAGCAGTGGTCTGGCTCCGCTGACCCGCATGGCCGGAGGCCAATGAGATGAATCGTTCCCTGCTCCTTTTGGCACTGCTTGGCTGCACCAGTGTAATGGCCGACCCAAGCGCCGTGGACAGCGCCAACATTCAGAATTCCGGCGTGCAGTACAACGGTAACTTCAACGTCAACCAGGCCGCCGGCGACCAACAGCAACAAGCAAACGTCAAGTCGATCGCCATTGGCACGTCAGCCAGTGCTACCACCAGCATTCACCAAAAACTCGATACACCGGCCGACCGCTCGATCAATGCGAGCTCCACAATCGGCGGCACCTCATTCAGTAACGGCAACGGCGCACTGGGCGTGAACCAGGGTTCCGGGGCCAACAACCAGATGGCCAACGCCATGCGTATCAGCATCAGTGCTGCACCGCAGAGCGTTGACGATAGCGCCCTTTCCCAACAGAACGTGGCGCTGTTACCGAGCTCAGGAGCAACTGGCACCCCCGGCAGTCGCCAGGTCACGACAAGTGATCAGGCCTTCACCGGCAGTCGCGGGGTTATCCAGGTGAACCAGAGTGCCGGGGTGGGGAACCGAATGGCTAACACCCTGAGCATCCGGGTCGCTGACTGACCCACACAAAGCAGTGCAATTAGAAAGTACCAACACTTAACCAACTAATAAGCACGACGGAGAAACACCATGAAACCTACAATGGCTCTCAAACCACTGGTTTTCGCACTTGCAGCAGTGATGGCAATCGCAGCACAGGCAGGCGGTCGTGATGATCACGGTCATGGTCACGGTCACGGTCCAAAAGGCCCAACTCTGGAAGAACTGCTGCAAATCACCGCCGGTGCAGGCGCTGCGGTCATCGACCAGCAAACCAGTGAAGGCAACGGGGTGCTGAACCAAGGTACCAACAACAATGCCAACGCCACCAACGCTGTCAACGGTGCCAACGGCAACATTGGCATGAACAACGCCGCAGGCGATGGTAACCAGCAAGACAACGCCGCTGCTTTGGCAACTGCTGACGAAAGCTTCATCTTCGGCGCAGCGGTTTCCGCATCCAGCGCCACTCAAATCAACGCCAACAATGGTGTCGCCAACTACTCCAGCACTGCCAGCGCCAGCCTCAACAACGTCGGCAACGGTGGTTCGGGCAACATCGGCGTGAACAACGCTGCTGGCGACTTCAACCAACAGAAAAACAACCTGGCAATCGCTGTATCCGGTGGTCGTGTAGCTAATGCCGCCGCTGCTGCCAACCAAAGCTCCACTGGCCTGGGTGTCTCCAACTACGGCACACAAACCTACAAAAAAGATACCCTCACCGGTACTTTCAACGCAGCAGGTGTGTTCGTCGCCAAAGGCACCGCTACCATCGAAGACAACGATCATGGTCATGGTCACGGCTACGGCAACGACAATCGTGGCCATGGCGACGACAGAGATCAAAAAGCCAAGTTTGAAGCCGTGGGTGTCTTCGGTCTGGCTGGCGTGACCACTCAACAAGTGCTGACCCCAGACGGCTGGAAAAACCCTGTCACCAACACTGCCAGTATGAACAACGTAGGCAACAACTGGTCGGGTAACGGTGGCTTCAACAACGCCGCCGGTGTTGGCAACCAACAAAGCAACTCGCTGTCCATCGCTGCAGGTTGCAAAGCCTGCATGTAATCGCGATCGAAACGAAAGCCCCGGAAACGGGGCTTTTCCTCAGTCCGAAAAGGCGTATCGATCATGCGTAAGACTACCCTCCTCGCTCTGCTTTGCCTGTCTGGCCTGACCCAGGCCGCCCAGATGCCCGTGGCTGCCCTGCCCGGTGGCACCCTCATCTACAAGCACGTGCAAAGCATTCGAGAACGCAAGTTTTCCGACATCGTCGAACAAAAAACCGATTTCAGCTGCGGCGCCGCCGCTCTGGCAACGGTACTACGCCAGGCTTATTGGCTCGACGTCGATGAAGAGCACATCATCAAAGGCATGCTGGTCAATTCCGACCAGGAGCTGGTCCGTACACAGGGCTTCTCCATGCTGGACATGAAGCGCTACATAGAAAGCATCGGAATGCGCGCCAGGGGCTACAAGATCCCGCCGGAAAAACTCGACGCGGTCACTATCCCGGTGGTGGTACTGATGGAAATTCGCGGCTACAAGCATTTCGTGGTGTTGCAGCGGGCGGACAAGGATTGGGTCTACATCGCAGACCCGGTCTTAGGGCACAAACGCTACAACCATGATGACTTTGTCAAAGGTTGGAACGGCATCGTTTTTGCGATCGTCGGCCCCGGATACGACAAGACCAATGCACTACGCAGTCCTCCGGTACCGCTGACCGCCAAGAACAAGCTGGATACTTTCAATCCCGTCAAAGATGCTGAATTGAT
The DNA here is from genome assembly GCF_040760005.1 of Pseudomonas sp. stari2. Lineage (NCBI taxonomy): Bacteria > Pseudomonadati > Pseudomonadota > Gammaproteobacteria > Pseudomonadales > Pseudomonadaceae > Pseudomonas > Pseudomonas sp. Stari2. The sequence continues at coordinate 3,588,999 of NZ_CP099760.1, forward strand.
GGACTTCGGGTTCATACAGAGCGACTTCTTTTAATCGCCGATTATAAAGAGTGGGGCTGGATGTCCCGGGAGCAGCAGATGAAAACCTCATACTGGCTGGCCGCCGCCTGCCTGGCAGCGAGCGCATCAGGCTATGCCAATGCAGGATTCAAACCCATCGAAATCCAGGATCAGGAGCTGGCTCAGCTTCGCGGTCGTTACATCATGCCGGGCCGGATTATCAGCTTCGGTATTGTCATGAGCAGTACCTGGCGCAACGCCAGCGGAGATCTGATCGGGGCTACGTCCTCGATGCAATTGCAGGCGGCAACCGTAAAACCCGAATTCTATGTCTCAACCATCAAGGAAACCGGCAACGGCAGCACCCTGCAAACGGGTACCGGTACAGTCGTTGGTGGCGCGGGACTCAACAGTTCCCAAGGCGTGACCCAAAGCGTTCGCGCCGCCGGTGACGGCAACTCGGCCTATAACAACGTTGCGATCAACGTTTCCGAGGCCAACCAGGCACCGGCACTGGTACCGGCCCAGGGGCAAGCCTTGATGGCCGGACAAACAATCTCCGGCAGCAATGCGGCCGGTAGCGTCGCGGTTTCCGCCACCGGTGGTGGCGTGCAAATGGCCATCCAGGCCGCAGGCAACCAGGGCACCGCCCTGCAACAAGTGGCCCAAGGCGGGCTGCTGCAAAATACGCGTTTGCTGGGTAATTCGAACGTCGTCAACAACCTGACAACGCTTAACGTTGTCCTTAACAATAACGGCATGAGCGCCGGAGCGCTCGATTGCAATCTGAGTCAACTTAGAGCACTACGCAACATCGGATATTGAACTACGCTGAGTCTCGATCATTAGCCTTAAAAAGGGACGGCTTATTCATGTATCGATCAGTATCACTGCGTGCCGCTGTTTGTCTGAGTACTCTTCTCCCCGCGGCGATGCTGCAAGCAGCACCCGATGCGGATGTGGAAACCTTGAAACGGGAGCTTCTGGAGCTTAAGCAACGATACGAAGTGCAACAGAAAGCCCTGGCGGTACTCGAACAACGGGTCCGCCAGGTAGAAGATCAACCGGCTTCACCACCACCCAAGCGTCTGGCCAAGTCGCCAGCGGACATGAAAGGCAATCCCAAAGTGGCCACCGGCACCGGGGCCGCAGCAGCGTCGGGGGGTGCAGCCGGTGGCAGTGGGGCTTCTTACGGGCAGTCACTGGCCGATGACTCGCAACCGGCACAGAGTGTGTCCAACCTGTACGACGAGGCCAGCGGCTTCTTCGGCGGTGGCAAGTTCAGCTTTGAAACCGGTATTACCTATTCGCGTTATGACACGCGCCAGTTGATTCTCAACGGTTTCCTGGCACTGGATTCGATCTTCCTGGGCAATATCAACCTCGACCGGATCAAGGCCGACACCTGGACCCTCGACCTGACGGGCCGCTATAACTTCGACAACCGCTGGCAATTCGACCTGAACGTGCCGGTGGTGTACCGAGAGTCGACTTATCAGTCCGGTGGCGGCAACGGTGGTGCCTCCAACGTCACCACCGAACAGGACGTCAGTCGCGACCCAACCCTTGGCGACGTCAACTTCGGCATCGCCTACAAGTTCCTGGACGAATCGGTCAATTCGCCGGATGCAGTGGTGTCCTTGCGCATCAAAGCCCCTACGGGCAAGGACCCTTTCGGTATCAAACTGCGCAAGACAGACGCCAACAGCAACCTCTTCGTGCCTGACACCCTGCCCACCGGCAACGGCGTCTGGTCGATTACACCGGGCATCTCGCTGGTCAAGACATATGACCCTGCCGTGCTCTTCGGTAGCCTGTCCTACACCCATAACCTGGAGGAGTCATTTGACGACATCAGTTCCACGGTCAACCAGAAAACACCGGGCAAGGTCCGGATCGGCGACAGCTTCCAGATCGGTGCAGGCATAGCCTTCGCACTCAACGAAAAAATGAGTATGTCGTTCTCGGTTTCCGACCTTGTACAACGCCAGAGCAAGCTGAAACAGGACGGCGGGTCCTGGGAATCGGTGGTATCCAGCGATGCCAACGCCGGTTATTTCAACGTCGGCATGACCATCGCGGCCACCGACAACCTGACCATCGTACCCAACCTGTCCATCGGCATGACCGACGATGCCCCGGACTTTTCCTTCAGCCTGAAATTCCCGTACTACTTCTAACCCGCCACACAATGAAAAGGCCCGCTGCGACTTGCATCGCAGCGGGCCTTTTCAGCTTCTTGCCGGAAGAAGCACCGCGCCCTAGCGGATCTGGTGTTTGTGCAGCAAGCGATAGAACGTCGGCCGAGAGACGCCCAGCACTTTAGCGGCCACACTTAGATTGTCGCTGTGCCGGTTAAGCACATCGCATAACGCCTGGCGTTCAGCGCGGGTCTTGTAGTCTTCGAGGGTGCCCATCGGGGTGGCCAGCGACTGCTGACTGATCAGCCCCAGATCACGCGCCTCGATCTGCCGCCCCTCGGCCAGCACCAGTCCGCGACGCACGCGGTTGGCCAGCTCACGGACATTGCCCGGCCAGTCGTGCTTACCCATGGCGATCAGCGCGTCCTCACTGAAGCTGCGAGGGCGACGACCGGTTTCGTGACTGTAGAAATGGGAAAAATGGTTGGCCAGCATTGACAGATCGCCATGACGCTCTCGCAACGGTGCAGTAACGACCTGCAGCACATTCAGCCGGTAGTACAAATCCTCACGGAAGCGCTTTTTCTCGATCGCGGCTTCAAGGTCAACGTGGGTGGCCGCCAACACCCGGACATCCACCGGGATCGGCTGGCTGCCGCCGACGCGTTCGATGTGTTTTTCCTGGAGGAAGCGCAGCAGATTGGCCTGCAGTTCCAGCGGCAGATCACCGATTTCGTCCAGAAACAGGGTGCCGCCGTTGGCCGCCTCGATGCGTCCGACCTTGCGCTGATGGGCGCCGGTGAACGCACCTTTTTCATGGCCGAACAGCTCGGACTGGATCAAATGTTCGGGAATCGCCCCGCAGTTGATGGCCACGAACGGTTTGCTATGGCGCTGCGATTGTCGATGCAGGGTACGGGCGACCAGTTCCTTGCCGGTGCCGCTTTCGCCGCGAATCAATACTGGCGACTCGGTGGGCGCAAGTTTGCTCAACAGCTTGCGCAATTCGCGGATCGGTTTGCTGTCACCCAGCAACTCGTGTTCCGGCTGGTCCACATGGACATTGCCCTGGCCACGCAGGCGCGCCATGCCGAACGCCCGGCCGAGGGTGACCTGGACCCGCGACACGTCGAACGGCAAAGTATGAAAGTCGAAAAACCATTCACAAACGAAGTCGCCAACGTTCTGCAGGCGCAGCACTTCCTGATTAAGAACCGCGATCCATTCCGCGCCACTGCGACTGATCAGTTCTTTGACCGACTCGGGACGCTCCAGATGAAAAGGTTGCAAACGCAACAAGCCGACATCGCAACTTCGGTCGGCAGCATTTTCGAGGCTGCAACTGTCGACATCCCAGCCTGCCGCACGCAAACCGGGCAATAATCGGTGACAGTCGTCGCAGGGGTCGACTACCAACAAACGTCGTAACGCGGACGCTTCGATCATGACTGTTCCTTGGCGCCAAATTATAGGAAATGATTGTAAAAACAGTCATTTGGCAGACCTGGCTGTAACATTAGCAAGAATTTGACGGCGCCTTGTATCGATTGCTTATAGGCGCACAAGTGAAGTAGTTATAAGAACCTGTTTTATTAGTTAGCTATCGACTCGATTCTTTCATCCAGCTTTCAAAAAACGCCATAACAGAGATTGTATGAAAGAAAGTCGAAATTTCTTCAAATCCTGTGTGACCTGTCAGCGGGTTGCGTGCATCAGTACAAGTAACTCGCCGCACGGTAAGCCCAACCGACGGCACATCACTTGATTGGGCACTACAGAGAGAAGAACCCATGACCGCCCCGCTCCGTATCAACGAAGCTCTTTTGATTGCCAACCACGCGTTTAAACCTTTCCAATGCGTGGCCTGGGCCCCACAAGACGGCAATGGCGAACTGAGCCTGACCGTTATCGACCGCACCAATTCGCAGATCGGTCGCACCCGTATTCCAAGCAGCGCCTATTCCGATCCGGCTCAGCTTGAGTTCCTGTTGCAACAGGCTCGCGCAGAACTGAGCGATGAGGGCTATGCACTGCAGTCCTGGTCGATGCCACACTGATCCGAGGGCCATGCGGATGACTTTCAAGTCATCCGCCCTCTTCTTTGAAGTTGCTGAATCCTTTTTAACTTCAGCCACTTTGTACAACTTTCCTCCACACTTTCGCGCCTGAATGCTTGGCAGGCTTGCGACTGGTTCAAAAAGTCATTGTTCTGGCACAGAACGACGCTCCACCTGTTAGTTCTGTCAGTTGTACTTGTGCGTCTACAGGGATTGAATGTTTCGCCATGCAGTTACCGACCCGGCTCCCGGCTGTTGGTCAACTTGCAAGGAGGAGCAGGCATGTCAATCCAGTCCGCTATTGCGCTCCCGGCGCTGGCGAATAACGCCGGACAACTCGACAAGAGATTTGCCAATAACGGCGTGACTCAGGTGTATTTTTCCGGCAGCACGTCCAGCCTGACCCAGCATGTCGCACTTGACCCGCAAGGTCGTATCCTGATCGCCGCCAAGGTCGGCACGCCTCAAGGCAGCCGTTTCGGCCTGGCCCGTCTGCTGGATGATGGCTCCGCGGATCTTGGCTTCGGCTTTCAGGGCAGCGTGATCGGCCAGTTCGCCTCTGGTTTCGAAGCCACGGGCAGCAAGATCCAGGTCTTGCCTGATGGTCGGATCCTGCTGGCAGGCCTGCATTACGAGTCCGTACATCGCACGTTGCCCGCCCTCGCCCTGTTCGATGCGCAGGGCCGACCGGTCCCGGAGTTCGGCGACAACGGCCGGAAAATAGTGCGTTTGCCCGGCGATCTGTCCATGGGCACTCGCGACACCTGGCTGCCACCCGGCGTCCCGGGGGCAGAAGCCTGCGATTTCGCCGTCCAGAATGACGGACATATTCTGTTGATTGCCAACCACCACTGCTCACTGGCCGACCATGTCGGCATGCTGATCCGAGTCACGCCCGCCGGCAATCTCGACCAAACCTTCAACGGTCGAGGCTTTGTGATGGTCCGGCACTTGTTGCTCAACACATGGCTTGGCGGCTTATTGCTGCAAGAAGACGGGCGAATTGTCGTGGCCGGCGCGATCGACTTCCCTCAGGAAGGCCTGCTTGCACGTTACCTGCCGGACGGACAGCTCGATGAACGCTTTGCGCTGGACGGTTTCCTCGCGTTCAAGGCTCAGGGCCACAGCGCGCTGGCTAACCAAGTCATCGAATCCACGGACCGTCTGCATTGTTTTGGCAGTAGTCGGGACCCGATTCGGTGCATGGCACTGACCGTCCACATTAACGGTCGCCCCAACCTGCACTGTAACAATGGTCAACCCAACCTGTTGGACATCGGCCCCAGCGGCTGTCAGTGGAGTGCCGCGCAACGCATGCCGGACGGGCGACTGATCGCTGTTGGCGCGACGATTGGCGGGGTCGAGGCCGATTTCATTGTTGCGCGTTATCTAGCTGACGGTCGTCTCGACCAAGGTTTCGGCGCCGGCCATGGCTGGTTGCGTACGCGACTGGGCCGCAGCCTCGACACCGCCACATCGCTGGCAGTGCAGCCAGAAGGTGGAATTCTGGTCGGCGGCTATTCACTGGATGGCAACTACCGCGCCGTGGTTGCGCGCTATCTGAACCCATGAACAGAAACTTCCTGCACTTGATCTTGCTCAACGCTTACGGCAACTTGCGCGCTTCTTAAAACAAGGAGCAACCGATGTCCGGTTCGTTGGCCCAGGCGTTCGCGCACAATTTTCTCGGGCATTCGCCCCGCTGGTACAAGGCGTGCATCGTCGGGTTCCTGATTCTCAACGCCGTGGTGCTGTGGTCGGCAGGTCCTGTTGCTGCCGGCTGGCTGTTGGTGATCGAGTTCATTTTCACCCTGGCCATGGCGCTCAAATGCTATCCGCTGATGCCCGGCGGTCTGCTGCTGATCGAAGCGCTGCTGTTGAAGATGACCACGCCCCAGGCGCTGTACGAAGAGTTGCAGCACAATTTTCCGGTGATTCTGCTGTTGATGTTCATGGTCGCCGGCATCTACTTCATGAAAGACCTTCTGTTGTTCCTGTTCTCGCGGCTGCTGCTCGGCGTGCGTTCGAAGATGCTGCTGGCGCTGATGTTCTGCTTTTTGTCGGCGTTTCTTTCGGCCTTTCTCGACGCACTGACCGTGACTGCCGTGATCATCAGCGCTGCCGTCGGCTTCTATTCGGTCTATCACCGTGTCGCCTCCGGCAACGATCCGCGTCAGGACAGCGAATTCAGCGACGACCAACACCTGCCCAAGCTGCATCACGAGGATCTGGAACAGTTCCGAGCCTTCCTGCGCAGCCTGCTGATGCACGGCGCGGTCGGCACGGCGCTGGGCGGTGTCTGCACACTGGTCGGCGAACCGCAAAACCTGCTGATCGGTCACGAGATGGGCTGGCACTTCGCCGAGTTTTTCCTCAAGGTTGCACCGGTGTCCCTGCCGGTGCTGGTGGCCGGTCTGTTGACCTGCATGCTGCTGGAAAAGCTGCGTTGGTTCGGCTACGGCACCTTACTGCCGGACAATGTCCGCACGGTACTGGCCGATTACGCCCGTGAAGATGATGCCGAACGCACGCCTCGCCAGCGCGCCGCGCTGCTGGTACAAGGCGCGGCCGCGTTGATCCTGATTGCCGGGCTCGCGTTCCATGTCGCCGAAGTGGGCCTGATCGGTCTGATGGTCATTATCCTGATCACCGCATTTACCGGCATCACCGACGAGCATCGTCTGGGCAGCGCCTTCAAGGACGCCATGCCGTTCACTGCGCTGCTGGTGGTGTTTTTTGCCGTGGTGGCGGTGATCCATGATCAGCAACTGTTCGCGCCGTTGATCCAGTGGGTACTGGCACTGCCTGCCGAGCAGCAACCGGGGATGCTGTTCATCGCCAACGGTCTGTTGTCGGCGATCAGTGACAACGTGTTCGTGGCGACGATCTACATCACCGAAGTGAAACAGGCATTCCTGTCCGGCCACATGAGCCGTGAACACTTCGAGACGCTAGCCATCGCCATCAACACGGGCACCAATCTGCCGAGTGTGGCGACGCCCAATGGTCAGGCTGCGTTTCTGTTTCTGCTGACGTCGGCGATTGCACCGCTGGTGCGGTTGTCCTACGGGCGGATGGTATGGATGGCATTGCCCTACACTGTCGTGATGGGACTGCTCGGCTGGTATGCCGTGAGTTACTGGCTGTAGAAACAACAACGGGAGCCTTTGGGCTCCCGTTTTTTTATGCATCGATCAACGCGGCAAAATGTACTTGCCTATGGCCTGTGCCACACCATCCTCGGTGTTCGGCCCGGTCACCACGTCCGCCTGACGCTTCACGGCGTCTTCTGCCTGGCCCATGGCGATCGACAGGCCAGCAACATGAAACATCGCCGGGTCGTTGCCGCCGTCGCCAATCGCTGCGGTATGCACCAGCGGCACGCCGAGATGCTCGGCCAGAGTGGCCAGTGCGGTGCCCTTGTTGGCCTCCAGCGCCGTCACGTCCAGATACACCGGCTGCGAACGCGAGACCTGCGCCATGCCCTCGACCTTCGGCAGCAAACGTGCCTCCAGCTCGATCAACAGGTCGGTGTTGTTGCTGGTCGCGACGATCTTGTCGATGCGTTCCAGAAAAGGCTCGAAACTGTCGACCACTACCGGCGGATAACCCAGACCATGCTGTTCGCGAGGAACCATAGGCCCATGCGGATCCTTGAGCAGCCAGTCGCCGCCGCTGAACACCCAGATCTCGACCTCCGGCTGATCGGCAAACAACGCCAGCGCCGTGAGTGCCGCAGTGGCTGGCAGATAGTGAGCGACCAGAATGCTGCCGTCCGCATTGACGATTGTGCCGCCGTTGAACGCGGCAGTCGGCAGATCGACGCCCAGGGTTTCGATTTGTTGCAGCATGGCTTTGGGCGGACGCCCGGTGGCGAGACTGAACAGAATGCCTGCTTCGCGCAGCGCTCGGACGGCATCGATGGTGCGCTGGCTCAGGCTGTGATCGGGCAGCAACAGCGTGCCGTCCATGTCGCTCAACAGAAAGCGGATTGGCTCTCTCATCCGAGACCATGCCAGACGCGACCATCGCGAGTCAGCAGATCATCGGCAGCCTGAGGCCCGTCTTCGCCAGCGGCATAAGGCTGAACGCTCGCGTCCTGTTGCCAGGCATCGAGGAACGGCTGCACCGCACGCCAGCCATTCTCGATGTTGTCGGCGCGCTGGAACAGCGTCTGGTCACCAGTCAGGCAGTCGTAGATCAGGGTTTCGTAGCCGGTGGACGGCTGCATTTCAAAGAAATCCTTGTAGGCAAACCCCAGCTCAATGTTGGCCATGTTCAGCGCCGGCCCCGGCCGCTTGGCCAGCAGGTCGAACCACATGCCTTCGTTGGGCTGGATCTGGATGCGCAGGTAGGTCGGCTGCAGTTCGTCGACCTCGGTGTCGCGGAACTGCGCATACGGCGCCGGTTTGAAGCAGATGACGATTTCGGTGTCGCGCACGCTCATGCGCTTGCCGGTACGCAGGTAGAACGGCACGCCGACCCAGCGCCAGTTGTCGATCATCACTTTGAGCGCCACGTAGGTTTCGGTGGTGCTGTCGGGCGATACGTTGGCTTCTTCGCGATAGCCTGCCAGCGGCTTGCCATCGATTTCGCCGGCACTGTACTGACCGCGCACCGAGTTGGCCCGCGCCTCTTCGGTGGTCCATGGACGGATCGCGCCGACCACCTTGGCCTTCTCGCCCCGCACCGCATCGGCGCCGAACGCGGCCGGCGGCTCCATCGCCACCATGGCCAGCAACTGGAACAGGTGATTGGGCACCATGTCCCGCAGGGCGCCGGTGTGTTCGTAGAAACTGCCACGGGTCTCGACGCCGACGGTTTCGGCGGCGGTGATCTGTACGTGGTCGATGTAGTGGTTGTTCCAGAACGCTTCGAACAGGCTGTTGGAGAACCGGCTGACCAGAATGTTCTGTACGGTTTCCTTGCCCAGATAGTGATCGATCCGGTAGATCTGCTTTTCCGACATGACCTTGAGCAGGCAGGCGTTCAACGCCTCGGCGGTCTGCAGGTCGGAGCCGAACGGTTTTTCGATCACTACCCTTCTGAAGGCTTCCGGGGTTTCTTCCAGCAGTTTCGCAGCGCCGAGGCGACGCACCACTTCGCTGAAGAAACGCGGCGCGGTGGCCAGGTAAAACACCGCATTGCCGGTGCCGCTGTCGGCGATTTTCGCCGCCAGCGCAGAATAAGTGCTGTCGTCCAGGAAGTCGCCCTGGACGTAGCTGATACCTTTGGCGAGCTTGGCCCACAAGGCCGGATCAAGCATCTGATCGCCCTTGCCGACCTTCGCGGCCACTTCGGTACGGATGAAGTCTTCGAGCTTTTGGGCGAAGGCTTCATCCGTGATGGCGTTGTGGTCAACGCCAACGATCCGCAGATTTTCGTCAAGCAAGCCGTCGCGACTGAGGTTGTACAGCGCCGGCATCAGCAAGCGCTTGACCAGGTCGCCGTGGGCACCGAACAAAAACAGCGTGGTCGGTGGTGCGGGTTCTGCCTTGGATTTTCTGCGGATCGTATGGGTCATTTCTTCGCAGTCTCTACGTGGCCGCCGAAGCCGAAGCGCTGGGCCGAGAGGATCTTGTCACCGAACGTGCCCTGACCGCGGGAGCGGTAGCGCGAGAACAGCGAGTTGGACAGCACCGGTACCGGCACCTTTTGTTCCATTGCCGCTTCGATGGTCCACTGACCTTCGCCGCTGTCGGCCACGGAGCCGGAGAAGCCGTCGAGTTTCGGGTCGACCGCCAGGGCATCGGCGGTCAGGTCGAGCAGCCACGACGACACCACGCTGCCACGACGCCAGACTTCGGCGATGTCGGCCACGTTCAGGTCGAAACGCTGATCTTCCGGCAGAAGCTCGCTGGACTTTGTCTTGAGGATGTCGAAGCCTTCGGCGAAGGCCGCCATCATGCCGTACTCGATACCGTTGTGAATCATCTTCACGAAGTGACCGGCACCGGCGGGACCGGCGTGGATGTAGCCGTGCTCGGCACGGTGATCATCGGACTTGCGATCCTTGGTGCGCGGGATGTCGCCCATGCCCGGAGCCAGTGCGGCGAACAACGGGTCCAGACGCTTAACGGTCTCGGCATCACCGCCGATCATCATGCAATAGCCGCGCTCCAGGCCCCAGACGCCGCCGGAGGTGCCGACGTCGATGTAGTGCAGGCCCTTCTCGGCCAGGGTCTTGGCCCGGCGGATGTCGTCCTTATAGTTGGTGTTGCCGCCATCGATGATGGTGTCGCCCGCCTCGAGCAGCGTGCTCAAGGTTTCGATGGTGTCTTCGGTCGGCGCGCCGGCCGGCAGCATGACCCACACGGCACGCGGCTTGGCCAGGCCTGCGACCAGCGCAGGCAGATCGGCTACGCCGGTAGAGCCCTCGGCGGCCAGGGTGTCGACAAAGGCGGTATTGCGGTCGTAAACAACGGTGGTGTGACCGTTGAGCATCAGACGCCGTGCAATATTGCCGCCCATGCGGCCCAGTCCAATAATCCCGAGTTGCATGTGCTGATGCTCCTTACTACAAATAAAAGTGTGTCAAAGGTTATAGCCCAACGCTCTCATGGAGGTTAGTCCTGAGCGTCGGTGTGAAGTTTCCGGGCATTGTGCCCGATCCAGACTGATAACGTCGGGAAACGTGGCGAAGACACAACGACCATGAAAAATAAAAAAGTTCCATTCACGAGCAAAAGAAACCAGAATCGGCGCCGATAGCAGATTCAGCGTCCGTTATCGGGAGCGATCTGCAGTTGAGACACGCCATTTGCGAGGTGAGCAATGGGCACAGTACATACAGCAATGCCGCCACAAACCCTGTACGTCACGATCCGCCGCGATGAACTGCGTCAATTGAAAGACGAACGCGACCAGCTTAAACAAGAGCTGGCGCAACTGCGTCTGATGACCCAAGGCGTTGAGCCAAAGCCTCTGCCACGCATCCAGCGCTCACCCCACGCCTGAGCGCCCGCCTGATCGGGAACCGCTGCCCTGCCGTTCCCGACATGATCCGCCCTCTGCCATTTGCGGCAACTAACGAAGTTTTCACATTCGCTTGTTGATACTCCGGCCCATTCTGCCGTGCGCGTCCGCGCGCGGCTTCCGTTCGTCGGTTTCATGCTCCCGAGTTCATGAAACGTCCCGGCGGTGGCAATGGTGACTGAGTTGGAGTGCTGAATGGCATGGTTTAAACGCAGCAAGACTGCTGCGGCAGGTTTTGACTGGGCCGGTTTCATCTGGCTGTTTGTATTCTTCTGGTACTTCTCCGGTATCACTCAACTGCTGATCCAGCTGACCGGCACCTCTGGCTTCACCGGATTCCGTCAAGCGTTCGTGATGAGCGCCGTCTGGCTGGCGCCGATGCTGCTGTTCCCCAAGCGCACCCGTCTGCTTGCCGCCGTGATCGGCGTGGTGTTGTGGGCCTGCTCGATGGCCAGCCTGGGCTACTTCTTCATCTATCAGCAGGAATTCTCCCAGAGCGTCATCTTCATCATGTTCGAGTCGAACGTGTCTGAAGCCGGCGAGTACATCACCCAGTACTTCGCCTGGTGGATGATTCCTGCGTTCCTCGCTCACACCGCGTTCGCCTATTTCCTGTGGACCCGCCTGCGTCCGGTCTACATGCCCCGTGGCCGGGCCTTCGTGGCAGCCATGGCGATCCTGTTCGCGGTGGTCGGTTACCCACTGATCAAGCAGACCCAGCGCACCGGCAGCTTCGCCGGCGGTTTCGAGAAATTTGAAACCCGCATCGAACCGGCCGTGCCATGGCAGATGGCCGTGGCCTACCACCGCTACCTGGAAACCCTGGGCGAGATGCAGGGCATGCTTCACAGCGCGAGCAAGATCCCGCCGCTGCATAACCTCAAGGATGCCGGCGCCAACCAGCCTGCGACCCTGGTGCTGGTGATCGGCGAGTCCACCAACCGCCAGCGCATGAGCCTCTATGGCTATCAGCGCAAGACCACGCCGGAACTGGACAAGCTCAAGGACCAACTCTCGGTCTTCGATAACGTCGTCACCCCGCGCCCGTACACCATCGAAGCCCTGCAGCAGGTGTTGACCTTCGCCGACGAAGAGAACCCGGATCTGTACCTGTCCACGCCGTCGCTGGTCAGCATGATGAAACAGGCCGGCTACAAGACGTTCTGGATCACCAACCAGCAGACCATGACCAAGCGCAACACAATGCTCACGACCTTTTCCGAACAGGCTGACGAGCAGGTGTACCTGAACAACAACCGCAACCAGAACGCCGCGCAGTATGACGGCGACGTGATCGAGCCGTTCAACAAGGCCCTGACCGATCCGGCACCGCGCAAGCTGATTGTCGTGCATCTGCTCGGTACGCACATGAGCTACCAGTACCGTTATCCGCCGAGCTTCGACAAGTTCCAGGACCGCACTGGCGTCCCGGCCGGCGTGCGTGACGATCAGGTGCCGACCTACAACAGCTATGACAACGCGGTGCTGTACAACGACTTCGTGGTCTCGAGCCTGATCAAGGACTACGCCAAGTCCGATCCGAACGGCTTCCTGCTGTACCTCTCCGACCATGGTGAAGACGTGTTCGACTCGGCGGGTCACACCACCCTGGGTCGTAACGAAAACAAACCGACCGCGCCGATGTACACCATTCCGTTCATGGCCTGGGCGTCGCCGAAGTGGCGTGAAAACCACGACTGGAGTTTCGCCGGGGATCTGAGCCGGCCTTACAGCAGCGCGCACCTGATCCACACCTGGGCAGACCTGGCGGGTTTGAGCTTCGATGAACTGGACCGCAGCAAAAGCGTGGTCAGCGACAGCTTCAAACAGCGTCCACTGTTGATCGGCAACCCTTACGAACGTGAACAGCGAGCCTTGATCGACTTCAGCCTGATGAAGCCGAAAAAGCCCGAAGAAGCGCCGAAGGAAGTCGTCAAGCAATAACCAGAAAGGGCCGGAAACGGCCCTTTTTTCATGCCGTCGCAACACCTGGAAATGACAATACATCTCGCTTGATACTAAATCGCACTCCCCCTCTTCGTCTTTGAACCAAAGGAAATTTTCTCTCGAAGACAAGGAGTCGGCTGCGATGTTCGCGCCCATCACCCGTTCCATGACCCTCACCCTGGGCTTGTGCAGTGCTGCATTGAGCCCGGATCTGCTGGCTGAAACCGACGCCGAAAAACAGCCTGAGGCCGTCGCTCCGGCCCTCGAACTGGCCTCCACCAACGTAACCGCCCAAAGCTTGGGCAGTACGACTGAAGACACCGCGTCTTACACCACCGGCGCCATGAGCACGGCGACTCGGTTGAACCTGTCGATCAAGGAAACCCCGCAATCGGTGTCCGTGGTGACCCGCCAGCAAATGGATGACTTCAAGCTCGGCACATTGTCCGAAGCCATGAGCCAGACCACAGGTGTTGTGGTCCAGCATTACGACTCGGACCGGGTCAACTATTCGTCTCGCGGCTACTCGATCAACAACTTCCAGATCGACGGGATGCTCAACACCTTCAGCCGGATGAAGTCCGATTCCGACACGATCATCTACGACCGGATCGAAGTGGTACGCGGCGCCACTGGCCTGACCACCGGCGCAGGTGATCCTTCGGCCACCATCAACATGGTACGCAAGCGCCCCACTGCGCAATTGCAGGCACTGGCCGGGGTCAGCGGCGGCAGTTATGACGATTACTACAGCTACGTGGACGTGGGTGGTCCGCTTGCCTTCGACGGCCGTTTGCGCGGACGCAGTGTGCTGGCGTATCGCGACAGCCAGTCGTTTCGCGACCATTACGCGCTGCAACGGGAAGTCGGTTACGGCATCCTCGAAGGCGACCTGACGGAATCGACCGTGCTCGCGGTCGGCTATGACTATCAGGACAAGCAAGTGCAAGGCAGTTCCTGGGGCACCGTGCCGTACTGGAACGCCGACGGTGGCAAGGCCGGTCTGGGCCGCTCGACCAACATGGCGACGTCGTGGAGCTCGTGGCCGATCAAGGACAAGACGGCCTTCGCCACCCTCGATCAGGCGCTGGCAGGTGGCTGGCACTTGAAAGCGGCGTACACCCATCGCCAGAGCGATACCGACGGCAAGGTCTACTACGGCGGAACCGGTTTTCCCGCGGACGACCGCAGCGGCATGGCGGCCTACATGTCACATATGATCGGCACGCAAAAGATGAAGACTTACGACTTCAACCTGTCGGGGCCCTACGCGCTGTTCGGTCGCGAACACGAAATGATGTTCGGTTATGGCGAAGCCGAGCGCAGCGAGCGCTCCCCGTATACGATTGACGGCCCGGTGCCACCGGGTTACGGACGGATTCGCGACTGGAAATACATGGGCGATATCGCCAAATTCCCCGACACAGTCACAGGCTTGACCGGCTCCACTTCCAGCACCCGCCAGAAAGCCGGATACCTCGCCACTCGCCTGAGCTTCACCGACGACTTGCATGCCGTACTCGGCAGCCGTTACGGCAGTTGGAAGGCGTCGAAAGCCGACAATACATATGACGACAATCGGCAGGTGAGCGCGGTCGATGCCAGCCGCCAGCAACACAACGACATGTGGACGCCGTACGCGGGACTACTCTACGACTTGACGCCTGAGTACACCGTGTATGCAAGCTACACCGACATCTTCAATCCTCAAGATAACCGCGATGCCAATCGCAAATTCCTTGAGCCGGTGGTCGGCAGTAACTATGAAATAGGCCTCAAGGGCAGCCTGCTCGACGAGCGCCTGAACCTGGCCACGGCGGTGTTCTGGAGCAAGCAGGACAACGTCGCCGAGCTCGACGATTCAGTACCACCTGATCCGGTTACCGGTGAGGAGTTCTACAAGAGCGGCGGCAAAGGCAACAAGGTCAACGGTTTCGAAGCCGAAGTCTCGGGCGAAATCCATGACGGCTGGAACATGACCGCCGGGTACACTTACACCCACGCGCTCAACGGCGAGAAAAACCGCACCAATACCAACCAGCCATTGAACATGCTCCGCCTCTCCACCGCTTACCGCTTGCCGGGCGCCTGGAGCGCCCTGACCGTGGGCGGCGCGGTGAACTGGCAGAGTGACGTCTATGGCAACTCCAACCGCCCGGTCGGACGCGGTGCGAATGGCCGGGTCATCACCGAACGGACACGGATCAGTCAGGGCGCTTACTCCGTGGTCAAGCTGATGTCACGCTATGAGTTCGACAAACATCTGTCGGCATCGCTGAACGTCGACAACCTGTTCGACAAGAAGTATTACGACAACGTCGGCTTCTACAACGGCGTGTTCTGGGGCGATCCACGCACGGTGACGCTGAGCCTAGACTGGAAACTCTGACGCCCTTCCCTGCGATCTGCACGCGTAAGCGGCGCGTGCAGCCTTCGTCCCGCCTGGAAACATTCGGTAAACCCTGCACAAAACGCGCGTTAACCCTTGGTTAATGCCCTCGGCGGACACTGCGCCTCGAGGTTCTGATTCATGGATGAACGGCTCCGACTTTTTTCGTAGGAGGCACCATGAAAACCACGACTGCAATCCTTGCCGGTCTACTCGCCATTGCATCCGCCAGCGCTTTCGCCGAGGGCGGTGCCGAGCGGATGCGATATCACTGGGAAAACTTCCCGGTCCACACCGAACAAAGCCAACAGACAGACACGAAAGCCAACGAGCTTCGCGTCCCGGACGACCAGACCGCGCAGGTCACCGAACATTACCGTCCTTGATGTAGACAGGTTTACCGATGGACCTGCGATGGCTCCGCTCTGGCTTCGCAGATGACAGTTGGGCGCCCTTTCGGGCGCCCTTTTTTATGCCTGCAGTTCCTTGATCCAGAACAGCATGCGCCCGTGATTCGGGTCGAACATGCCCGGCGCAAAACCGAATTTGGCGTAGGAACCCTGGGCGACGACGTTGCCCTCGAGTACTTCCAGGGTGATCTTGCAGCAACCGCGCTGAAGGGCGATGTCCTCGACCTTGCGCAGCATTTTCTGGCTCAGCCCCAGGCCTCGGAACTTCGTCACCACCGAAACATCGTGGACGTTGACCAACGGTTTGCAGGCAAAGGTCGAAAACCCTTCAAAGCAGTTCACCAGCCCTGCCGGTTCGCCGCCGACAAAGGCCAGAACGCTGAACGCGTGAGGTCGCTTGGCCAGTTCTGCGGGCAGTTGCTGCAACAGTTCAGGGGCAATCGGATGGCCGCCACCCATCGGGTCTTCGGCGTAATGATTGAGCACCACACCAATGGCCTCGGCATGCACCGGATTGGTATAGCTGGCTTGAAGCACAAGAATTTCTGCGGAATCCATTTCCTTCCTCGATCGCACGGGGCCCCGGCACGTTTAATACGCACTGAAAGGCTGACCGACCTTAGCGCGAGGCAGCCCCCGGCCACAACCCGGCCGTTTCAGTGGCCCCAGATCAGTTCTTCCGTCCAGCCCAGTTCAGCGAAATCCTCGGCCCGCAAGCCGGACTCGCCAACGCAGAAGAACTCATCCAGTTGCGGCGGCTTCACCGGCGTGCCGCTGAGCATGGCGTGGACCTGCCCACGATGGTGGATCTGATGTTCGAACAGATGCGAGATCATCCGCAAACGGCTGTCATGCTGCGGCGTGTCGCGGGCGATGGTGACGATGCGCCCCAGATCGGCATCGCGCAGTTGTTCGCAATAGGCGATCAAGCGGCGATCGACATGGGCCTGTTCGCGGCGCAAGGCCTGCGCCTCGGTGAAGGGTTCGTCTGCATTGAAGAACACGTAGCAATCGGGATGCGGCTCATCACCACGCAACTCGCGCTCCAGCGCATCGACGTAGAACCAGTCGCAGGTGAGGATGTGATTGAGGGTCAGGCGAATACTCGGGAAGAAACTCACCCTGGGCGCCGCCAGTTGCGCATCGTCGAGTTGCAGCCAGGCCTTGGCCAGTCGATGGTTGGCCCAGGCGTTCTGATAGGCCATGGTCAGCAAGTGATGGGACAGTGGCTGAGTCATGTCGCGCCTCCATGTTTCAGGTCTCGGCGAAGCGTTGCAGCTGCATCTCCTGCAAGCGGCTGAGGGTCCGGCGGAACGGGAATTCCAGATAACCCTCGGTGTACAGCGCGTCCATCGGCACATCGGCCTCGATGTACAGCGGCACCTTGCGGTCGTAGCACTCGTCGACCAGCGCGATGAAGCGCCGTACGCCGTCATCGTGCACCGACAGTTGCGGCAACTCGCGATCCCCGGCAACGACACGCTCGGCGCCGTCCTCGGTACCACGGGCGATCCGCCCTTCACGCTTTTGCGCGCTCAGGTTCGGCACCTCGCTCAACAGAATAGCCCGGTAGGTGTCGCACAGCGCGATGAAGTCCATGGCCGCGAACGGTTGCTCGCACAGATCCGCGTAACGGCACCACAACACCGACTCGCTGGCCTTCACCACATTCAAGGCGCGATAACCGACCGGCACCGGTTCGGCGCTGACGCTCTGCCCGGCCGCCAACGCGTCGAACACCCCGGCCAGCGCGCTATCCTGCTCCGGCGCAACCACCCAGTAGCGTTGCTCGAGGGCACCCGGATGCAAACGATGATCCTCGGCGCCGTTCACCGCGACCACCTGCATATGCTGCTTGATCGCCGTGATCGCCGGCAGGAAGCGGTCGCGGTTGAAGCCGTCGGCATACAACTGATCTGGCGGCAGGTTGGAGGTGCAGACCACCACCACGCCTTCATCGAACATCACCTGAAACAACCGGCCGAGGATGATTGCATCACCGATGTCATTGACGAACAACTCGTCGAAACACAGCACCCGCACTTCGGCCGCCAGTTCCCGGGCCAATGCCCGCAATGGATCGGCGATCCCGGTCAACTGAAAGGAACGCTGGTGCACCCAGCCCATGAAGTGATGAAAGTGCTGACGTCGGGCCGGCACCCGCAGGCTTTGATGGAACTGGTCCATCAGCCAGGTCTTGCCGCGCCCGACCGGGCCCCACAGGTAAACGCCGGTGACCGAACGGACACCGGCGTGCAGGGCTTCATGGCATTTTTGCAACGCCCAGACCGCGTGCTCCTGGGCTTCATCCTGGATGAAGCCCTTGTGCTCGACGGCATGTTGCCAGGCGCTTAGGGGAGAGTCGAAAGTCATGCGCGGCAGTATGCCACGATGGCTACACGGAAATATCCAGCCGTGCGATTTTGCCCTGCTCGTTGAGGCGAAAGGTGTAGCGCAGCTCCAGCGGGCTGCCGGGGAACGTCCCGGAGATCAGCCCTTGCACCAGCACTTTGCCGGTGCGCTGCTGGACGCCCAGCACCTCGACCCGCGGCTGATAGCGTCGGGCGGTGTCTTGCATCCAGTCGGCGATGGCTTGCGGGCCGACCTGATGATTGCCTTCATCGAACACGTGGGCATCCTCGGCAAAAAAACTGCCGACCCGGGACGTATCGCGAGCGTTGGCGGCGTTGATGTACTCAACGATGGCCGGGGCGAGTATCGAGGTGGGATGGAACATGGTTGCAGCTCCTTGTTTTCGGGTTCTGCCGCCATCCTAGAACAGCCCTGCGTCAGTTTTTGTCAGGAGTGAAACGCCCGCTTTCGTCCAGTTGCATCTGCTGCTGCCAGGTGCGCAGCAGGTCACTGCGACGTCCCGGATAACGCTCGCCCTGCAGACTGGCAGCGGAAATCCGGTCGGTTCTGAACGTGCGATACGCGCTGCGCAATTCGCACCACGCGACAATGATCCGCACCTCGTTGAGAAACCCCAGCGCCAAGGGCCAGATCAACCGCTGGCTCGGCACTTGTTGTGCATCGGCATAATCGATGTGCAGCTTGGCCTGATCGCGGATCGCCTGACGGAAAACATTCAATGGCACCGCGTTCTGCGGAAAGCCGTAACCGTGCGGCCCGGGCATGACCGTCGGATTGCGCATTGCCTCCTGGGCCTGTGGATCCAGCACCGCCGCGATTTTCGCCAAGGCGTCGGCTGCGGCCTTGCTCAGGACCTCGTCGCCACGCTGATCGACATAGCGCAGGCCCAGCACGATGGCTTCGGTCTCGTCGGCGTTGAGCATCAAGGGCGGCAGAAAAAGCCCGCTGCGCAACACATAACCAATGCCCGCCTCACCATGAATCGGCGCGCCGAGCGCGGTCAGTTCGGCGATGTCGCGATAGAGGGTGCGTTCGGAGATTTCCAGCTCGGACGCCAGCGTCGCCGCGGTGACCGGGCGTTTCTTGCCGCGCAGCACTTGCAGCAAGGTCAGTAGACGAGTGGTGCGCGACACGGTGTGAAGCTCCGGGCAGAAATTTGCCGGAGCTTAGCAGAGCCTGGTGTCAGAATTTGTCAGGAGCCTTCGACGACCGAAAGCTCCCGATGAAGTCTCAAACGTCGACTTTGTGCCGGGCCGCGTACAGACACAGCATCTCCATCGCCAGGGTCGCCGCCGCCAGCGACGTGACGTCTGCATGGTCATAGGCCGGGGCCACTTCCACCACGTCCATGCCCACCAGATTGATCCCGCGCAATCCGCCGAGAATCTCCAGCGCCTGCACCGTACTCAACCCGCCGCAGACCGGCGTGCCAGTGCCCGGTGCGAAAGCCGGATCGAGACAGTCGATGTCGAACGTCAGGTACACCGGGTTGTCCCCGACCCGCGCACGAATGGCCTCGACAATCGCCTCGCAGCCACGACGATGCACCTGCCGCGCGTCCAGCACCTGAAAGCCCTGATGATCGTCGTTGGTGGTGCGCAAACCGATCTGCACCGAACGCGCCGGATCCACCAGCCCTTCCCGCGCCGCGTGCCAGAACATGGTGCCGTGGTCGACCCGTTTGCCGCCCTCGTCCGGCCAGGTGTCGCTGTGGGCGTCGAAGTGGATCAGCGACAGTGTGCCGTGCTTGCGTGCATGAGCCTTGAGCAGCGGGTAGCTGATGAAGTGGTCGCCGCCAAACGTCAGCATGGCGCTGCCGGAACCCAGAATGTGCTCGGCGTGGGCTTCGATGCTCTCTGGAATCGTGTGCGGCGAGCCGTAATCGAAGTCGCAATCGCCGTAATCGATCACCGCCAGATGATCGAACGGGTCGAAAGCCCAGGGCCAGTGACGCTCCCAGGCAATCCCGGTGGACGCCGCTCGAATCCCGCGCGGCCCGAAACGTGCGCCCGGACGGTTGCTGGTGGCGGTGTCGAACGGCACGCCGCTGACGGCCACGTCGACACCGCGCAAATCTCGGCTGTAGCGGCGGCGCATGAAACTGGTGATCCCGGCGTAGGTGCTTTCGGCAGCGGTACCGTAGAGGCTGTCACGGGTCAGGGCCTGATCATTCTGCATTGGCACGTCCATCGATGTGCTCCTTTGGTTTTTATCCAGCGTTATTGATGGCTACGGAAGGTGGTCCACAAGCGCGTGCGCTGACGCATGTCCTTGAGGCTCATGCTGCGGTCGGCGTACAAGCGCTCGCGCACCTCGGGTTTCGGGTAAATGTCCGGGTCGTTGCGCACCGCTTCGTCCACCAGCGGCGTCGCAGCCTGGTTGGCGGTAGCGAAGAACAGTGTGTTGGTCAGCGCCGCCACGGATTCAGGGCGCAACATGAACTCGATGAAGGCCCGCGCAGCTTCCGGGTGCGGCGCGTCCTTGGGGATGGCGAGGTTGTCCTGCCACACCAGCGTGCCCTCTTTCGGAATCCGGTAGGCGACTTCGAACGGCTTGTTGGCCTTGCGCGCCTGATCGGCGGCCATGCTCGCGTCACCGTTGTAGGTCAGCGCCAGGCACACGCTGCCGTTGGCCAGATCGTTGATCTGCCGGCCGGTGGCGACGTACAGCACATAGGGCTGCAACTTCTGCAACAAAGGTTCGGCGGCGGCCAGATCACTCTTGTCAGTGCTGTAGGGATCCTTGCCGAGGTAGTGCAGCGCCAGGCCGATCACTTCCTGCGGCGAATCGAGAATGGCGATCCCGCAATCCTTGAGCTTGCTGGCGTATTCGGGCTTGAACAGCAGATCGAGGCTGTTGAGCGGCACATCCGGCAGCCGCTGCTTGACCGCTTCGACGTTCATGCCCAGGCCGAGCGTGCCCCAGGTGTACGGCACACCGTAGCGATTGCCGGGATCGACGGCCGCCAGTTTTTCCAGCAGGTCCGGATCGAGATTGGCATAGCCCTTGAGCCCGTCGTGAGGAATTTCCTTCAACGCGCCGGCGGCCAACCCGCGGGCCAGCACGCTGGACGACGGCACCACCACGTCGTAGCCGCTGCCGCCGGTAAGCAACTTGGTCTCCAGCACCTCGGAGGTATCGAAGGTGTCGTAGCGCACATGAATGCCGGTTTCCTTTTCGAAGCGCTGCAGGGTTTCCGGCGCCACGTAATCGGCCCAGCTGTAAAGGTTGAGCGTCTTGTCCTCGGCCTGGGCGGCGATGGAGACAGAGAGCAACAGCGCGGGTAAACACAGCTTGAACAAGGGAGCCATGACGAACACCTGACCAGAGGAAGTGGTTGCAGGATGCGCCGTCGGATACATTGGAAAAATATCAAGTTTGTTAACCTGACTTTATGCCGGAGTAATGTGATGCTCGGTCAGCTCCACGATGTCGATTTGCAGCTCCTGCGCCTGTTTCTCGGGGTGGTCGAGTCCAACGGGTTCAGTGCCGCCCAGGGCGAACTGGGACTGAGCCAGTCGAGCATCAGCCAGCAAATGGCCAAGCTTGAAACCCGTCTCGGCTATCGAGTGTGCAACCGTGGCAAGGGTGGTTTCAGCCTCACTCCCAAAGGCGAACAACTACTGATTGCTGCGCGCAGCCTGTTCGATTCGATCGAAGCCTTCCGCCATCAATCCAACGGCGTCGCCGGACGCCTGATCGGCGAAGTTCGCCTGGGCCTCTCGGAAGCGGTCGATCAATCGGTGCTGCAACGGGTGGCCAAGGCGATCCGACGCTTTCGCGAACGGGACGAATCGGTGCGCATCGAGCTGATCAGCGCCATGCCCGGCGAAATGGAGCGCCTGTTGCTGCAACAACGGCTGGACCTTGCCATCGGTTACTTCTCCCAGGTGCAGAGCGCCTTTGATTACCGCGAACTGTTCAGCGAAACCCAGCATCTGTATTGCGCGCCCGGCCATCCGCTGTTTACCGACGATTCCCCCGATGACTCAGCGTTGCTGGCGTGTGACCGGGTCGATCACCCGTATCGGTTCCTGCGCAGTGACGAGCCGTTTCAGGGCAAGGTCTGCTCGGCGCGCTCGGAGCAAGTCGAGGGTACCCTCGCCTTCATTCTGTCCGGCAAACACGTCGGCTATCTGCCCAACCATTACGCCCGCCAATGGCAGGACAAAGGCTTGCTGCGCCCGGTGCGCGAAGGTGAGTTGAGCTTTGAAGTGGCGTTCCATCTGGCCCGCCATCGGGCGCAGGTGCCGGGGGATGCGCAGAAGGCATTTGAAGAAGATCTGCTGTCAGCCTTTGGTCGAACCTGACCTTTTGGGCAGTTTTAATGCGTTGCCCTCGCTCCCCGCTTGCGGCATCCTGCGCACCCATTTTCCGACCCGGCCCCGCATTGCGGCACGCAAACCACCATGACCGTCTCTGAAAAAGCCCCGCGCAACAACGATTTGATCTACGGCCTCAACGACCGTCCGCACTTCACCGCGACGGTGTTTGCCGCGCTGCAACACGTGTTGGCAAGCTTCGTCGGCATCATCACTCCGACCCTGATCATGGGCGGCGCCCTCGGTCTGCAAAGCGAAATTCCGTACCTGATCAGCATGGCGCTGTTCGTTTCCGGCCTCGGCACCTTCGTTCAAGCCAAGCGCTTCGGCCCGGTCGGTTCGGGTCTGCTGTGCCTGCAAGGCACGAGTTTTTCCTTTATCAGCGTGATCCTCAGCGCAGGCTTCATGGTCAAGGCCCGGGGCGGCGGCACCGATGAGATCCTCTCGACGATTTTCGGCGTGTGCTTCTTTGCAGCGTTCATCGAGGTGGTGCTGAGCCAATTCATCGGCAAGTTGCGCATGCTGATCACCCCAGTGGTGACCGGCACCATCATCACGTTGATGGGGCTGTCGCTGATCAAAGTGGCGATGACCGACATTGCCGGCGGTTTCGGTGCGGCGGATCTGGGCGCGGCCAGCCATGTGTTCCTCGCGGCGCTGGTGCTGGGCACCATCGTGGTGTTGAACCGGGTCGACGTGCCGTTCCTGCGTCTGGGCGCGATCGTCATCGGCCTGACCCTCGGCTACGTGGTGGCGTGGCTGATGGGCACCGTGGACTTCGCCAACCTGCCCGAAGTGCCGGTGGTCAGTGTGCCGGTGCCGTTCAAGTACGGCTTCAACTTCGACTGGGTGGCGTTCGTGCCGGTGGCGGTGATTTTCCTGGTGTCACCGCTGGAAGCCGCTGGTGACCTGACCGCCAACTCGATGATTTCCCGGCAACCGGTCAAAGGCCCGCTGTATATCCGCCGGATCAAGTCCGGGTTGCTGGCCGACGGCCTCAACTCGGCGATGGCTGCGGTGTTCAACAGCATGCCGATGGTGACGTTCGCCCAGAACAACGGAGTGATTCAGCTCACCGGCGTCGCCAGCCGCTACGTGGCGTTCTTCATTGCCGGCCTGCTGGTGTTGCTGGGGCTGTTCCCGATGATCGGCGCGGTGCTGCAATTGATGCCGAAACCGGTGCTCGGCGGCGCAGAGCTGGTGATGTTCGGCACCGTGGCGGTGGCCGGAATCAAGATCCTCGCCGAAGCCGGCCTGCATCGGCGCAACATGCTGATCGTGGCGATTTCCGTCGGCATGGGCCTGGGCATCGCCGCCGTGCCGGAAGTGCTGCGCGAACTGCCGCAGGCGCTGCGCAATATTTTCGAGTCGCCGATCACTGTCGGTGCGCTGTGTGCGATCGTGCTGAACATCTTCCTCCCGGAAGAGTTCATCGAACTGGAAGAGGATGACTTCGACCCGGAAGCCTCTATCCTTCAGGTCATGGAAAACCCGGACGTGCCGGCCAAAGGTGAACCTGCCTCCCCGGCCGCTGTCGCACAGTTGAACCGTTGATCCTGTCCGCTCAATGAAAAAAGGGCTGATACCGGCAACGGTTCAGCCCTTTTTCAATGAGAGAGCATCAATGCGTCGTATCCAAGCCGTCATCCTGTCCCTGCTTCTGCTCTCCCTCAGCGCTTGTGCGCTATTTCCCAACCGCGACCCGGTGAACATCAACGTGGTCGGCGTCGAACCGCTGCCGAGCCAGGACCTGGAAGTACGCTTCGCCATCAAGCTGCGGGTGCAGAACCCCAACGAAACCGCCATCGACTACAACGGCATTGCGCTGGATCTTGACGTGAACGGGCATTCGTTCGCGTCCGGTGTCAGCGATCAAAGCGGTTCCATTCCACGTTTCTCCGAAGCCATCGTCAGCGTCCCGGTGAGCATTTCGGCATTCTCGGTGTTGCGCCAGACCCTGGGCCTGAGCCAGACACAATCCCTCGACAACCTGCCCTACGTGCTGCGCGGCAAACTGGCGGGCGGTGTGTTTGGCACCATGCGTTTTGTCGACAGCGGCAAACTCAGCCTGCCACGAGCCAGTGCCGCAACCTGGTGAAGATGCGGTAGCCTGCAGCGCTCACTGGCAGAAAAATGGAAGTCGCAGGTTTATGGAAGACACGCCCATGCTGTGCACCGAACGGCTGATTCTGCGCCCGCTGGAACTGGCGGACGCCGAGGCCATCCAGCAGCAATTTCCTCATTGGGAAGTGGTGCGTTACCTGAACGCTTTGGTGCCCTGGCCTTATCCGGACGATGGCGCCCTCACCTACCTGCGTGACATTGCGCTGCCGGCGATTGCGGCGGGCAAAGAGTGGCACTGGACGATTCGTCTCAAGTCGGCCCCGGCGCAATTGATCGGCAACATCAGCCTGATGGACGAACCGGACAACCATCGCGGGTTCTGGCTCACCCCGGCCTGGCAGGGTCAGGGCCTGATGACCGAAGCCAGCGAAGCCGTGACCCGCTATTGGTTCGAAACCCTCGATCAGCCGCTGATGCGCGTGCCGAAAGCCGCGCCGAACCTTGGCTCGCGCAAGCTTTCGGAGCGCACCGGCATGCGCTTGATCCGCACCGACGAGGATGACTTCGTCAGCGGCCGCTTCCCACGGGAAATCTGGGAAATCACCCGCGAGGTGTGGCAACAACAGCGCCTCAAGCGGTGAAGCGCACACCAGGTTTGGCGCGCTCGTCCACGCTCAATTCGAACACATCCGGTCGTGCATAGTGGCCGACCACGTCGTAGTCGTAGCGGGCCCGCACCAGTTCATCGGTGTCGATCTCGGCGGTGAGCAGCCCGGCCTCGCCCCGAAGCGGCCCGGCCAGCACATCGCCCATCGGACCAACGATCACACTGCCACCGGCGATCAGCGGCCGATCCCCCGGCCAGTTGGCGATCTCCACGCCCAACTCATTCGGCGAGGCCTGCACCTGACAGGCGCTGACCACAAAGCAGCGCCCTTCATGGGCGATATGGCGCATGCTGACCTGCCACATCTCGCGCTCGTCCACGGTCGGCGCACACCAGACCTCGATGCCCTTGGCGTACATCGCCGTGCGCAGCAGCGGCATCATGTTCTCCCAGCAGATCACTGCGCCGAGTTTGCCGACCTGAGTGTCCAGCACCGGCAACGTCGAACCGTCACCCTTGCCCCAGATCAGCCGCTCGGTGCCAGTGGGCATCAACTTGCGGTGCTTGGCCACGAGGCCTGCCTGCGGGTCGAAATACAGCGCGGTGCAATGCAAGGTGCTGCCGGCCCGTTCGATCACGCCGATCACAAGGTTGGCCCCGGTGCGCGCCGACAGCCCGGCCAGCGCTTCGGTTTCCGCGCCCGGCACATCGATGGCGTTGGCGAAATAACGGGCGAAGGCTTCGCGGCCTTGCGGCAAGCGATAACCCAGCTGGGTGCCGAAGCCCTCGCCTTTCGGGTAACCGCCAAGCAACGCTTCGGGCATCACCACCAGCGCGGCGCCGGATTCGATGATCGCGCTTTCCCAGCTCAGGATCTGTTCCAGGGTTTCAGCCTTGCCACCGGGCAAGGCGCCGATCTGCAGGGCGGCAACGATTGATTTGGGCATGGCGGTCACTCCGTGATGTTCAGGTGTTGCTCATTCTCCAGCGCCACGGGATCATGAATAAAGCCTGAGCCACTGCTGAATGATATGAGCCAAATGAATATCGCCACCGTCGACCTGAACCTGCTGAAAGTCTTTGAAGCGCTGCATGAAGAGTCCAGTGCCAGTCGTGCGGCATTGCGTCTGGGCGTGACGCAATCAGCGGTCAGCGCCGCGTTGCGCCGATTGCGCGAGGTGTATGGCGATCAATTGTTCGTGCGCACTGGTAGAGGGTTGGCGCCCACGCTTAAAGCCAACCAGCTGAAACCAGTGGTCAGCGATGCGCTGAACAAGTGCCGGCAGAGCCTGGCGATGGTCGACCCGGCGGCCAATCAGTACGACGGGCGCTCGGTCAGCGTCGGGCTGTCGGATGATTTCGAGATTGCTTATGGGCGCCGCCTGATCGAAGAGATCGGCCGCCGCGCGCCGAAGCTGCGTCTGATCTTCCGCCAGACTCACAGCCAGATCGTCGCCCGCGCCTTGATGGAGCGCAGCATCGACCTGGCGATCACCGCCGGCGGATTCGCAGAACGGCTGCTCAGCCGTCAGGTATTGGGTGAAGGGGGTTACGCGTGTCTGGTGGACCCGACGAGCCTTGCGCCCGGCCAGCAGCAGATCGGTCTGGAAGAGTTTGTCGCCCGGGAGCACATTCTGGTGTCGTCGGGTGGTTTTATCGGGATCACCGATGAGGGGCTGGCGGCACTCGGCTTGAGTCGTCGGGTCTGCGCCTCGACCACGCATTTCGCGGCGTTGCCGCACCTGCTCAAGGGCAGTACCGCTGTGGCGACCATCCCGACCCACGCGGCGCAGGCCATTGCGTCACTGAGCGGGCTGGCCCTTCTGCCCTGCCCGCTGGCCTTGCCGCGTTATCCGGTCGAACTGGGCTGGCGCACCAATACCCAGATCGATCCGGTGGTGCTGAAGGTTCGCGAAGCGATTGTCGCCAGCTTCAAGACCGAATGATTACTTGTTGGCCGCCATCAGGCGATTGACTTCACTGCGGACCATGTTGGCGAACTCCGGCGGCGACATGCCGTCCAGTTCGGCACGCACGAACTCGGCCCATTTGCCTTTGCGCTTGGAGCGTTCGCCGAACAACCGCGCGGCTTCGCCCTTGGCTTTGCCCAGATTGTTCTGCCAGAGTTCGAACAGTCGTGATTTTTCATCTTCCAGCGCGGCGCGCTCTGCGAGGGATTTGTCGGCAAGATTGAAACTCATCGGGAATTACCTGCTGCATGAAATGGCGACATCTTACACGCTGCACGGAAACCTCTGACGCTGGTTTTTGATCCTGATGGAAAATCGCTGCAACTTTTCAAGTCGCTCCACACTCCATTGTTCACTGTCCATTCACCAGCAAGGAGTCAACCAATGGCCCGTAAAACCGCCGTGCAAGCCGCCGAAGACCAAATCAAGGATCAAGCGTTCAGCGAACTTCAGGCGCTGATCGAAGAGTCAGACAAACTATTGAAAAGCAGTGCCTCACTGGTCGGCGAGGAAGCGGAAACCCTGCGCGGGCAAATCGCCCTGAAGTTGCAGCAGGCACTGGACTCGGTGTCCAGCGTGCGCGATCGCACCAAACCGGCAGTCGATGCCACCGAAAGCTACATTGGCGGTCACCCGTGGCAGACCGTGGCGATCTCCGCCGGTTTTGGTCTGGTGGTGGGGTTGTTGCTCGGTCGGCGTTAAGCACGTGCAAAAAAGGCGAGCCGACGGCTCGCCTTTTTCATGTCTGTGAAAATCACTGTCCGGCCAATTCTCGCAACTGCGCCAGGGTCTGTTCGTCCAGCGTGATGCCTTCGACCGAAGACTTGGCCCGCTGCAAATGCCGACGATCTCCCGGCAGACGCTTGAGTCCGACACTGTGCATCTGCCGCACCAGCTCCTGACTGCGTTCGGCAAAACCCTGTCCGGCAGATTTGCTCGGGTCGATGACGATCAGCAACTGACCGGTCCAGGGAGTTTTCGCGCCTGGATGGTTCTTCCAGTCAAACTCAAACGAAAAATTGCCGCCCGTCAGAGCGGCCGCCAGCAGCTCGACCATCATCGACAGCGCGGAGCCCTTGTGCCCGCCAAACGGCAGTAATGCACCGCCTTCAAGAATCGCCTTCGGATCGCAGGTCGGCTGACCGAGGCTGTCCACGCCCATGCCCGGCGGCAGTTTCTCACCCTTGCGCGCAGCTATCTGCACATCGCCATGGGCGATGGCACTGGTCGCCAGGTCGAACACGATGGGCGCACCGTCGGACCTTGGCGCGGCAAACGCGATCGGGTTGGTGCCGAACAGTGGCCGATCGGCACCGTGAGGTACCACGCAGGTCATGCTGTTGACCACACTAAATGCCACCAGTCCCTCTTCGGCGAAGGGTTCTACGTCCGGCCACAAGGCTGCGAAGTGATGGGAATTGCGGATCGCCAACACCGCAATACCGGCGCTGCGTGCCTTTTCTACCAGCAACGCACGCGCCGCTGCGAGCGCCGGCTGGGCAAACCCATTACCTGCATCGACCCTTACAAACCCTGAGGCGACGTCTTCGACCTGCGGTACAGCGTGGCCGTTTACCCATCCGCTTTTGAGCGTCGAGACATAACCGGGAATCCGGAACACCCCGTGACTGTGAGCGCCATCGCGTTCGGCACCGGCGCAGTTGGCGGCCAGTATACGGGCGACATCGGGCGAAGTGCCGTGGCGCTGAAAAATCGTTTCCAGAAGTCGTGTCAGGTCATCGAGGGACAGCGTGGACGAAAGAGCATGATCGTGTGGCGCAGACATCTGAAGCTCCAGAATAATTATTGGAGGGAACAACAGCGTACAAACAACTTGCGAGCCGATTAATCACGCCAGACCCGCCGTGTGTCAACCCTGCCTTGCCATGCATGCATACGCCTGTCTTTAACGTGCGGTATCTATGCGAGACCCGCCGACCCACCGCCCTTCCTAATCTCGAATCTTCTCCAATAACCTTTTGAGTCGAGATCCTCTGATGCCCACGTCCTCTACACCCCTGCTATTCCCCGAAGTGTTCGATACGCCCGGTTTGTGGCCCGTACTGGGTAAAAGCCATGGCCTGACGGAAAGGGATTTTCGATGGCTAGCCCATGCAAAACTGACCTTGGCCACCTTGCGCAAGGAGCAGATACCTTCGATGACGGCCGAGCGTATCCTGCTCAACGTCGCCGGACTGCCGGCTATGCCCCTGCCCGGCAGTTTCATCCTCGGCACCACCTCCGACGAGGATGGGCTGATCCTCTATACCCCGTATCACGGCCTGAAAAAGCATGAGAGTCGCGCCTCATTGAAAGCCGAGCTCGAGGACCGTCTCAACGACGAGGGAGAACAGGAGGATCTGCTGGCGTTTCTCGCATTGCCCCAGCGCAAGTCATTACTGGAGGGTGGAAGGATTTCGTTGTCGCTCGCATTCATCGAAGGCGACATATTCGACGAACTGGGCGAGGCGATCGCACGCACGAACTTCTTCAACGCACGGCTTCTGCATGAAGAACTCAGGCGATTGCCAACCCTTGGCGAAATGCTCCAGACCATTGTGAATGACCTTCTCAAAACGCATTTCGGAACGCTGCAGCAGGGCCGAACACGCGTTGCCATCTACACGTCGACCGACAGCGCCGAGTCTGCGGGCGAAGTCGACGGGGACTGGGTCGGGTCCATGACCTTGACTGAAGCCGTTTTGCACCACTATCGCTATCAATGCTGGCCCGGCGGCCAATTACAAAAATATTCCAATCCCGACAGAACCCCCGAAGCCGGCGACCAGGAGCGCTGGGCAACCGCAGTCACGACGGCCTCAAGCAAACTGAAAACCTTGTTGTTTCAACAACTGGAGCTCTATTGGCAAGGCCCCTCGGCCGAGGGCCCGACACGCCGCACACTTTTCAGTCAGGTGATGAAGGAGCAAGCACGTGCCGAGCTGATGCTCAAACGCGAAGCCGCCATCATTGATGCGAAGCAATTCGAAACACTGCATCAGTTGATACGGCCGGCCACCACTGCCGTGCGCCTTCCCGTCTATGAGTGCGTGCGGCTGTGGGAGCACCCGGCCAACTATGTGGAATTGGCGGGTTCTCTGATGATCAGCGAGACCCGAGCTTTTCTTTACACCCCGGCTCAAGGTCTTCAGGTGCTGGAGAACGACGAAGATCTCAAACTCACTTTGCGCAGCAAATTCCTGGCGCGCGGGCATGAAGATGAACTGTACGCACTGCTGAGCCTGGAGGAGCGCAGCCGGTTTCTCGGGTTCAATGAGCCCCAGGTATCGGGAGACCGCATTGCTGGCGAGATCTTCGTCAGCCTGTTCGAAGCAATCATTACCAAACAGCGACAGAACATCGAATATGCCTTGCAGGTGTTCCGTCACAGTGATGGTGCGGTAAATCTGTCGGTGCTGTTCGACAAGGCCCTGGATATCCGCTCGATGGTTCATTCCCGGTTGGCGAATCTTGATGTCGAAGGACGCTGGAGTACCCGTCCGGTGATTACCGGCAACCAGAGCCCTTCGATGGTGCTGGCCGACAAGGCCAGCGCTGCAATCAAGACTTTTGCTGCAATCCAGGCGCCTCTGGTCGATGCCCTCGCCTCACAACCCCTGACGACCCCGGCCTTGCAGCGAACGTACCTGGAAGCATTGAAGCCAAACCTCGCCCATGCCTGGCTGGTCGGCGTGAACGCTGAAGCAAAACTGCGCGTAATGAACCGGTCGATGGATCACTCGCAACAGGCAATCGTCAACACCGTACTCGACGCCGACCGCTCGACCCGCAGTACACGTGCGCCTCTCAACGGATTTCGCCCCGACGCCTATACCCTCAGCGTGGAGTGCCCCGGACAGACCACACTGTTGCCGCTGGCCCATTGCATACTCATGACCGAACGCGGTGGCATCGATCCTCGACATTCCGGGCGCGCCATCTTGTGGACGCCCGCCTCAGGCCTAGAGGTGTTCGATAACGTCACCGTCGCCAGACGAGAGCTGACAGCGCGGCTGGGTGACAAAAACCGGCGCCTCGCGCTGCTGGAAAACCTTGGCCCCGGCCAATACCAGTTTCATCAGCGCTATGAGCCGGGCCCGCTCAGGCTGATCCAGGGCAACGTTCTGCATCATCTGATGCAATCGGGTATCGAGCACTTCCTGAACCGCTGCGAGCAGGTTCGTTCGCGAATCGAAGACCCGATCGCCCGGCAAAAGAGCCTTTGCGCCGTGGATCCCTCCCCGCTTTTCAGCCAGTTGCGATTGGCGACCGAACACGCGCAGGCCATTCGCCAACAGCAAGCGCTACCCGCCTGGCTGCGCAAGGCGCCACTCAGCGAGCAGCAGTTGCAGATCGAACTGCTGGAGCAGTGGCGCCATAGTGTCGGCGACGCAGCAGATTACCTCAGTGGCGTGCCCTCGCTCGCCGGTTATGTCGCACAAACACTGAAATCGCTGATCTCAAGCCGATACCCAGACAACCCTCTCGACCCTCATGAGATCGAAATCACGCCGAATCTGACACTGGCAGGCAATGCTTGCAGCCTGGTGGACTTCGCAATGAACCATATCAACATTGCCCAGGATACCGGGTTCAGGGTCACGTCCAGATCGGTTGCCGCACTGCCCGATGGATTGGGCCAAAAGCTTGTCACCCAACTTCTGACGTCGCTGGATATGCCGGTGTACATTCAAAAAGTGATCGATGCCCTCACCCGCCGCCCGGTAACGGCCCCCTCACCCAAAGAGTTGTTTGTGCGCCAGGTTCCCTGGCAATTGCTGCAACATGCTCACGCGATGAAACTGCAACAGCACCTCAGCGAAACGGCTTTCGGTTACATTCGACAGATTCTCGACATGCCGGACGCCATTGCCCGTGCCGCGACCCGAGGCGCACACGCAATGGTCTGTCCTCTATCGCTGATCAAGACCGTCGGGACTGCCGCGGTGAGTGCGCTCGGCCTTTACGTCATGGGTCCAGGCCCTGGCAACAAAGGGCCACGGGTACTCTACTCGCCCTACTCAACTCAGGTTTTCCACGAGTTCGAGGACAACAAGGAGTTGATTTCGGCGCTCAATACCCCGGGAACTCTGCAGGAACTGCTGATTCGGCGTTTGCCACAAGATCAACAGGCACTGTTTCGCAATTTGCTGCTGAGCACCGTCGGCGAAACGAGCGAATTGACCCTCGAGACGCGAGCTATCAACAGCAACTTTCTCGAGTACATGTTTACCGACAACCTCGAGTTGCTGAAGCAATTGCTCAATGCCAGAACGCAAATCGACGGGCAGTCGGATTGGGAGACTGCCAAACATCTGTTCAGTCCACATTTCGAGCCGGTAACCGGGCTGTTTCAGGGAAAGGCCGGCTTCTTGCCTTTTCTCTGGCAGGCCTACGAAGACTTCAAGGACTCAGCTGAAACGCTACAAAACCATCACTGGACCCGCGCTCTGAAATCCTTTATCGAAGGCGCCGCACAGATGGTCGAAACAGCACTGCTACCTGAATTGGCCGTCGAGACCCGCGTGGAGGAAGAAGTGGCGCAGGACACACTGATTGCCCCTGCACTGGAAGATATCGACCTGACGTCACCCCGACGTACCACTTTGCAGACGTTTGAGGGAGCGAACGTATCGCTCTCGGAACTTGAATACAGTTCCGTGAGCGCTACTTACACGCAGCCATCGACTAACCGGTGCTATGCAGCCATTGCCGGTAAGGTCTACACGGTTGCCCAAAAGGAGCACGGGTGGAGGCTGCAACGAGATGAGACCCTTGGCCCGGCGCTATTGAAGAAGGACTCCACGCTGACATTGGCTCCGAGCCAGATCGTCCATTACGGCATGACCCAGTCGAGGATGAATACGCGCCCTACTTTCTCACGCATACGCCAGACGATGATCAATATCGAAGCCCAGGGCATGAACGACATTCGCCGCAAGTACCCTGAACGCGCTCGCGTGCTGGTACACGCAATCGATCTCGCCCGTTTTTACGCGTTCAACTGCCTGCACAACCTTGCGTTGATCAACGGTGGTGCTGCACGAGGACGTGTTCATCTGTTCCTGGAAGACTTCTTTGACGTGAGTTCGATTACTGCCGACATTCTGAAAAAGATCGGAAAAACGATCATCCCGCTCTGCAATGCGCTGGTGGATGCGGATGATGACCTGATGCATACAGACCGTTTTGTGGTAGGTGCCAATCGCTTTTATGGCGATGTAATCGCGTTCGTGCTGAACGGCGACAATGAACGCAAAGTGCACTTCACCGAACACTTCTTCGATCAAAAACTGAGCGGATTCGAATCTTGTATGTCCCGACCGTTCGACATCAACGGCCACGCGCAGGCATCAACAATCATTCACGAATTCGCCCATCAATTCAGCAAAGCACTGGATATCGCAACGGTTCGTGCGCGGGAGCCTTTTTCGGACCTGGTATCCATTGACACGCCTCAGGGCGCACTTTTGCACGATGAGCTCGAAAGTGACCAGCGCAAGGCCCTTTCGCTTCAAACACCTTACGCCCAGTTGTTTTCAACGTGGAGTGCAACCAAAGGAAGGTGGCTGAGTTTTGAGCTCGATCCCGAAAGGGCATTGGTGTCCGACGAAATCATGAAAGCCACAGGCACCGGAAATCTGCACGAAGCGCGTAATGCCTTTCGTGACCGGATTTCTCCCGAGACCCGCATTGATGTCATTTTGCTAAACGCCGACTCTATCGCGCGCCTGATCTGTGAAATCGGGCGACAGCTGGATCCCGTGCCGACTGTTTGAAACCGCAATGCGCAGGTTTCGACCTGCGCATTGCCTGAATAATCAGCCGGACTGCCTGAAACACTCAGTCTTTCTGATCACGCAGCACATTGCCCGATGCCCCATCGATGCGGAATTCATAGACGACACCATCGGCCTTGCGCCCTTCCCCCTTCCAATAGCCGTTGTTATCGGCCTCGATTTCATACACCTCGACGTAACCTGCCTTGGTCTTGACGATTTCAATGGCCTTTTCGATCGTGATCCAGCCGGCGCCCGGCCGGTCAGCCATTGCAGCGCCAGCGCTGAGCAGGCCAACAGTGGCAATCAGGGCAGCACAGGTTTTCTTGATCATTTTTTCACTCCATTTGTGGATAGTGTTCAGCGCACGGTGTGCTTTTTAGGGCGCCGGCGTGAAAAATAAGTTCCACTTTGATGGGCAATTGCCATGACGGATGTTCTCGGCGCCTCGCCCTCAAGGTTAGAATGCAGTAAATCAGGACGAGTCAATGACCCAGCCCCCCCTTTCGGAAGCCGAATACGATGCAATCACCGATGCCGCCGCGCACTGGTGCATGCGTCTGCACGCCGTCGACTGCACCCCCCAAGAGCGCCTGGCGTTCGAACAATGGCGCGATGCTCATCCGCTTCACGCATTCGAATATGAGGCCATGCTGGAGATCTGGGACGTTGCCGAGCATTTGCCACGCCCCGAACCTGCCGCCGTAGCGCCAATAATCCGCCCACCCGTCAAATCATGGCGCCAGTACGCCGTAGCTGCTTCTGTCTGCGCGCTGGCATTGCCACTGGCGGCCTGGACCGGATGGAATCTGGGCTGGTTGCCCAACAGCTATCAGCATTTCGCTGCCACCGACAACGTGCACCATGTCACCCTGGGCGACGGCAGTCAGGTCGAACTGAACCTCAACACTGAGCTGACCTACAGCAACTACAAGGACGAGCGTCGCGTCACCCTGAAAAAGGGTGAAGCGTTCTTCGAAGTCACCCATGACGCGAGCCATCCGTTCGTTGTCAGGGCCGCCGAAGGCAAGATTCGCGTCACAGGCACTCGCTTCAATGTCTGGATGTACGAAGACCAGGTGAAAGTGAACCTGATCGAAGGTTCGGTACTGGTCACCAGCAATACCCGGCTGCCCGGAGACGGATTGCGTCTGGGACCTTCAATGCAAGCCCGCTACAAGCATGGCGATTACATCCCGCAAATCAGCCAGACCTACGCCAATGACACCTCTCTGGCCTGGCGCAGCGGCAAACTGGTGCTCGACAATCTGTCGTTGAACGAGGCCTTGCCGCAGATCAACCGATACCTGGACAAACCCCTGATGCTCGCCGACAACTCGACCGGCGCGATCCGGGTGGGTGGCATCTACAACATCAGGGAGCTGAACAGCTTCGCCAGCTCGCTGCCCAAAGTCCTGCCGGTATTTCTGACGCGCAACAAGGAAGGCAACCCGGTGATCAATCCGATGCCGCAACAACCGGCCAAAAACTGAAGGCCGTTCCCGTGAGGGAGCGGCCTTCGTCTGTTGCGATCATTGCGGTGCTACGACAACAGGTTAGTGCGCCGCTACTTTCCCCGCTTTTTCAAGATCATCACGCACGCTCTGAACCTGATACTGCGGATCGGCCTTGATCTGCTCCTCGGTGAACGGCATCACGCTCCACTGTTTCTTCGAGAAGGCTTCGGTCTGATCCCGGGAATACTTCGACGCTGGATCACTGGACAGCGAGAACGCGAGCAAACCCTGAGCATGCGGTCCTTTCTCGTCGAACGTCACGACTTGCAGATAGCTGGTGCCGCTGACCACTTCCAGTCTGCCGTCTTCACGCGGGACGCTCTGAATGGCGTTGTAAATACCCAACGTCCCCGGCCCGCCATGAATCGGCGTTTGTTGGCCACCGCTGCTGACCACCTGCACATCACCCCAACGGGTTTTGTCGGTCAGCCCCATTTTCGCGGCTGTCTCGGCCGACGCCAGCATGGCCTCACGCAAGGCCTTGGCGACCTCGGTTTTTTCAACGGCCAGCCCGCGTGGCGTGTACTGCGCATCCTTTGGATCGAAGGTCACACGCCAGACATCCGGAGATTCCTGCAAGGCTTGCATGATGTTCTGGAAATGCACCAGGCCCATTCCCGAATCCAGGTTCGCCCGACCGTCCCAGGCCTTGAGGCTGGAGCACACCGATTTCAAAGCGACCTCGGCGGCGGTTTGCGATGCACAGAATTTCAACAGATCCGGCAGCACCTGAGCGGCGAGAAACACCTGATCATCCATCACCATGTGCTGCAGATCCTGCACCGACACCGAACCTTTTTTGTTCAGGGTCGCCAGGCGATCCAGCGCAAAACGCGAGCGCAGCCCCAGTGGCTGGCCTTCCTGACTGATCAGCGGCGAGAAACCGGTCAGTGGTTGCGCCGGGTTGGCCAGCCACGCCGAATCGTTGGAGTGCTGGACGAAATCCTTGCGCAGCAATTGCGGCAACTGGTTCGACGCGTAGATGCCCTGCTGTGCCGCCTGCGGATCGATGTCCCACGCGCAGGCGCTGTTGGAACCGTCGAGGACAATCATTTGCAGGCCGACACGCGGGTCGCTGCACTTGGCCAGTTTGTCGGCGCTGACGTTCGGCACCACTGACAGGTTCATGTACAGCGTCTGGCCCTTGTCATCCACCGCCAGGGTGTTGACCCACGGAATGCCCTGGATCTTGTGCACCGAATCCTGCAGATCCTTGAGGTTGGCGGCGCGGTTCATCGCGTACCACTGCGTCAGCACACGATCATTGTCGAGGTTGGCATCGCGCAGGCTGTAGGCGTACTGATTGTCCCAGTCGAGCTTGCCCGGCCACTGCACGATCGGGCCGAACTGCGAACTATAGATATCACGCGACACCGGCGTCACCTGCCCGTCCGCCTGTTTGACCTGCACCGTTACCGTTTGCTTGTTCAACGGCAGCGACTTGCCATCGAGCAGGTAGCGGGTCGGGTTCTTCGGATCGAGTTGCAGGCGATACAAGGTGAAGTGCTTGGACGAGTCAACGGTGTGGGTCCAGGCCAGGTGTTGGTTGAAACCGATGTTGATCATCGGCAGGCCCGGCAGCGCCGCGCCCATCACATCCAGTTTGCCGGGAATGGTCAGGTGCATCTGATAGAAACGCATGCCACCCACCCACGGGAAGTGCGGGTTCGCCAGTAGCATTCCTCGGCCGTTGAAGGAACGCTCACTGCCCACGGCCACTGCGTTGCTGCCACGGTCCAGGGCGAAACGTTGCAGGCGCGTGGCGGCCAGGTCATAGGCACGAGAGTGGCTTGGGTTCTGCGCAGTGGCTTGTGGCGGTGTGGCGCCGGCCAGTGCCTCGGCGAACTGACCGACGCCGCCCTCGACCAGCAACCGACGCGTCAGCTTCACCAGGTCTTCGGCTGCAATATCACGCACCCATTCACCCTGGCACTGCTGCGGCAGCCCTTGCTGGCGACGCTCGGCCAGATACCGGTTGTAGCCGGCGGCATAACCCTCCACCAAATCACGCACTTCGACCGGCTGCGCCTGCCAGAAGGCATTCACCGCTTGCGGGGTATTGAGCCACTGGAAGAACACGTCACTGATGCGGTTCTCGCGCTCTTCGACGGTGAGTTGATCCGGCCCGAAGTAACGCGACCGCTCGCCATTGACCGTGACGATTTCGTTGGCCAGCAGGCACAGATTGTCCTGCGCATAGGCATAACCGATGCCGAATCCGAGGCCGCGTTCGTTTTCCGCGCGGATATGCGGCACGCCAAACCCCGTGCGACGGATGTCGGCCCCTGTCTGGGTCGAAGGACTGAACGCCTGCGCCGACAGACTCAGCCCGAGAAACATGCCGGCAAGGGTCAGTCCGGTTAACTGCCTGGAAATAATCACGCTCGCTCCTGATCGAAATGCCTGAGAGCGGAGCGCGCCGTGATCGAAAAGCCATGCGCAGCAGCTCCGCCCTGAAATCACCCACGCGTCCACGCGCAATGAGCCTGACCGGGAAACGAAACCGATGAAAAAAAATTTAGGGGATTACCAGACCGTTTAGAGCCCGGATCACGGAGAAAAGACGAATCAACGACAAATTTTCTACATATTTCGCTTCATGATTTGTCGGGCTGATACGTCTTGTTTAGAGAGAGCAAAAAACCTTTCCTGATCAGGCTCTGAAAAGGAGTAATCGCATGTACAACCCGCAACTACCATCGGACGGTAGCCAGGCACCACAAGGAGCTTCCATGGGTTCGCACGCCAGCGTATTCGGACAAAGGGCCGAGCGCCACGGCAATGAACGTATTCGTCTGCTGCTCAAGAGTTTCGGCCTGCGCACCAGCCTGATTCGCCTGAAAGTCATCGATGCCCTGCTGGTCGCCGCCCAGAGCGAACGCAGCCTGGGTGTGCGCGGTGTCCACAGCCAATTGCTGGAGCTGGGCATTCCGCTGTCTTTTCTCAGCGTGCGCGAAGTGTTGAAGCGCCTGTGCGCCGAAGGCGTGATCACCTTCAACGCCGACAAGAGCTACAGCCTGCACCCACAAGCTGCCGCTGTCCTCAATAGCGATTGATTCCCTTCTGGAGCGCCGTCAGGGTTTGACCTTGCGGCGCATCACTCCGTTGATCACCACCACGACCACCGCCACGCCAATGGCGATGTACTGGAACACTTTTTCGCTGATCATCCCGGCGTTCTGCAGCCAGGACAGGCCGAACATGATCGCCAGTACGGTAAGGGCGATCAGAATCGAGTATTTCAAACGTTGCGACTGAGTCATTGCGAATTCCTGAAACTTTCAAATGTATCGGGTTTGTATCGGCTTTCATGCCATGGGCATACCGTGTCACGGGGATGCGCGGCTGCAAACGGGGTCTCATGTTACAGCCGATGAAGAGCTTTGGCTCCATGCGGCGTTAACCATGAGGACTTTTGAAATGCTGCGTCGAATCACCTGGCTGATTCCTGTATTGGCCCTGCTCACGTTGAGCGGCTGCATTATTTTCCCCCACGGCGGCTGGCATGGCGACCATCGCTACTATGGCGCGCCCGGTCCAGGCTATTACCAACATCGGTAACCCCGAGATTTGAACGACACTGATATCCGCTTCTTCAAATGCAACAATTGATTGAACGCCCGTAAAAAATGCCCACGAGGATGTGGGCATTTTCCGTATATCTTGCCCTCAAAATGTCGGACGCTTCGCCAGCAGCAGTCAGTAATCAGCCTTCGGCAATACCCTGCAAAGCTGCGACATACAACGTCGCAGCAACGATGTAGGAACACGCCACGCCACGCCCCTACCCTTTGCGCTCTCCCCTTTGAAGGCCATGGAAGCGCATGCAAAGAACACTCATCGATCTCCCGCCGCTAAAAACGCTTGGCTTCTGTCTGGCCATAACGCTGTTCGAGTGGCTGACCTACATGGCCAGCGACATGATCATGCCGGCCATGTTGACCGTCACCGAAGACCTCGGCGCCGACCCACGGCATATCCCCACTGCTTTCAATCTGTACCTGATCGGAGGCGTCTGCCTGCAATGGCTCATCGGGCCACTGTCCGACCGGTATGGCCGTCGCCTCGTGTTGCTCATCGGTTGCGCGCTCTTCGCCATGAACTGCCTGGCTGCAATCGCCACAACCGGCATTGATGTCTTCAATGCATTGCGGCTACTGCAAGGCATGGGACTGGGGTTCGTGGTGGCTGTCAGTTATCCCGCACTTCAGGAAGTGTTCTGCGAGGCCGATGCCGTGCGGCTCATGGCGCTGCTTGGCAACGTGGCGCTGCTGTCGCCGCTGCTTGGCCCTTTGCTTGGCAGTCTGCTGCTGGAATGGCTGAGCTGGCGCGAACTGTTCCTGGCCCTGGGCCTGGCCGCCGCCATCACGTGGGCCGGGCTCTACGTCTGTATGCCGGAAACCATCGGGGTGGTTCGCCGTGATGGCGGCCAGCAGGCGCCGATTCCGTTGTCCTGGCGCCAGACGCTTCACCGATACCTGGCCTTGTTGCGCAACCCGAGATTCCTCGGCGCAAGCCTTGCGCTTGGGCTAATGAGCCTGCCGCTGATCGCCTGGATCGGGCTCTCTCCACTGCTGCTGATCCAGCGGCTTGGCTTGTCTACGCGTGAATACGCTTTGTGGCAGATCCCGATTTTCGCAGCGGTCATCGCTGGAAATCTTATTCTTGACCGACTGTTGGTATCACGTGAATTACCGCACCTGATTCGTCTGGCGCTATGGCCGTTTTGCCTTGGGCTGCTGACGCTAATGGCGGGCGCTCTGACCAATCTGTCCCTCGGTTTGCTGATTGCCGGCCTCGCGCTGTACGCGGTGGGGTTGGGCATGAGCAATGCCGCGCTGTATCGGCTGGCGCTGTTTTCCAGCGATGACATCAAAGGCCTGGTCTCGGCCGCGGTGGGCATGATCTCGATTGCAGTGATGGGCACCGGCGGTTCGCTTATCGCGGCAATCGGTGGCGGCGCCCGTCTCGAATCCTTTGCCCTTTGGGCAGCACTGGGTGGGCTGCTGAGCCTGCCTCTCTTGTACCGGTTTCTGCGAGAACCTCCGACAGAAACCGCCTCTTCGACACATCAATAAGGACGCCTGATGTTCCATTTCCCCCACAGTGACGCGCTCTGTGCGTTGTCGCGACCCTATTGCCCGGATTCTTTGCCATCGGGGCTTTTCGACCAGGCCATGGCCGAAATCAGCCGCTTTCACAGTGAACACACGCCTGGGTATGAACACTGGTTGAACGCCAACGGAATGACCGTGGCGGATCTGGGCAGCCTCGACGACTGGTCGCGCCTGCCGCCGATCTTCGCCAGTTTTTTCAAACAGCAACAGTTGCTCAGCCCGACCGGTACACACGCACTTGAGTTGACGTCGTCAGGCACCAACGGCCAAAAAAGCCGCATGCGTTATGACAAGCGCAGTCTGGCCGCCGCCCAATACATGGTCGAACGGATCTTCCACCACTATGGCTGGGACAGTCCGCAAACGCCGTGCAACTACTTGCTGCTGAGCTACGAGCCTGAAGCCAGCATTACCTTGGGAACGTCGTTCACCGACCAGTTCCTGTGCCGGTTCGCCCCGGTCAACCGCGTGGCTTACGCCTTGCGCCGGACCGGTGGCGGCCATGAGTTCGACGGCTTCGGCGTCATCTCGGCGTTGCAGTCCTTTGCCGAAGAAGGCTTGCCGGTGCGGATCTTCGGGTTTCCTGCATTTCTCTGGCAAACCCTGCAACGCATGCAGACCATCGGCGTGGCCGATCTGCAACTGGCAGCGGATTCACTGACTCTGTTTGGCGGCGGCTGGAAAACCAGCGCCGCACAGGAGATCCCGCGCAGGCAGCTTTACGAGCGTATCCACCAGCAATTGGGAATAGACATCGCCCGCTGCCGGGACGGTTACGGTGCGGTCGAGCATCCGGTGCCTTACCTCGAATGCGCTCACCATCATTTCCATGTTCCGGTCTATTCGAAGGTATTTGTGCGTAGCCCCTCCGATTTCACCGTCCTGCCCTATGGTCGCCCGGGGCTGCTGAGTGCGGTCTCGCCCTACATTTCTTCGAGCCCCGCCCATGCGGTGGTCATGAGCGACCTCGTCACCCTGCACCCCGGCGCAAACTGCGGCTGCGGTCTGGACAGCGACTGGTTCGAACTGCATGGCCGCGCCGCCACCACCGCAGGCAGAAGCTGCGCGATGGCGGCGTCCGAACTCTTGGGGAGGCACTGATATGTACCTGATCAATGGACAACTTCACGCTGACTTCGGATTCGATAACGCGCTGGATCAGTTGCGTCATGCCTTGCCCCAACGCCTGAACTCGCCTCTGCACAGTGAGACGGTCATCCATGCAGCCGCCGCGTTCGCCCTCCGGTTGGGCGATGTCAGCCTGGCCCTGCCGCTGGACGCCGAACAACGTCAGTCACTGATCGAGTTCTGCCAGCCTCAAGGACTGCAGCGCAAACTTGAACGGGAGCTCGGCGATCAACCCGCGGCGCTGCGGCGCTTCGATTATCGCCAACCACGTTTCGAGCGCTGGAGCCCGCTGGGCCTGGTGGTCCACATCACCCCCGGCAACGCGGCACTTCTGGCGTTCTGCGCAGTGATCGAAAGTCTGTTGGCCGGCAACGTCAACTGGCTGCGCCCCAGTAGCAGCGATCAGGGCCTGACCGCGCAATTGCTCCACGCGCTGACGCAATGTGACCCCAGCGGCCAACTCGCGGGGCATGTCGCTGTCGTTCCGGCAAGCACCGCACAAATCGGCCAGTTGTGCCAATGGGCCAACGGCGTCTCGGCCTGGGGTGGTGAATCGGCCCTGTACGCGATTCGCCAGCAAATCCCTGCCGGATGCCGCTGGATCGCTTGGGGACATCGCATCAGCTTCGTTTATCTGACGCCGGACGCCGCCTCGCCTCAGGCGCTGGATGCGGTGGTGGACGAAGTCTGCCGACTCGATCAGCAAGCGTGCTCGAGCCCGCAATGGTTGTTGGTGGACAGCGACGATGAGACCGTACTGCGCGGTATCGGCGAGGGTCTGGCCGAAGCGTTCAGCCGCCGTGCGGGGCAATGGCCACCATTGCTGCCAACCCTTCAGGAAGCCTCGCAAATCACCACCGACACGGCCATGGCCAGGCTTGCACACAGTTTCGCCAACGTGGCGGGAGCGGTCTGGACGGCACCGGGCTGGCGGGTGATCTGGACCCATGAGCAGCAATTGAGACCTTCGCCGCTGTTTCGCAGCCTGCGGCTCAATCCACTGCCGCGCAGGCTGATCGCCGAGACTTTGCTGTCATGGCGAAACGTGCTGCAAAGCTGCGCTCTGATCTGCCCGGAGCAACAGATCGCAGAACTTTCACAGACGTTGATCGCCGGCGGTGTCACCCGGATTACGCCGATGGAAGCCATTCACGATGGCTACGATGGCGAACCCCATGACGGCGTCTATGCCTTGCAGCGCTTGAGCCGGCGAGTTTCGTTGAGCCTGTCGCCGACAAAGCTTACCACCCACGCCACACTCCATAGCCCGTCGCCACAGCCATGCCTCGCGGGTCTGTCGATCACGAGCAAGGATGACTTCGTCGCACAGCCGATCAACCCTTCGGCCCAGCTGTATTTTCGGTCCGGCGGCAGCAGCGGCATACCGGCGCTGTCGGGCTTCAGCTATCGCGACTTCCACCAGCAGATGCGCGCTACGGCCGATGGCCTGTTTGCGGCCGGTCTCGATCCACGCCGCGATCGGGTGATGAACCTGTTTTTCAGTGGCGGTTTGTATGGCGGTTTTTTCAGTTTCGCCAAAGTGCTGGAACAACTGGACGTCACTCACCTGCCGATGGGCGCCCCGGCCGACGACGATTACCGTGAGATTGCGCAATTGATCGTCGATCAGCGGGTAAACACGCTGATCGGCATGCCTAGTACCTTGCACCGACTGTTTCTTAACGAACAAACGCACCTGCGCGCCTATGGCGGGATTGAAAAAGTATTCCTCGGTGGCGAACACCTCAGCGAACAGTGCCGCCAACTGATGCAGGACTGCGGCGTCACCCTGATCCGTTCGGCGATCTATGGCAGCGTCGACGCCGGCCCGCTCGGTCACGCGTGTGCAGCCACGGCCGATGGTGTGTTTCATCTGATGAGTGATATCCAGCACCTGGAGATTGTCGAGTTCGAGGCTGATCGACCCGTCCGTGACAACGAAACCGGGCGACTGGTGTTCACCTCACTCGCACGGGAAGGTCAGGACGTTCAACGTTATGACGTCGGCGATAGCGGTCGCTGGCTTTCCGGTCGATGTGAATGTGGTCTGGCGTCGTCCCGTTTCGAGCTGCTTCAGCGCCATGGCCGACTGGTGCGCATCGGGACCGATTTCATCTGCCTGTCGACGCTCACGCAGCACCTGCAAACCGAGTTCCAGGTGATCCTCGAACATGCCCCCGATGGGTTGGAGCGCATGAGATTTCGAAGCACACGCGAGCCACAAGACGTCCAGCAACGACTACTGAACTACCCGACGCTGGCGACGCTTGTTCGGACCGGTCTGCTGACGGTCGACGCTGAAATGTGCGCCGTCGACAGACTCACCCGAAACAAACACAGCGGTAAGACGTCGCTGCTGATCGATAACCGAGGAGCTTGCGCCTCCTCTGTTCTGCAAGGAGCACACCATGAACCCAAGGAATGAATTGCAGGAGCTGGTAGCTTTTGCGCGTCAGCATTCAAGCTTTTACGCCAGACACTTTGCCGGCGTGCCCGAGCAGATAACGGCGCTGACCGATTTGCCGGTGATTGACCCTGCGCATTACTGGAAAGGCAGCCAGGACCTCGACCGCTGGCCGGTGCTGACCGCGGCTCTCGGCAACGCATTGGTTTTCAAAACCGGAGGGACCACCAGCGATGGCAAATTGTCGGTCTTCGAACGCGGCGAATGGCAAACGCTGGCCGAGGATTTCGGTCGCAGTCTCAACGTGCAATTGAACAAGGGCGACCGGGTCGCCAACCTGTTTTTTTCCGGCGACCTGTATGCCAGTTTCATCTTCACTCACGACACCCTGGCCCACACTCAGCCGGGCGTCGTGGAGTTCCCGTTCACTGGCCATGTTGATTCGGCCGTGCTGGCCGATTCGATTTCCCGGTATCGGATCAATGTACTCGCAGGATTACCTGCGCATTTGTTGACTTTTGCCGCGTGGCTGGAACATCAGGGACGTCGGCTGGAGCGCGTCGAATGCCTGCTCTACGGCGGTGAAAGCCTGTTCCCGGCGCAGTTGCAACTGCTCGGCCGGGTATTCCCCAACGTGCGCGTCGCCTCCATGGGCTACGCCAGTGTCGATGCCGGCTTCATCGGCGCCAGCCATCCTGACTGTGCC
This sequence comes from Pseudomonas sp. stari2, assembly GCF_040760005.1. Lineage (NCBI taxonomy): Bacteria > Pseudomonadati > Pseudomonadota > Gammaproteobacteria > Pseudomonadales > Pseudomonadaceae > Pseudomonas > Pseudomonas sp. Stari2. Next base: position 3,633,905 of record NZ_CP099760.1, read on the forward strand.
TTGGGCGAACACCGGATGACCCAGGGCCACAGCGTGCTGGAAATCCTCGACGAACAGACCGGAGAAGTCATCGAAAAATGCGATCGCACAGGACGCCTGGTGATGACCAATCTCACCCGGCGGCTGATGCCGCTGATTCGTTACCCGGTTGGCGACCGCGCCTGTTGGCGAGAGCTCGACCGGACGCCTGCACGTAAATTCGCGTTGATGGGCCGCAGCGCCGACAGCCAGCGAGTCAGGGTGGGAATCCTGACACTGCTGCCCGATGAAATCGGCGATACCGTGCAACGCATCACCCGCAGTGACGACTGGCAGCTGGTAATCGAGCAGACCGGGACAAAAGACGTCCTGACCCTGAAATGGGCTCCGGATGCCGTGGGACCCGGGTCGCCGGAGTCAGAGCGGATGCTGCGCAGCGCATTGATCGAGCGCTATCCGTTGATTTCGCAATTGAACGCCGATCATCTGCTGGATTTACGGATTGACTGTTGCACTGTTCAGGACCTGACACGCCACCCACGCTCCGGCAAGCGCCAGCGTGTGCTGGATCTGCGTGTCTACAACAACCCCCGTGCGGATCTTCGCTGATGGAGCGCGTAACACTGCGGAACTACCGCAACAGCGACGCAAAAGCCGTGAGCAGGCTGTTTCGCAAAATCTATGGCGATCTCTATGCCCAGGCCCACGTTTATCTGCCCTGCATGATTGACCGCAACCATGCGCAAGGTCATTGGCACTCGCTGGTGGCGGTAGCCGAAAATAATGTAGTGGGACACGCGACATTGATTCGCGCCAAAGACTCACGTCTCGCAGAATTGGCACTCAGCGTGGTTGACCCGCAAACCCGGGGTCAGAGTATTGCCACCCGTCTGGGCCACCAACTGTTGATCCATGCCCAGGCGCTGGGATGCCGGGGCGTGACGATCAAACAGGTGACCTGTCACCCCTACACCCAGCGCATGGCAGCCTGCCTCGGCTTTCACAATACGGGATGGCTGCCCGACGGTGTCCCGTCTCCGCATGACGCCTCGGCACGGGAGTCGCTCGTCATCGGGTACCTGCCCATCGATGGAAACCGGCGGCCGCTTCCAGCCCTGGCATGGCCCGACAGCTGTAGAGACTTCATGCAGCAGATGTGCAGTGTGTTCGGGACGCAGGAAAGGGTCGCGCCATGGGTGGGCGAACCGGTGCATCTTGAACAGCGGTGGGATCGATATGAAGGGACTTTCAAGGCACTTGATAGCTGTTTGCTCAAGCAGTTGCAGGAACTGCCGGTGCATTGGCTCATTTCAATCCGGCTGAGGCTGGCGCAGGGGTTTGATAGCGCTTGCCACGCGCTGACGACGGCGGGTTTCGTGTTCATCGGACTGGCGCCGGATGAACGAGGTGCAGGATGGCTGGCGTTGTTTCATCGCGGCGCAAAACCACCCTCGCTGACGTTGATTTGCCCGCAGATGCAGCGGCTGCACGATGACCTGCAAGGGAAAAAGGCGAGCGTGGCGCAATAACAACAAGCCCCCTTGTCGGGGGCTTGTCGTTGCAGGGTCATGCCTTGGCGCTGACACCTTTGTCGGTCGGAGGCGCACGTTCACCGCCCTGTCCGTAGGTTTTCAGGCTCTGCAGCACATAAATGGCTTTCTTGTACTCCGGGATCAATGTATTGGCGTACTTGTTGCCCTTGAGGCTGTTGTTGTTGATGGTGTCCAGTTGCGTGGCGAAATATTCCAGCGCATTGAACTTGGCATCCGGGTCTTTCTGAATGCCGAAGCGATCGAACTTGTCACCGGCATTGAGCAGTGTCATCGAGGTCACTTCGGAAATAAGGCCCCGACTGCGCAGGAAATCCGCCAGTTTGCCCAACTGCTTGGGAGAGACGTTTTCCGGATCGAATCCCTTGATGTTCTTGTGCAAACGCTGCTTGTCCATTTCCGCCGTATTGAGAACGGTGGGGTCGTTGCCGACCAGGGCCAGCATCTGCTTGACCTTTACGCTTTGAGAAACCGGTTTGCCCGAGCTCCCTGCATCTCGAACCAGCAAACCTGCCTTGGGCTGCCACGCGCCGGTATAACCAACGGTCATGAGCGTGCTCCTTGCGAAAAGAACATGAAAATATCCTTGTGGAACGTCTTGAGTTGTCCGGAGTATCGGCCGGCAAACTGAAGGCACCAATCTGTTTTTCATTTTTTTACAAATTTTGTACATTCTCGATACAAAGCACTGCAAGGCCCGCAGATGTTGAGCCAGAGCCGTCTGGCCAGGTCGGCGAAAATCGGCTTTTTGCTCTAACGAACGGGCTGGTTAGTTTGCATGTGTCGGGTTTGTTACTTGCCTGTCAGCGTTTCAAAGTTTTTTAGCACGTGAGTACCTAAAGCTTCGTCGCAGCGCGACGATACGTAAGGGATACCCCTACTGTTTTACTCCTCGCCCCTAATAAGAAACGCTGCTCAAGGACCGGTCTCCATGCCCGCATTCCGTACCATTCAGGCTCGCTACACGCTGTTTCTGGTTCTTTTCATTCTGTTGCTGTCGGTGTTGACGGTGGTCGGCATCAGCCAACTGGTCGCGCCCAAACTGCGACATACCGAAGAGCAGGTTGTACTTAATCGTATCGCTGAGGTCGCCGAGCAGATCCAGGGCGAACTGAACAAGGTTCAGTCGCAGCAGCGCAGCATCACCCAGACCATCCCGCTGCTCGACAGCGCGGCCATCGATACCGTGCTGCCGGGGCTGGTGGATCAGTACGGCGAACTGAAAGTGTTCGGCGGTGGTATCTGGCCATTGCCCGGCCAGCGTGAGGCGGGACGTAACAAGTTCAGCACCTTCTGGCACCGCGACAGCTCCGGCAAACTCGCTGTGAACACTTTCTGGAACAGCGACGCAGCCCCCAACTATTACGACCAGAGCTGGTACAAGGGCGGCCTGCAAACCCCGCGCGGCCAGTGCGCCTGGGCCGCTGCCTATAAAGATGATGCCAGCGCCGAGCCGCGCACCAACTGCGCCATGGCCATTCAGAAAAACGGTACGACCTGGGGCGTGTCGACCATCGACGTGACGCTGGGCTTCTTCAACGACCTGGTAGCGCGCAAGGAAAAAGACCTCAGCGCCGAAATGCTGATCGTCGAGGCCGACGGCAAGATCATCAGTAACAGCTCGCGCATCAATGGCCCGATCGTGTTGAAAAATATCAGCGAGCTTGCCGGCAGTTCACCGTTCGCCAGCCAGGTAAAAGCTGGCCTGCAACAACGTGATCAGGCCCAGCGCGTCGAGTTCGACAACAACGGTGAAGCCAGCACTTTCTTCATGCGCCCGATCGAAGGCACGCCGTGGTTCCTCGCCACTGCACTGCCGACCAAAATGCTCACCGCGCAACGTGACGACGTACTCAGCAGCCTCAGCCTGTTGCAGATTCCGCTGGTGTTCCTGCTGGTGCTGCTGCAGGTCTACGCGATTCGCCAACTGGTTGCGCGCATGAAAGCGCTCAAGGCCAACATTGATTCGCTGTCCAGCGGCGATGCCGACCTGACCCGCCGTATCACCATCCGCGCCGAAGACGAACTCGGCGCGATCGGTCACTCGGTCAACACCTTCATCGCCTATCTGCAGAACATGATCGGCGAAGTCACCCAGGCCACCGGCGCCATGGCTTCGAGCCTCGACAACCTGCAACGCACCTCGGCACACACCAGCCAGATCCTGTTGCGCCACGCCTCGGAAACCGACCAGACCGTCACCGCCATCAACGAGATGAGTTCCACCGCAGAAAGCGTTGCGCAGAACGCTGCCGAAACCGCTGCGTTTACCCAGCGTGCCAACGAAAATGCCGACCGCTCACGGGTCGTGGTGGGTGAAGCGACCAGCAGTGTCGTGGCGCTGATCGATGAAGTGGCCAGTGCCACTCACAAAGTCGAAAACATGCAACAGGACGCCCAGCGCATTACCGAAATCCTCGGTGTGATCGGCGCCATCGCCGGCCAGACCAACCTGCTTGCGCTGAACGCCGCCATCGAAGCCGCCCGCGCCGGTGAACAGGGCCGCGGTTTCGCCGTGGTCGCCGATGAGGTACGCGCCCTCGCCGCCCGCACCCAGGCCAGTACCTCGGAAATCAACGAAATGCTGGCCCGCCTGACCCAGGGTGTGAGCTCTTCGGTCAGCGCCATGGAAAACACCCAGGCCAGTTGCCAGTCCGCTGCCGATGCCACCGCCCGGGTTACCACAGGTCTCGATGACATGGCCGGTTCCGTCAGCCACATCAACAGCCTCAGCGCCCAGATCGCCACCGCCGCCGAACAGCAGAGCGCCGTCACCGAAGAGATCAACCGCAGCATGGTGCAGATCCGCCACATGGTGGATGAGCTGGTACAAAGCGGCCAGGCCAGCGAAACCAACACCCGCCAGTTGCTGGAAGCCAACAGCCGGGTGAGTGCGATCATGGGGCGGTTCAAGGTCATCTGACGGATTTGTCATCTCGCACTCAGGAGGCTGTCAGCTTTGATCTACGATCATGCTGACAGCCTGCCTTGTATCAACTGGAAACACTCCGTTGATGCCCGGTCGGAAAAACCGGTCAAAATGCGTCTTTTTGACCGTCACCCGAGTCGAGAACCCTGCATGAAAAACCCTCTGCGTCTGGCCGCCCTGAGCGCCCTGCTCCTTTCCTCCCTGGCGCAAGCCGCCGACCTCATTCCGATCGAAGTCCACCGCGACGCCAACTGCGGCTGCTGCAAAAAATGGATCAGCCATCTGCAAGCCAACGGCTTCAAGGTCGAAGATCATGTCGAAGCGGACATGAGCAGCTTCAAGCAACAACACGGTGTGCCCCCACGCCTCGCCTCCTGCCACACGGCAATCATCAACGGCAAATTCGTCGAAGGCCATGTCCCGGCGGAACAGGTGCTGGCACTGAGCAAGCGTGACGACCTGCTCGGAGTCGCAGCGCCGGGCATGCCGATGGGCTCGCCGGGGATGGAAATGGACGGCATGAGCGATGCCTATCAGGTGATCGGCCTGAAGAAGGACGGTTCCGATGTAGTGGTGGCGGATTACCCGGCCCATTGATGACGGCGGGTTATCTCGGACTGTTTTTCGCTGCATTTGGCGCGGCGACGCTGTTGCCGCTGCAATCGGAAGCCGTGCTGGTCGGGTTGCTGGTCAGCGACCGCTATTGGCTGTGGGGGCTGCTGGCCTTGGCGACGCTGGGCAATGTCCTCGGTTCGCTGGTCAACTGGTGGCTGGGACGCGGGCTGGAGCGGTTTCAGGATCGGCGCTGGTTTCCGGTCAGCCCGAAACACCTGGACCGCGCCCGCGATCACTATCAGCGTTATGGGCACTGGTCGCTGTTGCTCAGTTGGCTGCCGATCATCGGTGATCCCTTGACGCTGGTCGCCGGGGTCATGCGCGAACCCCTCGGGCGATTCCTGTTGATCGTCACCCTGGCCAAAGGCGCCCGTTATGGAGTGCTGGCCATGCTCACCCTGGGCTGGCTCGGTTGAACGTTCAGGCCCGGGCATTGCCTGTGTTTAACGTCGCCCTAATCCGGCCGTTCCAGCATCGGCCGATTTCCTGTGGAGTTGTCCCATGTCTGTGTCGCTGACCCGCTGGCTGCCCGGCCTGCTGTTGACCGCTGCCCTGCCCCTGTTCGCCCATGCCGAAGGCGCGCAATACGGCCCGGAACTGCAAGGTTTCGATTATCCCTACACTCTCAAGCACTTTGCCTTTCAGTCCCAGGGCCAGTCTCTGCAAATGGGTTACATGGACGTCGCCGCCCACGGCAAGGCCAACGGGCGCACCGTGGTGCTGATGCATGGCAAGAATTTTTGCGGCGCTAGCTGGGACAGTTCGATCCAGGCCTTGAGCGAGGCCGGTTACCGGGTGGTTGCCCCGGATCAGATCGGTTTCTGTACCTCCAGCAAACCCGATCATTACCAGTACACGTTCCAGCAACTGGCGGCCAACACCCAGCAATTGCTCAAGGCGCTGGGCATCCAGAAAGCCACCCTGCTCGGCCACTCCACCGGCGGCATGCTCGCCACCCGCTACGCCCTGCAATACCCGGATCAGGTCGAGCAACTGGCACTGGTCAACCCGATCGGCCTGGAAGACTGGAAAGCCCTCGGAGTACCGTATCGCAGCGTTGACCAGTGGTATCAGCGTGAACTGAAAGTCTCCGCCCAGGGCATCCGTGACTATGAACGCAGCACCTATTACGACGGTCGCTGGAAACCTGAATTCGACCGCTGGGTGGACATGCTCGCCGGCCTGAGCAATGGCCCGGGCAAGACTCAGGTCGCATGGAACTCTGCGCTGATCTACGACATGATCTTCACCCAGCCGGTGTACTACGAGTTCAAGGACCTGAAGATGCCGACCCTGTTGCTGATCGGGACCTCCGACACCACAGCCATCGGCAAGGACATTGCGCCACCCGAGGTGAAAGCGAAAATCGGCCACTACGAGGTGCTGGGCAAGCAGGTCGCCAAGCTGATTCCGCAGTCCACGCTGGTGGAGTTCCCCGGCTTGGGCCATGCCCCGCAGATGGAAGAACCGGCGCAGTTCCACAAGGCGCTGCTCGGCTGGCTGAACAAAACCAATCCCGTTCGTTGAGGAGTCAAGGCTGATGGCGGTGCAGATTGCGGTGATCGATGACTGGCAGGACGTGGCGCGTGACGTGGTCGACTGGTCGGTGCTGAACAGTCTCGGCGAAGTGACCTTCGTCCATGAGTACCCGGCGGACAACCCCACACTGGCCGAGCGCTTGGGCCGGTTCGAGGTGATTTGCGTGATGCGCGAACGCACGCGCTTCGATGAAGACCTGCTCAAGCGTTTGCCGAACCTGAAGTTGCTGGTCACCGGCGGCATGCGCAACGCAGCGCTGGACATGCCGGCCGCCGCCCGGCTAGGAGTCAAGGTCTGCGGCACCGACAGTTACAAGCATGCCGCACCGGAGCTGACCTGGGCGCTGATCATGGCCGCCACCCGTAATCTGGTTAATGAAGCCAATGCCCTGCGTGCCGGCCAATGGCAGCAAGGTCTGGGAGGCGACCTGCATGGCAAGACCCTCGGCATTCTAGGGCTCGGCAGTATCGGCCAACGGGTGGCGCAGTTCGGTCAGGTGTTCGGCATGCGTGTCATTGCGTGGAGCGAAAACCTGACCGCCGAGCGCGCCGAACAGGCCGGGGTCACGTATGTCAGCAAGCAGCAATTGTTCGAACAGGCCGACGTGCTATCGGTGCATCTGGTGCTCAGCGACCGCAGCCGTGGTCTGGTCGATGCCCAGGCGCTGGACTGGATGAAGCCGACCGCTCTGCTGGTCAACACCGCGCGCGGGCCGATTGTCGACGAAACGGCGCTGATCAAGGCGTTGCAGAAACAGCGCATCGGTGGTGCAGCTCTGGATGTGTTTGATGTAGAACCGCTGCCGGCGCTGCATCCGTTCCGCACGCTGGACAATGTACTGGCCACGCCTCATGTCGGATATGTCAGTCGCCAGAACTATGAACAATTTTTTTCGCAGATGATCGAGGACATTCGGGCCTGGTCGGCGGGAGAACCGATCCGCCTGCTGAATTGACCCACACCTGCTTCGCGGGCAGTCCATGCCCGCGAAGCAGCATTCACTGACCGCCTGCCAACTCAACTGCCCGCACCGCAACAGTGCATTCGCACTTTCCCTGCGCCCGAAAACGTGACCGGCCGGTCACCGTTTTGCATCGTCCGCCCCTCCAAACATGCACTTCGTCGGTGCGATGCCCCTCTCAAAGCCACGGTTTCCGTGGCCCTGCAACACATTGTCGAACAATTCATCCGATTGCCCTGGCCCGCTCTAGGATCTGGCCTAGACTGGTTTTCGCGAGGCGAAACCGACCGGTCACAACGCGGAAATTTTGTCGAAACTTTTGCTGATCGCCACGGGTCATCTGAAAGACAGGGCCAAAGCGACTGGTTCATTCCTTGCAACGGCCTCTTCACCCATTCTGCTTGCGCGTGTTGGGTAGCGTTTGCTCACCGATGCGTGGCGCGTTTGCGCCCGGCCACAGGATTTGGCCATGGACATCGCTTGTTCAAGACAAGAATCAGATCAACAAAACGGGAGATTCATATGATCAGTGCGGCATTGGATATTCAGGGAGAGCGTGCTCACCAGCCGGTCGGCGAATCGAGCACCATGAGCGTTCCCGGCAGCCGGTCGATCAACGTCCCGGGTACAAAAACCCTGGCACCGGTAGCCAGTCAGAATCCCAACAAGAAGAAAGTGTTGTTCGTGACCTCGGAAATCGCCGATCTGGTGAAGACCGGCGGTCTTGGTGACGTTTCTGCCGCCCTGCCCCGCGCAATGGCGCATCTGCATGATGTCCGGGTGCTGATCCCCGGCTACCCGCAAGTAATGAACAGTGAAAATCCGATCCATATCATCGGTGAACTGGGTGGTCACGCCGCGCTGCCGCCCTGCAAGATCGGGCGCATGGACATGCCTGACGGCCTGGTCATTTATGTGCTGATCTGCCCTGAACTCTATGCCCGCGACGGCGGCCCTTATGGCGCCAACAACGGTCGCGACTGGCCGGACAACCACATCCGTTTCGCCCGCCTGGGCCTGGCCGCCGCCGATATCGCCGCCAACCTCGCACAAATCCACTGGTGCCCGGATCTGGTGCACGCCCACGACTGGCCGGCCGGGCTGGCGCCTGCCTACATGCACTGGCGCGGGCAGCGCACGCCAACCCTGTTCACCATTCACAACCTCGCCTATCAAGGCGTGACCAGCCTCGGCTCGTGCCCGGAACTCGGGATTCCCGCCCATGCCCTGCAACAGGAAGGCATGGAGTTCTACGGCAAGATGTCGTTCCTCAAGGCCGGCATGGCCTATTCGAGCCACATCACCACGGTCAGCGCCACTTACGCGCAGGAAATCACCACCCCTGATTTCGGCTGCGGTCTCGACGGTTTTCTCGCCGCCAAGACCCAGCAAGGCTTGCTCAGCGGGATCCCCAACGGCATCGACGAGAGCTGGGACGCCGCCACCGATCCGCACCTGTTCGCGCCATTCGCCATCGGCGACTGGGAAGGCAAGGCCGTCAACGCCGCCCACGTGCGCGAACTGTTCGGTCTGCAGGACTCCGAAGGCCCGCTGTTTGCCGTGGTCTCGCGTCTGGTCTATCAAAAAGGCCTGGACCTGACCGAAGCCGTCTCCGAGTACATCGTGCAGAACGGTGGCCAGATCGCGATCATCGGTCGCGGCGAGCCGGAAGAAGAACAGGCCATGCGCGACCTGGCCCTGCGTTTCCCCGGCCAGATCGGCGTGCGCATCGGCTTCAATGAAACCGATGCCCGGCGGATGTTCGCCGGCAGCGACTTCCTGCTGATGCCGTCGCGTTACGAACCTTGCGGCTTGAGCCAGATGTACGCCCAGCGTTTCGGCTCGTTGCCGGTGGCGCGCAATACCGGCGGGCTGGCCGACACCATTGAAAACGGCGTCACCGGGTTCCTGTTCAACGAGTCCACGGCTGACAGCTACCGCGAAGCCCTGAGCCGCGCGTTCAAGGTTTTCGCCTTCCCGGACCTGCTCCACGCCATGCGCTGCCGGGCGATGGCGGCACCGTTCAACTGGTGCAAGGCCGTCGAACCCTACGCCGAACTCTACGAACAACTGGTGGCCAAGGCCTTGGGTAAAACGCACCACAAATAACCAGGGAGGTTTTCAACGATGCCGTTACGGACACCTGAAAGCTGGCCCCACGGCGCGATCATGCTGGATGCCGACCACACGCAATTCGCGTTGTGGGCGCCGGATGCGTTTTATGTCAGCGTCGAGCTGGACAATGGCCAGTCCCTGCCGATGCTGCCGCAGGGCGATGGCTGGTTCGTGATCAAAAGTCACTGCCCCGCCGGTCGTCGCTACCGCTATAACATCGACGGCGAACTGGAGGTGCCCGACCCGGCCTCCAGGGCGCAGGACGGCGACCTCGACCGCCACAGCGTGGTGGTCGATCCGCACGCCTATCACTGGCGGCACAGTACATGGCAAGGCCGGCCATGGAACGAAGCGGTGATCTACGAACTGCACGTCGGCGCCCTCGGCGGTTTTGCCGAAGTCGAGCAGCATCTGGCGCGACTGGCCGGGCTGGGCGTCACCGCCATAGAGCTGATGCCGATCGCGCAATTTCCCGGCGCTCGCAACTGGGGCTATGACGGCGTGCTGCACTTCGCGCCGCAGGCTTCCTATGGCACGCCGGAACAGCTCAAACACCTGATCGACAGCGCCCACGGCTATGGTTTGGCGGTGATTCTTGACGTGGTCTACAACCACTTCGGCCCGGACGGCAATTATCTGCATCGCTACGCCAAGGGCTTTTTTCGCGAAGACAAACACACCCCGTGGGGCGCGGCCATTGATTTCCGTCGCCGCGAAGTGCGGGACTTCTTCGTCGAAAATGCGCTGATGTGGCTGTTGGAATACCGTTTCGACGGCCTGCGCCTGGACGCGGTGCATGCCATCGAAGACCCGGATTTCCTGCAAGAACTGGCGCAGCGCATCAGGCAGCAGATCGACCCGGCGCGGCACGTCTGGCTGACCGTGGAGAACGAGCACAATCAGGCCAGCCTGCTGGAAGACGCCTACGATGCCCAGTGGAACGACGACGGCCACAATGCCCTGCACGTACTGCTGACCAGTGAAACCGATGCCTATTACGCCGACTACGCCGAACATCCCACCGAACAACTGGCTCGCTGTCTGAGTCAGGGTTTTGTCTTTCAGGGTCACCTGACCCGCCACGGCACGCCCCGTGGCGAGCCGAGCGAACATCTGCCGTCCACCGCGTTCGTGCTGTTCCTGCAGAACCACGACCAGATCGGCAACCGCGCCTTCGGCGAACGCCTGCATCAACTGGCCGATCCACGTGCCCTGCAGGCCGCCACCGTATTGTTGCTGTTGTCACCGATGATTCCGTTGATGTTCATGGGCGACGAGTACGCCGCCGAGCAACCGTTCCAGTTTTTCACCAGCCACCACGGCGAACTCGCCAAATTGGTGCGCGAAGGCCGGCGCAACGAATTCGCCGCGTTCAGCGCATTTGCCGATCCACAGCGCCGCGAGCAGATTCCCGATCCCAACGCCGAGCAGACGTTCCACGCCTCGCAACTGCGGCTGATCGGCAGCGGCACACCGAAACAGCAGGCCAGCCTGGCGCTGTATCGACAGCTGCTGCAGTTGCGCCACCGACACATCATTCCGCACTTGTCGGGTACCCGGGCGCTCGGCGCTCAAGTGCTGGGGCCTGGCGCTGTCAGCGCGCGCTGGCGTCTGGGAAATGGCAGCGAGCTGCGAATCGACCTGAACCTCGGCGACAGCCCAGTGGTCAACCCACCACAGGCCGAATCGGTGTGGCTGTTCCGTCAGCCACCTGCTGCCGGCCTGACGGATGAAGGGCAACTGCCCCCCTATTGCGCGCTCGTCAGCCTCACGGCCGCAACCCCTTTGCCACCCCTGGATGGAGAGCGCCTATGAGCGATGCGCAACTGGAAATTCTCGCCAGCCGAGCCGGCCTGGCGGTCGACTGGATCGACGCCAATGGCCGTCAGCAAAAAGTCGCCCCGGCGGTGCTGCGCAATGTCCTCACCGGGCTCGGTCACCCGGCCGGCTCGGCCCAGGAAATCGACGCCAGCCTGCTGGAACTGCAACAAATGCAACAGGATCGCCAATTGCCGCCGCTGCTGACCGCTGATGTCGGCGTGGGCCTGGACCTGGCGCGTTACTTCGAACCGGAAAGCCCCTGTGAGATTCATCTGGAGGACGGCTCGCGGCTGTCACTCATGCTCGATGCCGATGCGGTGTTGCCCGGCGAGATCCCCGTCGGTTATCAGCAAGTCCATATCGCCGATCAACATTTCATCCTGGCCGTGGCCCCCGAACGCTGCTACAGCGTGGGCGATGCCGTGGACAACCCGATCCCCCGTGCCTGGGGCTTGAGCGTGCAGCTTTACAGCCTGCGCCGCCCCGGCGACGGCGGGTTCGGTGACACCCAGGCCCTTGAGGAACTCGCCCGCAGCGCCGGCGAACGCGGTGCCGACGCCCTGGCGATCAGCCCGCTGCACGCGATGTTCAGCGCCGACACCGGGCGCTACAGCCCTTATTCACCGTCCAGCCGACTGTTCCTAAATTCCTTGTATGCCGCACCCGGGACCATTCTTGGCGAGCGCGCCCTGCGCGATGCCATCGACGCCGCAGGTCTCAATGATCAGTTCGAGCAACTGGAAAACCTGAAACTGATCGACTGGCCCAGCGCCGCCGACGCCAAGCAAAAACTCCTGCAAGCGCTGTACGAAGGTTTCATCCGTGGCGAGCATCCGTTGCAGGCGGATTTCTCCAGCTACCGCGATGCGGGTGGTGAAGCGCTGGAGAATCACTGCCGCTTCGAAGCCATCCAGGAAATGCGCGCCGCCCGTGGCGAAAACCTCGACTGGCGCGAATGGCCCGAACATTGGCACGACCCGCGCGGTGCTGCTCTCAGTGCGTTTGCCGAGGAATACGCCGAACGCATCGACTACTTTGCGTTTTGCCAGTGGTTGATTCACCGCTGTCTGGAGCGCGCGCAAAACGCCGCCCGCAGCGCCGGCATGGGTATCGGCCTGATCGCCGACCTGGCGGTGGGTGCCGACGGCGCCGGCAGCCAGGCCTGGAGTTTTCAGGACGAGTTGCTGTCGTCACTGACGGTCGGTGCGCCACCGGACATTCTCAATCGCTCCGGCCAGGGTTGGGGCATCTCTGCGTTCTCCCCGGAAGGTCTGGTGCGCAATGGCTTTCGGGCGTTTATCGACATGCTGCGCGCCAACTTCGCCCACGCCGGCGGCCTGCGCATCGACCATGTCATGGGCCTGCAACGGCTGTGGGTGATTCCCAACGGCGCGGCCCCGGCGGACGGCGCGTATCTGTATTACCCGGTGGACGACCTGCTGCGTCTGCTGACCCTCGAATCCCACCGCCATCAAGCCATCGTGCTGGGCGAAGACCTCGGCACCGTGCCCGATGGCCTGCGGGAAAAACTGGTCGCCCGGGCCATGCTCGGCATGCGCGTGCTGTTGTTCGAACAGGACAACACCTGGTTCAAGCCGATCCTCGACTGGCCGGACAACGCTTTGGCCACCACCAGCACCCACGATCTGCCGACGCTCAATGGCTGGTGGCATGGCCGGGACATCGACTGGAATGCGCGACTCGGGCTGATCGACGCCAACGGAGAAATCGACTGGCGCCGCTATCGCGAGCGCGAACGCGACGGTTTGCGCAATGCCCTGAGCCAGGACCCGCAAAACTTTCGCGAGGAATCCCACGAGGCTGATCAGGTGGTCGACGCCAGTATCCGTTTCCTTGGCCACACCCGCGCGCCACTGGTGCTGCTGCCGCTGGAAGACGCGCTGGGCCTGGACGAGCAGGCCAACCTGCCCGGTACCATCGACACTCATCCGAACTGGTCGCGGCGCCTGCCGGGTACCAGTGACACTTTGCTCGATGGCGTCGATGCCGCGCGGCGTCTGGAACTGCTCGCCTGCGCCCGCCTTCAGGCCGCCGAGCGTGACCAATGAATACAGTGCAAAACCTGACCTTGCGCGCCACGGTGCGTCTGCAGTTTCACAAGGGCTTCACCCTCGATGAGGCCATGCCGCTGGTGGCGTACTTTTCCCGGCTCGGCATCAGCCATGTTTATGCTTCGCCACTGCTCGCGGCCCGTGCGGGCTCCATGCACGGCTACGACGTGGTCGACCCGACCCGGGTCAACCCGGAACTTGGCGGCGAACCGGCATTGCGCCGGCTGGTCGCGGCTCTGCGTGAGCACGGCATGGGACTGATCCTCGACATCGTATCCAATCACATGGCGGTCGGTGGCGGTGATAATCCGTGGTGGCTCGACTTGCTGGAATGGGGCCGGCTCAGCCCCTACGGCGAGTTCTTCGACATTCAATGGCACTCGCCGGACCCGTTGATGGAAGGCCAGCTGTTGCTGCCCTTCCTCGGCAGCGATTACGGCATTGCATTGCAGGACGGCACGCTGCCGCTGGTGTTCAACGCCGACTCCGGCACTTTTCACGTCGAGCATTACGAGCATCACTTCCCGATCTGCCCCGGCGATTATGGCGAACTGCTCAAAGCCGACGAGCCGGCGAACGAAGTGCTCAAGTCGCTGGCCGATCGTTTCAGCAGCCTCAGCTACCAGACCGACGCCCGCTCGCTGGCGATCCCGCTAAAGGAAGAACTGCAGCAACTGGCGAGCGACCCGCACATCCTGCAAACGATCCAGCGCAACTTGACGCATTACGACTCGAAAACCGACGAGGGCTTCCAGCGTCTGCATCAACTGCTGGAGCGGCAAAGCTATCGTCTGGCCAGTTGGCGCACCGCAGCGGACGACATCAACTGGCGGCGTTTCTTCGACATCAACGAACTCGGCGGCTTGCGGGTCGAGCGGCCCGCCGTGTTCGAAGCGACCCACGGCAAGATCTTCCAGTTGATCGAAGAAGGCCTGATCGACGGCCTGCGCATCGACCACATCGACGGACTCGCCGATCCTCGGGGTTATTGCCGCAAGTTGCGCCGACGCCTCGACTTTCTGGCGCCGGGGCGGCACTTGCCGATCTACGTCGAGAAGATTCTCGGCGACGGAGAAACCCTACACGCCGACTGGGCGGTGGATGGCAGCACCGGTTACGAATTCATGAATCAGCTGTCGCTGCTGCAACACGACCCGGCCGGTGAACATGTGCTCGGCGACTTGTGGCAGCGGCGCACCGAGCGCCCCGCCGCGTTTATCGAAGAGGCACGGCTGGCGCGTCAGCAGATTCTCAATGGTTCGCTGGCCAGCGATTGCGAAAGCGTTGCCCAGGCGCTGCTGCAAGTGGCGCGGGACGACCTGATGACCCGCGATCTCACGCTCGGCTCGATTCGCCGGGTATTACAGGCATTGATCGTGCACTTTCCGGTGTATCGCACCTACATCAGCGCGATGGGCCGCTCAGCCCAGGACGAAGTGTTTTTCCAGCAGGCCATGGAAGGTGCGCGGCAGACCTTGAGCGAAAGCGACTGGCCGGTGCTTGATTCTGTAGCCGGCTGGCTCGGCGGCCAGCCTTGGCGGCGCAAACCCCGTGGGCGTTCGCGCAAGATCCTGCGCCATGCCTGCGTACGCTTTCAGCAACTCACCTCGCCTGCTGCCGCCAAAGCCGTGGAAGACACCGCGCTGTATCGCTCGGCAGTGCTGCTGTCGCGCAATGACGTGGGCTACAACACCGAACAGTTCAGCGCCCCGGTCAGCGACTTTCACGCGACAAACCTGCAACGTCTGGCGACATTCCCCGACAACCTGCTGGCCACCGCCACCCACGACCACAAACGCGGCGAAGACACTCGCGCGCGCCTGGCCGTGCTCAGCGAGCGCAGCCACTGGTACACCGAGCAGGTCGAGCTGTGGCGCGCCCTCGCCCGGCCGCTGCGCAATGACGATCAGGTGCCGTCGTCGGCCGACGAGCTGATTCTCTATCAAGCGTTGCTCGGCAGTTGGCCGCTGGAGCTGCACAACGACGATCAGGCGGGTTTCGCCGACTACGCCAGACGCATCTGGCAGTGGCAACAGAAAGCCCTGCGCGAAGCCAAGTTGCAAAGCAGCTGGAGTGCGCCGAACGAGGCCTATGAAAATGCCGCGCAATCATTCACCGAGCAGTTGTTGTTGGCGCCGGAAGGTGAACTGCTGCGTGGGGCATTGGCCAAGTCAGTCAACAGCATCGCCGCTGCCGGCGCCCTCAACAGTCTGGCGCAAACCTTGCTGCATATGACGGTGCCGGGGGTGCCGGATCTGTATCAGGGCAACGAGTTCTGGGATTTCAGTCTGGTGGATCCGGACAACCGCCGGCCGGTTGACTACGACTTGCGAGAACAATCCGTGAAACCCGCATCGGCATCGGAACTGCTGTCGAACTGGCGTAACGGGCGCATCAAGCAAGCGTTGATCGCTCAGGTACTGAACTTGCGCGCCGAATACACCGAGTTGTTTCGCCGAGGCTCGTACCAGGCCCTGGAGGTGCTGGGCAGCCAGGCGCACAACGTACTCGCGTTTGCCCGCGAGCACGGGGATCAACGGGCAATCGTCATCGTGCCGATCCGTTGCGCGACACTGCTGGAAAACGGTGCTGTACCTCAGGTCGATGCGCTGCGCTGGGGCGATACGCGGGTGGAATTACCGTTCGCCGCCTCCGACGAAAATCTGAAGGGACTTTTTTCGAGCACCGCAGTCACAAAAAACAGGGAGCTGGAAGTCAGCTCTGCGCTGGGGGATTTCCCGGTCAATCTGTTTATCCAACACTTCTAGAAGCATGAGTTCAGTTCAGGAGCATTGCGATGAGTACCGACGATAAACGCATCCGCGAATTCGCCTATCAGATCTGGGAATCGGAAGGTAAGCCAGAAGGTCATGAAGCCCGCCACTGGGAGATGGCGCGCAAACTGGCCGAGGCCGAGGCTCTGGCACCGAAGAAATCGCCGAAGTCTGGCGCTGGTAAAACGGCGACCACCAAGGCTTCTGACACCAAGACGTCTGCGGCCAAGCCCAAAACCACGACCACCAAAGCCAAACCGGCGAGCGCCGCGAAAGTGATTCCACCGGGCGAAAAAACCGCCGAGAAAAAGCCCCGCGCACCCCGCAAGCCCCCGGCAGCCTGAAGCTTCTCGAACCGTTGAACCGAATGGCCGTGTGGCGGGTTCGCTCGCCACCGAGGGTTCACTCGTCCTTTAAAAATGCCCACCCCGATTTGCAGGAGCAATCATGACCCGTCCAAAGAAAGCCGAGCCCGCCGCACACGTCGAGCCTTCGCGAATCCGTGAAGGTCTGCCCTTCCCGCTCGGCGCGACCTGGGATGGCCTGGGGGTGAACTTTGCGCTGTTTTCCGCCAACGCTACCCGTGTCGAACTATGTATTTTCGACGATGCCGGCGAAGTCGAACTCGAACGCATCGAATTGCCGGAATATACCGACGAAATCTTCCACGGCTATCTGCCCGACGCGCACCCGGGCCTGATTTACGGCTACCGGGTCTACGGCCCCTACGATCCGGCCAACGGGCACCGCTTCAACCACAACAAATTGCTGATCGACCCCTACGCCAAGCAACTGGTCGGCCAATTGAAGTGGTCTGAAGCACTGTTCGGCTACACCATCGGCCACCCGGATGCCGACCTCAGTTTCGACGAGCGCGACAGTGCGCCCTTCGTGCCCAAATGCAAAGTCATCGACCCGGCGCACACCTGGGGCAACGACCACCGCGTCAGCGTGCCGTGGGACAAGACCATCATTTACGAAACCCATGTGCGCGGCATCAGCATGCGCCACCCCGCCGTGCCGGATAACGTGCGCGGTACGTTTGCCGGGCTGATGGTCGACGATGTGCTGGAGCACATCCGCAAACTCGGTGTGTCGACCGTGGAGTTGCTACCGATCCACGCCTTCGTCAACGACCAGCACCTGCTGCACAAAGGCATGACCAATTACTGGGGCTACAACAGCATCGCGTTCTTCGCCCCGGACCCGCGTTACCTGGCCAGCGGCAAGATTGCCGAATTCAAGGAAATGGTCGCACACCTGCACGACGCCAATCTCGAAGTGATTCTCGACGTGGTCTACAACCACACCGCCGAGGGCAACGAGCAAGGCCCGACCCTGTCGATGCGCGGGATCGACAACGCCTCCTACTACCGCTTGATGCCGGATGACAAGCGTTTCTACATCAACGATTCCGGCACCGGCAACACTCTCGACCTGAGCCACCCGTGCGTGCTGCAGATGGTCACCGATTCGTTGCGCTACTGGGCCAGCGAAATGCACGTCGATGGTTTCCGCTTCGATCTGGCGACCATCCTCGGGCGCTATCACGACGGTTTCGACGAACGCCACAGCTTCCTCGTTGCCTGCCGTCAGGACCCGGTGCTGCGTCAGGTAAAACTGATCGCCGAACCCTGGGACTGCGGCCCCGGCGGCTATCAGGTCGGCAACTTCCCGCCGGGCTGGGTCGAATGGAACGACAAGTTCCGCGACACCGTGCGCGCGTTCTGGAAAGGCGATGACGGCCAGCTCGCCGACTTCGCCAGCCGCATGACCGCTTCCGGCGAGATGTTCAACCAGCGTGGCCGTCGTCCTTATTCGTCGGTGAATTTCGTCACCGCTCACGACGGTTTTACCCTCAACGATCTGGTGTCCTACAACGACAAGCACAACGAGGCCAACGACGAAAACAATCAGGACGGCAGCAACAACAACCTGTCGTGGAACCACGGCGTCGAAGGCCCCACCGACGACCCGGAAATCAATACGCTGCGTCACCGGCAGATGCGCAATTTCTTCGCCACCCTGTTGCTGGCCCAAGGCACGCCGATGATCGTTGCCGGCGACGAATTCGCCCGCACTCAGGACGGCAACAACAACGCCTATTGCCAGGACAGCGAGATCGGCTGGGTCAACTGGGACCTGAGCGAGGACGGCAAGGCGCTGCTGAAATTCGTCAAACGCCTGATAAAGCTACGCCTGGCGTACCCGATCCTGCGCCGCGGACGCTTTCTGGTCGGCGAATACAACGAAGACATCGGGGTCAAGGACGTAACCTGGCTGGCACCGGACGCCACGGAAATGACCACCGAACACTGGCACGATGCGCACAATCGCTGCCTGGGCATGTTGCTCGATGGTCGTGCCCAGGAAACCGGCATCCGCCGCAAGGGCGCCGACGCGACGTTGCTGCTGGTAGTCAACGCCCACCACGACATCGTCAACTTCACCTTGCCGGAAGTGCCTGAAGGCAGTTTCTGGACCTGCATGGTCGACACCAATCAACCGTCGATCCGAGGTCAGGAACGCTTCGATTTCGGCCATCAATACTCGGTCACCGGGCGCTCGCTGCTGCTGTTCGAGCTGCAACGCGACGAGGAGGACTGAGATGGATCTTTCGGACTATTTCTCGCGTCACACGCCGGACTACCGGGATAGCGCAGCGCTGGGGCGGTGCCTGCGGGAAATGGTCGAGGCCGGACTGGACCGACTGCCGTTGCCCGGCAGCGGTCGCACGCTGGTGCGCTGGCAACGACTGTCCGAAGTCGGCGGGCATGATCTGGGTTTGTGCAAACTCTACGAAGGTCATACCGATGCCTTGGCGATCATCGAACAGCTCGGCGGCACACCGACACCCGGCAGTACGTGGGGCATGTGGGCGGCCGAGCCACCGCAGGCGCGGGTCAGGGTCAGCCGTTCGGGGCAACTGGTGCGACTGAACGGGCGCAAGGCCTGGTGCTCCGGGGCGGCGGTACTCAGTCATGCCCTCCTTACGGCGTGGGATGAGAACGATCGTCAGCAACTGGTGGCCGTGGCCCTAGATCAACCGGGTGTGACCGTGACCGATCAAGGCTGGCAAGCGGTCGGCATGGCGGCCACCGGCAGCGTCGAGGTGCTGTTCGACGAGGTCGAGGCTCAGGCGATTGGCGCCCCCGGCGACTACCTGCAACGTCCGGGTTTCTGGCACGGCGGGATCGGGATCGCCGCGTGCTGGTACGGCGCCGCGAGGGAGATCGGCGAACGCTTGCGCCAGCAGTGTGCACGACATGAAGAACCTCACGCGCTGGCCAGTCTTGGCGCCGTCGACAGTGCCTTGCACGCCGCGTCTCAAGTGCTGCGTGTCAGTGCTCTGGACATCGACAGCGATCCCCACGCCTGCGCAGAACTGCTGGCCCGCCGCGTTCGCGCCGTGGTCGAAGCTACCGCCGAGCAGGTCATCCGCGAGACCGGACGGGCACTCGGGGCCGGGCCGTTCTGCAAGGATCCGCACTTTGCCCGCCTGGCGGCCGACCTGCCGGTTTACCTGCGCCAGAGCCACGCCGAACGAGATCTGGCGGCACTTGGCCAATTGACTGCGCAACAACCACGCGGGTGCTGGGCGTTATGAAACGCAACCCGATCGTCGGCGAGGGAACCTCCCTGCATGAATGGCAGGGCTCACGTCATCTGGCGGCGTTGGACAGTATCGATATTCTCGACCTGGTGCCGCCGGGATCGAGGGCCGTTGTGATTGCTCCACACCCGGACGACGAGATCCTGGGATGCGGCGGACTTCTGCAGTTGCTCGCTGCGGCGGGGCGAACACTTCAACTGATTTCGGTCACGGATGGCAGCGCCAGTCATCCCGGCTCGGATCGCTGGCCGGTGGAGCGCCTGAGCGTGGTGCGCCCGCAGGAATCCGCAGAAGCCCTGCGCCGCCTCGGCCTGCCCATGCACCAGTTGCAATGGTTGCGTGGTGGCTTCCCCGACACGCAAGTCGCCGCGCGCGAGTCGATGCTGTGCGAATACCTGACTCACTACCTGCAACCCGACGACGTGATCTTCACCACCTGGCGCGAGGACGGCCACAGCGACCACGAAGCCGTCGGCCGCGCCAGCATCAAAGCGGCGCAACACGTGGGCGCGATTTGCCACGAGCTGCCGGTCTGGACCTGGCACTGGGCAACACCGGAAGACGCCATCGTGCCGTGGGAACGGGCGCGCAAAATCCTGCTCAGTCCGGCACAGGTCGCGCGCAAGCGTCACGCGGTGCACGCGTTTGCCAGCCAGCTGGAAGGCGATCCCGAAGCCGGCCTGCCACCAGTGCTCGCGCCCTATGTCATCGATCGACTGCTGCAACCGTTCGAGGTGGTCTTCCTGTGAGTGTCGAGGATCGCTACTTCGAAGGCCTGTTCGCGGGCAACAACGACCCCTGGGGATTCCGCCAGCGCTGGTACGAGCAGCGCAAACGCCTCGTGACCCTGGCGGCCCTGCCCCGCCCGCACTACCGGGCAATCTTTGAACCGGGGTGCGCCAACGGTGAACTGGGTGCGGTGCTGGCCGAACGCTGCGATCGGCTGTTGTGCTGCGACACGAGTGCTGCCGCAGTCAATCTGGCGCGTACCCGGCTGAGCTTGTTCGACCACGCCGAGGTGCGTCACGGTCGTCTGCCTGACGACTGGCCCGAGGAAAAATTTGACCTGATCGTCTTCAGCGAAATCGGCTACTACCTGGACCGGCAGGATCTGACAGAGGTCATCCGTCACATCAGCGATTCGTTGACGGCGGACGGACAATTACTGGCCTGTCACTGGCGCCCCCCCATTGAAGGATGCCCGCTCAATGCCCGACAGGTTCACGACCTGATTCACGAACAGTTGCACCTGCCGCGACTGGTCCTGCATCAGGAAGCGGATTTCCTGATTGAAGTCTGGAGCCGAGAACCCCGTTCGGTGGCCGCGCTTGAGGGGTTGCGATGATTGGCATCCTGATTCCCGCCCACAACGAAGAAGACTGGCTCGATGACTGCCTGTGCGCCGCCCTGCGCGCGGGTGACCATCCTTTGCTGGCGGGTGAACCGGTGGAAATCCTGGTGGTGCTCGATAGTTGCACCGATCGTTCGGCGCACATCGTCAGTCAGTACCCGGTGCTAGCGCTGAGCATCGACGCACGCAACGTCGGGCAGGCTCGCGCCATAGGCGCCCAACAACTGCTTGAACGCGGTGCGCGCTGGATTGCCTGTTCGGACGCCGACAGCCGTGTCGCCGAAGACTGGTTGGTGGCACAACTGGGGCTGGGCATGGATGCCGTGTGTGGCACGGTGACGGTCGAGCATTGGCATGAGTCGTTCGATGAAGCGGCGCAGATTCGCTATCACGGTGATTACCAGGCTTGCGAAGGTCATCGGCACATCCATGGCGCCAATCTGGGTGTCAGCGCGCAAGCCTACGTCCGCGCCGGCGGATTCGAACCGTTGCCCTGTGATGAGGATGTGCAACTGGTCCGACAACTGGAGCGTAGCGGGGCCAGCATCGCCTGGAGCCACCGCCCGCAGGTCGTTACCAGCACCCGTCTGGACAGTCGGGCACGCGGTGGTTTTGGCGACTATCTGCGACACTTGGCACAGACTGAATAAAAAAAACCGGAGCAGATTGATCTGCGACGCGACGAACCGTGCGTCTTGAGCAATACTCAGCATCGCGGCAATCCAGGGTTCGGAGCGCTGCAGAGTTATCAACCAGCCTTCACGGGTCAGACACGCGTTGCCGTGGGTGACTGAAGGCCAGACTCAACAAGGACGTCCTGCCCCATGAAACCGTTATCTCTCAGCGACAGCGGCCTGCCGGCGCAAATCTGGAACAGCGCCGCGCAACTCGACAACATCCCTGTCATCAACACCCATAGCCTCGTACCACCCGGCGCTCGCGCGGTGGTCATTGCGCCACATCCTGGTGACGAAGTGGTGACCTGCGGCGGCCTGCTGCAACTGTTGTCCTCTCTGGGCCATCCGCTGCAATTGCTCTCGATCACTGACGGCAGCGCCAGCCATCCCGGCTCGCGCCAGTGGTCGGAAAAGCGCCTGAGCGTGTTCCGCCCCCAGGAAAGCGTCGAAGCCCTGCGTCGCCTGGGGCTGCCGATGCACAGCCTGAAATGGGTGCGCGGCGGTTTCACCGACAATGCCCTGTTTGAACAGGAAACCCAACTGACCGAATTCATCTCGCGTTACCTGCGACCCGGCGACGTGGTGTTCAGTACCTGGTGCGAGGACGGTACCGCCGATCATGAAGTGGTCGGTCGGGCCAGCGCAAAAGCCGCACGACTGGCCGGTGCCAGCTACCACGATGTGCCGGTCTGGGCCTGGCACTGGCCAGAACGCGATCAGGCACAGATCCCCTGGCACCGCGCGCGCAAGCTGCGCCTCGATACCTGGACCGTCGCGCGCAAGAGCCACGCCACCCACGCCTATGCCAGCCAGTTGAACGGCGAACCGGCCATCGGTATTGCACCGTTGTTGCCCAAGGCTATTCTGGAGCGCATGCGCCTGCCTTATGAAATTGTCTTCGTGGATTGAAGGCCGGGGCGCGTGCAGTCACTCAATGTGAACTGCCCGCGCCCGGATCAGTCGCATGAAAAGACACTCATGATTCAGAGGAGCGACCGTGTCCAGCGACCCCAAGCGTCATGTCATCGACGCACAGCCCTCGAACCCGTCGACCATCCACCGACTGCGGGTATTGACGGTCAACACGCACAAGGGTTTTACCGCACTCAACCGGCGTTTCATTCTTCCGGAGCTGCGTGAGGCCGTGCGCAGCACCAGCGCCGATCTGGTGTTTCTTCAGGAAGTGGTGGGCGAACACGAACGGCATTCGAACCGCTACAACGAGTGGCCGCAAACCTCGCAATACGAATTTCTCGCCGACAGCATGTGGAGCGATTTCGCCTACGGGCGCAATGCCGTCTACCCCGACGGCCACCACGGCAACGCCCTGCTGTCCAAGTACCCGATCCGCGAATACCGCAACCTCGATGTCTCGATCACCGGACCGGAACGCCGTGGTCTGCTGCACTGCGTGCTGGATGTGCCGGGGCATGCTGAAGTTCATGCGATATGCGTGCACTTGAGCCTGCTCGAAAGCCATCGTCAATTGCAGCTGCAACTGCTCTGTCAGTTGCTCGAATCCTTGCACGAGGATGCGCCGGTGATCATCGCCGGCGACTTCAATGACTGGCAGATGCAGGGCAACCTCACCCTCTCCCGCCGCGACTACTTGCACGAAGCGTTCGAGCGTCATCACGGCCGGCCGGCCAAGACCTACCCGGCGCGCTTCCCGCTACTGCGACTGGACCGGGTCTACTTGCGCAACGCCAGCAGCCACGACCCGCAGATTCTGGGCAACAAGCCCTGGACGCATTTATCGGACCACCTGCCGCTGGCGGTCGAGGTGCATCTGTAGTTCGACCGCGCCACGAGTGTCTGCGCCAACATCGACTACAGTCGCAATATTGACAGTAATGACTAGCGTGGCCCGACAGGAAATCTGGGCGTTGGCATCAGTTGGAAAGCCGATAGCAGGCTAAGCAAATGCTCTGTTTCGCGGTTCCGGGTGTGTTTTACCTTGCAAACAACAACTTAGATATGTGCAGAAAAACAAACACTTGTGACCTATGATTTAGCCATACCGCTTATCGTCCAATTTCTTGACGCAGGAACATCGGTCTTCTTAGCTCTACCTTACTACCCCCGGAAACACTACTCGGGGCGGGCCTTCGGACACTCGTTAAAACGGGTGGCTGCGGGTTCGCCTCGCTCCATTCGGTCGCCCCTCGTTCGGGGTAGGAGAGACGCCAAGGCGAGATACCACATGCGCTAGCAAGGTAGATCTTCATGAAAACCTCACTCACCCCACACGAGATCAAAATCACCTTTTGCACTGTTTCAAGCTCTATCCTGCTGTGCTCATCCATGGAGGCGCAGGCGGGTCCTGTGGCGGATGAGACTACGCCCTGGTATCGCCAGGACGTGCCGATCCTGACCCTGCCCGCGACCGTCATCACTCCCGATCCGCAACACTTGAGCCCGCGCCCCGACCTGCGCGGCAACTACCTGATCACCGAAGACCTTGCCCCCTCGGTCTGGGATCAACTCTACGGACAGGCCTCTCGCCAGGCACAGACCGACATCCTCAACCCCGGGTCCGCGACGCCAGGTGGTGGAGAGTTCAAAGGGCCGCCGGTACTGACCCTGCAAGGCAGCAGCGGCCAGACCCAACGGATCGGCCTGATCGGCGGCCTGAATCAGATCCAGGGCAACGGCAGCCGCCTGATCGTCAACCGCGCCCTCGCCGATCCGACCACCGACACCCTCAACCTGCAAGGCCAGAGCCTCGGCGCCTATTACAGCCTGATCGGGTCCGAAGGCTGGCACGTCGACCTGTCGGCCAGCGGTGGCCGGGTCAGCGGCTTCAGCCGCAATGAACAGGGTGCGCGACTGGCTACTGAGGGCAGCGCGATGACGTTCTCGGTGGAGGGCGGCTTCCCGATCGGCCTGAGCGAAAACTGGGTAGTCGAGCCACAGGCGCAGTTGATCAATCAGCGAATCACCCTCGACACGCCTTACGCGGGCTCGGGCAACGCTTCATCGACTGATATTTCGTCCTGGAGCGGCCGGGTCGGCGCCCGCCTCAAAGGCAGTTACGATTTAAGCGGCCTGCCCGTGGAACCTTACGTGCGCACCAACCTCTGGCACACGGTTTACACCGGTAACGCGGTGACCCTCGATCAGGTGGACAAAATCAGCAGCAGCCGCAAGTCCTCGACGGTGGAACTCGGTCTGGGTCTGGTGGCGAAGGTCACGCCGTCAGTAAGTCTGTACGTCAGCGCCGACTACAGCAGTGATGTGGATGACAACGATCTGAACGGGTTGATCGGCAGTCTGGGGGTGCGGATGCGCTGGTAAGGACGCCCCGCTTCCCTGCGGGAGCAAGCCATTTGCTCCCGCAGGTTTATCATCAACCCTCGGGCTTGAGAATCAACACCGCCAGCGGCGGCAGGTTCAGCTCCAGCGACAACGCCTGACCATGGCTCGGTACATCTTCGGTGAACGCCCCACCACCGTTGCCATAGTTGGAGCCGGCATACGTATCGGCGTCACTGTTGAGCAGCTCCTTCCAGCGCCCGGCAAACGGCACGCCCACCCGGTACGACTGACGCGGCACTGGCGTGAAGTTGGCCACCACCAGCACCGGCGTCCCCTCCTTGCTCCAGCGCAGCCAGGCGTAGACACTGTTGATCGCATCGTCACCGATCAGCCACTGAAACCCTTGCGGCGCATCGTCCTGCTCGTGCAGGGCCGGCTCTTCGCGGTACAACCGGTTCAGATCGCCAACCAGTTTCTGCACGCCTTTGTGCTCGGAGTACTGGAGCAGATACCAGTCAAGTTGCTGATCGTGATTCCACTCGCGCCACTGGCCGAACTCGCAGCCCATGAACAGCAGCTTCTTGCCCGGATGGGTCCACATGAAGCTCAGATAGGCGCGCAGGTTGGCGAATTTCTGCCAGCGGTCGCCGGGCATCTTGTCGATTAGCGAGTGCTTGCCGTGCACCACTTCGTCGTGGGAAATCGGCAGGATGAAACGCTCGGACCAGGCGTACACCAGACCAAAACTCAACTCGTTGTGATGATGGGCGCGGTACACCGGGTCCTGCTGAATGTAGTGCAGCGAATCGTGCATCCAGCCCATGTTCCATTTGTAGGCGAAACCGAGCCCGCCCTGCTGGGTGCTCTGGCTGACACCCGGCCACGCCGTGGACTCCTCGGCGATCACCAGCGCGCCCGGAGCTTCCAGCGCTACTACGTCGTTCAAGTGGCGAAGGAAATCGATGGCTTCCAGATTCTCGCGACCGCCATGCCGATTGGGCACCCACTCCCCGGCCTTGCGCGAATAGTCGCGATACAGCATCGACGCCACCGCATCGACCCGCAGCCCGTCGACGTGGAAATGCTTCAGCCAGTGCAACGCCGACGCCAGCATGTAGCCGTGCACTTCGGTGCGGCCCAGGTTGTAGATCAGCGTGTCCCAGTCCTGATGGAAACCTTCCAGCGGATTGCCATATTCGTACAGTGCAGTGCCGTCGAATTGCGCCAGGCCATGGGTATCGGTCGGAAAATGCGCCGGCACCCAGTCGAGAATCACCCCGATACCGGCCTGATGGCAGGCGTTGACGAACGCAGCGAATTCATCCGGCGTGCCGTAACGCGCACTCGGCGCGAATTGCGACAGCAGCTGATAACCCCAGGAACCGCCGAACGGGTGCTCCATGATCGGCATCAGTTCGATGTGGGTGAAGCCCAGCTCCTTCACGTAGGGAATCAGCCGCGCGGCCAGCTCCGGCCAGGTGTACTGACGCGCCACTTCGCCGAGATCGTCGAGTTCACATTGCCAGGATCCGGCATGCAGTTCGTAGATCGACAGCGGCGCATTGTGTTGCTGGCGCTCGCGGCGGCCGGTCATCCAGTCCTGATCCTGCCAGTCGATCTGCAGCGGCGAGGCGACTTTCGACGCAGTGTCCGGCGGCAGACTGGTGGCCAGCGCCATCGGGTCGGCCTTCAGCGGCAGGATGCCGTGGGACCCGAGGATTTCGTACTTGTACAGCTCCCCCGCTTGCAGGCGCGGAATGAACAACTCCCACACGCCGGACGGATGCCGCAAGCGCATCGGGTGCCGGCGTCCGTCCCAGACGTTGAAGTCGCCGACCACCGATACCCGTCGGGCATTCGGTGCCCACACGGCAAAGCGCACACCGTCGACGCCATCGACGGTTTTCAGCTGCGCGCCGAGACAACTGCTGAGGTCGCGGTGATTGCCTTCGGCAAAAAGGTACAGGTCCATTTCACCGAGCAACTGACCAAAGCTGTAGGGATCTTCCGCAACCTGTTCGCCACCCGCCCAACGGGTACGCAACAGGTAGGGCCGCGTGTCCTCGAAATGGCCGACGAACAGCCCCGGTGTTTCGGTAGCCTCCAGCGGACCACGCTCTTCGCCACTGTGTTTATCCAGTACCGAAACGCTTAACGCGCCGGGCAGATACGCCCGGATGAACTGCCCGCCGGCACCATCGCCGTGGGGCCCGAGAATGGAAAACGGGTCCTGATGTTCTGCGCGCACCAGGGCATCGATGTCCCTCGCCCCGGGCAGCAAACGCTCTTTAACTTGACCCTGTTCCTTGTTCGAGAAACTCATGACTACTCTCCACCAAGATCGGAAAAGGGTTCCAGCCCCGTCAGCAACCCATACAGACCGTGCAACGGCACGGGCAGCCAGGTGGGGCGATTTTCGGCTTCATAGGCCACTTCGTAGGCCGCTTTCTCCAGACCGAATAACGCCAGTGCGGCGTCGGCACCTTCAGGATCCTGCCAGGCATGATCAAGACTAGCTGCCGCCCGGCGATATGCCTCGACAAATGCTTCGCGGGCCTCACGCAAATAGCGTTCGGCGACCCGGCGACGCGCCGCCTCGGCCTCGGGACTGTTGTCGACGTTGTGTACGTTGATGGTCATCGCGGCGGCGTAATCGAAGGAACGCAGCACCCCGCTGACATCCTTGTACGGACTGTGCTTGCCCCGGCGCTCGGCCAGTGGCCGCGCCGGTTCGCCTTCAAAATCGATCAGGTACGCATCGCCCTTGATCACCAGTACTTGCCCCAGATGCAGATCGCCATGAACGCGGATGCGCAAGCCGCCGGCGGATTTCTTCGCCAGCTCCTGCACATGGGCGAGGATGGTTTTCTTGTGGTCGAGCAGACGAGCGACAAGCCTCTGATCCGCTGCATCGAGTTCGCCCTGATGCTGCTTGAGCAACTTCAGCGCGTGCTCGACCTGAGCGCCGACATCCTTGCCGGTCGCCTGCGCATCCTTGGTCGAGCTGATCTGCGGTGCGAAGTCCTTGTTGTCGCTCGGCGCTGCCAGCACCTGATGCATTTCCCCCAGACGCTGCCCCAGCATACCGGCGAAATCCTTCAGCTCGCCAAGGGCGTTGTAGTGTTGCGACTGTTCGGACACGGCGTCCGCCAGCTCATCGCGCAACGCCCGTTCGAGGTTGTTCTGCGTCCATTCCCAGGCATCGCCCTGATTGCTCAGATAGCCTTGGGCGATCATCAGCAGGTTGTCTTCGCCCCTCCCGTCGCGACGAATCACCGAGCCGAGCAGTGGGGAAATATTGGCAAATCCGGCCGCTGTCAGGTAAGCGCTCATCTCCAGTTCCGGGTGTACGCCAGACGCGACTTTGCGGATCAACTTGAGCACCAGGCTGTTGCCGATCACCACCGAACTGTTGGATTGCTCGGCAGACAGATAACGCACTTCGGATTCCGCGCCGAGACCAAGTTTGTCGAGATGCGGCGTGGCTTCGAAACGGATTTCGCCATCGCTGGATTCCAGCACCGTGCCGCTCTGCATGCCTTGCAGAACAGCGCGTATAAACGCTTCAAGGCTGAAGGCGTCAGTGATCAACCCGACCTGACGCACCCGGCGCACTCGCGCCAAAGCCAGTTGCTGCGGCAACGCCGGCCCTACCTGATCTTCCGAAATGAAACCAAAGGGCAGCTGATAACGGCTGGTCTGCCCGTCACTGTGTACTTCGATTTCGCTGAGCAACACCGGATGCTGCGCGTCGCCGAAGCGCACGCCGTAGGCGAGTTTCACCTGGTCGATGGCGGCGTCCTTGCCGGCGAACCAGCGGCGGTTTTGCAGCCAGTTCGGCAGGATGCCCTGTTCGAGGGTGGCGCGGGACGGCGCCTCCAGCAGTTCCTCCATGCGTTTTTTCAGCACCAGCGTGGTGAAATCCGGCAGGCTCTGCGCAGGTTCAACGTGCCAGCTCGGCATCTGGTTTTCCGCCGCCAGGCCAAACCAGTAGAAGCCGTAAGGCGCCAGGGTCAGCAGAAAGTTGAGCTGGCCGATGGGCGGAAATGCGTTACCACCAAGCATTTCCACCGGCACCATGCCGACGTAGGCAGACAAGTCCAGTTCCACCGCTTGCGCGCTGCGCGACACGTTGGCCACGCACAGGATGATTTCATGCTTGCCGTCGGGCCCGGTGTATTCGCGGGTATAGGCCAGCACGCGTCGGTTGGCCGGCGAGAGCATTTTCAAGGTGCCGCGACCGAACGCCTTGGATTGCTTGCGTACAGTCAGCAGGCGACGGGTCCAGTTCAGCAGCGAATGCGGGTCGCCGGCCTGGGTTTCGACGTTGACCGACTGAAAGCCGTACTGCGGGTCCATGATCGGCGGCAGCACCAGACTGGCCGGGTCGGCCCGGGAGAAGCCGCCGTTGCGGTCGATCGACCATTGCATCGGCGTGCGCACACCGTCACGGTCGCCCAGATAGATGTTGTCACCCATGCCGATTTCGTCGCCGTAATACAGGGTCGGCGTGCCGGGCATCGACAGCAGCAGACTGTTGAGCAGTTCGATGCGCCGACGGTCGCGCTCCATCAGCGGCGCCAGACGCCGGCGAATGCCGAGGTTGATCCGCGCACGGCGGTCGGCGGCGTAGTAGTTCCAGAGGTAGTCGCGTTCCTTGTCGGTGACCATCTCCAGCGTCAGTTCATCGTGGTTGCGCAGGAAGATCGCCCATTGGCAGTTGGCCGGGATCTCCGGAGTCTGGCGCAGGATGTCGGTGATCGGAAAGCGATCTTCCTGGGCCAGCGCCATGTACATGCGCGGCATCAGCGGGAAGTGAAACGCCATGTGGCATTCATCGCCATTCACGCCCTCGGCGTCGGTATCACCGAAGTACAGCTGGGTGTCTTCCGGCCATTGATTGGCCTCGGCCAGCAGCATGCGATCCGGATAATTGGCGTCGATTTCGGCGCGGATCTGCTTGAGGACGTCGTGGGTTTCCGGGAGGTTTTCATTGTTGGTGCCGTCACGTTCGATCAGGTACGGAATCGCGTCCAGTCGCAGGCCGTCAATGCCCATGTCCAGCCAGTAACGCATCACCGACAGCACGGCTTTCATGACTTGCGGGTTGTCGAAATTGAGGTCCGGCTGGTGCGAGTAGAAACGGTGCCAGAAGTACTGGCCGGCCACCGGGTCCCAGGTCCAGTTGGACTTTTCGGTGTCGAGAAAAATGATCCGCGTACCGTCGTATTTCTGGTCGTCATCCGACCACACATAAAAGTCGCGGGCCGCTGAACCGGGTTTGGCCTTGCGCGCGCGCTGGAACCACGGGTGCTGATCCGAGGTGTGGTTGATGACCAATTCGGTGATGACCCGCAAACCACGCTTGTGCGCCTCGGCGATGAAGCGCTTGGCGTCGGCCATTGTTCCGTAATCACTGTGTACACCGCGGTATTCAGCAATGTCGTAACCGTCATCGCGCCGTGGCGACGGGTAGAACGGCAGCAGCCAGATGGTGTTGACACCGAGTTCGGCGATGTAATCGAGTTTGGCGATCAGGCCGGGAAAATCGCCGATCCCGTCGTTGTTGGAGTCGAAAAATGATTTGACGTGAACCTGATAGATCACCGCGTCCTTGTACCAGAGCGGGTCCTTGATGAAGGTGGCTGACTTGGGTTTCTTCGCCATGTGAAACTCCTGTTCAATGCATGAATGCGTCGGCCCGGATCAGGCTGCGGTGATCCGCCAGATCCCGAACGGCTGATAAGCCGGGTCGATCCGCATGAACTGGTACTTGCCGTGCCAGTCCCAGCGATGGCCGTTCATCAGGTCTTCGCCGTGGGTGGTGGCATCGTCCGGCAGGCCCATTTCCCACAGTGGCAATTCGAAATTGGCCTCCTGCGGGTGATGCGGGTCGAGGCTGACGGCCACCAGAATGAAATTGCTGCCATCGGCGCTGCGCTTGCCGAAGTACAGAATGTTGTCGTTCCAGGCGTTGTAGATCTTCAGGCCCAGATGGCTGTGCAGCGCCGGGTTCTGCCGGCGGATGCGATTGAGTTGGGCGATCTCGGCAATGATATTGCCGGGCTGGTTGAAGTCGCGGACGCGGATCTCGTACTTCTCGGAGTCGAGGTATTCCTCCTTGCCCGGCACCGGCGCCGATTCGCACAGTTCGAACCCCGAATACATGCCCCACAGGCCCGAGCCCATGGTCGCCAGCGCCGCACGGATGAGAAATCCGGGCCGCCCCGACTCATGCAGGAACGCCGGATTGATGTCCGGGGTGTTGACGAAGAAATTCGGCCGGTAGCACTCACGCCACGGCGATTCGTTGAGTTCGCTGAAGTAACTCGCCAATTCAGCCTTGGTGTTGCGCCAGGTGAAATAGGTGTAGCTCTGGGTGTAACCGACCTTGCCCAGCCGCGCCATCATCGCCGGGGTGGTGAACGCCTCGGCGAGGAAGATCACCTCCGGGTGCAGCGTGCGCACATCGGCAATCAACCACTGCCAGAACGGCAGCGGCTTGGTGTGCGGGTTGTCGACGCGAAAGATCTTTACGCCCTCCTCGACCCAACCGACGACGATGTCACGCAGCTCGACCCACAAGCTCGGAATCGCTTCCGGCGCGTAGAAGTCGACGTTGACGATGTCCTGGTATTTCTTCGGCGGGTTTTCCGCGTATTTGATCGTGCCGTCCGGCCGCCAGTTGAACCAGCCGGGGTGCTGCTTGAGCCAAGGGTGATCCTGGGAACACTGAATCGCAAAATCGAGGGCGATTTCCAGACCATGATCAGCGGCAGCCGCCACCAGTCGACGAAAGTCTTCACGAGTGCCGAGTTGCGGGTGAATCGCTTCGTGCCCGCCCTCTTCGCTGCCGATCGCATAGGGGCTACCCGGATCGTCCGGCCCCGCAGTCAGGGAATTGTTGCGGCCCTTGCGATGGCTGCGGCCGATCGGGTGGATTGGCGTGAAATACAACACATCGAAACCCATGTCCTGGATCATCGGCAGGCGCGAGTGCACATCGTTGAAAGTGCCGTGACGGGCGGGATCGTCGGTGATCGAGCGGGGAAACAGCTCGTACCAACTGGCGAACTCAGCCAGTTCACGCTCGACGTCCAGCGGAAACTCGGCGCTGATGCTCAGATACGGGCGGTGATCAGCCTCGGTCATCATCTGTGCACTCTGCGGGTGCAGGAACAGCGCGACCTGCTCGGTTTCGAGCAGACCGGATAATTCGTGGTGCAACGCTGCAAGCCGCTCGCTGAGCGAGCCTTCGCTACGTTCGGCGGCCTGTTGCACCATCGTGCGGCCTTCTTGCAGTTCCAGGCTGACCGGGACGGCGGCGGTGTGTTTTTTCTCCAATTCGTACTGAAAGCTGGCGAACTGGTCGATCCAGGCTTCGATCAGGTACAGATAACGGCCCATGCGCTGGGGCCGGAACCGGCCTTCCCAGCCATTGTTGCCCTGATCGCTCATGACTTCGCTTTGCCAGATTTCCTCGCCTTCCTCGCGCCAGCGGATGCGCACCGCCAGTTTGTCGTGGCCGTCGGCGAAGATCTTGCTGGTGACCACGATTTCGCGCCCGACCACAGCCTTGACGGCAAACTGCCCGCCATCAAGCGATGGCCGGGTGTTTTCAATGACGATGCGTGGCAGCAGCAACGCCTGCGACAGCGGGATGTGCGGGTTGTAGCTCTGTTCGGAGGTTTTTTCAGCAGTCATTGAGCATCTCTCCTTAACGCCCCAAGGACGCTCGTTTGCCTGTTTGGCGATCACGGCCGGGCCTGCGCCTGACGATGAACTCTCTCAGGCTCCGAGCGACCCTCGCCGGCAAAAGTTCACAGGGATTTGCCCCGCCACAAAATCGGATCGATTTCGCGCAGAAGTGGTCAACCCACTTAAGCACTTCTCACGCCATGTGCCACACGGAGGTTCATCTGATGACGATTCCGATCCCCGCTGAAACGCCCGATCCGAACATCGACAAACCGGTGCTGCCCGAAACCGAGCCGCAACCGATCCCGGAACAGGAGCCACCGGGCACCACGCCGCCGCCCAAGGAAGAGCCACCGTCGACCATGCCGCCGGTGATTGTCTGATCAGGGCTCATGGTCTTTTTCGAAGACTTTGACGATCCGCGGCATGACATTGAAGATCCCGAGCGCCAACAACGTACTGAGCAACGCCGTCGCTTCGCGGCCCAATCCGGCCGCGACGCCGATGGCAGCGGTCATCCACAGACCGGCAGCGGTAGTCAGGCCCTTGACGTGACCTTCATCGCCTTCATGATTCTTCAGAATGGTGCCGGCCCCGAGGAAGCCGATACCGGCGATCACTCCTTGCACTACCCGGCTCATCGCGTCGGCCTGTGATCCGGACAATTGCGGCACCAGCACAAACAGCGCCGCACCGAGAGCCACCAGCATGTGCGTTCGGACCCCGGCAGCCTTACCCTTGTGCTCGCGCTCGAATCCCAGGATCCCGCCCAATACCGCCGCCATCAACAGGCGCACGGTGATCCGCGTCAGCTGCGATGCATCGCCGATGTCGGCAAATTCCGCTTGCAGGGTTTCCCACACTTCATGCCACCAGGCGTTCATCGCGCAGTCCTTGTGAAGGGATCATGGGCGGTGGACAGCGGCGACCATTAATCGGTTGCGTAGAACGATCACGCAGGTGGGCGCCCTAACCTTTCAATACCCTTGGAAAAAAGGACAGCCCCATGACCGTGCGCATCGAAAACCAGACCTGTTTTTTCGCCACCGAGAACGGTGAACAGATTCGCCTGTGCGGCGACCTGACGGTCATCACCGACAGCGAAAAATCGATGTCCGCCGTGGAAATCGAAGGCCGGCGCGTTTACATCACAGAAGCCGAAGCCGATGCGCTGACCGTCGCCGGTGCCAGGGACGGACGCAAACATCTCAAGGCCACCGACAGTGATTCGGTGATTTGAATGACCCTGGTCAACATCCCGCGCAGCCGTCCGGGATAGGCGTCTGCGCCCCGCTCCGCCCGCTGCTTCAAGTTTTCGCAGGGCCGGGCGCAAAACCCATCTGATACGCTTTTTATTGAAATACCTGAGTCTGTTATGCAAACAGATCGGCGCTCATAGTTCACTGGCCTGATGGAGGCTGATGAGCGAACGACCATGAGCGAACGAATCCCCGTCCGAACCGTAGAAGCATCTCCCCAGATAAAAAAAGTACCGGCGCGCCCAATGAAGGCGAAACACGCCACCAGCGACAACCAGATCTTCACCCGCAGCTTCACTGGCCTGTTCCGCACCTTGCGCATGAGTGGCGCGGGGTTTCTGTTCCTGCTGTTTTTCGGCACCGTGTGGCTGAACTGGGGCGGGCGTCAGGCGGTGCTTTGGGACCTTTCCGAAAGCAAATTCCACATCTTTGGCGCGACCTTCTGGCCCCAGGACTTCATTCTGCTGTCGGCGCTGCTGATCATCGCCGCGTTCGGCCTGTTCGCCATTACCGTGTTCGCTGGCCGGGTGTGGTGCGGCTACACCTGCCCGCAGAGCTCGTGGACGTGGATTTTCATGTGGTGCGAGAAGATCACCGAAGGTGAACGCAACCAGCGGATCAAACTGCAAGCGGCACCCTGGAGCCTGAACAAACTGGCACGGCGTGCGGCCAAGCACACGCTGTGGCTGGCGATCAGCGTGCTGACCGGCCTGACATTTGTCGGCTACTTCACCCCGATCCGCCCGTTGGCCGAAGAGCTGCTGACCTTGCAGATCGGCGGTGTCAGTCTGTTCTGGGTGCTGTTTTTCACCGGCGCCACCTACATCAACGCCGGCTGGTTGCGTGAAGCGGTGTGCATGCACATGTGCCCGTATGCGCGGTTCCAGAGCGTGATGTTCGACAAGGACACCCTGGCGATTTCCTACGACGCGGCCCGAGGCGAAAACCGTGGCCCGCGCAAACGCGAGGTGAAACCGGCCGAAGCCGGCCTCGGCGATTGCATCGACTGCCAGTTGTGCGTGCAGGTCTGCCCGACCGGCATCGACATCCGCGACGGCCTGCAAATGGAATGCATCGGCTGCGCGGCGTGCATCGACGCCTGCGACTCGATCATGGACAAGATGAATTACGCCCGCGGCCTGATCCGCTACACCTCCGAGCGCGAGTTGCAGGGTGGCAAGACGCATCTGCTGCGTCCGAGGCTGATTGGTTATGTCGCGGTACTGGTGGTGATGATCGGCGCCCTCGCCCTGGCCCTGGTCGAACGGCCGATGGTGTCGCTGGACGTGACCAAGGACCGTGGCCTGTTCCGTGAGAACGGACAGGGTCAGATCGAAAACATCTACACCCTCAAAGTCATCAACAAGACACAGCAGCGCCAGGACTACAACTTGAGCCTGGTGGATGGCGATGGCTTCCAGCTGCAAGGCAAGACCGAGCTGAGCCTTGCTGCAGGCGAGATCATCGATGTGCCGGTGTCGGTGGCGATGACCACGGATCGCCCGGCCAGCAGCTCGCAGACCTTGAGTTTCAAGATTGCCGACAGCGATGAGCCTGAGATTTATAGCGTGGCGAAGAGCCGGTTTGTTGCGCCGATGAATCGGTGAGGCTTTAAGATGCAACCCTTTGTGCCAATGGCGCTGCGCCCATTGGCACAACCGTTTTCCAAATCCCATCCATTGCAGGACACCGATGAAACGCTACGAAAAATTCGCCGACGACATCGCTGAACTGATCCGCTCCGGCGTCCTCGGCCCCGGCCAGCGGGTGCCGTCGGTGCGCTACGCGAGCCAGACCTATGGCGTCAGCCCGTCCACGGTATTCCAGGCCTATTACCTGCTGGAACGTCGCGGTCTGATCCGCGCCCGGCCGCGCTCCGGTTACTTCGTCAACACCCACGCCCCGAGCCCGTTCTCGGAGCCGGTGATCAGCAGCCAGGTCAACGAATCCACCAAGGTCGACGTCAGCGAACTGGTGTTCTCGGTGCTGGAATCGATCAAGGACCCGAGTACCGTGCCGTTCGGCTCGGCATTCCCCAGCCCGGAACTGTTCCCGCTGCAACGCCTGTCACGTTCGCTGGCCAGCGCAGCCCGGGAAATGGACCCGCGCATGGTGGTCACCGACATGTCGCCCGGCAACCCGCAACTGCGCCGACAGATCGCCCTGCGTTACATGGTCGGCGGGCTGATGCTGCCGATGGAAGAACTGCTGATCACCAACGGCGCCCTCGAAGCGCTGAACCTGTGCCTGCAAGCGGTGACCGAACCCGGTGATCTGGTGGCCATCGAGGCCCCGGCGTTCTACGCCAGCCTGCAAGTGCTGGAGCGGCTGAAGCTCAAAGCCGTGGAAATTCCCGTGCACCCGCGCGACGGCATCGACCTCGGCGTGCTCGCCCAGACCCTGGAGCGTCATCCGATCAAGGCCTGCTGGTGCATGACCAGTTTCCAGAACCCGATGGGCGCAACCATGCCCGAGGCCAAGAAACAGGAACTGGTGGAACTGCTGAAACGGCATCAGGTGCCGCTGATCGAAGACGACGTCTACGCCGAACTCTATTACGGCCAACAGGCGCCAAAACCGGCCAAGGCGTTCGACACCGAAGGTCTGGTGATGCATTGCGGCTCGTTCGCCAAGAGCCTGGCCCCCGGCTACCGCATCGGTTGGGTTGCCGCCGGACGCTATGCGCAGAAGATCGAACGCCTGAAACTGATGACCTCGCTGTGCGCCTCGATGCCGGCCCAGGCGGCGATCGCCGACTACCTGCAACACGGCGGCTACGACCGGCACCTGCGCAAACTGCGCTACGCCCTGGAAGAACAGCAAAGCGCGATGCTCGCGGCCATCGCCCGCTACTTCCCGGCGCAGACTCGCGTGAGCCAACCAGCGGGCGGCTACTTCCTGTGGCTGGAACTGCCACCGCAGATGGATTCGTTGAAGTTGTTTCAGATGGCGTTGGCGCAAGGCATCAGCATTGCGCCGGGGCCGATATTCTCGCCGACTCAAAGATTCAGCAATTGCATCCGGTTGAACTACGGCAGCCCGTGGACCGAGAGTTCGGAGAAGGCGATGGAGACGTTGGGGCGGATTGTGCGGTCGTTCTGATGTGAACGTTCCCACGCAGACGCGTTCGACGCCTCGACGTGGGAACGATCCTTGATTAACGCCCGCCGCCGAGATCGACGAAGGTCCCGGTGGCATACGAAGCCTTGTCCGACAACAACCACACAATCGCCTCCGCCACTTCATCCGGTCGCCCGCCTCGGGCCATCGGAATCGCCGACTCCAGCTTGCTGACTCGATCCGGATCGCCGCTCAGCGCGTGGAAATCGGTGTAGATGTAGCCCGGACGCACCGCGTTGACGCGAATCCCCTCGCCCGCCACTTCCTTGGACAGACCGATGGTGAACGTGTCGAGAGCACCCTTGGACGCCGCGTAGTCGACGTACTCGTTCGGCGAGCCCAGACGCGCGGCAACCGAAGACACGTTAACGATGCTGCCGCCCTGCCCGCCGTGTTTGGGCGACATGCGCAAAATCGCGTGTTTGGCGCAGAGGATCGGCGCCAGAACGTTGGTTTTCATGATTTTGAGGATGCGGAACTCGGACATTTCGTCGACCCGCGATTTGTGCCCGACGGTGCCGGCGTTGTTCACCAGTGCGGTGACCCGGCCCAGCTCTGTGTCGACCCGGTGAAACAGGCCGATCACTTCGTCTTCGATGCTGACGTCGGCACGTACGGCAATGGCGGTGGCGCCGCGCTCACGTACCTGGTCGAGTACGTGGTGGGCCGCCTGTTCGTCAGACTGATAATTGATGCAGATCCGATAGCCTTGCTCGGCAGCCAACAGCGCAGTGGCGGCCCCGATTCCGCGCCCGCCGCCGGTGATCACAATGACTTTGTCCATGCTGGCCTTCCCCCCAATGCACACGTAACAGTCGGGGCAAGAATAACCGTCATTGCGGGGTTTTGCATGGCCTGCGTCAGCCGTTCAGCTCGCCGCCAATTGTTTGCCGCGCTCGATATCCTGCAGGAAGCGATCGGCCGGCATCGGATGGCCAAGCAGATAGCCTTGCAGCGAATCACAGCCCAGTTGCGTCAGGAAGTCCTGCTGCACGCCGGTCTCCACACCTTCGGCCACGATGCGCAGGCCCAGCGCCTGACCGAGCGCGACAATCGCCGAGACGATGGCGGCATCATCGCTGTCATGCTCCAGGTCGCGGACGAAACCGCGATCGATCTTCAACTCGTTGGCCGGCAGGCGCTTGAGATACATCAGGCTCGAATACCCGGTGCCGAAATCATCGATAGACAGGTCGACGCCCATGTCGGACAGTTCCTGCAACACCGTCATGCTCGCGTCGGCATCGCTCATGGCGGTGGTTTCGGTGATTTCCAGGGTCAGACTGTTGGCCGGCAAGTGGTGAGTGGCCAGTGCCTTGGCGACACTTTGAACCAGCCCGATGTGGCAGAACTGCAACGCCGACAGGTTCACCGCGATCCGCCAGTCGGTGTAGCCCAGCACATACCACTCGCGCATCTGCCGGCAGGCTTCGTTCAGTACCCATTCGCCGATTGGAATGATCAGTCCAGTCTTCTCGGCCAGGTCGATGAACTTGTCCGGCATCAGCATGCCGTGAAGCGGATGCTCCCAGCGCAGCAGCGCCTCGGCACCCACCGGACGCCCGTCGGCCGCGTGGAATTTTGGTTGGTAATGCAGGCTGAGCTGGCTGTTCTCCAGCGCAGCACGCAGGTCCTGCAACAGTTGCAATTGCTTGCGGGCGTTGCTGTTCATCGAAACGTCGAAGAAGCTGTAGCCGTTCTTGCCGCCACCCTTGGCGTGGTACATCGCGGCGTCGGCGTTCATCAGCAGTTCCTGAGCGTTCTGACCGTTACCCGGATACAGCGCAATGCCGACGCTGGCGGAAATCTGCAGTTCATGCTCGGCCACGCGGAACGACTGCGCGATCAAGCCAACCTGACGCGCCGCCAGACCCAGCGCATCGTTGGGCTCGGTCAGGCGCACCAGCAGGACAAACTCATCGCCACCGATCCGCGCCAGCGTATCGAGACTGCGCAAATCTTCGCGCAGACGCACTCCCACTTCACGCAGCAACTGGTCGCCCATGTGGTGACCGAAAGCGTCGTTGACCGGTTTGAAGCCGTCCAGATCGATGAACATCAGCGCAAAACAGCCGCCCTGCTCGTTGACCTCTTTCATCGCTTGATTGATGCGGTCATCCAGCAACATCCGGTTCGGCAGGCCGGTCAGGGTGTCATGCAGGGCCAGCTGGGTGAGTTCGCGGTTGGCCACGGTCAACGAATAGGCCAGATCGGCAGTGCGCGCTTCGAGGCGGGCATCGAGTATCGAGGTCAGCAGTGCGATGCTCAGCACCGCGAGCGTGGTGATCAGCACCAGATTATCGAGGCCATTGCCGTTCAGACCGCTGAGCGCTGCGCCGCAGAAGCTGCCTTCGGGAAACCGCGCCGCCGCCATGCCGGTGTAGTGCATGCCGACAATCGCGACCCCCATGACGATGGCAGCGCCGGCACGGAACAGGCGCACATAAGGCGATTGCTGACGCAGGCGGAAGGCAATCCACAATGCCGCCGCCGAAGCGCCGACGGCGATCAGCAACGAAGCGCCGAACAGGGTCGGGTCGTAATCGATGCCCGGCTGCATGCGCATGGCGGCCATGCCGGTGTAGTGCATGGCACTGATGCCGGCGCCCATGATCAAGGCGCCGAAGGCCAGTTGCCAGGCCGGTAGTTTCAGCTGGCTGACCAGCCACAGCGCAAAACCACAGGACAGCACGGCGATCAGCAATGAAAGCGCCGTGATCGGAATGTCATAACCCAGGCTGATCGGCAGTTTGAAGGCCAGCATGCCAATGAAGTGCATCGACCAGACGCCGATGCCCATGGCGAACGCGCCGCCGGCCGTCCATAAATGCACGGCGCGGCCCTTGGCGGTGGCGATGCGACCCGTGAGGTCAAGCGCGGTATAGGACGCGAGGATCGCCACACACAGCGAAATGAAGACCAGCGTGAAGGAATAACTACCGATGAGCATGCGAATTCTCGTGACCATCCCACCGTACCGCTTCCGTTCTCGGCGGGGCCAAATGCGCCGATTGTACTGATTGCACAGAAGAACGCACTGACAAAGTAATCAAATGGCCATCAAGCCGATGAAACGCTTGTTTGATCGTTCGACAAGGCTCTAAACCGGAAGTCACGACACCGATCGTTCCCACGCTTTGCGTGGGAATTCAGCGTCAGGGATTCTGGCTGGTTTCCAGCTGCCCGTCCCAGCCACCGCCCAGCGCCGCAATCAACTGCACGCTGGCAATCAGTCGACTTTGCAGGATGTTGAGTACCGTCCGCTCGTTGCTCAACGCCGTGGCTTGCACCACAACCACGTCGATGTAGGCAATCAGCCCGGCCTTGTACTGGTTCTGGGTCAAACGCAAGGAATCGCGCGCAGCATCAAGGGCTTCCTGGCGTACTGCCGCCTCGTCTTCGTACACCTTCAACTGCACCAGGTAGTTTTCCACTTCGCGGAAGCCATCGAGCACGGTCTGCCGGTATTTGGCCACGGTCTCGTCGTACTTCGCTTCGGTGCGGTCGACTTCCGCCGAGCGCCGGCCGCCGTCGAACAGCGGCAGGCTCATTTTCGGTCCTACCGACCAGAATCGGTTCGGCAGACTGATCAGATCCCGCGAAGTACTGCTGCTGTAGCCGCCGCTCATGCTCAGGCTGAAGTCCGGGTAATACGCCGCTTTCGCTACTCCGATATTGGCGTTGGCAGCGATCACCGAGCGTTCTGCCGAGGCGATGTCCGGGCGACGTTCCAGCAATTGCGACGGCAGGCTCAACGGTATCTGCGGCAGCTTCGGGATGTCCTGGGTTTCAGCAATCTTGAACTGTGCCGGCGGCTGGCCGGTGAGCACCGCGATGGCGTTTTCGAACTGCGCCCGTTGCCAGATCAGGTCCACCAGATCGCCCTGGGTGGATTTGAGCTGCGTCTGTGCCTGCGCCACGGCATCACGACCGGAAATTCCGGCGTTGTACTGGTTCTGGGTCATTTTCAGCGAACGCTCGTAAGCCTCCACCGTCGACTCCAGCAAACGCTTCTGCTGATCGATCACCCGCAATTGCAGGTAGTTCTGGACCAGTTCCGACTGCTGGCTCAGGCGCATCGCCGCCAGATCGGCGAAGCTCGCCTGGGCGCTGGCTTCATTGGCCTCCAGGCCACGGCGCAGTTTGCCCCAGACATCGGCCTCCCAACTGACGCCCAGTTGTGCGTTGTAGGTGTCACGAATACCGCTGGACGAACTGCTCAGGCTCGAACTGCTGCTGCCGGTGCCCTGACTGGAACGAGTCTTTCCCGCGCTCAGGTCGATGCTCGGGTAAAACGCCCCGCGTGCATCACGCACCAAGGCCTGGGCTTGACGGTATTGCGCCTCGGACTGGGCGACGGTCTGGTTGGAACTGTTGAGCTTTTCGATCAACTCGTTGAGCTGACGGTCGCCGTACAGTTCCCACCAGGCGCCACGAGCCAGGGAGTCGGCAGGACTGGCCTGACGCCAGCCTTCGGCCTCTTTGTACTGGGCAATTTCTGCGGTCTGCGGGCGCTGGTAGTCCGGGCCGACGGCGCACGCACTGAGCATCGCCACGCACAGCGACAGGCTCAGCAAACGCGAGCCGCGGACACTGGCCAGTTGGATAAGCGAACGGTCATTCATAGCGGAGTTTCCAGAGCGGCATCGGTACGTACGCCACGCCACTTGTTGAAGCGGTGGCGGGCCTTGTCGAGATAGAGGTAAACCACAGGCGTGGTGTAAAGGGTCAGCACCTGGCTGAAAATCAGCCCGCCGATGATCGT
Organism: Pseudomonas sp. stari2; assembly: GCF_040760005.1. Classification (NCBI taxonomy): domain Bacteria; kingdom Pseudomonadati; phylum Pseudomonadota; class Gammaproteobacteria; order Pseudomonadales; family Pseudomonadaceae; genus Pseudomonas; species Pseudomonas sp. Stari2. Next base: position 3,676,001 of record NZ_CP099760.1, read on the forward strand.
CAGGCCCAGTGGCTGGCGCATTTCCGCGCCTTCGGCCCGGCTGAGCAGCAACGGCAAGGCGCCGAGAATCGCCGCCAACGTGGTCATCAGGATCGGCCGCAACCGCTGCAGACAGGCGCTGCGGATCGACTCCAACGGCGCCATGCCCTGATGACGTTCCAGTTGCAGCGCCAGATCGATCATCAGAATCGCGTTCTTCTTCACGACACCGATCAACAGGAACAGTCCGAGCAACGAAATCAGGCTGAATTCGCCGCCCAGCGCATAGATCGACAGCAACGCACCAACCCCGGCCGACGGCAGTGTCGACAGAATCGTCAGCGGATGAATGTAGCTTTCATACAGCACGCCCAGCACCAGATACACCGCCAGCAACGCACCGAGGATCATGAACGGCTGGCTCTTCTGAGTGGCCGCGAAGGCGTCGGCGGTGCCGGCCATTTTCGCGATCACGTCTTCCGGCAGGCCGACCTTGGCGATCGCTCGCTCGATGGCCGCGCTGCCCTTCTCCACCGTCACGCCTTCGGCCATGTCGAACGCGATGCTTTCGGAGGCGAACTGACCTTCGTGGCTGACCCGGTCGTCTTCCAGGCTGCTTTCGTAGTGGGCGATGGTCGACAGCGGAATCCGTGCGCCATCAGCGGTGATGACCTGCACCTGATTGAGGGTGACCGGATCCTGGGCATACTTCGGATTGACCTCCATCACCACCTGATACTGGTTGAGGCTGTCGTAAATCGTAGAAATCTGCCGCTGGCTGTAGGCGTTGTTGAGCACGGCGGTGACCATGTTCATGTCCACGCCCAGGCGCTTGGCCTGATCGCGGTCGACGATCAGCGTCACCTGCTGCGCACCGCGCCCTTCACGGGCATCGATGGCGGTCAGTTCCGGCAAGGCCCGTAACGCGGTGACCACTTTCGGGTACCACTCGCGCAAGGCACCCAGATCACCGCTTTGCAGGATGTAGCTGTATTGCGAGGTGGTCTGCTCGCGTCCGCCGCCGAATTGCAGGTCCTGGTCAGCCATCAGCATCAATTGCGCGCCAGGCACCTTGGGCATTTCCTTGCGCAGGCGCTCGATGACTTTCTGCGCCGAGATATTGCGGTCCTTGATCGGCTTCAGGCGCACCAGCATGAAAGCGTTGTTGGTGCCGTTGTTGCCGCCGATGAACCCGGCGACACTCTCGACCGCTTCGTCCTTGAGCACCGCGCGGCGGAAGGTCTCCATTTTCGGCTGCATCACGCTGAACGACAGACCGTCGTCACCACGCACGAAACCGATCAACTGGCCGGTGTCCTGTTGCGGCAGGAACGTTTTCGGCACCACCACATACAGCGCGACGTTCACACCGACCGTGATGATCAGGCTCAACAGTGTCAGGCGCCGGTGACGCAACACCCAGTCGAGGCTGGTGGCGTATTTGCCGACCATCCAGTCGTTGGTACGGCGGCTCCAGCGTTGCAGACGATTTTCCTGGCCCGGCGTATGCGGTTTGAGCCAACGGGCGCAGAGCATCGGCGTCAGGGTCAGGGAAACCACCAGCGACACCACGATGGCCGCGGCCAGCGTGATGGAAAATTCGCGGAACAGGCTCTCGATGATCCCGCCCATGAACAGGATCGACAGGAACACCGCCACCAGCGACACGTTCATCGACAACAGGGTGAATCCGACTTCCTTGGCCCCGAGGTACGCAGCCTTCATCGGTTTGACGCCTTCGTCGATGTGCCGGGAAATGTTCTCCAGCACCACGATGGCGTCATCCACCACCAGCCCGGTGGCGAGAATCAGCGCCATCAGCGACAGGTTGTTCAGCGAAAAACCGTAGAGGTACATCACCGCAAAAGTGCCGACCAGCGACACCGGCACAGCCAGGGTCGGAATCAGGGATGCACGGAAGTTGCCGAGGAACAGGAACACCACCAGGATCACCAGCGCCACGGCGATCAGCAGGGTCATCTCCGCTTCGTGCAGGGTAGCCTTGATCACCGGTGAACGGTCCATCGCCAGGTTCAGCTTCACGCTGGCCGGCAACACGGCCTGCAACGCCGGCAACTGCGCCTTGATCTCGTTGACCGTTTCGATGATGTTGGCGCCGGCCTGCCGGTTGATCACCAGCAACACCGCCGCATCGTCATTGAAGAAACCGCTGTTGTAACGGTCTTCCACGCCATCGGTGACCTTGGCCACGTCCTTCAAACGCAACGCGGCACCGCCGTTGTAGTGGATGATCAGCGATTCGTAGTCCTTGGCTTTCTCCAACTGGTCGTTAGCCTGGATCTGCCACAGACGCTGGTCGTCCTCGACCGAACCCTTCGGTCGACGCACGTTGGCGCCAGCGATAGTCTTGCGCACGTCGTCCAGCGCCACACCGTACTGGTTCAGCGCCTGAGGTTCGAGTTCGATGCGCACCGCCGGCAGGGAGCTGCCGCCGATCTGCACTTCACCGACGCCCTGCACCTGGGACAGACTCTGGGACAGGATGGTCGAGGCCAAATCGTAGAGCTGACCTTTTTCCAGCACATCCGACGTCAGCGACAGCACCATGATCGGCGCCTGTGACGGGTTGACCTTCTTGTAGGTCGGCATGCTGCGCATCCCGCTCGGCAGCAGGTTGCGCGATGCGTTGATCGCCGCCTGCACCTCCCGCGCCGCGCCGTTGATGTCGCGGTCGAGGTCGAATTGCAGAATGACTCGGGTCGAGCCCTGACTGGAGCGGCTGCTCATGGTGTTGACGCCGGCGATGGCGCCGAACGAGCGCTCCAGCGGCGTGGCCACAGTCGAGGCCATGACCTCCGGGCTCGCACCGGGCAGGCTCGCCTGCACCACGATCACCGGGAAGTCCATTTGCGGCAGCGGCGACACCGGCAGCAGGCCGAAGCTCACGCCGCCCAGCAGCATGATCGCCAGGCTCAGGAGCATGGTCGCCACTGGGCGCTTGATGAAAGGACCGGACAGGTTCATGGCTGTTCTACCGGCTCCACGGCCGAAGGCGCACGGCCCCAGCGCCGACCGAGGCGGTCGAAGTACAGGTAGATCACCGGGGTGGTGAACAGCGTCAGCACCTGACTTACCAGCAAGCCGCCGACCATCACCAGACCCAACGGCTGGCGCAATTCAGCGCCGGAACCAGTGGCCAGCATCAGCGGCACCGCACCGAACAGTGCTGCCAGCGTGGTCATCAGAATCGGCCGGAACCGCAACAGCGCCGCCTGATAGATCGCCTGCTCCGGCGCCATGCCCTGGGTGCGTTCAGCGTCGAGAGCGAAGTCGATCATCATGATCGCGTTCTTCTTCACGATACCGATCAGCAGGATGATGCCGATGATCGCGATCATGCCCAGGTCATTGCCGCTGAGCAGCAACGCCAGCAAGGCGCCAACCGCCGCCGACGGCAAGGTCGACAGAATCGTGATTGGGTGGATGTAGCTCTCGTATAGCACGCCCAGCACGATGTACATGGTCACCACCGCCGCCAGGATCAGCAGCAAGGTGCTCGACAGAGAAGCCTGGAACGCTTCGGCCGCGCCCTGGAACTGAGTCTGCACGCCAATCGGCATGCCAATGTCTTTCTGCACCTGCTCGATGATGTCCACCGCATGACCCAGCGCCACGCCGTGGGCAAGGTTGAAGGACATCATCACCGCCGGGAACTGGCCGATGTGAGTGATCGCCAGTTGTGCCTGACGCTCCTCGACATGGGCCAGGCTCGACAACCGCACCTGACCGCCATCGGTGGTCTTGACGTGAATCTGGTCCAGCGCCTGCGGGCCGATCTTCTCTCCTGCCTGAGCCTGCAACACCACGCGATACTGGCTGGCCTGGGTGTAAATGGTCGAGATCTGCCGCTGGCCAAAGGCGTCATACAGCGCATCGGTGATATTTGCCACTGACACGCCAAGGCGCGAGGCCGCGTCACGGTCGATCACCAGGAACACCTGCAAACCCTTGTCCTGCAAATCGCTGGCGACGTCGGTCAGCTCCGGCCGCTGTGCCAGTGCTTCCACCAGACGCCCGCTCCACAGGGTGAGCAATTCGGAGTCCGGCGACGACATGCTGAACTGATACTGGGTGCGGCTGACGCGATCTTCGATGGTCAGGTCCTGCACCGGCTGCATGAACAGACGGATGCCTACCAGTTTGTCCAGTTGCGGTTGCAGGCGAGCAATCACTTCTGAGGCCGTCAGGTCGCGCTGACCGTGGGGTTTGAGGTTGATCAACAGCCGACCGCTGTTGAGCGTGGCGTTATCACCGTCAACGCCGATGTAGGACGACAGGCTCTCCACGGCCGGATCTTCCAGAATCACCTTGGCCAGCGCTTGCTGACGTTCACCCATTGCAGCAAAGGAAATTGACTGCGGCGCTTCGGAAATACCCTGGATCACCCCGGTGTCCTGCACCGGGAAGAAACCCTTGGGCACCACCATATAAAGGAACACGGTCAGCGCCAGCGTACCGATGGCCACCAGCAGGGTCAGCGGCTGGTGCTTGAGCACCCACTGCAACTTGCGCCCGTAGGCGGCGATCATCCAGTCGATAAACGCGCCGCTGGCGCGGTAGAAACGGCCCTGCTCATATTCCTCAGGCTCACGTTTGAGCAGACGCGCGCACATCATCGGTGTCAGGGTCAGCGAGACCACGAGAGAAATCAGGATCGCCACCGCCAGGGTAATGGCAAACTCGCGGAACAACCGCCCCACTACGTCGGCCATGAACAGCAGCGGAATCAGTACCGCAATCAGCGACAGGGTCAGGGAAATCAGGGTGAAGCCGATCTGTTTCGCGCCCTTGAGCGCAGCCTGCATCGGGCTGTCGCCTTCCTCGATGAAGCGGGCGATGTTCTCCAGCATCACGATCGCATCGTCGACCACGAAACCGGTGGCGATGGTCAGCGCCATCAGCGTCAGGTTGTTGACCGAGAAGCCGGCCAGGTACATCACGCCAAACGTACCGATCAGCGACAGCGGCACCGCGACAGACGGAATGATGGTGGCACTGGCACGACGCAGGAACAGGAACGTCACCATCACCACCAGCGCGATGGCGATCAGCAGCTCGTGCTGCACGTCGGTGACCGAGGCGCGGATGGTCTGGGTGCGGTCGGTCAGCACAGTGACTTCAAGGCCGGCCGGCAGGTTGTCGGTGATGCTCGGCAGCAGCGCCTTGATCCGGTCGACCACCTCGATCACGTTGGCGCCCGGTTGACGCTGAATATTCAGCAACACCGCCTGATTCTGGTTGGCCCACGCCGCCAGACGCTCGTTCTCGGCACCGTCGACGATCTGCGCGACATCCTTGAGCCGCAGCGGCGCGCCGTTCTTGTAGGCCAGGATCAGGTTCGCGTAGTCCTTGGGCGAGGTCAGCTGGTCGTTTGCATCGAGCATCGACACCCGAGTCGGCCCGTCGAAGTTGCCTTTGGGCTGGTTGACGTTGGACGCGCTGATCAGCGTGCGCACGTCCGACAGGTTCAGACCGTTGGCGGCGAGCGCCTCAGGGTTGACCTTGATCCGCACCGCCTGACGCTGGCCGCCGGCGATGCTGACCATACCGACGCCGCTGATCTGGGCGATCTTCTGCGCCATGCGCGTGTCGACCAGATCGTTGAGTTTGGGCAGCAACATGGTTTTCGAAGTGATGGCCAGGGTCAGCACCGGGGTGTCCGCCGGGTTGACCTTGTTGTACACCGGCGGCGCCGGCAAGTCGGTCGGCAGCAGATTGGTCGCGGCGTTGATCGCGGCCTGCACCTGCTGTTCGGCGACGTCCATGTTGATGTCGAGGCTGAAACGCAGGGTCAGCACCGACGCGCCGCCGGAACTGGTCGAAGCCATTTGCGTCAGGCCCGGCATCTGCCCGAACTGACGCTCAAGCGGTGCGGTGACGGCGCTGGTCATCACGTCCGGACTCGCGCCCGGGTACAACGTCATGACCCGAATGGTCGGGTAATCGACCTGCGGCAAGGCCGAGACCGGCAACAGGCGATAGGCAATCAGGCCGGCCAGCACGATGGCCAGCATGCTCAGCGTGGTGGCGACCGGACGGAGGATGAACAGACGCGAAATGTTCATGCGCCCTTCTTGGCCTTGTCGGTGACAGCGGCGTCAGGCGCGGTGGCAGCCGACTTGCCTTGCAGGTGTTCGGTCGGGGTCGTCGGCACGTCCTGGCTGTCATTGACCACTTCCACTTCGCTGCCTTCCTTCAGACGGTCGGTGCCTTCCAGTACTACGCGGTCGCCGGCGGCCAGGCCTTCGGTGATCACAGTGTTGTTGCCGTCGCTGGCGCCGATTTTCAATTGGCGGATGGTAACTTTCTTGTCGCCGTCCAGCGCATAGACGAAGGTGCCGTTGGTGCCGAACTGGATCGCAGCCGACGGAGCGAGCACGACGCCCTTGAGAGTGTCGGCCAACAGGTGGACGTTGACGAACTGATTGGGGAACAGCGACTGATCGCGGTTTTCGTAGCGTGCCTTGAATTTCAGGGTCCCGGTGGTCACGTCGATCTGGTTGTCGAGGCTCTGCAGCACGCCGCTGGCCTGCAGTTTGGTGTCGCCACGGTCCCAGGCTTCGGCCGGCAGCTTGGCGCCGCTGTGGTAGCGGGCCAGTACGGTTTCAAGGGTGTTTTCCGGCAGCGTGAAGACCACGCTGATCGGCTGGGTCTGGGTGATGACGGCGAGGAACGTGGTGTCGTTCGCGGTTACAAGGTTGCCGACGTCGAGCTGACGCAGACCGACGCGACCGGCAATCGGTGCGCGGATCTTGGTGAATTCGAGATTGAGCTTGGCGTCGTTGACCGCCGCCTGGTTGGTCTTCACGGTGCCGAGGAACTGGCCGACCTGTGCTTCGGCGGTGTCCAGGGTCTGCTTGGCGATGCTGTCCTCTTTATACAGACCGCGATAGCGCTCGACATCGACCTGGGCGTTTTTCAGCTGTGCCTGGTTCTGCAGCAAGGTGCCTTCAGCCTGAAGCAAGGCGTTCTGGTACGGGCGCGGGTCGATCTCCGCCAGCAGGTCGCCGGCCTTGACCATCTGCCCTTCTTCGAAATAGATCTTCACCAGCTCGCCACTGACCCGGCTGCGCACGTTGATGGTGTTGAGCGCGGTCACGGTGCCCAGGGCCTTGTAGTACAGCGGGAAGTCACCGGTCACTGCCGGTGCCACGCGCACCGGGATCGGACCTGCCGCCCCGCCGAAGCCCGGACGCATCATCCCCGAACGACCGGTATGACCGGCCGCGGCTTTCTCGCCGCCCTCCTTGTGGGTCGATCCGGCGGGCCAGAATTTCCAGCACAAGCCAGCGATGACCAGCAGGACAAGCAGGCTCAGCAGCCAGCGACGGGAGTTTCGGGAGGACGATTGCATGGAGTGATTAACCATTGGGCGCGTGGGCTTCTTTTACGGGAGGCTGAACGATAAGCACTGGTGGGGGTAAAGCAAAGCAGCTTTACCGGCAATTTACCTTCAACTTACGTTTCAAGGTGTGAGCCAAAACACTGATACACAAATGAAAACGGCCTGGACAGGGCCAGGCCGTTAACAATTGTAAATGCGCTGATTTCAGCGCATTTACTTGAGACCGCTTACTTCAATACAGCGAGGGCCGCATCGTAGTTCGGTTCTTCAGCGATTTCCTTGACCAGTTCGCTGTGCAGCACGTTGTCGTTTTCGTCCAGCACGACTACCGCACGGGCGGTCAGGCCTTTCAGCGGGCCGTCAGCGATGGCCACGCCGTAGTTCTGAATGAATTCGGCGCCACGCAAGGTCGACAGGTTCTGTACGTTTTCCAGGCCTTCGGCGCCGCAGAAACGAGCTTGGGCGAATGGCAGGTCAGCCGAGATGCACAGCACCACGGTGTTGGCCAGTTCGTTGGCCTGAGCGTTGAACTTGCGCACGGACGTGGCGCAGGTCGGGGTGTCGACGCTTGGGAAGATGTTCAGCACTTTGCGCTTGCCGGCGAAGTCTTTCAGGGTGACGTCGGACAGATTGCCGGCTACCAGGGAAAAGGCTGGCGCCTTGGAACCGGCTTGTGGCAGTTGGCCGTTGACTTGAACCGGGTTGCCTTTGAGCGTGACTTGAGCCATGAACGGAGTCCTTCTTAACGTTGTTGGGAAAGCATGCAAGAGGCGGAAGTTAACCACGAAATTGTCCGACGACCTATGCCTGAACTGAAATTGTCATGTGCCACCTCGCAGGATTGGATACAACCTTGAACATTACCCAAGCAATTGCAGCATGTTGCGATGGCGGGCCTCGAATATTCGCCGCATGTAACCGTTCACCAGCAATCGCTCGCTGAACGCCCCGCCAATCGCCGAATACGTCACGCGGTCGGTGTACAGCGTACCGCCTTCACCCGCGCCCACCCGATGTTCATGACGAAAGGCACGCAGCGGCCCCTTGAGCATTTCGTCAACAAAATGGGTGTCGCTGACTTCGCGGATCGTCACCGTCCAGTTCGACGGGATCAGATTGAACATCCAGTGCCGGAAACGAAATTGCCGCCCAGCTTCGATACGCAGATTGTCCAGGTCGATATCCCCCAGCGGCGTGACGTGTTCGGGAAAGATCTTCGGGAAATTGACGCCTTCCAGGCAGAAGTCGAGTACCTCGCTCGGAGTGCGGTCGGGGATCAGGGTCGTGAGTTCCAGTGTGGGCATGGCGGACACATTCCGTATGAAGGCGATGCTTGTTAAAACGCGAGTCTGCATCTTTTCTTTAACAACCTGTCGATTCCAGCCCCCGCCATTCGACAAAGCATTGAATCCCTCACTTTCCAGCGGAGAAACACCATGCGCTTCATGATCATTGTCAAAGCCAGCCAGGATTCCGAAGCCGGCGTGATGCCCAGCGAACAGTTGCTGACCGATATGGGCAACTACAACGAAGAACTGTCCAAGGCCGGCATCCTGGTGTCCGCCGATGGCCTGCACCCGAGCAGCAAAGGCGCCCGGGTACGCTTCAGCGGCGAAAAACGCAGCGTGATCGACGGCCCGTTCGCCGAAACCAAGGAGCTGATCGCCGGTTACTGGATCTGGGATGTGAAATCGAAGGAGGAAGCCATCGAGTGGGTCAAGCGCTGCCCCAATCCAATGCCGGGCACCGAGGCCGAAATCGAGATTCGCCAGATATTCTGCCCGGAAGACTTTGGTGCCGAGTTCACCCCGGAGCTGCGCGAACAGGAAGAACGGATTCGCGAACAGGCCAAAAAGCACTGACTCCCGCGTAGACACTCCAGTCCCCACGGTTCATACCGTTGGGACTGGAGCGTTGCTCAGCCTCGCGTCACTTGGCCTTCATCTTTAGATACGACTGGTGCATGTCCGACGCCCAGCCATCAATTACGGCTTTCACGTCATCGGCCTTCATTACCTGAGAATCGTTTTCCAGAGGTTTCCCAGTACCCTTGCGCACGACCTGCGCCACCACCTTATTGTTGCCGCCATCGATGAACACCGCTTCGGTGGCCAGGGTGGTTTCCTGATCGCGGCTGCCGCTGGCGGTCGTGACCGCTGCCGCCACCAAGGCGATCGGGATCACTTCATAGGCATGCAGGCCCTCGGTCTTGCTGCTGACGGCGGTGATGGCCGCGCGCACAACGATCACGCCCGGGCCGGGCCCGGTGGCCAACGGCAGAGACTTGCCCACTTCACGCTTGAGCGCCTGGTCATAGTAAGCCGTGATGCCGTTGAGGGTCTGCTGCGGAATTTTCATGGTTGGCTGAGGCTTGGGATAGAGCTGGGTCGGTTCGATATACACGCTGGTGAACTTGTTGATATCGAGCTTGGGATCGACCCAGCGCATCACCACGGCACCGGAGGGTGATTTAGCCTCCTTGAGTTGGCTGTAATCCTTGAGGAAGCCCGAATACTCATCCGGAGCGACGGTGTTGCTGGAGCAACCCACCACGCCAAGCGTGGCAATGCACAGGGTGCTCATCATTAGGGCTAGCTTCATGCTGTAACTCCTGTCAGAAGACCTGATTTATTGCATCGGGGGAGTTACAGGTATAGCTAAAACCATAGGCTTTGCGCTTGCCGGACAAGATATTCATGCCATCACGCAGAGTAACCCCGTGGAGGTCGGTACAGGGTTTGTGGCAGGGGTGACGGGAAATGCATCCCGCCGCCCTGCCGGAGATGCGGCAGAACCCGATTCAGATCAGATTCACCAAGTCGACGTCTCCCCGCTCCGCAACGCCATCTCCCGCCGACTGTGAAGCCGCATCGCCTTGATCAGCGACACCGTGCCCACCAGCAACAACGCCGCGCCAAACAGGAAGTCGATGTTGTACAGCTGGAAATCCTGCACCGGCCCCACCAGCACCGTGCGCACCACGCCGATCCCCACCAGCGTGGCGAGGAAGTCGATCCCCGGCTCATCACGGTAGAACACCAACAGCAAAGGCAGGCACAGCACCAGCAGCATCAACAACACCACAACCTTGAACGCGCCTTTGCGCTCGACACTGAAGGCGCATTCGTGGTGGCCGTAGGCTTTGTAGTCCTCGTCGCGAGCCATCACGTTTTTCTCGTTGATGTAGTCGGCGCGGTTGTACTTCTGGATGGGCGTGAAGGTGTTGGACATCTCCATCAGTGTGGTGATGTTCTTGAAGCGCAGGTCAACGCGTTCGTTGCCCTTGAGGTAGTACAGGACTGGCTTGTAGCCGTAGCGATAAGTATCGAAAGGAAACTCGGTGACCCGCCCCTGAACGCCGATCGGGCGCGATTCGAGTTGGGCGAACGCACTCTTGTCGGTCGAGGCTAGGTTGCGACTCAGCGGCAGGACTTTCACTTGCTCAAGGAAGATCGGCGTGGCGCCGTAAGTCCACTGCAACGGTTCCAGGCGCAGACGCAGTTCGTTGCGGCCCAGGTCATAGCGGTTGAAGGTGCGTTCGGACACCACCACCGCACCGCTGAGCATGAACTCACCGCGCAGGTTGTTGGTGATGCGCAAGGTCAACTGATCCTTGCCCAGCAGCGCCGCATCCGAGGATGGCGGCGTACCGCACCACGCGGTGCTTTCGCCGACACCGCCGAGCTGACCGCCGCGGCTTTCGTTGAATACGTAGATGTAACCGGCCCACAGCGTCAGCATCAAAAGCAACGCGGTGAGGCCCAGAATCTTTTTGCCCGGACCCACTGATCAGACTCCCTTCTTCGTTCCGTCGTCCAGCCGAAAACCCGCTGGCGACGGGGACTCTACCAAAAGGCCAGCATCGACCCAAGGAAAAATCCCCGATTCATCAGGGTTCTAGGGGTTTCCCCTGCATCACCTGCGCCGAAACAACGGCCGCGGCTCGATCACCGAGCGCCCGTACAACACGCTCATCCCCGCCAGCCCCTTGAGCGCATCCTCGACGGATTTGTCCTCGCGCACGGCAAAGCTGTCGAAACCGCACTGGCGCATGTGGCTGAGTTGGTCGCGCAGCACATCGCCAATCGCCCGCAACTCGCCTTTCCAACCAAAACGGCTGCGCAACAGATAGGCCTGGCTGTAGGCGCGACCGTCGCGAAAGCTCGGGAAGTCGAGGGCGATCAATGGCAGCGAAGTCAGCCATGGCAGCAGGCTTTCGACGCCGTCGTCCGGGCCCAGCCAGACGGCATGGGTCGAGGGCGATTCGAGCCAGTGAGCCAGCGGCAGAATCAACATCCCGGCGCCGGGCTCTGTTTCAGGGGAGCGAATCAGCGTCCACGGATCATCGAGCACGATTCGCGCCCCGCTCTCCTCCATCCGCAGCAGATTGTTCATGCCGGCAGCTCCAGCGCTTTCGGGTAGACCCGTTCCTTGAACGGCTCCAGTCCGATGCGCGCCACGGTATCGACGAACAACTCTTCGGCCTCGCGATAACGCACGAAGGTGCCGATGATCCGCTCGATCACCTGCGGCACTTCGGCGGCGCTGAACGACGGGCCGATGACTTTGCCCAGCGCGCTGATCTTGCCCTGTGCCCCGCCGAGGGTGATCTGGTACCACTCGCTGCCGTTTTTATCGACACCGAGAATCCCGATGTTGCCGATGTGGTGGTGGCCGCAGGCATTCATGCAGCCAGAGATATTCAGGCTGATGTCGCCGAGGTCGTGCAGGTAATCGAGGTTGTCGAAACGCGCCTGAATCGCCTGGGCAATCGGGATCGATTTGGCGTTGGCCAGCGCACAGAAATCACCGCCGGGGCAGGCAATGATGTCGGTCAGCAGGCCGACGTTGGCAGCGCCCAGCCCCTGCTCTTTCGCCAATTGCCATAGCGTATACAGCTCGGATTTGGGCACATCCGGCAGGACGATGTTCTGCTCGTGGGCGATGCGTATTTCGCCAAAACCGAAGCGCTCGGACCAGTCGGCCACGGCCAGCATCTGCAAACCGGTCACATCCCCCGGTGGCGAAGCCAGGCCCGGTTTGGTCGACAGCACCACGCTGGTGTAGCCCGGCACCTTGTGCGGCTGCACGTTGCGCGCGACCCAGCGCGCGAACGCCGCGTTCTCCGCCAGGTGCGTGCCGAAATCCAGATCCGTATCCGCCAGCGTGCGATAGCTCGGCGGCACAAAAGCACTGGCGACTCGCTGGTATTCATCCTCGGTCAACTGCGCCGGGCCGTCCTTGAGGTGTTGCCATTCCTCCTCGACTTCCTTGGCGAACGCCTCGATGCCCAGCGCCTTGACCAGAATCTTGATCCGCGCCTTGTACTTGTTGTCGCGCCGGCCGTGGCGGTTGTAGACCCGCAACACCGCCTCGACATAGGACAGCAAATGCTGCCACGGCAGACCGTCGCGGATCTGCAGACCAAGGATCGGCGTGCGCCCCAGACCTCCGCCGACGATCACCCGCAGCAGCATCTGGCCGTCACGGCCGGGGTAAAGGTAGAGGCCGATGTCGTGCATCATGATCGCCGCGCGATCCTGCTTCGCCGAGCAGATGGCGATCTTGAACTTGCGCGGCAGGAACAGGAATTCCGGGTTGATCGTCGACCATTGCCGCAGGATCTCAGCCAGCGGACGCGGGTCAATCAACTCGTCCGCCGCCACCCCGGCGAAGGCTTCGGTGGTGATGTTGCGCACGCAGTTGCCCGAGGTCTGGATCGCATGCATGTTGACCTGCGCCAGGCGTTCGAGGATGTCCGGCACCTCGTGCAGCTCGATCCAGTTGAACTGCATGTTCTGGCGGGTGGTGAAGTGGCCGTAGCCACGGTCGTAATCACTGGCAATGCTCGCCAATGTGCGCATCTGTTCGGCGCTCAGCGTGCCGTAGGGAATCGCCACCCGCAGCATGTAGGCGTGCTTTTGCATGTACAGGCCGTTCTGCAGGCGCAGCGGCAGGAATTCTTCTTCGCTCAACTCCCCGGCCATGAAGCGCTCGACCTGATCGCGAAACTGCGCAACGCGCTCGAACACCAGCGCCCGGTCGTAATCGTCGTATTGATACATGCAGCGGCTACCTCATCAGAACTTCAGCACACTCCTGTGGGAACGAGGCTTCTAGAGATTGCGCGATCTGGCGCAATCTCTAGAAGCCTCGTTCCCACAGATTCCTGAAAGCACTATGACGTTGCAGCGCAGCCCGTTACAGATTCACCTGAACGCATAAAAACCGTATCAGGGCGCGGCAGATGGCCGCAGGCAGCGCCTGGATCTGATCCGCATAAATGAACAATTCCTGAGCCTGTTTTGTTTCTGGCGGGGTTTCTACAGTGCAGCTCGTGCCAGACCGGGTGGCCTGGCAAGACTTTGCAACCGTGGAAGAATTGACCATGAGCACAGCAACAATCGGACAGGCTTATAACTACAAGGTCGTCCGCCAATTCGTCATCGCGACTGTTTTCTGGGGTGTCGTGGGCATGGCGATGGGGGTATGGATCGCCTCGCAACTAGTATGGCCGGACATGAATCTGGACTTGCCGTGGACGACCTTCGGCCGCTTGCGACCGTTGCACACCAGCCTGGTGATTTTCGGTTTCGCCGGTAGCGCGCAATTCGCCGCCAGCTACTACGCGGTGCAGCGTACCTGCCAGGTGCGGCTGTATTCGGACAAACTCGCCGCCTTCACCTTCTGGGGCTGGCAATCGGTGATCGTGATCATGCTGGTCACCCTGCCGATGGGCTTCACCACCACCAAGGAATACGCCGAGATCGAATTCTCCGGCGCGGTGTGGATGGCGGTGGTCTGGGTCGCGTACGCCATCGTGTTCTTCACCACGGTGGTGCAACGCAAGACCAAACATATCTACGTCGGCAACTGGTTCTTCGGCGCGTTCATCCTGGTGATCGCCATGCTGCACGTGGTCAATCACCTGTCGATTCCAGTGGACTGGTTCAAATCCTACCCGGTGTATTCCGGCGCCACCGACGCCATGGTGCAGTGGTGGTACGGGCATAACGCAGTGGGGTTCTTCCTGACTACTGGCTTCCTCGGGATGATGTATTACTTCGTGCCCAAGCAGGTCAATCGGCCGGTCTATTCGTACCGGTTGTCGATCGTGCACTTCTGGGCCCTGATCACCCTGTACATCTGGGCCGGCCCTCACCATTTGCACTACACCGCGCTGCCGGACTGGGCGCAGTCGCTGGGTATGGCGATGTCGCTGATCCTGCTGGCGCCGAGCTGGGGCGGGATGATCAACGGGATGATGACGCTGTCCGGCGCCTGGCATCAGCTGCGCACCGACCCGATCCTGCGCTTCCTCGTCCTGTCGCTGGCGTTCTACGGCATGTCGACGTTCGAAGGCCCGATGATGGCGATCAAGACCGTCAACGCCCTCTCCCACTACACCGACTGGACCATCGGCCACGTACACGCCGGCGCCCTCGGCTGGGTGGCGATGATCACCTTCGGTGCGACTTACCACATGGTGCCCAAGGTCTTCGGCCGCGAACGGATGCACAGCACGCCGCTGATCAATCTGCACTTCTGGCTGGCGACCATCGGCACTGTGTTGTACATCGCTTCGATGTGGGTCAACGGCATCACTCAGGGCCTGATGTGGCGGGCGATCAACGAAGACGGCACGCTGACCTACTCGTTTGTCGAAGCGCTGCAGGCCAGTCATCCGGGGTTTGTCGTGCGCTTTGCCGGCGGGGTGTTCTTCCTGACGGGCATGTTGCTGATGGCCTACAACGTATGGCGCACGGTGCGGGTGGCGGACGTTGCGATTGCCCACCGTGAAGCGCAGATCGCCTGATCAAGGGAGCCGGTCATGTTCGATGTTTTCTTGAATGTGTTGGGTGTGGTGTTCTTGTGGCTGGCGGTGGAGTACTGCTTGCGCCATGAGACGACCGAGAGCCTGGATGACGCAAGTCTGACGCCGTTTGCCGATGATCCGGAGGTGGCGCGGCGGGTTGAGCTGGCCACTGGCAAGACCGTGAAAGCGGTGGCGCCGGAAACGGCGAAGCCGGGCTGGATCAATCTCGACATGTAGCCGCAAATGGCTGTCCACTGTTGATCGTTCCCACTCCGCGTGGGAACGATCTTTCACAGCAATTCAGACCCTGCGCAGACGCGCCATGCTCAGGGTGTCGACCCACTGCCCGTCGCGCACGGCGTAATCGCGGAACAGGCCTTCGGTCTCGAAGCCGAACTTGCGATAGAGCCCGATGGCCGCTTCGTTGTCGGCGTACACCGAAAGCTCGACCCGGTGCAGGTTCATCCAGTTGTCGGCGACGTCCAGCGCCGCTGCCAACAACTTCGAACCGACACCCTTGCCCTGCCACGCCACCGCAACGGCCATGCCGACACTGCCGGCGTGGCTGCGGCGCACACGGGAAAAAGCCTCCAACCCCAGATGACCGATCACCGCACCTTGATGCAACGCCACCAGTTTCACCATCCGCTCGTTTTCCGGCATCAGTCGTTGACGCCAGATCTCGGCAGACTGAAACGGCATCTGCAACACCTGCCGGGTCACGGCCGGGTCGTTGTACAGCGCGGTGACGCCTTCGACGTGGGATTCGCTGAAGCGTTCGAGGTGAATGGCGGGGTTGTGCTCAGGCATGAAAGATCCCTCCTGGATCAGTGCATGGCCGGTCACTGTAAACCGCTTTTTCACGGATTCGCCATGCCTGTTTAAAGCCGTTGACCGAAACTTCCGGCAAGCCACAACGCCTTGCGCCATTGCCTACGCATCCGCCAGAATCCGCCGGCTTGTGTGCCTTGAGGGCGGGCTCTATCGTTTCCGGGTCGTTGACGAATCAGCGATCGGGTCTCGCAGCCCGCGATCTCTAGACGCACAACACCCTCCAGTTTTATGGCGGCTGTACGTGGGAGACCTTCGGGTCTGCCGGTTCTAGAGTCCCGGTCTGCGACCCGCGTATAGCTGCCACCTCTTCGTATCGCAGCGAATCGTGGCGGCTCCATGACTCTGGGGATTCAATCATGATCAAACCAACGCCAAACCCACCCGAAACCGACACGACCTCGCCCTACGAAACCCTCGACTCAAAGAAATTCCACGAAGCCGCCGACCGCGCCCTCGATCACTACCTCAATCCGTTCCACCCCAGAAAACCGCTGCTCAAACCCAACACCCGCTACCTCATCGCCCCCGGTACCCCAAACGAAGAACTGCTGGCCGACGCCTGCGAAACCCTGACCTCGGCCAAAACCATGGCCAGCGACTTCGCCGGGATGATCGATGCGCCGCAGCGGCATGTGCTGTTGGGGATTGCGCAACTGATCATGCTGGGGGAGCTGGCGGTGAATCGGGTGCTGGATAACCTGGACACGGCGGCTGAAGCCCGGCCCTGATCGACCAGATCGTTCCCACGCTCCGCGTTCCTACGCAGAGCGTGGGAACGATCTGAAAACCTACGTGGTTATTCAAACCACTCCTGCCGCTCATTGAACGTGCGTTGAATCAACTCAACCAAGGTCTGCACCTCCCCAACCGCCTGCGATTCACTGTTCACCGCCAGCCACACCTGCAACCGCATCGCCTCCTCAAACAACCCCGGCAACGCCACCAACCCGCGATCAAACCGGCTCATGTACATCGGCAACAACCCGATGCACGCACTGCAACGAATCATCTCCAGCATCAGTTCATAAGACTGCATCTGCACCACGCCAGCCAAGCGCTGTTCGACCAGTTCATTCCACGGCCGGAAGCTGTCGATCTGCCGGTCATGCTGCCATTGCACCAGCATGAAATCGGCAAGGTCGTCCGGGCTTTCGGGGCGTGCAGTTACGCGGGAGTAGCGTTTGGCAATGTGCGGCTGGTATTCCAGTTGCGCGAGGCGTTGCGGTTCGCTGGTGGCGAAGGTCGGGCCCGGATGCGGGGTTTCGCCGTGGGCGAGCCACAGCACGATGTCGGCACTGACCGCGCGCAGGGCCAGTTCGCTGTCGAGGGCGATGATTTCCAGGCGCACGCTGGCGTTGCGGCGCAGCAGTGCGATGAGGTCGCGGCCGAGGATGTCGTGCAGGATCGATTCGGCGACGGCCAGCCTGATCAGGGGTTGCTCGATCACCGGCAGTTTGCGTTCGTGAGCCAGGGCCACCAGTTGCGCCTGCAATTGCTGACCTTCGCGGGTCAGCGTCAAGGCACTGCCCTGAAAGCTGAACAGCGCGCATTGCAGTTGCTGTTCGAGTTGCGCCAGTTGCTTGCGCAGCAGGGTCGAACGCACGTTGAGGCTGCGGGCGGCCTGCATGAAGCAGCCGCAGCGGGCGCTGACCAGAAAGTATTGCGCGATTTCGCCCTCGATCTTCGCAACCTGCGCCAGCCAGGGTTCGGCCTTTTCCTGCGGCCAGCGAAAATCGGGGCTGCCCTGTCGTCCTGCGGGTTCGGTGAATGACATCGATGACTCCCTGTCGATCTTTGTTTTGGTGTGCCGCAAGCCAATTTTCTGAATCCAGTGATTTCCCTGTGGGACTTCGGTGATGCTGAAATCAGCGTTTTTCCTCCAGCACCTTGTTGAGTTCCGCCCCGTCGATGCTCAGGGTCGCGGTATTGAGCATGCCGTCCAGGTACGCCTGGGCGATCTGTTCCTGACGCTGGGCACGCAAGGCCTGAGTCAGTTGGTCGCGCAGCTCGTCGAGGGTCGCGGTGCGGGCCGGTTGTTGCTCGGTGAGTTTGATCACGTGAAAACCGGCGCTGCTTTGAACAGGATCGGAAACCGCGCCAACTTTCAGTCGCGCCACCGCGCCACGCACTTCCGGTACCAGTTGCTGCAATGGTTGCAGGCCGGTATCGCCGCCGCGCTCGGCCGTGAGGCGATCCTGGGAAAACTCTTTGGCCAACGCCGCGAATTCCGCCGGAGTTGCCTGGGCTTTCTTGCTCAGATCCGCAGCCTGCTTACGCACCGCATCAAGGTTCTGCGGCTCATTCACGCCGAGGAAAATCTGGCTGACCCGATACAGCGCTGGCGTCTGCCAATTGGCCTTGCCCGCGTCATAGGCCTGCTGCAACTCGGCGGCGCTCGGATAGTCCGCCGGCACTTTGCTGACCGACTGCAAATAGTCGCGAAACACGATCTGCTCGGTGGCCGCACGAGTCTGCCGCACCACGTCCGGACGCTGCGCCCAGCCCTGGGCGTCGGCCTGTTCCAGCACGGCCTTTTCGGCCAGGCGTGAACGTATCCAGCGCTCCAGTGCCTCACGATTGCCGCGCAATTGTTCGCGGGTCTGCGGCGGTACGGCGGCCAGCAACGCCTGCAATTCCTCCGGCGTGACCTGCTGATTGCCCAGTCGAGCCACCGCCGGCCCGGCATTCGTCGCGATCACCGGCGCCGGTTGCTGGGCGGCGACCGGGTCATTGCCCGGCCGCACCACCAGCGCCACGGCCACCACCAACAGCGCCACCGCAGCGGCGCTGATCACCATGGCTGGTTTCGTCACAGCGCGACTTCCTCTTGCTCAACCTTTGGAGCCTGGGCGGCAGCGGTGTTCTGGGTGAAGTCACGCAGGTAAACGATGAATTCCTGCAACAGGCGATCCCAGAGTTCCAGATTGCCGCGCAGGTAATCGCCGCTGACGCCAGCGGCCACCACCACATCCATTTCCATCACCAGAAACTCGCCCTGCAATGACAAACGGGCAAAGCGGCGGGTCGCGTTCCACTGCTCGGCCACACCCGCCGGCAGCTCACCCTGCACGCGCAGTGCACAGCTGAAGGTGAAGTCGAGGTAGCTGCCCTGCTCCGCCACCGCCGGGTTGCCGAAACGCACCGCGTAACCGATGCCCTGACTGGCGCTGAGCAACTGGACGATGCCGTTCTGTTCGGTCTGGTTGACGCGATAACCGGCGGCTTGCAGGACTTCGGTCAGAGATTGCGGGGATACGTGGGAGATCAATTGAGTCATTACTTCTTCCTTGTCCATGAGTCTTTTAATCAGTGCGCGATCGCGGCTTGCGGCGCATCGAATTGAGTCTTGTACAGGTCATCGCCGAAGCCCTGAGCCAGTTCATCGAACTTGACCCGGGCGCTGCCGGCGAAGGGCTGGCGGATCTTCATCACCTCGGCCACATCTATGTTTTCGTAGGCAGTTAGGATCTGCTTGGCCACGCCGTACATTTGCTGATTCTTGACCGAACATTGCTGCACTTGTGTGTCACGTTCGGCCAATTGCGCTTGAAGCTTAGACCGTTCTGCCTCTTTGGCACGGGCCAGGACCAATAGCTCTTCGTAGGCCTTCTTGAACTTGCCGGTCTGTTCGTTACTGGCCGCGACTTGCGCCTGGGCCTGGCTGTGCAGGCTTTGCTGCTGCCCGGCCAGTTGCTCGGCGAGGCCTTTGGCCTTGGCCAGTTCGGCGGTCAATTGCTTGATTTGCGCCTGGGCACCCTTGGCCTCATTCTGCGCCGCCAGTTGCGCGGCGCTGGCCTGAGCCTGCTGGCTTTGCAGGGTTTGCAGTTGCTGGGTGGTGCTGCGCAATTGCGTGCGCAGGCGTTCTTCCATGCCTTCGGCGCTCGCCCCGGTGGCGATCAACATCCCGAGTCCAAGCCATAAAAAGCGGATTTTCATAACCCTCTCCCGGCGCCTTAGAAGCGCGTGTTGATCTCGAGCTGCAAGACGTCGATGTCGAACGGCGCGCCATACACCGCCTCGGTGCTCATCCAGCGACCGGTGGCGTAGACGTTCTTAGCCAGACCGTAGTTGCCCCCGAGGACGTAACCCTTGGCGTTGGTGCCGCCGAGGTGGAACGACGAGTCGTTGAAGCCGTCCGGCAAGGCGTCAGGCTGGATGTACTTGTAGCCGGCGAAAAGATTCCAGTCGCCCTGCTTCTTCAGGTCCAGAGCGTTGCCCAGGGTGAACTGCACCATCCACGCATTGGCACCGCTTTCGATGTTGCCGCTGCTGTCGAGGTTGTTGACCAGTTGCCCGGCCGCACGCTTGCGCATGTCGCCTTCGTCGTAGCCGAGGTTGTGAATGTAGTTGCCCTGGCTGCGCAGTTTGAAGTCGGCAGGCAGGTCGGCGTCCCAGACCAGATTCAGGTCCAGCAGGTTGAACTCCGACGCCAGGCCAACGAATTGCGGCTGCGGCGTGGTGCTCGGGTTGAGCGGGTTCGGCGTGATGTCGCGCAGCAGGAACACGCTGTTGCCCTTCTGCATGAACGCTGCGCGGGTGCCGTCACTGTCGCAGCCCGGCGCGCCGGCCCACGGCTCGCAGGGGCTGGAGCGCTGGCCCTGAATGTCTTCAAAGCGGTAGTAGGCCAACGCGCCTTTCAGGCGGTTGTTGCTGTTGATCGCCCACTTGGCGCCGACCTGTGCGCCGTACAGCCACTTGTTGTCGCTTTCTTCCTTGTCGAAGCCGTTGCTGGTGGTGGTGTCGCTGGTGTAATCCACCGGGAACGCACCGACGGTGCCGAACATGCCCCAATCGCGGCTGAGCTTGTGGTCGAAGATTGCCGCCACACCATCGAAGTTCAGGTCGTTGGAATACAGCATGTCGGTAGACATGAACGGGTTGGCGAAACGACCACCGGTCAGGGTCAGCTCATCCGACGGCTTCCACGTCAGGTAACCCTGATCGAGCCAGATGTCTTTCTTGGCAAAGCCGCCCCCAAGGTTCTGGGTGGTCGACACCGGGTTGTTGTCCGAGCCGGTGCCGATGCGGATGCCAGCAGTCCATTCCGGCGAAATCACCGCTTTCATGCCCAGCCGGGCGCGCAGGCGGAACAGGTTGGTACGGTCTTCGCGGGTGTTGAGCAACGGCGGCAACGCGGTGCTGCTGTTGGGGTTCACGTCGTACGGACCGTTGTTGTTGAGCTTGGCGAAGTCGACGATTTCGTTGCTGTTGCTGCCGGAGTAATAGCGCGATTCGTCACGCAGACGGATGTCGCCGTCGAAGCTGATGCGCGACGCCCAGTCCGGGAAGGTGTTGGGCGCGGCCCAGTTTTCCTGCCTGGCGGTGGCCATGACTTCAGCCTTGACCTGATCGCGGATCTGGTCGCGCACCGCGGCAGGCACGTATTGCACTCGCACATCGCCCGGCGCTGCGACCGGCCCGGCTGCCACAGCGGTAGACGCCGCAGCCTGCCTGGCCTGGGCCGCCTCATTCTGGGCCTGGGCGATCAGTGCGTCGGCCTTGTCCTGTTTCAGAATGCCCTGCTCGACCAGCAAGCGGATCAGATTGATCGTGGCGTTTTCCGAGGGCGCAGGCGCTGCCACGGCCTGACCGACCAGGGTCGCGATGACCATGCCGACCGCCAGGGACAATCGATTCACATTGGAAATCATCTGCACACAACTCCTTTTCATACAGCTTTATGAGTTCGGTTAACCCGGGCGCCGCCCTTGCAGGGACATGCGCACAGGCAAGGTGATGGAGGCCGGTGGCCGTTCGCTCAGATGGGGCGCGTTACGCAACGCGGCCAGCACCTGACTGTCGATCTCTGGGTTGCCGCTGGACTTGATCAGCTCGACCCGGGTGATCTCGCCGACGCTGCTCAGCCACACATCGGCCTGCAGCGAAAACGCGAGATTGCGCAAGTCCGGGTTCTCCCGAAGCAGCTTCTGGAACGTGAACGCGAGGAACTGGCTGTACGTACCGTTGCCCACACGTCCACCACCGGCGCCCGCCATGCCGCCGCCCTTACCCGCGCCGATGTTGAAGGCGTCGTTGCCGCTCTGGGCGTCGCCGTCCATTTGCATCGGGTTGGCCAGGTCGTCCGCCGGCGATGGCGGTGCTTCTTCCTCGGGTTTCACTTCCTGTGGCTCGGGCGTCGGCTCCGGCTCGACGACTTTTTCTTCCGCCGGGGTTTCCGGCTCCGGCGGCTTTTCCGGCGGCGGAGGTGGCGGTGGCGGCAACGGAATGATCGTCGGCACCTTCGGCGCTTCACGCCGGATGCCGCTCATGTCGTTGGCCCACTGCCACAACAGGAACGCCGCAACGGCTCCCAGCAGCAGCCCGGCGCCCCACTTCACGTAACGCAGTGGCGACTTTTTCACCGGCAAAGGCTCTATTGGCATCTGTGCAGTCATCACTCAGCCCTGCGTCGGTTTGCCGGTGACGAGACCGACTTGGGACAGTTCGAGCCGGCGCAACAGATCCAGCACTTCGATGACCTTCTGGTATTGCACCGTGGCGTCACCGCGCACGATCACCGGGAAGTCCGGGTTCTGCGCTTTCTCGATGCGCAGGCGCTCTTCCAGCTCCGGCAGGGTCACCGGGTAGGCATCGAGGAACACCTGCCCGCCGTCGTTGACCGAAATCGCCTTGGTCTTGGCCTCGGACAGCGACACGGCAGCGCTGGCCTTGGGCAGATTGATCTGGATCCCGGAGACCTGCGCAGTGGCGGTGAGGATGAACATCACCAACACCACCATCAGCACGTCCACCAGCGGGGTGATGTTGATGCTGTCCACCGCTGCATCTTCATCATCGTCGTGGGAGGCATTTACGGACGCCATGTCAGTGCTCCTCAGGCTGGTACGGAATGGTTGACGTGATGACCGCGCTGATGCGCCGCTTCACTGGACTGGCCTTCGCCGTGCATCTCCGCCAGACGGGTGATGAACTCGTCGACGAACACACGCATGTCGGCGCTGACTTCCTTGTTACGGGTGATCAGGCGGTTGTAGCCAAACAGCGCGGGGATCGCGACGAACAGGCCCATGGCGGTGGCGAGCAAGGCAGCAGCCATACCCGGCGCAATGGCGTTGATGTTGACGTCACCGGCCATGGCCGTGCCGAGGAACACCACCATGATCCCCAGCACGGTGCCGAGCAGACCGATGTACGGGCCGCCGGCGATGGCGTTGGACAGGGTCGAGAGTTTCGAGCTCAGTTGCTGGTTTTCCCGGGTGCGCACGCCGTCCATGGAGCAGCGGATGGCTTCGATGGTCGCCGCCGAAACCGATGAGGTATCGGCGCCCTGCTCGCGGCGGGTGCGGATCTCTTTCACCGCTACCTGGTACAGGCGCCACAACGGTGAGTGCTGAAGACGCTGGGCGAGTTGCGTGTCGTCGGCGAACATTTCCAGGCGGGTACCGACCTTGGCGAACTGCACGCGGAAGTCTTCGTTGGCAGCGGTGACGCGGCTCAGGGTGCGGTTCTTGCGCAGCATGATGATCCACGACTGGAACATCATCAGCACCAGCACCGCGATAATCACCCAGGCGTCCACCGGCACCGCGTTGAGCAGGAAGCCGAGGCTGCCGAAACCGAAGCCGGACTGTTCTTCATCGACGCCATAGGCCACCAGTTTCGACTCGGCGCCCTGGGAAGTGGCGTCGGCCAGCAGCAGCGGCGCCGGACGGGCGACTTTCGACAGGCGCAGTTCGTCGATGGAGCCCACGAACGGCTGGAAAGGACCTTCGTGCAGGTCGGCGCCGATGGCCATGACCGAGTTGAACGCCGGCATCGCCTGAGCCAACGCTGCGCTTTCGCGACCGTTGATGTACAGCGTTACTTTCGCGCCTTCGGCAGTCATTGCGACGTGCTGCCATTGGCCCGGATTCAGCGGTTGCGTGGCCACGGCGCGCTGCCCGTCGATTTCCACGAACGGCACGCCTTGATTCACACCGACCAGCAGGCTGTTGGCGCCTTCGCGGCGGGCCAGGATCAGTTGCTCGCCGTTGGCCTGATCCAGTCGCAACCAGGCACTGAAGGTGAACGCGCTGCCAGCGTTGTGCTGCAGCGACGGACTGGCCGGCAGCAGCAGCGGCTGGCCGCTGAACTGCAAGGCCCGCCCTACTACGCCGTCGATCGCGGCGCCGGTGGCGCTCTGCGCGGTGTTGCCGTAGGCGGTGGTGTCTTTCGCCGGGGTGCCGGTGACGCCATCGAAGTGATAGAGCGCGGTGTAATTCGGATCGAATGTGAGTTGGCCGTTGCCGGTCGCCGGAGCTTTCTGGTTGCCGTAGTACATCCAGATGTCCTGACGCTGACCGCCCTCGACATTCGGCACATCGACCCAGATCAGCGCCATGCCCATCAGCGCATCGAAGCTTTCGATCTGGTGGTTGAGCACGGTCTTGTCGTCGGCGGCGACAAAGCGCAGGTCAGAGCCGTCCTCTTTGACGCCGTCAAAGGTGAAGTTGCCGGTGTGCAGGCGCACCAGCAGCGCGGTGCGGCCAAGGGCCTGATTGATCCCGGCTCCTTGTGGCGTGGTGTCGACGGCGATCTGTTTGCGGTAGTGCCAGTCGTCCTGCCACCAGGCCTGAGCCGTGGCCGGGAGCACGAAGCCCAGGCAGATCAACAACGAAAGGAATAGGCGCTGCATGGAAGTGCTCCTTGTTAGAAAGTGGCCTGTAGGTTGAAGTGCAGGCGCGATTCCTGTTTCGAGGTGTTCGGCCCTTCGAGTAGCGGGTAGCCCCAGTCGACGCTGCCGGACAGCCATTTGCTCAGGCTGGCGCGGGTGCCGAGACCGACACTGGCCAGGGCGTAACTGGCGTCCTGGTCCGGCAGTTCGTCGCGCAGATAGAGTTGCGCGCCTTCGGCGAAGGCGTAGAAGCGCCAGTCCTGCATCCACGTGCCGGCGTACTTGGCCAGCGACGGTGTGCGGACTTCCTGGCTGAACAACACACCGTCATCGCCGGTGCGTTCGGCGGCCAGATAACCGCGTACCGAAGTCGCGCCGCCGGCAGAGAATTGTTCGTTGGAAACCAGTGGCCCCGACGCCAGCTGGAACGCGGTTTTGCTCGCGCTCTGCCAGTCGTTGTCGAAGGTCCAGGTGAAACTGGTGTCGCCCTTTAGCACGGCAAAACTCGGTTTGGCACGGTAGCGCTTGTAGTCGAATTCCTCGTCGGAGCTGCCGTAGCCGAAGATGCTGCGAGTGGCCGCAACCAGGCTCAGACCAAGGCCGAGCTGGCTCTTTTCCGTGTAGCGGTAGCCGTTGTAGGCGAAGGTGAACGGCGCATATTTCAGCGGCACCTTGTCGCTCTCGCCGGACAGGGTCAGGCGTTCGTCGAAGTCCTTGAAGTCGATGCCGGCCGACAGCGAGTTCGACCAGTTGCCGCTGGACGGGATCGTGTAGATCGCCGCTACGCCGTAGGAATGGCCCTTGCCGAGCACGTTGCTGCCGCCGATGGTGGCAACGTTACTGTCGGACTGGTAACCGGAGAACTGCACGCTCCAGCGGTCGGTCAGCGGCGCGGTGTAGGAGCCCGACCAGACCTTGGCGTTGTCGGTGTCCTGCGGCGCGGTGAAGTAGGTCAGGTTGATGCTGTGGCCGAGTTGCCAGAGGTTGTTGTAACCGAGGCTGGTGACGGCGCGCAGTTTTTCGGTGTCGGCGCTGTAGTCGTTGTTCAGACCGACGCTGGCGGTCCACGGGTTCTGGTCTTCGACCTGCAGATCCACGTCCATGGTGCCGGGGCGCTGACCTTCGCGCACCAGCGGCATCACCTGCCGGCCCGGGGTCTTGTTCAGTTGCGCCAGTTCGCCCTGGACCTTGGCGAAGTCCGGCACTTGGCCTTCCTTCAGCGCCGGGACGTTGTCGCGGATGTCCAGCGGCGAATAGTGTTTGGCGCCAACCACCCGGACCCGGCCGACCTTGGTTTCGCTGACTTGCAGGTAGACGATGCCGTCGGCTACGGCCTGCTCCGGCAGTTCGACGAACACCGATTGGTAGCCGCGTTCCTGATAGACCTTCTGCAAGGCGTCCCGCGCACCTTCGATGTCGCTCAGGGCTTTTTGCGGGCCGAGGAACGGGTACACCGCTTCTTCGATCGCCCGGGCATCGAGCACGGTGTTGCCGCGCACGAAGTATTCGTTGACGTCCACCAGACGCTGCGCACCTGCGTTTGCGGCCTCCTCGGCGAACGCCGGCTGCACGCCGGCCGTCACCAGCAGCCAGCCCCACAGCGCCAGCCGTGACGTGAAAATCTGCTCCACACTACCCCCTGAAATTCGCGATGACCTGTTGGCGCTCATGCGCCTTGCGTGTGCATCAATGACTGGCGTTGTTAATTGCTGACGTGCGTGGCCCCGGTGTGCTTGCTCAGCCAGGTGTGCAACAGCGCGAAGTTCAACGAGAACTCGGGCATTTGCAGCAGCGCGCCGCAGAACACTTCACCGATGATTTTCTGGATGAGCTGCACCGCACGCGGCTCGTTGAGCAGCGTGGCGATGTCGCGACTGAGGACGTTGAAGCTCCAGACTTTCTGGTTCAGGCCCAGGCCGACGAACCAGCGGAACAGCAGGTTGTAATTGAGCTGTTCGTAGAGCTGCTGCTCGCTGGGCACCGAATACAGCAGTTGCAGGAGCAGGATGTGCATGACCGTTTGCGCCGGGATCAGCATGCCGGGCTGGGCGTTGAGCTCGTGCAGGAGATCGGCGTGGGCGTCGAACAGGTCGTCGATCTGCGGGCGCAGCAGCACCAGCGAATGTCCCGGCGGAATGTAGCTGGAGACCTCTTTCAAGGCGCCCTGCCAGTCATCCTGCGACACGATCCAGACCCACGGCGCGCCGTAGCGATACACCGAAACCGGCTTCTTGCGCGCGGCTTCGACGATCTTCGACAGGCGTTGATCGAGTTCCTGCATGCCCACTTTCGAGTAGCGTTCCATAGTCCCCATTGCCTCACTCCCGGCGTCCCGCCTCGGCTTGTGAAAAGCGCCCTGTTGGGCCCCTCAAGCGCGTTACATAGGCATGACCGGACTGGCGATGTGCTACCGAACTTTTGTCATAAAAGCTTCATTACAGAATTTGATCGGGAAACGGCGGGCATAAAAAACCTTTGGAAACTGGCTGGTTCCCACAGGTTTTCGTCGTGATTTAACGTCAGGAATAAACCGGCCAGGTATCGACGATCTTGCCGCCGCGCACCGCCAGCAGATCACCGAATTGCAGGAGAACGGCTTCAGTCTGGGTCGGCCGCAGGAACACTTGATCCTCCACCGTCAGCCCCACGGCATTCGAACCGTTGACCATCTCCTGATTCGAACTGCGCCCGTAGACGCCATTGCTCTGCAGCCCCGGCGGCGATTCGAATTCGGCCATCCAGTTGCCGCCGTAGATGAAAAAGGTCTGGCGCTGGTTGGCGTCCCACCAAGAGAACAATTTCGATTTGTCGTCCAGCGCCGGGATGTTAACGGCGCCAGTGCTTTTCAACACCGGCGTGGCGATGTACGTGGCAGGCACATGCTCCACCAGTGACGGCAGATCGTAGTGCGTCGGCTTGAGCATCGCCGTGCCCACCGAGACTTCGCTGCTCAGGGTTTCGTTTTCATGCATGCGATAACTCGGGCTGCCGGCGGTGTTCAGGCACAAGCCGTCATGCCACAGCGCCGGATATCGCTGCCGGGTGAAGTCGACGCAGCGCTGATAAATCACCATCACCTTGGCAAACAGTTCCTCGGGCGAGCCGAGAATTCCCGGCACGCCCATGCCCACGAACGGGTCATAGCCCATGAACCCGGCGAATTCCAGGTGCTGAGGATTGGCGGCGATCAGCGCGAGCATCTGCCCGAGCACGTTCAGATCACTGACCCCGCCCCGGTGCAGGCCGACGTCCAGTTCGATGTTGATCCGCATTCGGGTGCCCAGTCCCTGGGCCAGCGCGAGGTATTGCTGCAGGCGTTCGGGGTTGTCGATCAGCCATTGCAGTTGTTTCGCCGGGTCGAACGGGCCTTTGTGGGTCTGGTAGAACAGCTCGGCAGAACGGACCGGCAACGGCTTGCCGAGCAGGATGTCGGACTGCGGGTAAACCTGTGCATCGTGATTGAGAAACGGCTGATGAAACGACATCAGTCGCTGCGTCCCCGCCCTTTGAGCGATGTAGCTGAGCAGCCCCGGCGACGGCAGCGATTTCTCCACCAGTCGCAGGTGCTTGCCGCTGCGCTTCACCGAACCCATCACCACGTCGATGTTGTGGTCGAGGCGTTCCAGATCGATCAACAACACCGGGCGCATCGGGCCTTTGGTCTTGAGCTCGTTGTTCAGCGCCCGGAAATATTCACTGTAAGGCCCGCCGCGATCCCCCGGCCGCAGCCATGCGCCAACGCCCACCAGCAAGGCGCCGACACCCAAGGTGCCAAGCACAAAATTGCGTCGATTGACCGCCATCAGCTCACCCCCAGAATCGATGCCAGATGCCCGTTAAGAAACTTGCCGCTCGGGTCCAGCGCCTGGCGTACCTGAATGAATTCCTGCCAGCGCGGGTACAACGTCTGCAACGTGCGCGCGTTGAGCGTGTGCAACTTGCCCCAGTGCGGGCGGCCGTTGTACTTCCAGAAGATCGGCTCGACGGCGGCGAAGAAGTTGTGATGGTCCATCTGGTAATGCTGGTGGACCGAGATCGAACAACTATCGCGCCCCTCGAACATGCTCAGCGGAATGTCGTCAGCCTTGACGTAGCGATACTCGATGGGAAACCAGGTGCGCAGGTCCTTGTCGCGGATCAGCTTGAGAATCTCGCGCAGGCACGCCGGGCCGTGTTCGGCGGGCACCGAATATTCCATTTCGTTGAAACGCACGGTGCGCACGTTGGCGTAGATGTCGAACGAGTCGCCCACCCGATCCTCGAAACTCGCCAGATGCCGCAGGCTGTTGAGCAGCGAACTGCGCAGGCCCGGGAAATCGCTGCCGTACTTGTCGATCTTCTCGATCAGGGTCACGAACTCGTTGCCGCCCTCCTCTTCGGGCGGGATCGGTGGCGTGGCCGGGTCGGTGGTTTCGTTGAGAGCGATGGACAAGGCGTAGTCGGAATGGGTGACGACGAGCATTTCCCAGTGCTGGTTTTCGCTCGTGTTCTTGTCGATGTCTTCCAGCAGCTCTTCGGTCTTGGCGATCCACTGGCGTTCGCGCAGGCGGTAGGCCGGGCGGTTCTGCAGGCGGATTTTGGTTGCCACGCCCAGCGCGCCGAGGGACACGCGAGCCGCGTTGAATACGTCGGGATGACGCTGACTGTCACAATCCAGCACCTCGCCGCTGGCGGTCACCAGTTGCATGCCGCAGACGTGGGCGGAATAGGACTGGAAGGTTTTGCCGGTGCCGTGAGTCGAGGTGGAAATCGCTCCGGCGAGGGTCTGGTAGTCGATGTCGGCCATGTTCTGCAGGGCCTGGCCGACGTCCTTGAGCGGCGTTCCCATGCGCGACATCGGCGTGCCGGCGGCGAATTCGGCTTGCAGGGTTTTAGGGTCATGGTCGAGCAGACCATTGAAGTAGCTCAGGGACAGCAACGTGCCGTCGGTGGGCACCAGTGCGCTGAAGGAATGCGCCGAGCCGACCGGACGAATCTTGCCCGGTGCCTGTTGAATCACCGCCGTCAGTTCATCCAGATTCTTCGGCGCCACCCGCGCCGCCGGCAGGCAGCTCTGCCCGCCCGACCAGTTGCGCCAGGGAATCAGCCGTGGCGCGCGCATCAACTGGCCCAGCGCCGGATTGGAAGCCAGCGCGCTGAACGCCCCGACGATACTTGCCCGTTGCAACAACTGCCGGCGTGTCAGATCTATCGGCATGCCAGGATCCTTATTGTGGGAGCGGCTGGTCGGCCATGAAGCCGATCAACTGAAGGAATTGTTCTTCCGAGCATTCGACGCACTGGCCCATCGGCGGCATACCGTTGTAGCCGTTGATGGCGTGGTCGAGCAGCGTGTCGGCGCCCTGCTGGATGCGCGGCTCCCAGGCCTTGCGGTCGCCGGTCAGCGGCGCATTCGCGGCGGGGTTGGCGTGACAGAGCTGGCAGCTGTTGGCGTAGATCTGCGCCAGCGCCGGGTCTTTGGGAATGGCGTTGTTGGTGCTGGCCGGGGGTTTGGCGTCTTCGCCGCAGCCTGACAGCGTCAGGAACAATGGCAGCAGTAAAGTGAATCGGCTTGCCCGCATAACAATCCTCGCGTGTGGCATCACTTATTGTTGTGATCACACCTTAAGGCAGCGATGCCAGGACGTTGAGGGCATTGCGGGCCAGCGAAGGGGGCATCCGGGGCCAGTCGGGTTCCCTCAGGAGTCGGGCACTCCTGTAGCGTTCGCGGTGTCGCTACCCCTCTGCCCTGCCCCTCTGCCATGCGCCTTTGCGTGACATTCGCGTGACATTTGCGGGTTTAAATTTCGGCGCATTCAGGCGTATAACCGTTACAGACTTTTTCAATGACACGCGGGGTAGCGACATGACCACAGCAAACATCCTTGGCAACCTGTTCCCTTCTGTCAGCGACATCCCGGAAAAATACCGCCTCGACAGTCAGGTCGAGCAACGCGAATACCTGGTCGATGGCGAGTTGCGCCGCTGGGACGGCCCGCTCGCTACCGTGCGCAGCCCGGTCTATCTGCACGGCGAAAACGGCGACGAACAAGTGATCCTCGGCAGCACGCCGCTGCTGGACGCCGACACCGCCCTCACCGCCCTCGACGCCGCCGTCCGCGCCTACGACCGGGGCCAGGGCCTGTGGCCGACCATGCGAGTGGCCGAACGTATCCAGCACGTCGAAGCCTTCCTCGGGCGCATGCGCCAACAGCGAGACGCCGTGGTGAAACTGCTGATGTGGGAAATCGGCAAGAACCTCAAGGACTCGGAAAAAGAGTTCGACCGCACCTGCGACTACATCGTCGACACCATCAATGCGCTGAAAGAACTCGACCGCCGCTCCAGCCGTTTTGAGCTGGAACAGGACACGCTGGGCCAGATCCGCCGCGTACCGCTTGGCGTCGCGCTGTGCATGGGGCCTTACAACTATCCGCTGAACGAAACGTTCACCACGCTGATTCCGGCGCTGATCATGGGCAACACCGTGGTGTTTAAACCGGCCAAGCTCGGCGTCCTGCTGATCCGTCCGCTGCTCGAAGCCTTCCGCGACAGTTTCCCGACCGGCGTGATCAACGTGATCTACGGCAGCGGCCGCGAGACCGTCAGTGCGCTGATGGCCAGCGGCAAGATCGACATCTTCGCCTTCATTGGCACCAACAAGGCCGCCAGCGACCTGAAGAAGCTGCACCCGAAACCGCACCGTTTGCGCGCCGCGCTGGGGCTGGATGCGAAGAACCCCGGCATCGTCCTGCCGGAAGTCGATCTGGATAACGCGGTGAGTGAAGCGGTTACCGGCTCACTGTCGTTCAACGGGCAGCGCTGCACCGCGCTGAAAATCCTGTTTGTGCATGAGGATGTGGTCGAGAGTTTTATCGAGAAAATCAACACCAAACTGGCCAGCCTCAAACCGGGCATGCCGTGGGACAACGGCGTATCGCTGACACCGCTGCCGGAGTCGGGCAAGGTCGATTATCTGCATGGGCTAGTGGCCGACGCGCAAAACCATGGCGCCCAAGTGGTCAACCCGAATGGCGGCGAGTCGCGGGAATCGTTCTTCTATCCGGCGGTGCTGTACCCGGTGACGCCGCAGATGCGCGTGTATCAGGAAGAACAGTTCGGTCCGGTGGTGCCGATCGTGCCGTACCGTCACCTCGACACCGTCATCGACTACGTGCTGGAATCGGACTTCGGCCAGCAACTGAGCATCTTCGGCACCAACCCGGTAGCGGTCGGTCGTTTGGTCGACACTTTCGCCAACCAGGTCGGGCGGATCAACCTCAACGCCCAGTGCCAGCGCGGCCCGGACACCTACCCGTTCAACGGCCGCAAGAACTCCGCCGAAGGCACGCTATCGGTACACGATGCGTTGCGGGTGTTTTCGATCCGGACGCTGGTGGCGACCAAGTTCCAGGAGCCCAACAAGGACCTGATCAGCGAAATCATTCGCGGGCGGGATTCGAATTTCATCGCCACCGATTACATCTTCTGAGGAGGGATCACCGCTGAGCACTTTCAGCCCCCACCGCTGGCCGCCGCTGTTGCGGCGGATTCTGCGGCCGCTGCTGGATCCGTACCGTCGCTACCGGCATGCACGGTTGATTCATGCGGTGCGGGTAGCACTGGGACTGCTCGCGACAATCCTGCTGACCACCGGCATCAACCTGCCCCACGGCGAGTGGGCGTCGGTGACCATGCTGGTGGTGATCGGAGGTTTGCAGCACCACGGCAACATCGGCAAGAAAGCCGCCGAACGCGCCACCGGCACCTTGATCGGTGCCGGCGTCGGTCTGTTATTAGTGGCTCAACAGGCCTGGCTGGGGATGCCGTGGCTGACTTATTTTGCGATGGCGGTGGTGTGCGGATTCTTCTCGTATCACGCTATCGGCAAGGGCGGCTACACCGCCCTGCTCTCGGCCATCACCGTCTTCATTGTCGCCGGGCATGGCGACAACCCGATCACCGACGGGCTGTGGCGCGGGGTCGATATCCTGATCGGTATCGCCCTGGCCCTGGCCTTTTCCTTCGCCCTGCCGCTGTACGCGGTGTATTCGTGGCGCTACAACCTGGCCGACGCGTTGCGCGATTGCGCCACCGTGTACGGGCGAATCATCAGCGGTGAACCGGTTTCGGCCGATGAACACTTGAAACTGATGGGCCGGTTGAACACGGTGATGGTGCAATTGCGCTCGCTGATGCCGTCGGTGTCCAAGGAGGTGAAGGTCTCGATGACCGAACTGGACGCGATCCAGCGCAACCTGCGCATGTGCATCAGCACCCTGGAAATCCTCGGCAATACCCGTCCGGACACCAACGACCCTGAAGCCATGGCACACCTGCAATCGGCGTTGAAGGCCGAGCACCGGCAGATCCGTGTGCAACTGATCGGTATGGCACGGGCCTTGAAAACCGGTGCGACCCAGCGTCTTGGGCGCCCGCTGGAATTGCCGGACGCCAGCCTCGACGCCCCGGTCTACAGCCCGTTGGACGGTTACCGTCTGCTGACCCGGCAACTGGCGTCCAACATCGGCGAAATGCGCCAGCGTCTGGCGAAAACCGCACCGCGCTGGAACATTTGAGGTTACTGCGCCGCCAGACGCCGCGACTTGAAGCCCCAGCCCTGTTGCATGCCGGCGGCGGCCAGCAGGATCGCCGCCACCCCGATCCATTGCAGGGTTTGCAGTTGATGGCCGAAGGCGAACCAGTCAACGAAAATCGCCGCAATCGGATAGATGAACGACAGTGCGCCGGTCAGTGCGGTCGGCAGTTTCTGGATCGCCCCGTAGAGCAAAACATACATCAGACCAGTGTGGACGATGCCAAGCGTCACAAGGCTGGCCCAGGCACTCGGTGCCTGCGGTAGCGCTGAAAAATGCGCGAACGGCGCGAGCAGCAGCACGCCGGTGCAGACCTGGATCAAGGCAATCAGGTGTGGCGGCGTGCCGGTCAGGCGCTTGATGATCAGCGCAGCGATCGCGTACAGAAACGCCGCCCCCAGTGCCAGTGCGATCCCCATCAGGTAATCATTGCCGCCCTCGCCCTGCCCGCCGTGGGCACTGACAATGGCCAACATTCCCATAAACGAAATCGCCAGCCAGAACAGTTTTTGCAGAGTGATCTTCTCGCCAAGAAACAGGGCAGCCAGTCCCACCAGCATGAACGGCTGCACGTTGTATACCGCCGTACCGATGGCAATCGAGGCCCGTGAATAGGAGGCGAACAGCAGCACCCAGTTGCCAACAATCGCCACGCCGCTGAGCACGGCCAGCAGGAACGTGGTACGGGTCAGGATGTCCGGGCGCAAGAAACCGAAAGCGGCGCAGATCAGCAACAAGGTGCCGGCGCCGAATACGCAGCGCCAGAACACCACGTCCAGCACCGGTTGCCCGGACACCAGCACAAACCAGCCGATCGTCCCGGATATCAGCATGGCAGCGGTCATTTCGAATGAGCCGCGACGGATTGTTTTGTCCATCATCAATCTCCTTAATGTGTGGCAAAAGTATGCCAAGCGAGACCGGAGCTTCTCCAGCGCAAAAAGCAGGCTAAACTCGATTTCTGCCTTTTTTATCAAGGGTGATTTGCGTCATTCGCCTAATGCGGGAGTTATTTGTATGACCGACGATATCGACCAGATCTTGATCGGGGCCTTGATGGAAGACTCCCGGCGTTCGCTCAAGGCCCTGGCGCAGATCAGCGGATTGTCTTCACCAAGCGTGGCCGAGCGCTTGCGCCGATTGGAAGAGCGCGGCGTGCTCAAGGGCTACACCGTGGAGATCGATCCGAAGTGCTTCGGTTACCAGTTGCAGGCGATTGTCCGCGTGCGGCCATTGCCGGGGCAGTTGCAGGAAGTGGAACGGCAGATCCTGTCGATTCCCGAGTTCACCGAGTGTGACAAGGTTACCGGCGAGGATTGTTTCATCGCCCGTCTGCATGTGCGTTCGATGGAGCAGCTGGACACCTTGCTCGATCGACTCAATACACTGGCCGAAACCAACACCGCGATCGTCAAGAAGACCCCTGTCAAACGACGATTGCCGCCGATGGCGTGAGCGGCGTAGATTGCTTTTTTTCAGCGAAGGATTCGCGGCATGAAAATTCAGGCAGTGATACTGGCGGCATTGATGCTGACAGGTTGCGGAACCATACAGACCGTGGCGCTCAGCGATAAAACGAACGTCGATCAGTTGAAGGCGAAAAAAACCTACTGCGGCGCCGTACCGCGCATCTACAGCGGCGTGACGTACGACTTCTGCATGCTGCACGCCGAAAAACCGGATGACGTCGATGCGTTCAACTACAAGAACGCGTCCCTGGGGCTGGTGGTTGATGGTGCCGTTTCCGGGGTGCTGGATACATTTCTGTTGCCCTACACTATTTACAAGCAGCACGCCGATGGCAGCATGATCATCAACTGATCACGTTTTTGCAGACAACAAAAAACCCGCTTTCGCGGGTTTCTTGTTTATAGCGGTGTAGCGATCAGTCGTCGCGGCTCATGATGCCGAAGATCTGCAACAGGCTGATGAACAGGTTGTAGATCGATACATACAGGCTAATGGTCGCCATGATGTAGTTGCGCTCGCCGCCGTGGATGATGGCGCTGGTCTGGAACAGAATGCAGACCGACGAGAACAGCACGAAACCTGCGCTGATCGCCAGTTGCAGGCCGCTGATCTGGAAGAACATGCTCGCCAGCGTCGCACCCAGCAACACGAAGAAACCGGCGGTGATGAAGCCACCGAGGAAGCTCATGTCCTTGCGGGTGATCAGCACATAGGCCGACAGGCCACCGAATACCAGTGCAGTCATCGCGAACGCGGAGCTGACCACTTCAGCGCCGCCCTGCATGCCCAGGTAACGGTTGAGGATCGGGCCGAGCAGGAAACCCATGAAACCGGTCAGGGCAAACGCCGACACCAGGCCCCAGGCCGAATCACGGAGTTTGTTGGTGAGGAAGAACAAGCCGTAGAAACCGATCAGCACCACGAAAATATTCGGGTAGCCGACGCGCATCTGCTGGGCCACGAAAGCCATCACACCGCTGAAAGCGAGGGTGAGCGCCAGCAAGCCGTATGTGTTGCGCAGGACGCGGCTAACCTCTAGCTGCTCAGCCTGCACGCTGTTATGAACTGCGTAATCCTGTTCGCGCATGGCGACACTCCTGTTGGTTTGAAACGTTCAGTCGCAAAGATCATAACAGACGCTCTGTAACAAGCCA
Organism: Pseudomonas sp. stari2; assembly: GCF_040760005.1. NCBI lineage: Bacteria > Pseudomonadati > Pseudomonadota > Gammaproteobacteria > Pseudomonadales > Pseudomonadaceae > Pseudomonas > Pseudomonas sp. Stari2. Next base: position 3,711,810 of record NZ_CP099760.1, read on the forward strand.
TGCACAGAGTTTGACAGTGTGTTTCATTCAGGTATTATGGCGCCCGCAACGCAACGGAGGTGTGGCCGAGTGGTTTAAGGCAACGGTCTTGAAAACCGTCGACTGTAACAGGTCCATGAGTTCGAATCCCATCGCCTCCGCCATCTTATGTATGACAAAGCCCTGATTATTCAGGGCTTTGTCGTTTCTGGCGTTCTGAAAATATTTCGTTCTGGAACCTGCAGGATGACGCGGGCCTCACCCGAGCAGATGCTATTCAAGATTCTGATCCGCTGCCTGAAGTAATCCAAGAGCCGCCAGGCTCTATCCGAGCCTTTTCTCGCCTTTACAAATTCCGGAAATGAAACAGCCCGGCGCAAGGCCAGGCTTATGCAGCGGCAGCAGTACTACCTCCGATAGATGCGCCGAAACACCGTTTTTCCGTCACACAGTCGCTTGCAAATTTTTCGAGACGCAAGCCCGCACAACAGGAAAACGGCTCCAAAGATCACCCAGAGTACTGCGGGTTAGTCGTGCACCGCGACCGGCGCACAGAACTGAAACCGGAAAACTTACGCGGCCGCCCTCTCATGCTCGCTTTCATGGACGTAAATCCACGAAATACCCGAAGGGGATTTCTCATCAAGACGCATGAGCGCCGAATCGACTTTTTTCTTGGTAATCCCGTCCTTGACCAAGTCGAACACCGTCAGGAAAAAGCCACCGGGTAGCGGCGTGATCGAGAGATTGGTGATATGCGATTCGGGGCTTCCGGCACGCTTGCCATGCAGGCCCCAGAGTCGCTCCCAGTAGTCCGCCCGTTCCATGATCTGGCCATCCGTGAGCACCACACGAAAATCGTCCGCCAGCGCATCGTACAAAGGCTTAATGGCGCCTTCCGATTGCGAAGACATGCCGCGTGACCACGGGAAAAACAGGTTGTACCAGCGATACACCTCGGCTTCGACGAGCGCCGTTTTGTCTGAGGTTTCGAGTACTCGATTGCTTGCCATCTGCGTTCTCCTTAACAAGTAAAAAGGCACGGGGGGGCTCCGTTACGCATCGGATGAACGATGCCCCGCGCCTTTCAAGATCCATCCTGAAAGCTGCGTCACCGGCCTCAGCTAAAGTGACCGTTTCCCAAGGGCTGCTGTCACTTCGCTGACCCGGATAAAAAATAGTCTTTACCCTGCTGGATAGTATTGAGAACTGACCAATGGTCAAAGATGGCCGAGCGATCGCTGTCCTCCTATCCGGGGCCAGCGACGAAGATGGCATACTCCCCTGAACCTGATCATTTCGGAGACCCTTATGCTTCGCGTGTTTGAACGCAGGCTCGATCCTTTCCCGCCCGACGAGGCGCCGCCACCGCCCGTTGGCCTGATGCGTTTTCTGTGGGCCTGCACCCGGGGTGCCCGTGGCTACGTGCTTGCGCTGGCGCTGCTCAGTGCCAGTGTGTCGATCTACGAAGCCTGGCTGTTTTCGTTTCTCGGGCAAGTGGTGGACTTGCTCTCGACCTGGCAGGCCGGCGGCGCCGCGAGCGGTCAGGAAAGCCGCGTGCTGTGGGGCATCGCCATCGTCCTGCTCACCAGCATCGGCCTTGTGGCGTTGCGCACGATGGTCCAGCACCAGATTCTGGCGATCAACCTGCCGCTGCGCCTGCGCTGGGACTTCCATCGCTTGATGCTGCGGCAAAGCCTTTCGTTCTTTTCCGACGAGTTCTCCGGTCGCGTCACGACCAAAGTGATGCAGACCGCGCTGGCCGTACGCGAAGTCCTGTTCACGATCATCGAAATCGCTCCCGGTATCGGCGTTTACTTCATTGCGATCATCGCTTTGGCCGGTGGATTTGCCCTGAAACTGATGCTGCCATTCATTGCCTGGGTCGCCCTCTTCGGGCTGGCGATGCTGTATTTCGTGCCACGCCTTGGACAGGTCGGGCAGGAACAGGCCCATGCGCGCTCGTCGATGACGGGGCGTATTTCCGACGCTTACACCAACATCACCACCGTCAAACTGTTCTCGCATTCCAACCGTGAAGCGCACTTCGCCCGTGCGGCGATGGAGGACTTCAAGCTCACCGGTTTTCGCCAGATGCGTCTGGTCAGCCAGTTCGAAATCGTCAATCAGGCCCTGGTCGTCGGGCTGATCCTGGGTGCCGGCGGCTATGCCTTGTGGCTCTGGCATCATGGTCAGGTCGGTGCGGGCGCGGTGGCCGCGATCACCGCCATGGCATTGCGGATCAACGGCATGTCCCACTGGATCATGTGGCAGATGACCTCGCTGTTCGAAAACATCGGCACCGTGCAGGACGGCATGGCCACCCTCACCCGCGGCCCCAAGGTGCAAGACGCGCCCGACGCCGGCGTGCTGGTGCCTTCCGGCGGCGCCGTGACCTTCGACAACGTGCACTTTAACTACAACGGTGAACGTCAGGTGCTCGACGGCTTGAGCCTGCACATCCGCGCCGGGGAAAAAATCGGCCTGGTGGGCCGCTCCGGCGCCGGCAAATCCACGCTGATCAACCTGCTGCTGCGCTTCTACGATGTCGACAGCGGTACGATTCGCATCGATGGCCAGAACATCGCGCAGGTGACACAGGACAGTCTGCGCAGCGCGATCGGCATGGTCACTCAGGATACGTCGCTGCTGCACCGCTCGATCCGCGACAACATTGCCTACGGACGCCCGGACGCCACCGATGCGCAGGTTCACCGCGCCGCGATCAACGCCCAGGCCGACGGCTTCATCAGCCAACTGAGCGACCGTCAGGGTCACACCGGTTACGACACCCTGGTCGGCGAACGCGGCATCAAGCTGTCCGGCGGTCAGCGCCAACGTATCGCCATCGCCCGGGTGATGCTCAAGAACGCGCCGATCCTGCTGCTCGACGAGGCCACCAGTGCACTGGATTCCGAAGTCGAAGTCGCTATCCAGGAAAGCCTGGATGAAATGATGCAAGGCAAGACCGTCATCGCCATCGCCCATCGGCTGTCGACGATTGCCGCCATGGACCGACTGATTGTCATGGACGAGGGCCGTATCATCGAACAAGGCACCCACGCCGAGCTGCTGGAACGAAACGGCACCTACGCGCGGCTCTGGCAGCATCAGAGCGGCGGTTTTCTCGGTGAAGATCAAGGGCTGGATGAGGCGATGGACCGGGCATGAACCGTACCGGGCCCCTTTCCCTGCCGAGCGCTGAAATTTTGTGAAATAGGGACAGATTTTTTGCCCCCATCGAAACGACAAAGCCCTGAATAATCAGGGCTTTGTCGTATCCGGGCTTTCTGGATATTACAACCAGGTCAACGCCCCGGGCACTTCAGGACTTCGCCATTGGCAGCGCCGCAACGGATGAGATCCCTGACGTCCGGGTTTTTAAAGTAGTCAACGTGCGCGTTCAGGGGGCTCTCCATTATCAGGAGCTTGGGTGCATTCCGCACAAATACGTCTGTCACATCGATCCGCGGCCGCCCTCCCGGCGTAGCCTCAGCGTTAGCGTACCAACTCGGGATATGCCAGGTGAGCAGGTCATTTGTGTCATTGAAAGAGACTATCTGAAGGCCATCGGTTTGTTTTCCGGTCTTCGTTTCTACGGTTGATTTTAAATCTGCGAGTTCCGAAAGAACATTTCCGTACGCAACCGGTCCTGCGTTTTCTTGCGACTGAAACGAGAGAGCATCAAAGTCACTTACAGGAAATAACTGCCGAAAAAAAGGATGTGCAACGCTATCACTGGAGCGGGCTAGTGGCGGAACTTTGGCCAAACCCAGCAACGAAAGCTGATTCGCCATCATGTAGAAGGCAGGCGTATTCGTGATCATGTTTTCGATGAATCCCTGAGCGCTGCTGCGTTCGCTGTAGCGAAAAGGGTTGGTCTCACTGTCTTTTGTCCGGTCCATTAGGTCGAGGAACATGTCGTAAGTCATGCGACTGCCCAGACTGTGGGTCACGAATAAATTCTTGTGCGGTGTTTTTTCACTTTCCTGCGCAGAGGGCCATACACATTTTTTATCCTTGTCCGTAGGCGTGATGGCATGGCAAATCCCCTCTGCAAGCCCCCGCACCATGGTCTGCCCATAGGTTCCGGTATAGAGAATGGCATCGGACAAGTTCCGGTCAAAAACCTGCTCCTTGATTGTTTTATCGAGCAAAAGCCTTGGTGGCGCCTGTACCGTTGCAGGAATTTTCGGGTCGGGGAACTCAATGCATGGCTCGCGTTTTTTATTTGCGAAAACAGACGGCGAGTCATATCCAAGCTGATTGCTTTTCAGCCATCGGGTCAGGGGTGACCAGGTAATTTCAATCGCCTCTACGCTCACTGCGCGGTCCCTGTCAGGCAGAGTCAGAGAGTAATTTCTTTTGAGGACGTTCACCCCTGAGTGTGGGTCTTCTTCTCCCCCCATAAAGACGTTCACATTGATGAATTCATCAGATTTGATTCCGCCGGGTACGGGTTTCAATCCCATCGCAGCAGCGTTTTTTTCATTCAACCAGCCGTCAGGACCCAGGGCGTAACCCGGACAGTGATCTCCTACACCATGAACAAAAAACAGCCTCACAGGGGTGTTGTCAGGGAGCAGTTTCTGTAACGGTTTTATAGTGCCTGGAGAGTTATCGCTGGCATTGTAGATAAGAGGGGTGGACGAACAAGCGGTCAAACTCAAAACGATAGTTGCGCAGAGCGCGCGAGGGATGTTCATTTTCAGACTCCTTGCCTATGGATGCAGCTATCCACTCATGGGCATTGAAGTCATGCAGATTTGAAACTGGCGGAGTACACACAGATGCCCATGTTCAGGTTAGGTGTAAAAACCATGGCTGCAACCTGCGTTTTGACAATCGTATTAAAGCTCGCACAAGCGTCTTGATGAGTCCGCGTGCTGATGGGCAACCCTTGCCTCAAAGACCGATTGACCGGCCTCTGAAGCAAAGCAGATACGCTGAATGACTCAGACCATTCAGACAGCGCATCACTGCAAATCACAAGCGAAAGTACGATACGTAAGGCAGGAACGGCGAACGCAGGACCTGAATAGTGTTCATGTCAAACACTTCAAGCAGCGCTTGTGTTTCGCCCGGGAAGTGAGGGCAGTTCAGCTCGTCAAATACCAGAATCGAACCTTTTGACAGTCGTGGCTTGATCGCTTCCAGCACATCCTTCGTCGGCTTATAGACGTCCATATCGAAAATGGCCATCGAGATGAGCGAGTGAGGATTGTCTTCAAGCCATCGTTTCGAAGTCTCTGAAGCATCGCCCTTGATCAGAGTGAACTTCTTCAGGTGATTATTCGGGCTTAACGACTCTTGAGCCTGGAGAAGCCGCTCCAGCAAATTCTCATAGCCATCGTCTACATGAAAATCGCCCGCTTTTACTTGCGCACCATCTTTCTCGTCAACTTCGGCAAAACCACTGAAGGTGTCGAAGCCAAAGATATGCCGCGAGTAATTGTAGGGTTCCTTGATAGCCCGAAGATTCAGCAACGTTGCCAGACTGCTGCCGTAATGAACGCCAAACTCGCAGATAGATCCCGCGACAGGGAGCATCTCGTCGTACAGGAAGTTAAGGTTCAAGATTCGCGCCAGGGAAGGCCTAGACAGAGTAGCAACCGAAGGCCAGTTCCAGTATTCCCCTGCGATTGTATGAATCTCGCCATGAATATCCCGCAGCTCCTTGTAGGCATCCGCTTGGCTGGGAGGGGTGAAAAACAGCTGACCGTCTTGAGTTTTCATTTACTTTCCATCAAAAAGTTAAGACCGTTCGAAATGAGTTTGCTTTGAATCAGGTAGGCCAGTTTGGAAACCCTGGCGTGGATGCTGGATATATTTTGATCCGGCCTGTGCACGAGCCCCATGCCTCCGATGATAATCGCCTCCAGCGTCAGCTCGGCGTTCAATATCCTTGACCAGACATGCCGCGAAGCCTCGTAGCCGACAGTACCGCTCTCGTATTCATCCGACGCCGTGAGCAATCTCACGGGAACAGGACCGCCCACTGCCTTGTTCAGAAAACGCTCGAGCTGCTCAAGCAGCAAATCAAAGAGCTCTTCACCTGGGGACTCGTGGAGCTGACCCGTTTTTATGTCGATTCCGGACACACACTGGGTGAACGGCCCTGGATTTCGGCGCAAAAAGTCTTGCGCAAGATCGTAGAGAGAACCTCTATCCCAAGAGGCCGGGTATTGATACAGCGATTGATTCGCGTAATAGAAACCCTTATCGAGCCCCAGATGTTTGAGGTTAGCCGTGGTTGCGGCCTGATAGGACTTGAATCGAGACTCGATCATCTCGTCCGCACTTTGCTTGTCAAAGGACGGGTAGTTGACCGGAAAACTGTCAGCGATTCCGAACTGGATAAAAAAGTAACGACGTTCAACCGGGACCGTACTCAAACACTCATTGAGCGCATCGGTGAGCGCAACCGGATACTCGTGCCAGTTATCGTTGGCATGAATGACCGCATCGGTTTCAGACACGATAGTCACAATCGAATCGTATTCCGTGAAATCCGGATTGATGAAGCATCTCAGCTCCACTCCGTCGACGCAATGCGCCTCTTCTGTCAGCTCAACCGGATAACGGCCGGTAAGGCGCTCAATACGTTTGGACAGCCCATTCGTCTTGAACTTCGGAACAAAGAACGTGGCGTCTGCCAGATGCTGCTGAATGAAAAACTCATCCAGATGATCGTCATGACCATGCGAAATGATGACATTAAGTTTATCGACCGAAAGAGAAAGCAACTTCTCAATCATTGCTGTTCTGGGTGACGGGTTTTGAATCCACCCGCCAAACGCTGGAGAAACGTACCAGGGATCAGTAAGAAAATAACTGCCCTTCTCTTCCAGAAGCAATGAGGCGTGATTGACGAACTCTATATCCAACTGCCTAACCCTTCATATATTAATTAATCAAATCGTGAGTTAAGCAAAAGAACAACCACCTCAAAAAAAATAACCCACTGCCAGTTTACTGACAAACCACCACTGAACGCAGCCGCTACACCACTTTGCATACATTTTCAATCACCTGCTCAAAAAAATAACACACCTGGGCTCAGTACGAAAAGTAGCAATGCGGCCGTCGCAGCGTGCAGATCAGCAAGGTACTCTGGTCCTGTATCGGCCGCCGAACGCGATTCCACACCCGTCCATTCAAGAAAAATTCTGAGGCCTTTGATGTTGTTTTCAAAAACGTGGCTCGCACTTGCAGGCTTGGCGCTTGGCCTGACCGGCCCCCATGTTCAAGCGAAGGAGCCGTTGCTATACACCCTCGACGCTTCAACGGTATTGCCAGGCGACGGTTACAGTTGGGGCTTCGCGGCACTGGAACCCAAGGGTCCGCATCTGTTCGTCGCCCGCCGCGAAAACGGCCTGTCGGTGTTCGACGTCGACCAACAGAAACTGCTGAAGACCCTCGACAACTCAACCGGCGCCAACGCCGTCGCCTTCGTACCGGAACGCAACCGCGCCTATGTCGCCAACATGGATGGAACGCTGGGTATCGTGGCGCTGGATCGTCTGCAAGTGTTGCAACGGCTCAAGCTCGATTCAGGCAACCTCAACAACCTGGTTTATGACGCCAGCCGCGACCGGTTGATCGTCACCAGCGGTCGGCGCGGCGATCATTCGACGCTGTATCTGATCGATGCGAAAACCGATCGTCTGACCGATGCGGTGGATGTGCCGGCGCAAAAGCTCGACGGCCCGGTGATCCTTGAAAACGGCCACTTCATCGTCCCCATGCGCGACGAGGATAAAGTCGCCGTGCTTTCAGGAGCAAAGCTCGAACAGCAGCAATTCTGGACATTCAAGGGTTGCAGCAAGCCCAGCGCACTGGCGGTGGACGAATCGCGCCAGCGTCTGTTTGTGGCCTGTCGAGGGAACAATCCGACTCTGGTGATCGCGGATCTGGCCACGGGTAAAGCTTTTAGCACCCTGCCCATCGGCCGTGCCGTGAACGCGCTGGCTTACGATCGGATGAAAGACCAGTTGCTGGTGCCCAGCGGCGCCGACGCCAGCCTCGCGATTATCCAGCGCGACAATCAGAGTCAATACCATCTGCTCGGCACAGTCGGGACCCGGCCATGGGCGCACAACATGGTGCTGGACGCCCAACGCGGTCAGGCCTATCTGTTCACCGCCGACTTCACCCAACCCGCGTCGAGCCGGGAACAACCCAAACCCGACCCGGTGTTTCACCCCGACACTTTTACGGTCCTGACCTTCAAGTCGCAGTAAGCGTCAGGAAGCGCGGTGTTGCACCGGCTGTACCGCACCGAACCCAGCCGCCATACGCCAGGCAACGGGTTGGGCTTGAGCATGGTTTCGGCGGTCGCGCGCCTGCATGACATGCGCCTCACCGTAAACGATGCGGCCCCCGGTTGCCGCATCGACATGCTCGGAAAGCCCTTGCGGCAACCGCCTGATCATGACGCGCAGGTGCCCTGTGTGCCTGCGCGCTCAGCCGAAAGCGTTTTTCTCTCAGTTGATTTTAATCAAACACGCCTGCGCGCTTCTCGACGAGATTAATCCTCGACGTCCGCATGACCGCGTCCGCGGCCAATGCCGACCATCTTGTCTCGTGGAGGCGCGTCATGGCTACTCAACTGCAAGACCTTCAACCGGGCGCTACCCCCGCCCAGCATCCGCCACTGATTGGCAGTTTGCGCAAGAGTGAGCCCAGGCGCCTGACGCTGAGCCTGCTGGTGGCGCTGGTGGTGGGTTCGATGATCGGCAGCGGCATTTTCAGCCTGCCGCAGAACATGGCCGCCAGCGCCGGGGCCGGGGCGATCCTGATCGGCTGGCTGATCACCGGAGTCGGCATGCTGTCTCTGGCACTGGTCTATCAGAGTTTGTCCAACCGCCAGCCGGCACTGGATAACGGTGTATTCGCCTACGCCCGGGCACTGGGTGGTGATTTTCTCAGCTTCAACTCTGCCTGGGGTTACTGGATCAGCGCCTGGATCGGCAACGTCAGCTACCTGGTGATTCTGTTTGCCGCGCTGAGTTACTTCTTTCCGGCATTTGGCGACGGCAATAACAAGGCAGCGATTGCCGGTGCGTCGGTCGTGCTCTGGTCGTTGCACTGGATGATCCTGCGGGGCATGCGCACGGCGGCCCGTGCCAACGCCCTGAGCACCGCGGCCAAGATCGTGCCGCTGCTGTTGTTCATCGGTTTTGTGATCGCGGCCTTCCGGCGCGACACCTTCGCCATGGACTTTTGGGGCGCTCCGGCGCTGGGCAGCACCCTCGACCAGGTCAAGAGCACGATGCTGGTGACGGTCTGGGTGTTTATCGGGATCGAAGGCGCCAATGTGTTTTCTGCCCGCGCCGCAGAACGCGCTGATGTCGGACGCGCCACGGTCATCGGTTTTGTCATTACCCTGTTGCTGCTGATCGCGGTTTCCCTGTTGTCCCTGGGCATTCTCAAACAGCCGGAACTGGCCGCCCTGAAAAACCCTTCGATGGCCGGCGTACTGCAGGCTGCCGCCGGGCCATGGGGTGCCGTGCTGATCAGCATCGGCCTGATTGTTTCGGTCGGTGGCGCCCTGCTCGCCTGGACCCTTCTGGCGGCCGAATCGGTGTTCACACCGGCGAAGGAAAAGGTCATGCCACCGTCGCTCGGCGCAGAGTCCACCCGCGGCGTACCGGCCCACGCCTTGTGGCTGACCAACGGATGCATCCAGCTGTTTCTGTTGCTGACGCTGTACTCGAGCGCCAGTTACCTGGCACTGATTTCCCTTGCCACCTCGATGATTCTGCTGCCCTACCTGCTCAGCAGTCTGTATGCACTGAAAATGACCTGGCAGGGCGAAACCTACGCCGGTCATCGCGCCCTGCAAGTGCGAGACCTGGCCATCGCGCTGGTCGCCACGCTGTATTGCGTCTGGCTGCTGTACGCCGCCGGCCCCAAATACATGCTGCTCAGCGCCTTGCTCTACGCCCCCGGCTCACTGATCTACCTGGGCACGCTGAAATCCCGTGAGGGGCAGCCCCTTGGCGGTCCCGAGACAGGTCTGCTGATCATCATCTGGGCCGCAGCGGCCTACGCCGGCTGGATGCTGTGGTCCGGGACGTTGACGTTGTAAGGAGTTCGTTCAGTCCGCGCGGTTCGCCGACAGGACGTCCGGCGCTGCGCTTTCCATCCGAGAGGAGTACCGAAAATGAGCAATTCCGTGAAAAAAATGCAGGAACATGCGGACGTAAAATCGAACCAGGTGCCCGTGACGACCGACCTCTGGCGCCCGCTGGAAAAGCTGCGGCAACAGGTCGACCACCTGTTCGAGGACTTCCACCGCGGATCATTTATGTCGCCCTTCAGCCGCGGACTGTTCGATGTCGAACCGTTCTTCTCGCGTGACTTGTTCACCCGCAGCGTGCCTGCCGTGGACATCACCGAAAAGGATAAAAGCTTCGAGATCACCGCAGAACTGCCCGGCATGGATCAGAAGAACATCGAGATCAAACTGTCCAACGGCAGCCTGATCATCAAGGGCGAGAAAAAGGAAGACAAGGAAGAAAAACGCAAGGGTTATCACTTGAGCGAGCGTCACTACGGTTCCTTCGAGCGGGTGTTCAACCTGCCCAAAGGGGTCGACGCCGAGAAGATCGATGCGCACTTCAGCAAAGGCGTATTGAGCATCTCGCTGCCGAAAAAGCCCGAAGCGATGAAAGCGGACAAGGTCGTGCCGATCAAGGGCGAATGAATCCGCAGATGTATGCCCCTTGCCGGAAAACCGGCAAGGGGCTTTTTCTTGGGCCTCAGCCTCTGAAAATGTCGAATGGCTCGATCTTCAGCACCTTGCGAATGCCTAGGTAGCTGGAAAACCCGGCAATCAACAGCACCAGACCAAACGCCAGTCCCAGATTCCAGAAAGTGACGATCGCAGCGTAGTTGGGAAGATAGGTTCGTGCGATGACGATCATCAGAGTCACCAGTCCGATGCCCAGACCATAACCGGTCATCGCGGTGAACATGGCCATGAAGAAGATCATGTAGACCATCTCCCGGCTCTTGGCGCCGATGGCTTTCAAAGCGGCAAACTTATCCAGGTTTTCCAGAATGAAACTGTAGAACGTCTGACCGGAAATCGACAGGCCGACCAGAAAACTGATGACTGTCATCATCAGAATATTGGTCCCGACACCGGTCTGATAGATGTAGAAGTCGGCAATACGCCGGTTGAACTCATCCCTGGTCAGGGCGATGTAGCCCAACCGCGCCACTTGCTGCTTGATGGCTGCCTCACCTTGCCGGCTTCTGGGCTTGAGCAAAATGTATGACACGGTGAAGCGTGTCGTAGGGATGTATTCGATGGCACGCCGGTAGGTTGTGTAAAGCGTCGGCACTCCGGTCAATCCACCGACCAGAACCCTGGCGATGCCGACGATGGTGCCCCGGTGGTCGTTGAGCTCGAACGAGGTACCGATGGCAGGGTTACCCAGTTTTGCGAACTCAGCATCGTGAACCACGATGAACGCGTTTTCGGCGTAGATATCCTCGATGGCGCCCTGCTCCAGGGCCGGACGGCCGAGCAGGCTGGTGTCGTCCAGACCAATCACGCTAACCCCTTGATATGTGCCATTTTCCAGGCGCACCTGGGCGCTGCCAATGAATACCGGGACGGCGTATTCCACCTGCTGCATGCTGCGCACTGCGTCCAGCAGGTAGTCCGGCAACGGGATGGCAATCGTCGGGGTGTTGACCGCCGGATCGATGATCCACATCGGTGCACCGACATTGGTGACCGTCGAATAGGCGCGGTTCAGGATGCCGGCGAACATGGCGGTCATTTGCATCATCAGGAACACCGAGAAGGTGATACCCACCAGTAACGCGGAGAATTTGGCGCGATCATTGACCAGAAGCTTGTACCCGATGCGCAGAATTCCACTGTATTTCATGGCTAGTTTCCGCTAATGCCGGTATCGGGCCGGTTCCACCAGCCGCCGCCCAGCGCCACGAACAACGCAACCGTGTCCTGATGCCGCTGCGCCAATGCTTGAAGGTAAGCAATATCGACCTGATGCAACTGCACGTCGGCCACGAGCAGATCCAGATAGGTCACCAACCCCGAGCGATAGTTGGCCTGCAATAATCTCAAGGCCTCTCGGGCAGCGGCCTGCGCCTCGGCCTGCTTCTGCAACGTTTGCGCATCGAGCTCTATTGCCCTGAGCACATCCGCCACCTGCGCGAAAGACTCCAGCACCACTTGTCGGTAGTTCGCCGCTGCTTGCTGATAGGCGTCAATTGCCGCCTGGCGGCTGTACCACAGGCGCCCTCCCTGAAACAGCGGAATATCGATCGACGGCCCGAAGTTCCAGAATCGTCCGGCGCCGGCAAACAGTGAACCGGTGTACGACCCAGCCGCCCCGTAGGTACCGCTCAAGCTGAAGCTGGGAAACATCGCCGCCGTGGCGACACCGATTTGCGCGCTGGCCTGATGCAATTGCGCCTCGGCGGTGAGGATATCCGGACGCTGGCGCACTAGGTCGGAAGGCAGACTGACCGGCAGATCGTGCGGTAACGAAAGTGCTGTCAAGCGAATGTCGGGAAGTTTGAGTTCTGCAGGCATCACGCCTTCGAGCGTGGCCAGCAAGTGCTCGCTTTGACTGACTTTCTGTTTGAGCGCCGGTAACGAGGCCTCGTTAGTCGCGATCAGGCTCTGCAGGCTCAATGTCGCCGAATAAGGCACCGTTCCGCTGCGCACCTGAACCTGGGTGGACTGCAGCTGCTGGCGCTGCAAACCGATCAATTGTTCCGTGGCCTCGATCTGCGCGGTATAGGCTGCCCGGGCAATGGCCGTATTGACGACATTGGCCGTTAGCGTGAGATAGGCCGCCTGAGTCAGCCAGGTCTGGCGATCGACCTGGGCCTGCAAGCCCTCCACGGCACGTCGCTCGCCGCCAAAGACATCGAGGGTGTAGCTGATCGTGCCACTGAAGATCATCACGTTAAAGATCGAGCCTGCCGTCGTCAGCCCTTGCTGGACCGGCGCGCTGCGCTCACGACTGGCGCTGAAGCGGGCATCGAGCTGCGGATAGAAGACCCCGTGACCGGCTCTGAGCGCGTTCTGGCTTTGACGCAAACTGGCCTCGGCCGCCTGCACGGTCATGTTATGGGTGATCGCCTGGCGCACCAGTGCATCAAGCGCCGTCGAGTGGAAAAAACGCCACCAGTCCGGTGTGACCTCACCGCCGGGCACGAACTGTTGAGCCTGGCCCTGCGCAGCAACAGTCCCCGGCAGCGGCTCGTTCAGATAACGCTCTGACACAGGCGTGGCCGGAGGCGAAAAATCCGGGCCGACCGTGCATGCGCTGCCCAGCAACAGGCTCAGTGCAAGGCAGAAGCGTCCAGTGCGGCGTAACCGGTCTACCCTTTCCATTATTTCTGACCTATGAACACATCCACCAACTGCCCCGGGTAGACGTTCGGCAGATCTTTCTTCTCGAAGCGAAAAATCACCGCCAGCACCCTCAGGTCAACTTTTTCCCGGCGCTGGTTGGACAGCTCGATTTTCGGCGATACGTAGGGCTGCACCCGCACGAAGGCCAGCGGCACACGGATGCCCGTGCCGTGAATCAGCATCTGCGCCTGCATGTGCTCGGGCGCTGGTAATCGGGCGATCAGAATCTCGTCCACATAACAGCGCACAGCCAGATGCGCCTGATCGGCGCTCATGACCAGCAGCGGCGCGAACCCTTGGGTGTAAACGTCATAGGCCCCCTGGGGCGATACATAACTGCCCACTGCGCTGTTAATAGTCATCACCACACCGTCCGCTGGCGCCTTGATGAGGTATTGCGCCAGCAACGCCGCCGACGCCTTGAGGGCAGCCTGCGCCTGGGTCACGGAATTGCGCGCGGTGTCCAGGGTATCTTTGCTGATCGATTTCGGATCAATGTTGTAAGACGCCAAGCGCTTGTTGTACTGGTCGCGGGCGGTGGCCAGGCTGGCCTGGGCCAGTTCAAAATTGGCGCGTGGCACCGCGTCGTCAAGTGTGACCAGCGGCTCCCCGCGTTTGACCGTCTGCCCCTCCTGCACCCACACCCGGGTTACCGGCGCGGCCACCTGCGGATAGATCACGATATTGCTGCCACCGGGCTGCTCGCCCTCGATGATGCCATTGGCATAGATCGCGCTGGCATCGTTGCTGCTCGCTGGTGCGAAGGCGGGCGGCAGCGGCTGCGGTGTCCGCCCGAGCAGATAGGCGGCGATCAGCCCCCCGAGAACACCGACTACCGCCAGCGTAAACAGCAGGGACTTTTTCACGATATGGCATGCCCGGTTTCGCTGATTCGGCCGTCAGCCATGTAGATGATACGGTCGGCGTACTCGTTGATCCGTGCATCGTGAGTGACAATAAGGATGCAGCGTTGTTGATTGAGTACTCTCTCCTTGACGAACGCGATGATCATTTTTCCCGTGTCCCCATCCAGAGATGCCGTGGGCTCGTCCATTATCAAGATTTGCGGCTCCCCCACGATGGCTCTGGCAATGGCAACGCGCTGTTGCTCCCCTCCGGAAAGCTTCATGGGCAAGATGTTCCCCCGATCCTTCAGGCCCACCACCTCCAGACTCTGGCGGGCCTTCGAAAGCGCATCGTTCCATTTGTGATGCCGAAGGATCAGGGGGATGGCGACGTTCTCGGCCGCCGTCAACCGCGAAAACAAGTGATAGTCCTGGAACACGAACCCGATGTGATCCAGGCGCAGTTCGGCCAATCTGTCGCTATTCAGGCTCCAGATGTCCAGGCCATTAATCAGCACCGTTCCAGAGTCGGGTCGCAGGATGCCGGAGAGGATGCTCAATAGTGTGGTCTTGCCGCTACCCGAGGGGCCGACGACAAAAACCATTTCGCCGAACTGCGCGACCAGCGCCACCTGGTCGACCGCTTTCATGCGCGTACTGCCTTCGCCAAACCACTTACACAACCCGCTCGCAACGATGGCCGGGTGGGGGGTCATTATTTGCGACTCGCCTTTTCAAGCATTCGGCTGGCGCGTTCATTGGCCTCATCGGCGGTGCGTTGTGCCTGACTGGCCGCGGCCTGCGCCTGTTCCGCTTTTGAATACGCGGCATCGGCTCTGGATTGCGCAGCAGCGGCAGCGCTTTGTGCCGAATCGATACGAGCATTCATTTCTTGCACATGCTTATGACTGCACCCCGCCGTCATCGCCAGAAGGACGCTCAGCACAACAACAGATAAACGCTTGTTCATGGTGGTTCTCCTCAGTTGAGTGAGCCGGGAACACGCCGGCACCCCTCAAAGTATCCGGCCCCCCTGCGCCGGCACTGTGATTTTTGTCAATGAATGGCCAACCCGGCGTGCCGGTTAATCACTCGTCGCAATAATGTGCGCGTGCCCGCTCATCCGGATGAATGCTCAGCGGTGCATCAACCAATCCAGCGAATCTCTGGTGCCTGATGGGCAACAGGCGCCGGCGCGGCTTTCGGATGGCCGACGATGATCGGTGCTACCGGAACCCACGCCTGTGGAAGATTCAGCATTTGCTTGCCCTGTTGAGTATTGAGATACGGCTGGGCAAAACCGATCCAGCAAGTGCCCAGTCCTTCTGCACAGGCACTGAGCATCAGGTTCTGGGCGGCCAGCGCACAGTCTTCGACCACCCATTGCCCGGGTGCGTCAGCCGAGATCAGGATCAGTACCGGTGCGTGATAGAAAATCTGAAAGTGCTCGTCATCAAGCAACGCGTGAAAGCGCTCTGATTGTGATCCCGGTGCCAGCGTCTTGAGCATGCAGGCTTTCGCCTCGCGTGAAATTCGATCCAGCAACGCTTGGTCGCGAACCACGGTGAATCGCCAGGGTTGTTGGTTCATCGCACTTGGCGCCAAGGTGGCGGCACCGATCAAGCGCACAATGACCTCTTCATCGACAGCCTGCGCCGTGTATTCACGTGTCGAATGACGGCCAGAAATGGCCTGGTCAATGTTCATGAGCATTCCTCCTACAGGGACCTCCGGCGCGGTGCTACACAGCCAGAACGTTGCAAGGGACCTGATACAGAATGTGTTCGGTGGTACTGCCGAGCAGCTTGTCCAGACCGTGGAATTGCACGCGCCCCATGACGATTACATCCACCTGATGCTCGTCTGTGAACTCGCTGAGCGCCGCAACGGGGTGCCCCACCACAAAATGCCGGCGATCAGCCGGTACGCCATGCTGACTGGCCCAGTCGAGGTAGGTCTTTTCAAACTCACGGCGCAAGCCTTTAGTCAGTTCGGCGATTTTCAGGCCATCGCCCAGTTCTGCCAGGTATTCCTGCGAAACGTCATAGGCATACAACAGGTGCAATTCGGCATCACACTGGATAGCCAGCGCAGTGGCCTGCTGGATGATGCGCTCGTTCAACCGATTATTTTCCAAGCCGTTCGTAGAGACGTCGACCGCGGCTACAACCTTGCGCGGTAATGCATGGGCCGCGCCGCCAAGCAGGTACACCGGCACTTGGCATTGGCGCAAAAGATACCAGTCCAGTGGGGTGAAGAATGCACGTTTGAGCAATGACTCGTGTTGCACTTCCTTAATCAGCAAGTCGGGATTCAACTCTGTAACGTGATCAGAAATCTCCTGTTTTATGTCGTCCGCCCAAGCGACTTCGCAGGTCACTGCTACGCCTCGGCCAGACAGTTTCTCCGCCTGGGACTTCAACCAGTCGCGTTGGTTCTGAAGATAGCTTTCCCGAACCTGTTTCCTGCTGCCCTCGTCAAGTAGCCACAGAATGTCCAGTGTCTTGACGAGGGCGACGATGTGCAATGTCGCACCACTGGCCCTGGCCAGCGCGCCGGCATGGTTGATTGCCGGAGAGCGGCGCAGGAGCGGGTTGATGATCAGCAAAAGGCGTTGATATTGGCTCATGATCTGTCTCCCGTCAGGCAGGTCGCGAGACCGGCCTTGCTCAAACGCCCGGCGACACTGCCGGACCTCATTCGCTGAACCCAGGCGGGATCGGCGACTCTTTCTCCGGAATATCCGTCAATATTGCCTCGGTCAGCAGCAGGATGCTGGCCACTGACACTGCATTTTCAAGGGCGATCCGCACCACTTTGGATGGGTCGATGATTCCGGCCTCGTAAAGATCGACGTAGCGATTGACCGACGCGTCGAAGCCAATGTTGCCAGGCTCCGCCAACATCCTCGCAACAACGACGCCGGCATCCACTGCCGAGTTTTCAGCGATGACCCTGGCCGGCGCCTCCAAAGCGCGCCGCATGATTTGCAGACCCGTGCGGGCATCCCCTTCATACTGCATCTCCTCGGCGGCAATCTTCGGGACGGCCTTGAGCAAAGACATGCCGGCGCCTGGCACAATGCCTTCGGCGATGGCTGCACGAGTGGCGGAAATGGCGTCATCCAACGCATCCTTGCGGGTTTTCATCTCGGCTTCCGAAGGCGCTCCGACCCGGACCACCGCGACGCCGCCCGAGAGCCTGGCCAAGCGTTCCTGTAGCTTTTCACGGTCGTAGTCGCTGGTAGTCGTCTCCATTTGTGCGCGGATTTGCTGCATCCGCGCCTCGATGGCCTCGCGATTGCCAGCCCCCCCGATCAACGCCGAACTGTCCCTTTGCACCACCACCCGATGCGCCCGGCCCAATTGACTCAACTCGATCTTTTCGAGGGCAAAGCCCAGGTCATTGGAAATCACCGTTCCTGCGGTCAGAACGGCCATGTCCTGCAGCATCTCCTTGCGCCGGTCACCGAAGCCCGGAGCTTTGATCGCCACCGCTCGCAGCACACCGCGTATCTGATTGACCACCAGCGTGGTCAACGCCTCCCCTTCTATGTCATCCGCGATCAACACCAGGGGCTGGCCGCTCTTGGCCACGAGCTCCATCAGGGGCAGCAACTCCTTGAGATTCAGAATCTTGTGGTCGCAAAACAACAGGTAAGCGTCATCGAGTTCCACCTGCATCTTTTCGGTATCGGTGACGAAATATGGCGAGACATAGCCTCGGTCGAAGCGCATGCCTTCCATGACCTCGACCACCGTTTCAGTGGTTTTTGACTCCTCGACGCTGACCACTCCTTCAATACCAACCTTCTCCAGGGCATCGGCTACCAGTTGGCCAATGACCGCATCGTTATGCGCGGATAGCGTCGCGACCTGGACCTTTTCCCTGGGCGTACTCACTGGTCGCGACAGCGTCCTCAACGACTCCACAACCAAAGCGAGTCCGCGATCGAGCCCGCGTTTGAGGTCGATCGCACTGGCACCCGCCACCACATTGCGGATACCGTCCGCGAGGATGGCCTGGGCCAGCACCGTTGCAGTGCTGGTACCGTCCCCCACCGCGTCACCGGTGCGCTCGGCAGCCTGACGCAACATTTGCGCACCGAGATTTTCTTCCGGATCCAGCAGGTCGATGCGCCTGGCGATCGTTACACCATCATTGCAGACTGTTGGATTGCCCCATTTATTCTGAATCAGCACCGACTTGGACTTGGGGCCCAGCGTCACGCGCACGGCATCCGCCAACTGAGTGGCACCGCTGAGAATCCTCTCGCGGGCGGCGCCGCGAAATACCAGCTTGCTGTGAGCCATCGGATCGCTCTCCTGCCAATTCCACGTTCAAGCAGGGTCTATTAACCACTCCCGGTGACGTTGACTTTTATCAACAAAGCCCTGAGCAGCCCGGTCCTCCTGTCGCCTCATGCATAAACGCGGACCATTGGCTCGAGCCGCCTTCAGCGCTTGCATCGCAGTTGATAAAAATCAACCTGCTGGAACCCGGATCGCGTCGAAATGAGCGGGTGCGCTTCAGCAAGCGTCAGTTGTTCTGATCATCTCTGGAGGAACATCATGGACAAGTTTCAGCAAAGCCAAAAAAACAAACTGTTCAAGAACGTCTCGCATGACCCTTATAGCGCCCCACGCACGGAGGGCCCTGCCGTTTGCCCGAAATGCGAGGCCGTGTATGCCGCAGGAACCTGGAGCTGGAAACGCCAGGAAAACACCGTGGTTCACGGTGCGCAAACAACGATCTGTCCAGCCTGCCGGCGCATAGAAGACAACAGGCCTGCGGGTATCCTGACCCTGTCCGGCGGCTACGTGCACCAGCACCGTGGAGAAATCGTCAATCTGATTAAACACACTGAGGAAAAGGAAAAGGCCGAGCATCCCCTTGAGCGCATCATCAAGCTCGATGACGCGGCCGATGATCTGATCGTGACCACTACTGGCATTCACCTTGCCAATCGTCTGGGGCATGCCCTGAAAGGCGCTTTCAAAGGCAACTCTGAATACCACTACAGCGATAGCGAATATGGCATGAGCGTGCGCTGGTCCCGTGAGGAATAACCCGGACAGCGAAGTGGTTACAGTCAGTACTGAATTGATTATCTGGCGTTGGCCGGCGCCGGCTCTGATCTTCGTCAAAATATCGTTGACTTGTGGGCAACCCATTCACTGCCGGGCCAAACAGGCATTGTTGATATTCCTCAAGGATTTTTTGCCACTCAAGCGTAGAAAAAAACAAGGCGACTGTTCCCTGCTCTCTTGCATCGTGGACACCGTCACGTGCGACTTGAGCCTGCGCAAAAGCATGCTGGAAGAACTCGAGTTCCAGCGTGATATCGACGACGCCAACATCGGCGTCTCAGGTGATGCTTGAAGCCCGGGTTCATCTGTGGCGCGAGCGGCACGCCGAGCGCCTCGATTGGTCGGTGCCCGAGTCGAGGTTCATCTCCTGCTGGCGTACAACGTCTTCGTTGAGACAAGACCATGAAAAACAACCACCAGTGGAACCTCTCGTACTTCCTGATCGCCTTCGTTGTTCTGGCACTTGTGCAGTTTTTGTTTGCCGAACGTCATGCCGTGCAGAACATTCCGTACAGCCAGTTCCTGCAACTGGTGAACGACCAGAAGGTCAGCGATCTGCGGGTCGAGAAAGACCAGATCAGCGGCAAGTTACTGGACCCCATCGACGGCCGTGAACTATTCACCACTGTCCGGGTGGATTCGACGCTGGCGGCAGACCTGGCGCATTCGGGGGTCAGATTCAGCGGCGTCAATGAAGACACCCTGCTCAGCGGGCTGTTGGGCTGGTTACTACCGTTGATCCTGATCACGGTGGTCTGGCACTTTGCATTCCGCGGTTTTGCCGAAAAGCAGGGCTTGGGAGGGTTGATGAGTATCGGTAAGTCACGGGCCAAAGTGTTTGTCGAACGGGATACAGGCGTCACCTTTGACAACGTTGCCGGGATCGATGAAGCCAAGCTCGAACTGATGGAAATTGTGTCGTTCTTGAAGGACAAGGCCCGCTATGCTCGCCTGGGCGCACACATACCCAAAGGGACGCTGCTGGTCGGCCCGCCCGGCACCGGAAAGACACTTGTGGCCAAGGCCATCGCGGGTGAAGCTGGTGTGCCGTTTTTCTCGATCTCTGGTTCTGAGTTCGTCGAAATGTTCGTCGGAGTCGGTGCCGCCCGGGTCCACGATCTGTTCGAGCAGGCGCGCCAGGCCGCGCCCTGCATTATCTTCATCGATGAGCTGGATGCACTGGGCAAAATGCGCGGTGTCGGCGCGTTCGGTGGCAATGACGAGAAGGAGCAGACCCTCAATCAACTGCTCTCGGAACTGGACGGCTTCGACCCTCGCGAAGGCGTGGTATTACTGGCCGCGACCAACCGGCCTGAGATTCTCGATCCGGCGCTGTTGCGCGCTGGAAGGATTGATCGCCAAGTGCTGATCGACCGACCAGACCGCAAAGGCCGACAAGCGATCCTCAAGGTACACCTGCAGAAAATCACCGTGTCACCGAGTATCGATAGCGAAAGTATCGCTGACATCACCACCGGATTCACTGGCGCGGATCTGGCGAACCTGGTGAACGAGGCGGCGATTGTTGCGACCCGACGCGGCGCGGACATGGTGGAACTCGTCGACTTCACCGCCGCCGTGGAACGACTGGTTGCCGGGATCGAGCGCAAGAGCAGCATACTGCGCCCCGAGGAACGCCAGATAGTGGCCTATCACGAGATGGGCCACGCGCTCGCCGCGAGTCACTTACCGGCCATGGATCCGGTGCACAAAGTCTCGATCGTGCCGCGGGCCATCGGCTCGCTGGGCTACACCTTGCAGCGACCGACCGAAGACCACTTTCTTATCAGTTGCCAGATGCTCAAGGACCGGATGGTCGTGCTGATGGCGGGACGCGCGGCGGAATTCCTCCTGATCGGGGAGATTTCCACCGGCGCTGCCGATGATCTGGCCCACGCCACGGACATCGCCCGTCAAATCGTCACGCGCTTTGGTATGAGTAGCGAACTCGGCCAAGCGGTTCTGGAGCGGCGCAATGCGACCTGGCTTGGCGAGCGAGTGCCCGAATCCGGCGAAAAGGACTATTCGGAGCAGACCGCGCGGGAAATCGACCTCGCTATTCGCGCACTGCTGGACGACGCTTGGCAGCGAGCCAAAGCCCTGCTCGAAAGGTTGCGTCCCGAGCTGGAGGCCGGCGCTCACCTTTTGCTGCAAAAGGAAACCCTGACTCCCGAGGAGTTCGCCGCGCTAAGGCCGCTTCAGCGCGTTGCGCAACCTGCACGGACTGACGCGGCATCGTCCTGACACGGGAGGCTGGCGAATGCCGGCAGTCACGTTGTCTTTGAGGTAAATCTGCCCGACGGCCAGATAATTGGCCGCGCGCCAGTAAGCATGCAGACCTTCCAATTGCTCGGCACTGAGAAAATCGCTCATGAAATTGCCCACCAGACCATTCAACGCCAGTACTTGCGGGATGGCGCGAAATGGACGCATCAAGCTTCTGATACGTCGCACAGCAATACGTAGATCATGCAGCGCCTCATGATCGGTTTGCGCCTCCAGTCGTGCCATGGCCTGATAGAGCCTTACTTGCAAGGTCAGTACCTGCGCGACGATATTGTCTACGGCTGACTTAAGCTTTGATCCCTTTCTGTTTGCCAGCCCCCGCCCCCGCTCAAAAACGACTTGAGCGCTGGTAGTGACATTGTGTTTAAAACGTTATGGGATTCCAGCCAGGCTCGACGTGCCTGTGCGACCCCAAAACGCAAATGGGAGAAATCAGCTACTTGATGCGCATCCGAATTGATGCTGACCAGCCCCCCCTGATCCTTGACGTATTGGCATTGCAGATCGGACAGGTCCATGCGTTGCGGTTGCGAATTGAGTTCCAGACAGCAACCTCGTTCAGCGGCGGCCTTGATGATGGCTGAGAGATCCAGGTTTATGGGGTCGCGCTCATTGATCAACCGACACAGCGGGTGCGCCAGAATCGTGAAATGACGATGGTTTATCGCCCTGAGCAAGCGGCGGGTCTGCTGGCGCCGAGTCAGATTGAAATGGCTGTGGACAGCACCCACCACCAGATCAAGGCGCCCCAGAATATCGTCCGACAAATCCAGGCTACCGTCTTCGAGGATGTCGACCTCGACGCCCTTGAGCAAGGTTATGCCCTGAAATCGATCATTGAGCGCATCGATCTGGTCCATCTGCTGCAGTAACCGGTCCCCGTCCAGACCATGGGCTACCCTGAGGGACTGGGAATGATCGGTGATTGCCAAATATTGCAACCCCGCTGCCTGCGCGGCGAGCGCCATATCTTCCAGGCTGTTGACGCCATCGGATTCACAGGTATGGGCATGCAAGTCACCTTTGAGATCGCATGACTCGATCAGTCTGGGCAAGCGATTGGCAAGCGCCGCTTCGACTTCACCGCGATTTTCGCGAAGCTCAGGCACTATCCAGGGCAGATCCAGCGCCCGATAAACATCGGTTTCAGTGCTACTGGCTAACCGTTCACCACCTTTGAATACTCCATACTCACTGAGTTTGAGCCCCTTGTTCTGTGCTCTTTGGCGAATAGCGATGTTATGCGCCTTGCTGCCAGTGAAGTACACCAGGGCCGCCCCATACACAGCCGGGTCAACGACCCGTAAATCGACTTGCATGCCTGAACTCAGAAGAACGCTGGTACGTGTCTGTCCTTGAACCAGCACAGTGGCAACATCCGGGTGTTTGATGAATTGCTGGCAGACATCAACGCCAGCAGCCACAAGAATATCTATATCGCCGACGGTGTCCCTCATGCGTCGCAGGCTTCCGGCCACGGTCGCTTGTTCAACACCCGAGATCTGCTTCAAATAGCGCGCCAACCGTTCTGCCAATGGCTCGACATGTGCGAGCGGAACACGGCGATCTTTGCCGATTCCTTTCTGCGCTGCACTCAATAATCGGGCCTCCAACTTTTTACCGAAGCCTGGAAGATGGCGAATGCGCCCACTTTCAGCGGCCAGGCATAACTGTTGTACGGTTTCGATGCCAAGATCGTGATAGAGGTGCCTGACCCGCTTTGGTCCCAAACCGGCAATAGATAGCAACTGGGCCAGTCCTTTCGGCGAAGTACTCCGCAACCGTGAAAGCAACGCACAATCGCCAGTGGTAACAATTTCGTTGATCTTGCCCGCCAGGTCGACACCGATCCCAGCCAGTTTTGGCAACGGCTCACCACGCGCGATGGTCTTCGCCAGATCGATTGTCAACGCCCTCAGCGTTCGCGAAGCATTACGATAGGCCCTGATCCGGAAAGGGTTGGCATCGTCCAACTCCAGCAAATCGGCAATATCGTCGAAAACCCTGGCAATCTGTTCATTCACTGTGCCCTGGCCGAGCGATGAAGACGGCAGGGTTGCCAATGGTTCGCATGAGGTTCTGTCCGGCCGAGGCATGGAAAATCCCGCTGCTGTGGCTATCGATGTCGACAGCTTTGCTGATCCCGATGTCCGTTCCTTGATGTAGATCAGATACGCCCAATGAACGGTCGGACGGCCGGATAACCGGTTGAGGCCAGGCGGTTTTCATGGTGCAAGCGCTTGTAAATTGACGTTGGGGGATCTGCCTACCTGTCAATGATCAAAGAACTGCAGCCTTTCACTCAAGGGACAAGCGCCTGGCCCCTTCAGCATCATGTTTCCACAGTTCATTGATGCAGACTTCTGCATCTTGCTCTGTTACTGGCTCAAGTGACTGCGGTGCCAGTAAGTGGCTGTCGACCAAGGCAAGTCGCACAACTCCGTTTTTTTTGAGCAGCGCTTTTGCCTGACATTCGCACAAGGATCGCGACAGAACTTCGAGCGGAGGCTCTACTTCGGCTTGTTCGAATTCCACTTCAAAACGCGCGGTACAAAAGTTCACCAACTCCCTCAACGTATGGGCAGCAAAGTGATACGCCGTGAAATATCCAACCGGCAACAGCAGCAAGATTATCAACAGGTGGGTTGCGTCACGTTTCCAATGCCTTTTGCCCGATCGGCGCAGATTTCCTGCTGTGGCTCCCCTGCTCCGCTGCCAGCCTTGCACCGCGTGAATCCCTATTGGTTTGTTGGTGTTCATGACCCGGCGCCAATCTCCGCATGTGACAAGAGCATGGAACCGGTAACAGGCTGCCCATTGATTTAGATCAACCTGACTGCATCCAGCTTACTCTTGTTCCGTAATCCGTAGGCTTAAGCACTTCGGATTATTAATGGCAAAAGAAACCCGTGCAGTTTGATCAATCAAAGCAACGCTGTTGAACAACTGTGTTTACACGCGTATGCGGCGCCGACGTCAATCAGCATGCAGGTTTTCACCAGTGGGTTTGGCCCCTGGTTCAAAGGGGCAAGGGGCAAATGGATTGAGTTTGTCGCTCTCAAGCCCCCCTTGCTCCTCGAAAGACCGGCTGTCAACGCTCGACTTACAATTGATAAAAATCAATGTGGGCGCCAATAAGTTGCATCTCAATACAGTCGTGGAGTCGGTCGACAGTCCGTTCTAGTTGTCCTCCTCTGCACTCAATTGAGTCTGATAGGGATCGAGCATGCACTTCCTTGCCCTGGCAGTAGACTACGATGGGACCATTGCCGAAAACGGTAGCGTTTCTCCCCAGGTCTGCGCATCGCTCAGCCAGGTAAAAAAAAGCGGTCGCAAGTTATTGCTGATTTCAGGCCGGGAATTGCAAGCGCTCAAGCATCATTTTCCGCATCTGGATCTTTTTGACAGGGTGGTTGCGGAAAATGGCGCGCTCTTGTACGACCCGAGCACTGATACCGAGGAGCTTATTGCAGATCCCGCCTCAACCGAGCTGGTTGGTCACCTGCGCGCCAAAGGGGTTTCACCGTTGTCGATCGGACAGTCGGTCATCGCTACTTGGCAGCCATTCGAAAATGAAGTGATCAGTAGCATTCACGAGTTGGGTCTTGAACTGCAGATAACCTTCAACAAGGACGCCATCATGATCCTGCCGCCTGGCGTGAACAAAGCGTCCGGCCTTGTTGCAGCGTTACGAGATTTAGGCATATGCGAATTGAACGTGGTCGGAGTGGGCGATGCGGAAAACGACCACTCCTTTCTGTCGATCTGCGGCTGTGCCGCAGCGGTCAGCAATGCCATAGCCTCCATAAAATCCAGCGCTGACCTATGCCTGACCCGTGACCATGGTCAAGGGGTGTGCGAGCTGGTCGAGATGCTCCTGGAAAAAGATGCCGCACTGGTTGGCGTCGAACGCATCGGGGTTCAGTTGGGGCAGTCCACCGATGGGCACCCGTTATGGCTGCCTCCAGAATCGGTGATGTTGGTAATTGGCAATTCCGGGGCCGGAAAATCCAGTTACATCACCTGGCTGACAGAAAGAATGGTCCAGGTTCATCAGGGATTCTGCATCATCGATCCAGAGGGCGACTACCTCACACTGGAAGACGCGGTGACCATCGGCGGCCTCACCGCGCCCCCGACGACAGAAGATGCTGTGCACTATCTTTTGCAGGCGCAGCTCAATGTGGTGGTCAATGCCCTTGCCCTGGATCTCTCGGCGCGCGTGCAGTTGTTTGGCGACCTGCTGCCTTTCCTCCAGCATTTGCGCAGCACTTCAGGTCGCCCCTACTGGTTGATCGTCGACGAAGCTCATTACATGCTTCCCCACTGTTCAAGTTGGCCGCCCGGCTTTCTCAGAGACATCGGTGCAATCATCGTAGCCCTCGACTTCGACCAGGTCTGCCCGGCGCTACTTGAGGGGGTCGACGTGCTGGTGACGCTTGGCAGCACTGCTCGGGAACTGGTCGAGCAATTCGCCAAGCGCATGCAGCGACCTTCCCCTCGGTTTCCAGAGCGAACGCCAGGCCTCGAGCATGCCTGTCTCTGGAGCTTGCACGAAGACGACGAGGTATACCTGATCGACCAGATGCAGCCGCATCAAAAGCACCATCGCCACAGTGGCAAGTATGTCGCGGGAGATGTCGGTCCATGGCGATCATTCCACTTTCCTGCTCTTGGCCGGAGTGCCGCCAACCTGACTGAGTTTTTATCCTGTTTAACGCAAATTGAAGAGCCCGCCCTTCGCGAGCATCTCGATGCCGGGGATTTCTCCAATTGGTTTCGCAAAGTGATCCGGGACGATGTACTTGCCAATAAGACACGCCTTATCGAAATGGACAAAAGCATGGTCCTCAAAAAGGCAATGGAACAGATCCGGGGCATCATCCAGTCACGCTATCACCTCTGAATCATCAGGCCGGAGTCAGACGCTCAGCCGGTATGCACAACGTTCGCTCAGCGTGCGTCAAGGAAACGGAACAGCTCTTCCTCTTGGTCAAAGTGCAGTCGCACCAGGGTATCGAGCCTGATCAATTGATGCTGAATTTCGTCGGCATCGGCCCTGGCCGGCTCGGCATTGAAATCACGACTCATGCGCTCCAGCAAATGGATCAGGCGGAAGATCTCTCGGTGGGCGTGGCTCATGGCTGACATCGGGTCCTCGCCTGGCAACCGTTGCGTTAAAAGCGGGTAAAGCAGCTGCTCATCATCACGCTCGTGGTGCGCCAATGAGGTTTGCAACTTGTCGACCAACTCCTGCAGTTCGGTTCGTGCCTGTGCAACCGGGCGCCGGGCGAAGTCAGCGGACAGTTGGTGCAGGTCACTCAACACGCTGGACAGTTGCCGGTGTTCATCCTGCAGCCGATCAATATGTTCTGCAGTCAGCATGCCCTTTCGACGCCCCCACAGTGGCCCCAATGCCCGCAACGCATTGAGGATAATCAGCACATCAATGCCCTCCTGCACCACAGCGCCGATTAGTGGCGCGAGAAAGCCGAGTGCCGCCGCGACCATGGCCAGCAACGATAGGCCCATGCCGACCAGCACACCGATGACAGCAATGTGACGAGTTCGTTGGGCGATGTCCAAGGCCTCGACCAGACGATCCAGGCGATCGACCAGCAGAACGACACCCGCAGCTTGTGCCGAAGCGGTTGCGCCGCAGGCCCCCATTGCCACACCAACGTTAGCCGCCGCCAATGCGGGTGCATCATTGATACCGTCACCGACCATCAGCGTGCGGCTGCGCAAACAGCCCTCCTGCACGGCCCGCACTTTATCCTCGGGTGTCAAACCCGCGCGCAGCTCGTCGATTCCGGCAGACATTGCGATCATCTCGGCTGTTTCCAGTCGATCGCCGGTGAGCATAACGATTCTCTCGATCCCCTTGCAGCGTAACCGGCGCAGCGTTTGTGGAGTTTCGCGCCGAACAGTGTCCGCGAGAACCAACAGCCCCGCCAGTTTCCCATCCACTTCGATAAAGCTTCCGCTACAGGCCAGATAATCCATGTGACGAAGCATGGCGACAGCCCAGGCAGTTTCGCAAGCGTCCTGATGAGCAAAAGACAGTGTGCCCAATCGCACCTGCTTACCGTCGATGAGCCCGCAAAGCCCCTCGCCCGGACTCTCCTGTACCTCAGTTGGCACGCTGAGGGACACCCTGCGCTGTTGCGCTGCCTCGACAATGGCCTGAGAGATGGGATGCGTCGAAGCTTGTGCTAGCGAGGCCGCCAGGCCAAGCAATTGCTGCGGATCGGCCAGTCCATTGACTTCGATCGACTGCAGGCGCGCGTGTCCACTGGTCAGCGTTCCGGTTTTGTCGAAAAACACTTGTTTGATCCCGGCCAGCGCTTCCAGGGTGGCTCCATCCTTGATCAATATTCCGCGCCGCGCGGCTCGGGATATACCCGACATGATCGAAATGGGCACTGCCAGAATCAGAGGACAAGGCGTGGCCACCACCAGCACCGCCAACGCTCGCAAGGGGTCACCGCTCAGATGCCAGGCCAGTGCCGCCATCAACAAGGTCAACGGGATAAAAAACAGTGCATAGCGGTCAGCCAAGCGCACAAAAGGCGCCCGTGAACTGCGCGCCGCTTCGGCCAGCCGCACGATGGCAGCGTAGGTGCTTTGCGCAACCGTTCGCGTAGCAACCAACAGAATGGGGGCGCCGACGTTTGAGACTCCGCTGGGCAATTGCTCGCCTTGTCGTCGGGTCACGGGCAAGGATTCACCGCTGAGTGCCGACTCGTCCAGAATCGCTGCCGGGCTGAGCAAGCGGCCATCGACCGGTACAACCTCTCCCAGGCGTACCAGCAATGTCTGATCTGGATGAATCTGTTCAACGGGAATCTGGCGTAAGCCCCCCTTCTCCTGCAACCAGGCAAAACGTGGTGCCCGATCGATAAGCGCACGTAGTTCACGCTCGGCTCGTTGACGGGTAAAGAATTCCAGGGTGCGACCGGTGGCCAGCATCAGGGCAATCACTGCTGCGACTAAAGCCTGCTCGAAAAACAGGGCGGCACTGATCGACAACAGTGCGATCAAATCCACTCCTGCCTCACCTCGAGCCAATCGCCCGGCAATCTCGACGAGCAGAACCAATGCCATTGTCAAGCTGCCTGCGGCCCAACAAA
Source organism: Pseudomonas sp. stari2 (assembly GCF_040760005.1). Classification (NCBI taxonomy): domain Bacteria; kingdom Pseudomonadati; phylum Pseudomonadota; class Gammaproteobacteria; order Pseudomonadales; family Pseudomonadaceae; genus Pseudomonas; species Pseudomonas sp. Stari2. The sequence goes on from NZ_CP099760.1 coordinate 3,740,554, forward strand.
ACGATGCCCAATCATTCTCTTGCGCACTATGTGCAACGACACCAGCCAGCAATGCCAGCGTTGTAAGCAGCAAAAGCATGGGGTCCAGCCATTTACTGAACATTGCTCTTCACGCCTCTAAACCGAATGTTCAATCAATCATCTTGCGCCCATCGAGGTAAAGCTTAAGTCTTTTGCCTTGGCCTGAGTGATGCGGCAATGGATACGCCGCAGCGCATGGTTTTTCCCTGACAAACCAAGGCGAGTACATCCGTACAAGCCCCGCCTCTTGCCGGAGCTCCGCACCTGGGAGTTGTGGTCTTTTTGATTTAGCTCAATGTCTTTCTAACGCTGCAGCGTAAAAAAAGACATGGGCTTTGTCGGCCCATGCATTTCAGTCATCTGGAAGAGGACAAGATCATGAGCGACATCACCTTGCGCAATACCATTTTGGATGAGCTTGACTTTCAGCCCAACATCGACGCCGCCCACATTGGTGTCAGCGTGGAAAATGGCATCGTCACACTGTCCGGCCACGTGAAAAGCTACGCTCAAAAAATCAGCGCCGAGCGCGCGGTCAAGGCGATCAAAGGAGTACGTGCCGTGGCTGAAGAAATACAGGTTCGGCTGGATAAGGGCGCAGGTACAGACGATGACACCATCGCAAACCGTGCCGTCAATATCATCTCGTGGCGCTCCGACACACCCGCCGGCGACATCAAGGTCGTCGTGCAAAAAGGCTGGGTAACCCTGGAAGGCCAGGTGGACTGGCAGTATCAGAAAGAAGTCGCTGAAAGTGCGGTGCGCAAATTGTCAGGCGTTGTGGGCGTGGATAACCGGATCACCCTGCGCCCGAGAGTGGAGGTCGTCGATATCCAACGAAGTATCGAAGAAGCCCTTAAACGCAATGCCGAAGTTGATGCCAAGGCCATACGGATCAAGGTCGATGGCAGTGTTGTAAAACTCGAAGGCAGGGTGCACTTCTGGCGTGAGCGTGAAATCGCCGAACGAGCAGCATGGTCGGTGCCGGGCGTCAGCAAAGTGGAAGACCAACTACTGATCGCCTGAAGCATAGCCCCGGAAATTCCCTGAATATCGGGGGCTATCCCATGCGACACCGCCTCAGTCGGGGAATCGTGTGTGATCACGACATGCATTGGCACCTACGTGGGCCTGCGTCTTGAATCCATATGCAGATCAAGTCCGGTGACGGCGAACAGCGTAGAAAGAACCTTGAGCGCTTGGGATATCTTCGCGTCAAGTGACCGCCGGATGGAGGGCTGAAAGGTGATCGCCCCTGAAAAATCCTGGATTGATGTTCTCAGCAACGGTCGCCCGGTGTTGATCAGGTATGTCACGCAAGCAGATCAAGTTCGTGAATACGCCCTGGTCCGGCATTCGGCGCCTGAGTCCCGGCATGCGCTTTTACTCAGACAGCAGCACGAACCCCGCCAGACCCAAGCCTGCATCGCTCTGGCCCACGAGAATGGCCGCTTGACCGAAATCGGCGCCAGTCGTTATGCCGCGATGGGGAAATACCAGTGCGAATGCGCCGTGACCATCTCCTCTGCCTGGAAACGCCTCGGTCTGGGAACGTTATTGCTGGAGCACTTGATCGACGCTGCCCGCAGCAATGGCGTCCACCAATTGTACTCGGTCAGCACCTCCAGCAATGCGCCCTTGCGTGAGCTGGCCAGATTTCTGGGTTTTGAAGCCCACGACGATCCTTTCGACCCCCATAAGGTCATTCATCGCCTGTACCTGTAAAGCCTGTGCAAGGTTTCAGGGGGCGCATCAACTTCTGGTATGACCCGAGCGCCTTGCCGCCACCAGTTGCCAGCCATTCGGAGGACGACATTCATGAACTCTCATACGCACACATTGCTGTCGTCCGCAGGTTCTGTTCAAACCAGTCGCCGGCGAGCCTGGCGACTTCCTCCAGCGTGCCAGGCTCTTCAAAAAGATGCGTGGCACGTTCCACGACTTCCAGCCGTTGCTCACACCCCAGGATTTGTTTGCTCCGGCGATTCAAGCCCAGTATCAAAGGATCTTGTGCACCAACAATCTGCAACGTTGGCGCCTTCACTCGGGTCAGGGCCGGCCCGACCAGATCGGTTCGTCCACCCTGGCTGACCACTGCCCTTATCACCGACGCTCGCTCGGCGGCAGCCACCATTGCTGTCGCCGCACCGGTACTGGCGCCGAACAGACCAATGGGCAAAGAATACAACTCACGATCCCGGCCGACCCAGTCGATCACGTCGATCAACCGTCTAGCCAGCAGGGAAATATCGAAGCGCAAGACCCCGCTAAGATTATCCAGGCGCTGCTCCGGTTCCGTCAGCAAGTCGAACAGCAGCGAGGCCAAACCCTGAAGGGCTAATACATCGGCCACATATTGATTGCGCGGGCTCAATCGAGCACTCCCACTGCCGTGTACGAAGATGACCAGGGCGCGCGCGTTTGCCGGCAAACGCAAATCTGCGGACAGTTCAACGCCAGGCAGCTCCAGGCATCTAAATTCAGCTTCAGGCATCGCGATGTTCCGTGCAGCAGACGCTCGACAGTTTTCGCCCCCAAGCTCGTTGCATGAGATCGATGACTTCTTCGTCCGAGGTCTGGGGAAAATCCAGATACCAGTAGCCGATCGACATCATCCAGTCAGGAATGAGCGGACAGATCACTTCGTCCACTTGCATCGATAAATCCTCGACTGTTTCCCGAGGAGCAACCGGTACCGCGACGATGATGCGCTCCGGCGCCTGCATCCTCACCGCCTGGATCGCAGCCATCATCGAAGAACCTGTGGCCAGGCCGTCGTCGATCAGGATTACCACCTGGCCCTTTACTTTCGGTGGCGGGCGGGTTCCCCGATACGCTTTTTCACGTCGCGACAGCTCCTGCACCTCCCGGGCGACAACGGCCTCGAAACTGGCTCGACCGATCCGGTGCGCCCGCAGCGCGTCATCATTGAGAATTTGTACACCGCCACTGGCTATGGCGCCCATGGCGTATTCCGGGTGCGAAGGGACGCCGAGCTTGCGTACCAGCATCAGGTCCAGCCGCACACGCAGGGCGGTGGCGACTTCATAAGCCACCGGAACACCGCCACGGGGCAAGGCCAAGATGATCACCTCAGGCCTGTTGGCGTATTTGAGCAGAGGTTCGACCAAGCGCCGACCGGCTTCGGCGCGGTTAGGCAAGGTAATTTGTGATGAGGGACTGTGGATCAAGTTAACCTCCCGGGGAGAAGTATCGCAGGCATACACCAGATGCAACTCGGCCTGACACTGGATAGCCAGGCTGGACGCCTGCTGAATGATCCGCACATTGCGCTCGTCGTCCTGTGCAGGGAACTGGAAACATCAACTGCTGCCACAATCTTGCGCGGTAAAGGATGATCACCTTCGCCAGACAGGTACGTTTTCCATATACCCAGAATCCCTCCTGGTGGCGGCCTTGGCGTTGATTTTTATCAAGTGCCTGTGCGAATCGCAGGCGACCCACTCGAAGCCGCTGCGTCCCGCGCGCGTGACCAGACAAGTAGCCGAGGGCTGAATAGACCGACGTTTATTTAATCGCGATTGATCAATGTCAATTGCGCCAAGGCAGACCGGGCTACCTTGAGCGAAACGTACGTGCCCATCGTTCGCAGACGGGAGATGGCAATGACGATCCTATTGGCAAGTCAGCGGTTGCGCCTGTATGAACGCAATGAACTCGATGACGTGCTGCAGACGATGGCACGCCAGGCTGCCAGCCTGCTGCCACCGGCGCCCGCCGCCCTGATTGGTATCAAGCGCCGGGGTGAGCCACTGGCCCAACGATTGCGCGAGCACATTGCACGCCAGACCGGCCAACCGGAACTTCCTCTTTATCCACTTGAGGTCAAGCGTTATGCCGACGACCTGCAAGTGCTGCATGCCCTCACACAACTGACCGAAAACCCTCTGCTGGCCAAACTCGATCTCGCCAATACCACCTTACTGGTCGTTGATGATGTTTTGTTCGAAGGCCATTCGCTGCTGCGTACCTGCGCTTATCTGGCACAACTGGGAGCTCGTCGGGTCTACACCGCCGTATTGGTCGACCGACACATCTGCCAGCAGCCGATCCGGGCCGACATTGTTGGCGTGCACCTGCAAGTTGCCGCTTCGGACATTGTCGAATGCAATGTGCCGCCCTTCGAGCCAGACTTTTGCATAGAGGTCGTGCGCCACGGTGCCGCTCGCTGACGCCGATGACGTCAAGCGCTGGCGGGTAGAGGCGCACACCCAAGGCCATAGCCACCTCATACGCAAGCGGAACTCCGCCACAATGTCCAACGACTTCATGAGGACGACGATGTGCAATGCCGCCCCACTGACCCTGGCCAGCGCTCCGGCATGGGTAATCGCCGGGGAATTGCGCAGCACCGGATTGATGACCAACAACAGGAGGTTCGAACGAAGAGGCCTTTACGAGGCTGGTTCCCCGTCACGCCAGCGTGCGCCGCACGCAGGTCCGGCGCTTGATAAATATCAAACGCGGCGGTGTTCACGAGCTTCAATCTGCAGAGGTCAGCCGATGACCGCGCCGCCTACCGTGCAGCGTTGTGCTGATCGTTGGCGGTGATAAAACACACGCTTCGCGCCTTCGGCACACACCGTGTACAGCAGACTGATCGCCAGCACCGATGCCAGGATCGGCAACGGCAAAGGCGCCAACCCCAGCGAAGCGGCAATCGGGCTGTACGGCAGCCCGATCGCCAGCAGCCCCACCGCAAGGGCACTGACCATCAGTAGTGTCGCCGGTCGACTGCGATAGAACGGTTTGTAGGTGCGCACAATGAAAATCGTCAGCAGCTGGGTCAGCAGCGACTCCACGAACCAGCCACTGCGAAAAACCTCGGGCACCATCTGCGACAGCAGGTACAAAGCCACGAACGTCATGATGTCGAACAACGAGCTCACCAGCCCGAAGACCACCATGAAATTGCGGATCTGATTGATGTCCCAACGATGCGGGGTTCTTTGCCATTCCCGGTCAACGTTATCGCTGGCGATGCCCATGGAGGGAATATCCGACAAGAAGTTGTTGAGCAGGATCTGCTTGGCGAGCAACGGCAGAAAGGGCAGCGCCAGCGACGCGAGGGCCATGCTGATCATGTTGCCGAAGTTGGCGCTGGAGACGATGGAAATGTACTTCAAGGTGTTGGCAAACGTGTGCCGCCCCTCTTCGATGCCCTCGCGCAGCACGTCCAGATCGTGCTGCAGCAACACAAAGTCGGCCGCCTGCTTGGCCACGTCGGCAGCGTTGTCCACGGAGATCCCGATGTCCGCCACTTGCAGCGCCGGGGCATCGTTGATTCCGTCGCCCATGTACCCGACCACATGACCGGTCTTCTGCAGGGCACGGATGATGCGCTCCTTCTGATTGGGGTCGACTTCGGCGAACAGGGTCGTGCGCGCTGCCAGGTGCATCAGCGCCTCGTCCTTCATCGTCGCCAGCTCGGCACCGGTAATGATGCGCTCCACAGGCAGGCCGACAGCCCTGCCGACATGCCGCACCACCAGGTGGTTGTCGCCGCTGATGATTTTCACCTGCACGCCGAGCCTGTCGAGGGTGGCGATGGTTTCCGTGACTCCCGGTTCCGGCGGATCAAAGAACAACAGGAAACCGCGAAAGCTCATGTCTCGCTCATCCTCGCGGCCATAGTGCGTCTGTTCCGGCAGCTCGCGCGTGGCCAGTCCCAGGACGCGGAAGCCCTGCTCGCTCCACTCGCCGAAGCGTTGCGCGATCAGTGCCCGTTCAGCGGCGTCCAGTGCCTTGCTCTGGTCTCCACGCCGCACCTGCGTGCAGACTTGCAACACGTTGTCCAGCGCCCCTTTGGTGATCATCAATCGGGGCGCCTGCGTTCTCTGGCTGACCACCACACTCAGACGCTTGCGCACGAAGTCATAAGGGATTTCATCGATTTTCTGCACCCCGTCTTCCGTCGCCAGGTCTTTGCCCGCCAGGGTGATGGCATCGTCCATGGCATTGCGCATGCCGGTCTGCAGGCTCGCGTTGAGCACTGCCAGTTGCAGAACGCTCGGTGCCGCGATGCCCTCGACATCCATCGCTGCGTCCAGAACCACAACACCCCGGGTCAGGGTTCCTGTCTTGTCGGTGCACAGAATGTCGATGGTCCCGAGATTTTCGATGGCATTGAGGTGACGCACGATCACTCCCTTGCCGGCCATGCGCTGCGCACCTTTGGCCAGGGTGATACTGAGGATCGCCGGCAACAGTTCCGGCGACAGTCCGATGGACAGGGCAATCGCAAACATCAGCGTGTCGAGGGGTGGACGATGCAGCAGGATGTTGATGCCGAACACAACGATGGTGATCACCAGCATCACGCGCAGCAGCAGACCGCCAAAGTGCCGAAGGCCTCGCTCGAACTCCGTTTCCGGAGGGCGTAACGCCAGGGTTCTGGCGATATGACCGATTTCACTGTCCTGGCCATAGCGGGTCACCAGGACTTCGGCCGAACCGCTGCGCACCGAGGTGCCCATGAACACACAGTTGTGACGCTGCGCGAGGGTGGCGTCCGGGGCGCACTCCCCCGGCGCTTTCTCCACCGGGTAGGTTTCGCCAGTCAGCAGGCTCTCGCCGATGAAACAATCGAGTGCCTGCAGAATACGACCGTCGGCAGCGATCAGGCTGCCGGCGCTGAGCACCAGAATATCCCCGGGCACCACATCGCTGGCGGCGACATCCAGCAAGTGTCCCTCTCGCCGCACGGTCGCGCGCAAGGCAATCTTGCTGCGCAATTGCTCTACCGCATGGCTGGCACGGTTCTCGTACCACGCGCTGAGCACTGCGCTGATCAGCACAATGCACCCGACGATTACCGCATCCAGCCAGTCCCCCACCCACACGGCAATACCGGCGCCGGCGATCAGAATCAATACCAGCGGTGTGCGCATCTGCTCCAGTACCAGCCCGCCCAGTCCTTTGGGTCGATCCTTGATTTGGGTGGGTGCTCGACGCCGTCGTGCCCTGGCCTGAGCGTGACTCAACCCTGCCGGCCCACTGTGCAAGGTATTGAACAATTGACTGATGGCCGGGCTCCAGTAATCCGCGGTTGCCGCAGGGTCGCGCCCGTGCGCGGTGGAGTGCCATTCCCGATGGGCCAACCAAAGGCCGGGAAGCATCGGCAACCAGAACGTCAGGCCACGAAACAGCAAAGTCGCGGAGAGCGCCACTGCCAAGTCGATGCCGACCCAGTGCATCGTGACGACGGCAGCCGCCTCGAACGCGCCGAGGCCACCGGGCACAATGCCGATACTGCGCAAGACGCTTGCGAGCATGAAGCCGGCAAACAGGCCCAGGGGCGGTGCCGAAACACCCAGCGAGCGCACTAGAACCCACAGGGTTGTACTGTCGAGAAGGATGATTGCCAGTTCCAGCAACGTGATGCGCAACAGCAGAAAATGGCTGCGTACCAGGCGCCGGTCAGCGCCTGTCAGCAAGGCGAGGCTTCTGGCAACGATCGCCAACCGTTGGCCCGGCACATGCGTCGCCAGTTGTGCATTACCCGACAGCCCCGGAGTGACAACCGCCAGCAGCAGGCTGAATGCGACGAAGATCACGCAGGTGGTCAGCACGGCAGTCGTGCCATGCCCCTGAAGAATGATCACCGGCAACGCCAGGCCCACTGACAAGGCATAGGCCAGAAAATAGCCCGACAGATCCAGTACCAGACACGCCAGCACCACCGGCCTGACAAAGCCCAGACGAACAAACGAAGCAACGACTGCGAACGCCCCGCTGATCCCGGAGGATGGCAGCGCCTGGTCGACAAACAGCTTCATCACGCTGAGCTTGCCCGCGACCCACAGGGACAGGTCCTGCCCCCCGGCCTTGAGTACTACGCGAAACACCTGGCCTTGGGCAACGTATGTCAGGGCCTGCAGAACGAAGGCCAGGATCAGCCATTGCGGCTGCGCCTGCGTCAGCAAGCGGCTGAAGGATTCGACATCGGTAAAGTGCAGAGCAACACCTACCACCGTCGCAAACATCGCGGCGCCCAGCAGCCAGGTCAGCCACAGGGCTGACCGGCTGTAATGCCGGTCACGTTCCAGTGCAGGCCGCCGGTTGATCTCTGAAACGGGCGGTTTTAAAGGCATGCCGTGACCCTGCGCATTCATTTGCATAACGGTTTCAGTATGCCCGTCAGGCCTTGTCTGGCGTATCACCGACAGCGGCCAGATCAACGCTGTCGCGGTACTCCGGCACCGACACCGCCCAGCCCAGTTCCAGACTGATACGCCGGCGCAGTACGTCCGATGCATTGGGTTCGCCGTGTACCACGAAGGTGTGTTTCGGCGGGCGTTTGAAGCCGCGCAGCCATTGCATGATTTCATCGGCATCGGCATGTGCCGACAAGGTCTGCATCGGCACCACGTCGGCGCGGATCGGGACTTCCTGGCCGTGAATGCGCACCGAAGGGGCTCCCGCCACGATCTGTGCGCCACGGGTACCGCCGGCCTGAAAGCCCGGCATCAGCAGCGAGTTCAGCGGGTTCGGCGCCAGCGCCTTTAGGTGGTGCAGCACACGGCCGCCCGTGGCCATGCCGCTGGCAGCGATAATCACCACCGGAGTGCGAAGCCGTTCCAGTTCGATCGACTCGTCGATCGAGCGCACAAAATGTGTCCCGCGACACATCCCTTCGCAACCGTCCGGTGACAGCCGGTGTTCGCTACGAAAGCGCTGGTACAAGCGCGTGACATCCGTAGCCATCGGGCTATTGAGATAAATCGGCAGATCGGGGATCGCATGCTGCTGCTTGAGGCGGTACAAGTGGTACATCAACAATTGCGCCCGGCCCACCGCAAATGAAGGCACCAGGGTAATACCGTGACGCAGCGCCGTACGATTGATCACGTCGGCCAACTGTTGCTCCGGGTCCTCATCTGGATGCTTGCGGTCACCGTAGGTCGATTCCACCAACAGATAATCCGCCTGCTCAATGGTTTCAGGGGCAAACATCAACGGGTCATCAGGGCGCCCCAGATCCCCCGAACACACCAGTGTCACGCCATCGGCGACCACTTCCACGGTGCTGGCCCCCAGAATATGACCGGCCCCGCGCAACAGCACGCTCAAGCCAGGGACGATTTCGACCCGATGGTGCCATTCGATCGGTTGCAACAGTTTCAATGTCTGTTCGGCGTCCTGCTCGGTGTACAACGGCAATGCCGGCGAGTGCTTGGAGAAACCGTGCCGATTGGCGAAACCGGCCTCCTCTTCCTGCAGGCGACCGCTGTCGAGCAAGAGGATTTTCACCAGCTCACAGGTCGCCTCTGTCGCATAGATCGGTCCGCGATAGCCATTGCGCACCAGTACCGGCAGGTAGCCGCTGTGATCGAGATGGGCATGGGTCAGGACAATCGCATCCAGGTCCTGCACAGGTAACTGAAAAGGGTCCCGGTTGTGCAGACGCAATTGCTTGTAGCCCTGAAACAGGCCGCAGTCGATCAATACATGCCGATCCCTGTGATCCAGCAGATACTTGCTACCGGTGACGGTGCCGGCCGCACCCAGAAAAGTGATTCGCATGGCCATCTCCCCAGCCTCGACAAGAGCGTCATTGATCGCTCTTTTTGCCTCGCTGCCCTTTGATTTTTATCAACTGGCCGACTGACTGGCGCTGCCTTCAGTCGAAACCGGACGTGGGTTTGACGATCATCAGGCTGCACGGTGCCCGGTTCGTCAACGTTTCGACCGTACTGCCGACAGAACCATCGACATCGCGGTGATAGGCCGAACCCAGCACCAGCATGTCGAAAGCGTTCTGGCGCGCAAACAGTTCGATCACCTTGTGGGGAATGCCGGTCAGTTGATGCCGGCGCGGTTTGCCGATGCCGTAGCGTTCGGCAAGCGCATCGAATGCCTCTTGCTGGGTATCGGTGATCGCCTCGCACAAGCTGTGGTCCAGACTCAATGTCGGCACACTCATCGCAGCGTCCCCCAGCACCGACCAGTTACAGACGTTCAACAGGTGCAACGTCGCTTCGGTTGCGCCCGCCAGGGTTGTGGCCAGGTTGAGAATCCGGTCGTTGATACCCTGGGTCAGCTCTTCCAGATGAGAAAGGTCGACGGCTGCCAGTATTTTCGCAGGCACGGGTTTCGCGTTTTCACTCACCAGGTGCAGATGAGCCGGACAGTCGCGCAGCAATACCCAGTCCAGCGGCCGGTGAAAGGCACGCTCGAGTGCCGGCACATAATGCATGTCCTTGATCACCAGATCGGCATGGAAGTCATTGATGTATTCGAGTACATGGGCGGGCGTGGTCCTGGCCCACACCACTTCGGTACTGACCGGCAGTCGGGCGCTGCGCTGAAACCGCGCTTGCTGTTCCAGCCACTGGCGGTGCACCTGCAGGTAGCCCTCCCGCGCCTGCGCCATCGCATTCGGGTCAAAGAGACCCGCCACCGCCAGCGCCTGGACATAATCGAATGCCACGATGTGCAAAAGCGCTCCGGCTGCCCTGGCCAGCGCCTCGGCACGTTCGAAGGCTGGCGAACGATTCATCTCGGGTGGAGCAATCAACAATATACGTTTGAGTTTGAGCATCACTTTTCTCCGGCAATGCTTAGCTGGTCCTGCCAGCCTGACTTCCCTGTTCCGACTCGGTGGATCTTGATTACTTGCGCGCCGCTTTTTCGGCCATGCGTCTTGCGCGCTCGTACGCCTCTTCCGCCGCTCGCTGCGCCTGCTCTGCCTTGAGCAGGGCCTCATCGGCCCGAAGCCTGGCGGTAGCGGCATTGTCCTCGGCGGACTCCAGTCGAGCGTCGAATTCTTCGGTCTGGCGATGACCGCAACCGCCAGTCGCCGCCACCAGCACACTGAGCACGACGATGGCCAAGCGCCTGTTCATGGTTTTCTCCTCAATGGATCAATGCTGAAGACCGTGTTGGCTTGAGTATCTGGCGTTGGCCACCGCTAGCTCTGATCTTTGTCAAACAAATCACTCGCTCGCGGGCACTGGGATCGATGCCGGGCCCAACAGGCATTGTTGACATTCCTCAACGAAATTTTGTCGCCCAGGCGTAGAAAAAAACACCGGGCACCTGTTCCCTGCCTCTCACATCGAACCGAGGACACCGTCATGAACGATTTGAGCCTGCGCAAATGCATTCTGGAAGAACTCGAATTCCAGCCTGAAATCGACGCCGCCAACATTGGTGTCTCGGTGGAGGACGGTGTCGTCACGCTGACGGGGCATGTCAAAAGCTACGCTCAGAAAGTCAGCGCCGAACGTGCAGTAAAACGGGTCAAGGGGGTGCGTGCGCTGGCCGAAGAGATCGAAGTCAGGCTTGAGCGAAATGCCGGCACCGCAGACGACACCATCGCCAGCCGCGCCTTGAAAATCATCCACTGGAGTTCCGACGTTCCCGAGGGCGATATCAAAGTCATCGTGCAGGGCGGGCGGATCACGCTGGAAGGCGAAGTCGACTGGCAGTACCAGAAGGAAACCGTCGAGCGCTCGGTACGCAAGCTCACGGGCGTCACCGCAGTGAACAATCGCCTGACCCTGCGTCCGCGACTGGACGTCTTCGATATCCAGCAACGTATCGAAGCCGCTCTCAAACGCAATGCCGAAGTCGAGGCCAAGGATATTCGCGTCAAAGTCGAAGGCGATGTGGTAACGCTTGAAGGCCGGGTTCACCTGTGGCGTGAACGGCAGATCGCGGAGCGAGCCGCCTGGTCGATGCCCGGCGTCAGTCGCGTCGACGATCATCTGCTGCTGGCGTAAACCTCGTCTCGATCAGGACGCCGGCGCCAGCCTCTTGCGGCAAATGGAAGCCCTGACGGCCGAGGAATTCGCCCCGCTACAGCCCCTGCCGCGCGTTGCGCAACCTGCACGGACTGACGCGGCATCGTCCTGACACGGGAGGCTGGTGAATGCTGGCAGTCACGCTGATCAACACGCTGGTGGTGATCGCCGCCGTGGTGATTCACTACGAGTGCCTGTTGCGCCTGAACGACTTCCTGCCGCGCCTGAAAATGTGGCGCCGGTTCAGAATTGTCGTTGGCGTGTTTGGCAGCCTGCTGGCCCATGCCGTCGAAGTCTGGGCGTTTGCCCTGGCTTACTACCTGATGGCGCATTCCGGCCAATGGGGCTATCTGACAGGCAACTTCGACGGCACCTTCATGGACTGCGTGTACTTCTCTTTCACCACCTACACGACCATCGGTTTCGGTGACATTTCCCCTGCCGGTCACCTCAAGTACCTGACCGGCCTTGAAGCGTTGACCGGTCTGGTCCTGATCACCTGGACCGCCTCCTTTCTGTTCCTCGAAATGCAGAAATACTGGAAGAGCAAATAGCCGCTCATGGGGCCGACGGAGGCGTCCATTGCCAGTTGCGCACCTCAGGCAGGTCCTCGCCATGTTCGATGAGATAGAGCTTGTGCCGCTCCATTTGCGACCAGTATCGCGCCCGCGCCTCATGCACCTGGTCCTGCAATCGCGGTACGCGCTCGAACACATCCAGCATCAACCGGTAACGATCCAGACGGTTGATCACGACCATGTCGAACGGGGTGGTGGTCGCGCCCTCCTCCATAAAGCCACGGACATGGAAGTTGTCATGGCTGGCGCGTTTATAGAGCAACCGGTGAACCAGCGCCGGATAACCATGGAAGGCGAAAATCACCGGTTTATCGACGGTAAACAGCGTGTCGAATGCGCTATCCGACAAGCCGTGGGGATGCTGATACGACGGTTGCAGCACCATCAGGTCCACGACATTGACCACCCGCACCCGCAGGTCCGGTACGCAGTCGCGCAACAATGTCACGGCTGCGAGGGTTTCCAGAGTCGGTACGTCTCCGGCGCAAGCCATGACCACGTCCGGTGTCTGGTCGTCGCGACAGGCCCAGGCCCAGCGGCCGATACCTGCCTGGCAATGGCGTTGCGCTGCGTCGATGTCCAGCCACTGCCACTCCGGTTGTTTGCCGACCACGATGACGTTGATGTAATGGCGGCTGCGCAGGCAATGGTCGGCCACCGACAGCAGGCAATTTGCGTCTGGCGGCAGGTAGATTCGCGCGATGTCGGACTTTTTGTTCGCCAGCAGATCGATGAACCCCGGGTCCTGATGCGAAAAGCCGTTGTGGTCCTGGCGCCACACATGGGAGGTGAGCAAGTAGTTGAGCGACGCCACCGGCTTGCGCCACGGTACTTCGGCAGCGGTCTTGAGCCACTTGGCGTGCTGGTTGACCATCGAATCGACGATATGGATGAACGCCTCGTAACAGGACAGCAGACCGTGACGGCCGGTCAGCAGATAACCTTCCAGCCAGCCCTCGCATACCTGCTCGCTGAGTATCTCCATGACCCGGCCATCGGCACTCAGGTTCAAATCGTCATGTTCCACAGGATCAAGCCAGGTCTTGCCGGTCACCTCGTACACCGCATCGAGACGATTGGAGGCAGTTTCATCTGGGCCGAACAGGCGAAAATTACGGGTCGCCAGGCTGTTTCTCATCACCTCGCGCAGGTATTTCCCCAATACCCGCGTGGCCTCGGCGCGCACGCTGCCGGGGGTGTCGAGCGGTACAGCAAAGTCGGCAAACCGGGGCAGATCCAGTGGTCGCAGCAACAGCCCGCCATTACCGTGGGGATTGGCGCTCATGCGGCGGTGGCCCGTAGGCGCCAGCGCCGCGATCTCCGGCATCAGTGCCCCTTGGGCGTCAAACAGCTCTTCGGGACGATAACTGCTCAACCACGCTTCCAGCTGTTGCAGGTGAACCGGCTGGCTGAAGTCGGCCAGCGGTACCTGATGGGCGCGCCAATTGCCTTCAACCCGGTGGCCATCGACAAACTTCGGCCCGGTCCAGCCCTTGGGCGTGCGCAATATCAACACAGGCCAGACCGGCCGATGCGACACGTCATGGGCCGGTCGCCGACGCGCGTCACGCTGGATCCGGCGAATCTTCAGCAGCATCGTATCCAGGGTCTGTGCCAGCACCTGATGCACCTGCATCGGATCATCGCCTTCGACGAAGTACGGATCGTAGCCATAGCCGCGCATCAGCGCCGACAGTTCGTCCTCGGGAATTCTGGACAACACCGTGGGGTTGGCGATTTTGTAGCCATTGAGGTGCAGGATCGGCAGCACCGCCCCGTCACGCACCGGGTTCAGAAATTTGTTCGAATGCCAGCTGGCGGCCAGCGTACCGGTTTCAGCCTCTCCGTCGCCGATCACGCACGCGACGATCAGATCAGGGTTGTCGAACGCTGCGCCATAGGCATGCGCCAGGCTGTAGCCGAGTTCACCGCCTTCGTGGATAGAGCCGGGAATCTGCGCCGACACATGGCTGGAGAGGCCGTACGGCCAGGAAAACTGCCGAAACAGACGCAACAGGCCATTGGCGTTGCGCTCGACCATCGGACAGACCTCGGTGTAAGTGCCTTCCAGATACGTCTGCGCCACCACCGCCGGCCCGCCATGGCCGGGGCCGGCAACGAACAGCATGTTCAGGTCATAGGTAGTGATCAGCCGGTTGAGATGGGTGTAGATCAGGTTCAGCCCCGGCGTCGTCCCCCAGTGTCCCAACAAACGCGGTTTGATGTGGCTGCGACGCAACGGCATCGCGAGCAACGGGTTGTCCTTGAGGTAAATCTGCCCGACGGCCAGGTAATTGGCCGCACGCCAGTAAGCATCCAGACCTTCCACTTGCTCTGCACTGAGAAACTCGCTCATGAGATTGCCCGCCAGACTATTCAACACCGGTTCATCGATTCTGGAGGGCGGCCCTCCCCAGGACTTGATTTAAATCAAGCGTCATCATCAGCAGAAACGGTCAATTAACGACTCGACCTGAAGCGAAATAAGATGATGAGTGACATATTCCATTGGTCGTTTTTTTTCCCCTTGCCAACGCCGGATTGAGCGCCCCTGACAGACCGGCGACTACAATTAAAAAACTATGTGATGGGGATCACACTCATGTCCGACACCAAAGCGTTGCAATTTCGTCGCCTCAAGTCGGCCTGTTCCAACTGCAGTGTGCTGGAGCTGTGTCTGCCGATCGGCCTGTCCGAGCAAGAGGTAGAACGACTGGATGCGCTCATCGCACAGCGTTTCAAGGTCAAGAAAGGCGCAGCACTTTACCGCGAGGGTGATCCGCTGCGATCCCTCTATGCCGTCCGCCTGGGGTCATTCAAGACCAACGTGCTGTCCGTCGACGGGCGCGAACAGGTCACCGGGTTTCAAATGCCGGGAGAAATGCTCGGCCTGGACGCCATCAGCACTGACTCGCACGCCTGCAACGCCTTCGCACTGGAAGACAGCGAAGTCTGCCCGGTCCATTTCGCCCATCTGGAAAAACTCGCGCAGCAACTGCCCTCGCTGCAACACAACCTGAACAAGCTGCTGAGCCGGGAAATCGTGCGTGACCACGACATGCTCATGTTGCTCGGTACGATGAACTCCGACGAACGCCTGGCGGCCTTCTTGCTGAACCTGTCGCAACGCTTGAACCAGCGTGGTTACTCGTCGAAAAACTTCGTCCTGAAAATGCGCCGCGAGGAAATCGGCTCGTACCTGGGATTGCGCCTTGAAACCATCTGCCGGGGCATCGCGCACCTGCGCGATCAGGGCTTGGTGGAAATCTCCGGGCGCGACGTGAAAATCCAAAATCTGGAAGGGCTCAAACAGATGATCGCCGGTTGCCATCGCCCTACCTTGTGCTGATCCCGTAAAGTCTGGAGCCTCCCCGTGCGCGCCATGGTTCTGCATTCGCCCGGGCAGCCGCTGCAACGGGAAGAACGTCCGGTCCCCGTCCCCGGCGCACGGCAACTGCTGATCAAAGTCCTGGCCTGCGGCGTGTGCCGTACCGATTTGCACCTGCTCGACGGCGAACTGCCGCAAGCCGTGCTGCCACGGGTGCCGGGGCATGAAATCGTCGGTGAAGTCACCGACGTGGGCGGCGACGTCGCCCGCGGTTGGATCGGACGAAGGGTCGGTGTTCCCTGGCTGGGCTGGACCTGCGGCGAATGCCCGTTCTGTCGCTCGGGCCGGGAAAACCTTTGCGATCAGGCGCAGTTCACCGGCTGCCAACTGGACGGCGGCTACGCCGAGTACACCGTTGCCGACCCGCGATTCTGCTTTCCGATTCCCGATGCACTGAGCGACCAACAGGCCGCGCCACTGCTGTGTGCCGGACTGATCGGCTTTCGAGCATTGCAAATGGCCCGTGACGCCCGCCACCTCGGGCTTTACGGGTTTGGCGCGGCAGCCCATCTGGCGATCCAGATCGCCCGGGGCCGCCGCCAACGTGTCTATGCTTTCACCCGGCCGGAGGATCATGAAAGCCAGGCTTATGCCCGCACGCTGGGCGCGGAATGGGCCGGCCCTTCGGATCAACTGCCGCCTCATCCACTGGATGCCAGCCTGATATTCGCCCCGGTCGGTGCGCTGGTGCCTCTGGCGCTGTCCGCAACCGTCAAGGGCGGTTGCGTGATCTGCGCCGGAATCCACATGAGCGACATCCCCACCTTTCCCTATCGTCTGCTCTGGGGCGAACGCAGCCTGCGTTCGGTAGCCAACCTGACCCGTGAGGACGGCACCGCTTTTTTCGCCGAGCTGCAACACACGCCAGTGCACTGCGACGTCACCCGGTTTGCGCTGGATGACGCCAATCAGGCCCTGGCCTGTTTGCGCAGCGGCCGGTTCAACGGCGCCATCGTGCTCACCCCCTGATGCTTTACCGCACCGCGAGAATACTGCCCGGCACGCTATACAGCGCCCGTTCGGTGTTGCTGCCGATCAAGCGATCGACGCCCACCCGGTGCACAGTGCCCATCACCACCACATCCGCCTGATACTGCTCGACGAACTCGCTGATCACCGGCACCGGCAGCCCCATGACAAAGTGCCGACGTTCTGGCGGCACGCCATAACGGTCGGCCAGACTGACGAAGGCCATGTGCAACGCCTGCCGCAATTCCTCGACAAAATCCACGCCCCAGCCGCCACCGACCAGTGGCGCGTCACCATTGAATGCAGCCGACAGGTCGTAGGCATACAGCAGGTGCAGCGGTGCATCGCACTGCAAGGCCAAGGCATTGGCGGACTGAATGATGGTGTCATTGAGGCCGCTGATCTGCGTGGCCGGATCAAATGGATCGACCGCGGCCACCACGCGGTGCGGCACACCATAACGCGCCTGATTGACCAGGTGCACCGGCACCGCACACTCGCGCAGCAAGTGGCAATCCAGCGGCGTGATGAACACCCGCTTGAGCGCCGGTTCCAGGGTGACGTCCTTGATCAGCAGGTCCGGCTTCAGGTCTTCGACGGCGCGCAGGATGTCCGGCAGCGGGTGCGTGGTGAACACGACCTCGACGGTGGCCTCGATGCCCAACTCGCCCAGACGCTGTTCCTCATCCGCGACCCAGCGGCGATAGCGGCGTAAATAGCGCTGGTAGTTGGCATCGTCGGTTTTCTCTTCCCACACATGCACCACCGGCACAGGATCGGCAAACGCTCGCACATGCAATACCGCGCCACACGTCCTGGCTAGCGCCTCGGCTCGTGTCATCGCCGCAGACGGATGCAGATTCTGGTCGGCGATCAGCAATAAACGTTGATATTGGCCCATCACACACCTCGGTTCGCACAGGTCTACCAATTCCGGTAAGCCAAGACTGCGCCTGCCATGCCCATGATCGGGTTGATTTACATCAGAAAGGCGCAAATCAACGCCGCACATCGACTGTGTCTGATCCAGATCAGATTCCGGCCGCGCCAGCGGCGTAGAAAGGACTCAACCGCGAGGTTCGTCACCCCGCGCCGACCTGAAGAAAGCGGAAGGAGGACCACCCCATGCTCACTGTCAAAGACCACAATGAACGGGCCGCTGCGGCCTACGCCGCAGTGTCCGGGCAATACTGGATCGAAGCGCTCAAGGATGGTCGCCACATTCTGATCCGACCTTTGGCGCAGAAGGATCGCGAGCGCGAATACGCCTTTATCAAACGGCTCTCTCCCGAGTCCCGGCACATGCGTTTTCTCGCGCAGATCAACGAACCGGACAAGGCGATGCTCGACCAGTTGATGGACACCGATAACCAACAGCGCATGGCTTACATCGCCCTGGTACACGAAAACGGCCAACTCATCGAAATCGGCGTCAGCCGCTATGCGGCCACCGGCGAGCACGAATGTGAATGCGCCGTGACGGTCGCCGATGAATGGCAGCACCTGGGCCTGGCGACTTTGTTGATGGAACACCTGATCAAGGCTGCCCGCCGTAACGGTTTCCATCGGATGTATTCGGTGGACGCATCCAGCAATGCCCCCATGCGCGACCTGGCCAGAGCGCTGGGATTCGAGACGCACCATGACCCCGAAAGCAGCAATCAGGTGATCCATCGTCTCTACCTGTAAAAAATCACCCCGCGATGTTCAGGCCAACGGTTCATCGCGGGGTGATCCAGAGCTTCAGCTCTGTGACTGCCCGCCCGGCTTGATCGCAAACACACTGCAGGGTGCACGATGCAGGAGTTGCTCGGCGGTCGTGCCCAATAACTTGTTCAAGCCATTGTGCTGCACGGTGCCCATGACGATCACGTCCGTGTCATGTTGGCTGGCGAACTCGCAAATGCTCGGCACTGGCGCGCCCTCGATGAAATGGCGCCGCTGTACCTCAACCCCATGACGCTCCGCCAGCGCGGCGAAGGCCTCATGCTGAGCCGTACCCAAGGCTTCATAAAGCCCGGTCGCCAGAGGCAAGGCGCCCACGCCAATATCCATTGCGTACGCCGCGGCCCAGTCATACACATGGACCAACTCCAGTCCGGCGCCGCACTGTTCGGCAAGTTTCACCGCCGCATCGATGATCTGATCGTTGAACACCAGATCCTGCTCCTCGCTGCGCAGCACATCGACGATGGCCATGATCTGGCGCGGCCGAGGATGGCGGTCATTGGTCACTAGATGCACCGGCACCGGACAATCGCGCAGCAATTGCCAGTCCAGCGGGGTGAAAAACACGCGCTTGAGGGCCGACTCTTCCTCGGCGTCCTTGATAATCAGCGCCAACGATTGCTCCTGCACGAAATGCAGGATTTCCTCATAAGGGCGCTGCACCCAGAGCACCTCGCGGGTGACCTCGATACCGTGCCTACCCAGGTGCGCAGCCTGGTCCGCGAGCCAATCGCTATGGCGCTGCAGATAACTTTCCCGGGCCACGCTGATTTCTTCGGCAGCAAACAGCCCTGCCACCGCCAGCGCCTGCAAGTAATCGAACGCGACGATATGCAATGGCAATTGCATGGCCTGCGCCAACGCGGCGGCGCGCTCGAATGCGGGTGTGCGCGTCATGGAGGGGGGAGCGATCAACAACAAACGCTGAGTCTGTGACATTGGACACCTCGGCATGCAGTCAACTGAAAGAACACTTGTCCAGATTGAGCCATGCAACCGAAGGCCATTTGATCTTTGTCAGCTTTGGCCGTTCTGCAGAACAAATCCGGTGATTCGAGACACGCCTCAGTAATGCAGCAAGGTGCCCGCCCACATGGCCAGCGTCAGTAAAAGCTGGCCGGGGATGACATACGCGGCAAATCGCCGGCCGCCGCTGACCCAGGCCACCAGACATTTGCTCAACGAATTGCTGCTGACGGCAATCAGCGCCGGCGGGACGATGGCATCGACGGGCAACAACCCGGCCTTGGCCAGCGAGGCGATGGACGCGATGGAAGAATGAGCGTCGGCAAAACCGCTGAACGTTGCGGTCAACATCACCCCTACCTGGCCGAAGTAGTTGAGCATTACCGATGAAACGAGCGTGATGGCGGTCATGGTCAACGTCACGACCACGGCGAGCTTGAGATTGAACGCCCCACCGTCCTCACGGGGTTCCTCGGCACCTCTTTGCGACCCGTGAAACATCAGGCATACGCCATACAATGCCGTGGTCGCCAGCCCGCAGCCCAGCGGGGCCCACAGGCTGCGCAACAGCGCGGTGTCCACAGTGCCGACAATCAACGCCACCTGAATCACCGTGGCCAGGTTGGACACGATTGCAGCCGCCGCGAGCGTTCGCACCTGCCCGGGCGCCCTGGCGACGCGCTGCCCCATGGACGCGATGGTGACGGTGCTGGAAACAAAACCGGAGGCAACAGCACTGATGGCATAGCCGTAACGACTGCCCAGGGTTCGCACGGCGATGTGCCCGATGGCCCCCACCAGCATCAGCAATACCGTCAGTGTGCAGAGGGTCCGCAGGTTGATCGCGTGATAAGGCCCGATGTAGCGGTCCGGCGCCAGCGGCAGGATCACCAGCGCCGCTACCAGCAAGACCAGGCCGTCGCGCATTTCGGTCTCGGTCAACTGACTGTTGGCAAAGTCATGCAGTTTTTCCCGATACGCCAGCAACCCCGCTACTACTACACCTGTCGCCACCGCCATTTCTGCAGCAGAACCGCACCAGGCGCCGAGCAGCAATACCGTGAGCAAGGCCACTTCGCTGGTGACGCCCGGGTCGTCACTCAGGCTTCGCCAATACGCCACGGTAATCAGTGCGGTCAGGCCGAGCACCACAATCCCCAGCAGCAACGCGCCACCGACCTGCATTGCCATGTACCCCAGCAGCGCAGTGATGGCGAAGGTCCGCAGACCCGCACAGTCACGGGTACTATCGGTGCCTTTGTGTCGTTCGCGCTCGAGGCCGATGAGCATACCGATGCCCAACGCGGCCGCCGCGCCGGCCAGGTCAAGGGACTCATTCACGGGCCACCCGCCCCTGTCAGCGACTAGTCAACGCTTGCCACCGATGGTCGTGCGGCGTCCATCGGCACGCCAGCCTTGCGCGCCGTCGGCTGCGGCCAGGTGTGCGGTGCGTCGATTCGGGCCCGGAGCTGGCCGACAAATGCCCGGGCCTGCTCCAGGCTGTTGAAATTCACTTGCAGCCGATCCATGTGCACGACCCAGCCATGGGGGCTGCGTCTCTCGATGATCTCAATGTTCATGGACAGTCTCCGCAAACCGGATATTCAAGGCGTGATCGCGACTTTCATCACACCGTCGCGTTGATGGGCAAACAACTCGTAGGCCGCCTCGATGTCATCGAGTTTGAAACGGTGTGTGACCAGCGGCGACAGATCCACCGCCCCGCTCTGCACCACCGCCATCAACCGGCGCATCCGCTCCTTGCCGCCCGGACACAGGGTGGACACGATGCTGTAATCGCCCAGCCCGGCGGCAAAGGCGTCGAGCGGAATATGCAGGTCGCTGGAATACACCCCTAGGCTGGACAAGCGCCCGCCGGGCCGCAGCACCCGCAACGCCGATTCGAAAGTGCCTTGGGTGCCGAGCGCCTCGATGGACACGTCAACGCCACGGCCATCGGTCAACGCCATGATCTGCTCGACCACGTTGCCGTCCTTGAAGTTGACCACGTCGGTTGCCCCGAGGCGCCGGGCGACACTCATGCGTTCCGCAACCGCATCGACGCCGATGATGGTGGTGGCGCCCTTGAGGCGCGCCCCGGCCACCGCACACAGACCGATAGGCCCCAGGGCAAAGACCGCGACGGTATCGCCGATGGCGATCTTGCCGCGCTCGGCCCCGGAGAATCCGGTGGACATGATGTCCGGGCACATCAGCACCTGCTCGTCCGTCAGGCCGTCGGGAATCGGGCACAGATTGGCCAGCGCGTCCGGCACCAGCACGTACTCGGCCTGGCAACCGTCAAGCGTGTTGCCGAACTTCCAGCCGCCGATGGCCTTGAAGCCATGCCGGGTGTCCGGGCCGTCCTGGGATCCGCAGCCACACAGGCAGGCGTAGCTTTGTCCACTGGGGGTGATTGCCCCGGCGATCACCCGTTGCCCTTCGACGAACCCGCGCACCTGTGAGCCCAGCCGCTCGATGATGCCCACCGGCTCATGACCGATCGTCAGCCCTTTGGCCACCGGGTACTCGCCGCGCAAAATGTGCACATCAGTGCCGCAAATGGTCGTGGTGGTGATGCGGATCAGGGCGTCCAGCGGGCCGACCTCGGGGATCGGCTTGTCTTCCAGCACGATGCGGTTCTTTTCAACGAAAACAGCAGCTTTCATGGTCGCCATGGTCGATCCTCTGCGCCTGTCGTGAACGTGGTTCCAGCACAGGACCCAGACTGCGCCCGAGCGACTCGGCAAAAATTGATAATGGTCAACAATCGGTGGATCAGTCAGCCCCTGACCACCCATCCGGCCGTCCGGCGACCAACCGCCGGATTGACAAAAATCAAGGCCCTCCCCGTCAGCGTCGGCAGGATAGACACAAAGCGGTGCCGTCCGAGCGCGCTGTCGCCCTCGAGTCCAGACGTTCCTGCATTTGCCTACGGGAGATCTGCCATGTCTGAGCAATCACGCTTCATGCTCGTTGTTTCGCCCCTGATGGAAAACAGCCCGGCGTTCGACCGTGCGGCGGCACTGGCCAAAGCTGCGGACGCCGCGTTGCACATCGTGGCATTCGATTATCTGGAAGGCCTGGCCACTGCCGGTCTGGTCAATGAACAGGCGCTGGAGCAAATGCGCGTGGGCTACGTTGAACGTCATCGGCAATGGCTGGAGGATCAGGCTCGCCCTTTGCGCAAACTCGGCGTGCATGTGACGACGGAGGTGGTGTGGGTGGCCAACCCGCTAAAGGAGATCCTCATTCACCTCAAGGAGCAGCCGATGGCGGCCATGATCAAGGCGCTGGAGCACGAGTCAGCGTTGTCGCGCCTGATGTTCACCCCGCTTGACGTCCATTTGCTGCGCGAATGCCCGGTGCCGCTGCATTTCGTCAGCCACGTATTGCACGCTCTGCCGCGTCGCATTGTTGCGGCGGTCGACCCGTTCCATCGCGATGGCCGCTATGCAGGGCTCAATGACCGGATCCTGCGCGAAGCGGCCAAACTGGCAAGCATCTGCAACGCTCAACTTGACGTGATCTATGCCCACGACCTGTCCTCGATAGGCGCGGCAGAATTCGGCTTCGACAACGCCTCGGCGTTCTTCTCCTCGAATGCAGCCAAAAAACTGTTCGATGCCCAGGGCGAAGCGTTCCGTGATCTGGCTGAACGCAATGACATCCCCGCCGAGAATCAACACATGATCCTCGGCGACCCGGCCAAGGTCCTGTCCAGCTATGCCGATGCGTATGACGTTGATCTCATCGTCATGGGTCGCGTGGCCCACCGGGGGATCGGGCGGCTGGTCGGCAGTACCGTCGAGCACCTGCTCTACAAAATGCCTTGCAGCGTGTGGGTGGTCGCGCCGGAGAGCCTGGAGGGCTGAGCCCTCGCCGTCACGCGCAGTGCAGTCGTCACCGTTCAGTACTGCACTGCGGCCCGGCCGTCCGCAGTGGTGCATGGTCCGGACAATACGATCAACCCACCTCTCGCAACCATTCCAGCAAATCCATTTCCAGACTGCCCGGTTTGTGAGGCGCGGGCGACAGCAGGCAATAATGCGAGCCGTCCTCTACAAATCCTGATGGCGCGGCCAACACCCCGCTTTCGATATCGTCGCGGACCAGATGCCACGGACCGATGGCCACTCCAAGGCCCGCGACAGCCGCCTGAATGCTGAAATAGAAGTGCTCGAAAGACTGCCTCTGCGTCGCAGGAACCGGCTGGCCCGCTGCGGCGGCCCACTCCTGCCAGGCCGTGGGTCGGCTGCTCGTTTGCAACAGAGGCGCCGTGGCGCGTAGACATTTGCCGCTTTTATCGAACCACTCACCGACCTTATCCGGTCGGCAGACCGGCCCGACCTTCTCGGCAAACAAGCGCTCGGCGTGGTAACCGGGAGGCCGGTGGAAATCGTCCCGGCGAATGGCCAGGTCGATTCCCTGTTCAAATGAAAACGGCCCGCCACCGGCCACCAGATGAATGTCCGGGCCGCGATGTTGTTTCTGGAAATCACTCCAGCGCGGAATCAACCAGCGCATCAACAGCGTCGGCTCGCAGGACAGGACCAGCCGTCGCGTACGGCGCGCCTCAGTACGGATCTCGCGGACGGCATGGTTCATCCCCCCCAAACCTTCGCTCACTGCTTTGAGCAGTCGCCTGCCAGGGTCAGTCAGAAAAACCCTCCGTTGGCGCCGCTCGAACAAATCAACGCCCAGATCCTCTTCAAGCAGGCGCACCGCCCGGCTGATGGCGCCGGGTGTCAGATGCAGTTCGTCAGCCGCACGGGCGAAGTTCTCGAACCGGCCCGCGGATTCGAAGCAACGCAGCGCCAGCAGAGAAGGCATTCGCCCTTCGGAAAATGGTGATTCAGACTCACCATTTGCTTCAGAAATCATCGTTAGTTCCAGCGTTCGGGATCTGTAAACATGGCTTTCTATCACCAACCCACCCAAGGTTCCACCATGAGCGAATGGATAGCCGTAATCACCATCACACTGCTGGCATGCATCAGCCCCGGGCCTGACTTCGCCCTGGTCTCGCGCAACGGCTTGCTGCTCTCTCGACGCGCAGGCGTGCTCACGGCGATGGGCATTGGTCTCGGAGTGCTGGTGCATGTCGGCTACACCCTGCTCGGACTCGGATTAGTGCTTCAACAATCGCCCTGGTTGTTCAATGCACTGAAACTGGCGGGGGCTGCGTATCTGGTTTATCTGGGCATCAAAATGCTTCGCTCCAGACCTGACGTTCAGCAGCCGGATGCTGCGCCACCTGCCCTGTCGGACCTGGCTGCGTTGCGTTCAGGTTTTCTCACCAATGCGTTGAACCCCAAAACCTCGATTTTCATCGTGAGCCTGTTCATGGGTGTCGTCCGGCCGGAGACGGGCCTGCCGGTACAAATCGCCTATGGGGTGTTCATTGCCGGGGCGCATGTGCTGTGGTTCAGCCTGGTGGCGCTGTGTTTCTCCGCCGGGCGAGTGCGGGAGAAACTGCTGGCGGCACGGCAGTGGATTGACCGGGCGTTCGGCGGCCTGCTCGTGGGCTTCGGAGTTCTGCTGACGCTGTCTCAGCGATCAGCCTGAACGCATTGCTACACAGCGATACATAACCCCCAGTTCATGACACATCCCCGGTACATGCCGATGCAAAAGTGTGGGCCATCGGAACCTTCCTTCCGACTCCACCACTCACACAGGCAGGCATTCTCATGATCAATCAAATCGACACCGTACTGTACACCGGCAAGACCCGCACCACCGGCGGACGCGATGGCGCCTCGCGCAGTTCCGACGGCAATCTGGACGTCAAGCTGTCGCCACCGGGCTCCAATGGCAGCGGCACCAATCCGGAACAGCTGCTGGCGGCCGGCTGGTCGGCCTGTTTCATCGGTGCCATGGGCAAAGCGGCGGCTGCGCTGAAGATCAGGCTGCCAGCCGATGTGGCGGTGGAAACCGAAATCGATCTGGGCAAGACCGGTGATGCGTTTTTCCTGCAGGCGCGCCTGAATGTCAGTCTGCCGGGGCTGGAGCCTTCGGTCGCCCAGTCACTGGTGGAAGCTGCGCACCAGACCTGCCCTTACTCCAAGGCCACGCGCGGCAACATCGACGTGACCCTGCGGCTGATCTGAATCCCGATCCTCCCTACACGCCCGAGGCACTGCCTCGGGCGTTTTGTTTGACTGGGACAGACGAAGTCGCCGGCCCATGCTGACGCGTGGTCACCAGCCCGATAAAGGAAATCGCCAGCGCCAGGCCAATGGTCGACGTCACTTCCAGGCGATGCTCCGGCGTCAGCATCATCACCGCGAGTGCGGCGCAGATGAACGCCATCACCAGATACGTCAGCCAGGGAAACAGCCACATGCGAAAGGTCAGCTCGACATTCTGCCGAAGCAGCATCCGCCGCATGCGCAGCTGGGAAACCGCGATCACCAGGTACACCAGCAACGCAATGGCGCCGGAACTGGCGAGCAAGAATTGAAACAGGCCGGCGGGCATGAAGTAACTGAGCAGCGTCACCCCGGCGCCGATGACGCTGCTGGCAATCACCGCCGCCCTCGGCACGCCTGCGCCGGAAGTCACTTTCAACGCGTGCGGTGCATCGCCGCGAAGCCCCAGTGAGAACAACATGCGCGAAGCGATATAGATCGACGAGTTCATGCAACTGGCCACGGCAATCAACACCACCACATCGACCATGAATTTGGCGTGGGGAACGCTCATCAATTCCAGTGCGCGCTGATAGGAACCGACGGACGCCAAAAGCGGGTCGTTCCAGGGCACCACGGAAATCACCACGAAGATCGACAGCAGATAGAACACACCGATGCGCCAGATCACCGAACGCGTGGCCTTGGCGATGTTCTGTGCCGGATTGTCCGATTCGGCAGCGGCAATGGTTACCGCTTCCGTACCGATAAAACTGAACATGATGGTGATGAAGGCGCCAACCACCGCCGACAGGCCATTGGGGGCGAACCCGCCATGTTCTTCCATCAACCGGCTGAGGCCGCTGGCTTCACGCTCGGGAATCCAGCCCATCAGCACGGCAAAACCCACGCCGATAAAACCGATGATCGCCACGACCTTGGCCATGGCGAACCAGAATTCGAACTCGCCGTACTTGGAGACACTGAACAGGTTGGTGATCACCAGCAGGATGATCGACACCAGCGCGAACAACCATGCATCGACCTGGGGAAACCACTGATTCAACACATGCCCGGCGGCAAGGGCCTCGATAGGAATGACCAGCACCCAGAACCACCAGTAGAGCCAGCCAATGGTGAAGCCGGCCCAGCGGCCGATGGCCTGATCGGCGTAGGTGGAGAACGATCCGGTGTCAGGTCGGGCCACTGCCATTTCACCCAACATGCGCATGACCAGCACCACCAGCAGGCCGGAAAACAGATAGGCCAGCAACACCGCCGGCCCCGCCGCCGCGATGGCGTGTCCGGAACCGACAAACAACCCCGCACCGATGATTCCTGCAATTGACAACATGGTCACGTGACGTGGCTTGAAACCCTGCGCCAACTGACCGCTCGATTCCTTCGAATTCAGGCTGTTCATTGTTTTTGTTGTTCTCTGATGGACGCCTCACCTTACGTGGCTGAACTTGAACGCAAATAGCTCGAGTGCGGCATGCCGATGCCTGATTTCGACATGCCCGGGTGACGGTCAGCGAGAAAGACGAGCCTTCGAACTGCTCATGAACGTGGAGCCGATCCCGGGCCTCCCGTAGCACAATCGAAGCGCCCGAGGATGAACATACGTTCACCAAAAACATCGCCGGATGCGTCTAGTCTGCAGGTTCCAACATAGTGACTACAGGAGTAACCCACCATGTTCTCGCACGAAAGTATCCCGCTGATCATCCTTTTCATCATCCTGCTGCTTGGCGTGCTGACGGCTGTTCTGCATCCGGTGCATGCGTTTTTCAGTTGGCTCAAGAGACGCAAGCAAAGGGCATCGACCGGAGTTGTGAAAGAGGTGGATGTGAGCTGAAGTTGCTTCAGTTTGAATCGGGCGGCATCAGCCTGCGTTGAGTCCGCCGACAAAAAAGGCCTGCCACATTGGCAGGCCTTGTCAATATCCCGGTGGTTATTGCTTGAGGATCAACAACGGCTCGCCCTTCTTGACGATGTAAGTCGCCAGTTCCGACCCCTTGTCATTACCGACGTTTTTCGCGATGTGCGCCACGCCTTCCGGGATGAATAGCGAATCGCCGGCCTTCAGCGTCACCGGCGCCCGGCCTTCGAGCTGGTATTCGAAGGTGCCGCTGATCACATAGGCGACTTCAACGCCCGGATGCGCATGCCGGGGGGAAGTGATGCCTGGCTCGAAATCCACTCGAGCCTGAATCACTTCGCGATCCGCTGCGCCCAGATCCTGATGAACCAGATCCGTGCGGCTCAAACCTTGTTGCCAGCTCTTGGCCGGGGCGGCGGATTGGGTGTCAGCCGCGTGCGCGAGGCCGGTCAATGAAACGAGTGCGGCGGCTGCGGTCATCAAAAGTGTGCGGCGCATGGTGTTGCCCTCTCGGAAGTAGTGAAGTGACGCCTCTACTTTGAGCATGGCATGTACCGGGAATGTGTCCCGATACTGGCGCTTGTTACCTCACTGTGTACGAGCGCGAGATTGATACACACGCATACAACTCACACCACCTGCGACAGCCATTGCCTGAAGGCAACGACCTTTTTCGAATTCGCGTTTTCATGGGGCGTGACGAAGTAGAACCCCGAGTCGGATTTCAGCCGCAGATCAAACGGCGCCACCAGTCTCCCGGCCCGCAAATCATCATCGACGTAGGTCGAGCGCCCGATGCACACGCCCTGCCCGTCAATCGCTGTCTGCACCGCCATCATGGCCAGATCGAAGGTCAGACGCGGGCCTTTGGCCGTGAGCGGTGGCTGGCCTGCCGCGTGCAGCCAGTCGTTCCAGTCATTCGCAGTCTGCCCGCTGACGTGCAGCAAGGTGTGCCGGGCCAGATCAGCCGGCGTCTTGATCGGATCCGGCCCGGTGAGCAAACGCGGGCTGCACACCGGGAATATCTCGTCGGCCATCAGCCAGTCGGCGCGCAGTCCCGGCCAGTTTCCGTTGCCGTATCGGATCGCTGCATCAATGCCACCCTTGCGAAAGTCCACCAGTTCAGTGGATGCACTGATGCGCACATCGATCTCGGGAAACGCCTCGCGAAAGGACGGCAGGCGCGGTAACAGCCATTTCGACGCCACGGACACCAACGTGCTGATGGTCAGGACACTCTGATTGTCCGCCTCCAGCAAGCGCTCGGTCGAATGGCGCAGTTCCATGAACGCCGAACGTACACCGGGGAAATAAGCGCTGCCCTCTTCCGTGAGCGCCAATCCGTCCTTCAAGCGCATGAACAGGCGCACGCCGAGTTCATCTTCAAGACGACGGATCTGATGGCTGATAGCAGTTTGCGTAACGTTCAGTTCTTCGGCGGCGCGGGTGAAACTCAGGTGTCGGGCCGCGCATTCGAAGGCTCGCAATCCGTTGAGCGAGGGCAGTCGGGTGAGCATGGGGTTTCTTCAGTCCATGAGATTTTGTCATACGCTAGCACTGCAGATGTCCTTTGCGAAGCGTCTCCAAAATCCCGGATTCTGGGCTCTCACTTGAAGGAGAACCCATGAAACTGTACTTCGCACCCATGACCTGCTCGCTGGCCCCGCACATTGTGTTGCGAGAACTGGCGCTGCCGTTCGAGCTGATCAGGGTCAACAACCAGACCAAGCGCACCGCCGATGGCAGGGACTTTCACGAGATCAATCCGAAGGGTTACGTGGCCGCACTGATGCTCGATAACAGCGAGGTGCTGACCGAAGGCCCGGCGATTCTGCAATACCTCGCCGACCTTGACCCTGCACAGAGGCTGGCCCCGGCCAATGGCACCTGGGAGCGCTCGCGTCTGCAGGAGCACCTGAATTTCATCAGTTCGGAAATTCATGGCGGCAGCGCGCCGTTGTTCAGCAGCGAAATCCCGGAATCCAGCAAAACGATCTTCAAACACAAACTGTTCAAGCGACTGGATTACCTGAATCGAATCCTTGCGACTCAACCCTTTCTGATGCAGGCGTTCGGCGTGGCGGATGCCTATCTGTTCACGGTGTTGAAGTGGTTGCCGACATTCGGCATCGCCATCGAAGACTGGCCAGCGCTGGCAAATTACATGGCACGCATCGCCGAGCGGCCCGGCGTGCGAACTGCAATCGCAGCAGAGGAAGTCACGCAACCGGTGTGAATCGCCCGGTTGCGTGGTCGTTGCCCGGGGCCAGATTCGGCGCGGCGCAGCGGCAGACCAAAGGTGCATTTCGGGATGTGACAGTTGTCGGATGCCCCAACGCGCCTATATTGAAGAAGGTTCAAGCCCTCCTCCCCTCGAGCGCCCCATGGCCACGACCTTTCACCTGATCATCTGCGAGCATTGCGACTGCGTGTACGAAAAAGCCACGCTCGCCCGCTACCAGAAATCCCTCTGCGCCCGCTGTGGCGGCGTGCTCCAGCGCCACAACAACCTGAGTGTGGAACAACGGCTGGCCCTGAGTTTCACGGCAGCGATGCTGTGGCTGTTCGCCAATTTCTACCCGGTGATGAGCATCAGCATGAAGGGCCTGAAAAACAGCGCGACCCTGTGGGATTCGGTGCTGGCCCTGAGTCAGGGGCCGATCACCTTCATGGCGATGGTCGCGGCGATCTCGATCATCATCGCGCCGGCCTTTCAATTGGTTTTGCTCATCTGGGTCTTGAGCTTCGCCCTCGCCTCGCGCCGCTCGCCGGCGTTCAAACTGTGCATGCGCTGGCTGGAAGTGCTGCGGCCGTGGAGCATGCTCGAAGTGTGCCTGCTCGGGGCGATGGTGGCGGTGTTCAAACTGGCGGGCATGCTCGATGTGATCCCCGGCATCGGCCTGTTTGCGCTGGCCGTGCTCAGCCTGTTGCTGATCCGCGTCGCCGGACGCGACATACGTGATTTGTGGGGCATCCTGTGAAGCGACCACCGACCGCCAGCGAGCTCAACCTCTGCCTGTGCCACAGCTGCGGACTGGCCTGCGACATGACCGACGAGCCGCACCAGTGCCCGCGCTGCGACGCGCCGCTGCACCGGCGCAAAACCAACTCGCTGGCCCGCACCTGGGCCTACATGTTCGCCGCCCTGGCGTTTTACGTGCCGGCGAATCTGCTGCCGGTGATGAACACCACCCTGCTCGGCAACGGCGCCGACAGCACCATCATGAGCGGTGTGCTGGAATTCTGGGAACACGGTGCGTGGGACATCGCGCTGATCATCTTCATCGCCAGCATCGCGGTGCCGGGGGTGAAATTCGTCGCGCTGACTTTGCTGCTGGTTACCGTGCAACGGGACAGTCATTGGGCGCGCAAGGAGCGTTCGAAGCTGTACCGTTTCGTCGAGCTGATCGGCTATTGGTCGATGCTTGATGTGCTGGTGGTCGCGCTGGTGGCGGCGCTAGTGAAATTCCAGGCGCTGGGGGATATCGAGCCGCGACCGGGGATTCTGTTTTTCGGTCTGGTGGTCGTGTTCACGATGTTGTCGGCGATGAGCTTCGACCCGCGCCTGATCTGGGACAAGGCGCTGGCCGAGGAAACGGACGAGCCCCGACACTCGAATGAACAAGTGCCGGGGCATTGAGTGACTCCAATCAGATCTGCGCAGTGCCGCCGTCGACGAACAACTCGATGCCGTTGACGAAGCTGCTGTCATCCGAAGCCAGGAACAGCGCCGCCTTGGCAATCTCGCTCGGCTCGCCCAGACGCCCGATCGGCACGATAGACGCCAGTTGATCGAACAGCCCCTGCGTGTGCTCCGCCGGCACCAGCCCTGCCAGACCTGGGGTGCGCACCGGGCCAGGGCTGATGGCGTTGACGCGGATGCGCCGAGGCTTCAGGTCCAGCAACCATGACCGGGCGAAGTTGCGTACCGCCGCTTTGCTCGCGCTATAGACGCTAAAGTTTTCTGTGCCTTGCACCGAAGTGGTCGACGAAGTCAGCAGGATCGATGCGCCATCACGCAGCAGCGGTAACGCCTTCTGCACCGTGAACAACGTGCCCTTCACGTTGGCGTCGAAAATCCGGTCGAAGTGCTCTTCGGTGATCGCCCCCAGCGGCAGCATGTCGCCGCCACCGGCATTGGCGAACAGGGTGTCGAGGTGCCCGGCCTTCTCGGCGATTTCGCGGTAAATGCGATCCAGATCGTCCAGTTTTGCTACATCGCCCTGAATACCGATGGCACGAGGGCCGATGGCGGCGACCGCCTTGTCCAGTTCGGCCTGACGCCGGCCGGTGATGAATACCGTGGCGCCCTGGGCGACGAACTCCTGCGCCGAGGCCAGGCCGATGCCGGTAGTGCCGCCAGTGATCAGTGCGATTTTGCCTTCTAGTCTGTTGCTCATGATGAATCTCCAGTAACCGTTTCAAGGAAGGTGACGGGTCGTAGGTGAGCCGTTGGAAGCGACTTTAGGCCGATGGATTGAATTGAAAAATCCGCAAAATCGGTTTTGTTTATACACAGACATGCACAATACTCAGCCCTGTCTTCGATCCTTGAGTGCAGCCCGATGAATCAGTTACTGGCGATCCGCGTGTTCGCCCGCGTCGTGGAAAGCGGTTCGTTCACCAAAGCCGCCGACTCGTTGAACCAGCCGAAAACCACGGTCAGCAAACTGATCGGGCAACTGGAAAGCCATCTCGGCGTTCGCCTGCTGCAACGCACCACCCGGCGCCTGACCGTCACCGCCGACGGCGCTTCCTACTACCAGCTGACCCAGCAACTGCTGCATCAACTGGATGACATCGATCAGGGTTTCAGTCAGGCCCAGGGCTTGCCCCGTGGCCGGATTCGCGTGGACATCGGCGGCTCTACCGCGACCATGCTGGTGATTCCGGAACTGCCGAAGTTCTTCGAGCGCTATCCGGACATTCAGGTCGATCTGGGCGTCAGCGACCGCCCGGTGGACTTGATCAGCGAGCGCGTCGACTGCGTGATTCGCGGCGGCCCGCTGACCGAACAGGCTCTCGCCGTGCGCCGCTTGGGCGAAGTGTCCTGGACCACCTGCGCCACGCCCGACTATTTGCAGCGCCACGGCACGCCGATGCACCCGCTGGAACTGGCCCAACATCAGATGATCGCTTACCGCTCGGCCTCCACCGGGCGCATTCTGCCGTCGAACTTCCAGCGCAACGGCGAACGCCATCAGATCGAAGGCAAAGGTCTGGTCAGCGTCAACGAAAGCAACGCGCATCTGGCGGCCGGGTTGGCTGGGCTGGGGATCATTCACACATTCAGCTACACAGTCAGGGCCGCCATCGAACGCGGCGAACTGCTGCCGATCCTCACCGACTGGCGCCCGCCGGCGTACCCGTTCCACCTGCTGTATCCGCCGAACCGGCACCTGAGCAACCGCGTGCGGGTGTTCATCGACTGGCTGGTGGAGCGCTTCGCGCAGGTGGACTGAGCCTCGCTGTCGCGCCGATTCGTCTAACCTGACGTTGCAGCCGCCGACGTTTTTCCGCAGGCTACGCACCGATCCTGACGCCCATGAAACGGAGATTCCCATGCTCAAACGCACCCTGGCACTGACTGCAGGTCTGGCCCTGTCCTTTTCCACCCTGCTGGCCCAGGCCGCAGACGTGTTGAAAGTCAGCGCGATTCCCGACGAGGCCCCGACCGAACTGCTGCGCAAGTTCGAACCGCTGGGGGCTTATCTGGAGCAGCAATTGGGCATGAAAGTGCAATTCGTTCCCGTGGCCGACTACCCGGCCGTGGTTGAAGCCCTGGCCACCGACCGCCTCGACATGGCGTGGCTGGGCGGTTTCACCTTCGTCCAGGCACGGCTGAAAACCGATGCCACCACCCCGGTGATCCCGCTGGTACAGCGCGAGCAGGACGCGCAGTTCACCAGCAAATTCATCACCGCCGACCCGAACGTGAAAAGCCTCACCGACCTCAAGGGCAAGACCTTCGCCTTCGGTTCGGTATCGTCGACTTCCGGCAGCCTGATGCCGCGCTATTTCATGCTCAAGGACGGCATCAAACCGGAAACCTATTTCAGCCGCGTCGGTTACTCCGGCGCCCACGACGCCACCGTTGCCTGGGTGCAGGCCGGCAAGGTCGATGCCGGTGTGCTGAACGCCAGCGTCTGGCAGAAACTGGTGGACGCCGGCAAGGTCGACACCAACAAGGTCAAGGTTTTCGCCACCACCCCGGCCTACTTCGATTACAACTGGACCGTGCGCGGCACCCTCGACCCGGCGTTGGCAGCAAAGATCAAAAAAGCCTTCCTCGCCCTCGACCCGGCAAACCCCGAGCAGAAGAAAATCCTCGACCTGCAGGCCGCCAGCCGCTTCATCGAAACCAGCCCGGACAACTACAAAGGCATCGAGGAAGCCGCCCGCGCCGCCGAACTGCTGAAATGACCCTGAGCCTCAAGCAAGTCTTTCTGCACCACGCCAACGGCGTCGAAGCCCTGCGTGGTGTGGATTTGCAGATCAACAGCGGCGATCAGGTGGCAATCATCGGCCCGTCCGGCGCCGGTAAATCCAGCCTGCTCAACCTGCTGGCCACCGCGATTCGGCCGAGCAGCGGCGACATCGACGTGCTGGGCCAGCGGGCTTGGCACTTGTCCGCCCGCCAGCGTCAACACCTGCGCGCAAAAATCGGTCTTGTACATCAGGCACCGCCCCTGCCGCCCCGGCAACGGGTGGTGACGGCGGTGCTGGCCGGCAAACTCGGGCAATGGAGCCTGGGCAAAAGCCTCGTCAATCTGCTGCATCCACTGGACATCCCCGGCGCACGCGCCGCGTTGGCGCGGCTGGATCTGGCGGACAAACTCTTCAGTCAATGCCAGCAACTCTCCGGCGGGCAGTTACAGCGGGTCGGCATCGCTCGCGTGCTGTATCAGGCGCCGGACGTACTGCTGGCGGACGAGCCGGTGTCCGCCATGGACCCGGTCCTCGCCGGGCACACCCTGACCGTCCTGTCGCGCCATGCCCGGGAGCACAACGTCACGCTCGTGGCGAGCCTGCACGCGGTGGAACTGGCGCTGGCGCACTTCCCGCGCATCATTGGCTTGCGCGAAGGGAAGATCCTGTTCGATTGCCCGTCCGATCACGTCAGCCACGACATGCTCGACAGCCTGTACGCCAACGAACAACTGCAATCCCCGGCGCCGGCCCTGACGCCGCTGATTGTGCAGATTCCACGATGCTGAGCGCCGACACCCGCGACCCTGCCGCGTGGCCACGCCTGTTGCTGACACTGCTGGCGATTGCCTTGCTGTGGCCGGGGATTCAGCTCAGCGAACTCGACCTAGGCGTGTTGCTGCACGCCGACAGCCAGAGCGAAATGGGCCGCTTCGTCGCGACCTTCTGGCCGCCGGCCCATGACCGGGACTTTCTGCAATTGCTGCTCAAGGCCACCCTGCAAACCCTGGCCATCGCCACGGCCGGCATGGCGTTGGCACTGGTGTTGGCAGTGCCGGCCAGTTTGCTCGCCAGCCGCGCCTTGTCGTTGTCCGCCGCTTCCCACAGCGGCCACCCGAGCCTGTTGGGCCGGTTGCTGCGCTGGCCGGTGCGCGGCATGCTGATCTTCCTGCGCAGCGTGCCGGAAATCGTCTGGGCGCTGCTGTTCGTGCGCGCCGTCGGCCTCGGCCCGGCAGCGGGCGTGCTGGCGATCGCCATCACCTACAGCGGCATGCTCGGCAAGGTCTACGCGGAAATCTTCGAATCCACCGACCAGCGTCCGGCCCACGCCTTGCTCCAGGCCGGCAGCGGACGCCTGGCCAGTTTCGCCTACGGCGTGCTGCCCAACGTCGCGGCGGAACTGCTCTCCTACACCGTCTACCGCTGGGAATGCGCCATCCGCGCCTCGGTGGTGATGGGCTTCGTCGGCGCTGGCGGCCTCGGCCAACAGATCGACCTGTCGATCCGCATGTTCGCCGGCGGCGAAGTCGCCAGCATGCTGCTGACCTTCCTGCTGCTGGTGCTCGGCGCCGACCAACTCAGCCGCCTGCTGCGCTGGAGACTGACATGAAGCGCCTGATCAACACGGCGCTGATCCTAGCCATCGTCTTCGCCGTCATCGCCTCGTTCGCCTACCTGGGCCTCGACCTCGAAGAACTTGGCAGCGCTACGAGCCTGAAACAAATGGGCTCGTATGTTGGCCGCTTCCTGAGCCCCGACTTCAGCGTCGGTTACCTCAACGCCATCCTCCACGGCGCCATGGAAACCCTCGCCATGTCCGCCCTCGGCACCCTCCTCGCCGCCGTGCTGGGCCTGTTACTGGCACTCCCCGCCGCTGGCCGCTTTGGCTGGTTTTTTCAGAGCGCCGCCCGCCTGCTGCTCAACGGCCTGCGTGCCATTCCGGAACTGGTCTGGGCTGCACTCATGGTCTTCGCCGCCGGCCTTGGGCCTAACGCTGGCACCCTCGCCCTCGCCCTGCACACCACGGGCGTACTGGGGCGCTTGTTTGCGGAAGCGCTGGAAAACACGCCACCGGAACCGGCGGAGGCGATTCGGCTGCAAGGGGGGAATCCGGTTTTGGCGTTTTGTTACGGGACGCTGCCGAACCTGGCGCCGCAATTGCTGGCGTACTGTTTGTATCGGTGGGAGAACAATATCCGGATGGCTAGCGTGCTGGGGTTTGTGGGCGCTGGGGGGTTGGGGCAGATGTTGTATGTGAGCTTGAGTTTGTTTCAGGAGGCGCAGGCGGGGACGGTGATATTGGCGATGTTGGGGTTGGTGTTTGCGGTCGACTTTTTGAGTGCTTGGAGTCGGGGGCGGTGGGTTAAGGCTTAGGTTTGAACACTTCTGGAGCGGCGTCACCCGAAAACCTTGGGGAAGCGTAGGAAAACACAAAAAACCTTAATAAATCCGCCACACATAAGTAAGAACAACATGCAAGAAACAAAACCTGATTCACCTGTAAAAACTTCAAAAAAGATAGCTGTTGCAGCCATTGCGTTATTGCTTTTGGGTCTTTGGTTTTTTTATATGTCCTGGGCTTTACGCATTTCAGCACGCACGATTTTAATGCGCGAAATCCCCGAATGGACGACATACCTGCTGTTCGGTGCTCTTGTTGGAGTTGTTTTTGCTGGTAGGACGTTCTACAGCCGCCCAACTGAAAAAATGGCGAAACGTGTAATAGATTCTTTTCTTGGTGGCTTCTGCATAAGTTTCTTCTTCTCTCTCCATGCTTATGATGTCGGCACCTACCTATTACCTGGCAAAGTCGTTAATTACGAATCAACGTATGAAATAACCTTTCCAGGGCCCGCCACCGGAAGGACCGGTCGCTGTGAGGCAGGCATATGGATAGAGGACTCGAACACACAGCGCAAGATTCACCTTTGCACAACAAAGGCAGACCTGTATGAGCAGAAAAAACAAGGCATGGACGCCGTATGGGTGACGGCTCGTACAAATAAAATTGGCTCTTACATTATTGGTTATGCATTTTTTCATAGTCAGCACATCAACGGAAACTGACACGGCTTTTTCCCAAATCTAAAACCAAAGGGGACAGATCTATTTCCTAAAAGAAATGTCCCCTTTTTGCCCCCATTCATTGGCGAACCCGACCACTCGACCTACTACACCACCTCAAATGTAAGGCCTAAAAGCTTTCGCAATGACAACTCTAAGATTCTCAGGCACTCCCTCCCAGTTTTCTTCCCATTGCAAAGTATGCAAGTAAGCTTTAAACGGCTTTTCAGAACTTGGAGCAGCATAACCAAGCAAATCTTCCATACACTCATGAATAACTTCAAGATTATCTACTTCCGCAACCGCATCTGCAATTGGCTTGTTGAAGACTTCAGCTCCTGCTGTGCCCTGATCCCTATCATGAATAACGAAAAAATTCACACCAAGCGCAGTAAGATATTTAGCCAAGCCTATTATTGCCGCTTTACCCCTCGCCTTGATGATCTCGGTGCATGACAAAACTTTTGCGCGTACATCGGGTGCCATCCTACGAATTGCTTCTTTTAAAACCAGCTCTTCCGTATCGCCCTCTACAACGATAACTTTTCGGGTGAAAAATATTCGAGAAACGTGATCATCAAGCTTAATTAGCATCTTAACCTGATCCTTATCATTCCCTTGGAGCAATCTAAATTTTTCAGAAACGGAGAATGGGTGAACGGTTGAGTGCCCCTCTTCATAACTAAAGCGATTCAACACCTGCCTAGGTTTTCTCGCCAAGTCTATTAGGTAAGGAGAGTGAGTTGTCGCGACAATCTGGGACAGACCTCCAGATAACTCATAAATCAAATCTCTCATTTGGTTTGCAGCGCTGGGATGAAGGAATATTTCAGGTTCCTCAAAACCGATTATTAATCCTCGCTCGTCATTACCACCTCTTTTTTTAAGCCATTGCTGCCGAAATCGTAGCAGTCCAAAGACCGCAGCACGAACCATTCCTGTGCCCTGATTAGCGATAGTTGTTCGTATATTGCTAGACATCTCTATTGAAAAAATTGGAATTAAAGATTCGGGACCAGACAAGTCGGCCGAAGCAAAAATTTTTGACTCAGGAAACACTCCACAAAGGACAGCGTTTAGTTCCTGCATCATTTTTCCGAATTCAGAATCTGAATCCGAAGGATCAAGCTCCTTTGCGAGCATAATCAAGCTTTCCTGAGCAACCCTGTAGTGCTCAGATGTTTCCCTAACATCTTTAAAAAGCTCATTCAGTGTTTTATGCAGCACTCCAGCCTTATCAAACTCATGAGCTGCCGCCTCCGCTGGTATTAACAAAAAATTTGGTAATTTTGATAAAACAACCGCCGGAACCCCTCCTGGATTCTTGTCCCAAACCTCATCTTCAGAAACATCCCATATCTCATCAATCAGCTCTAACTTCACACGTTCCGCTGCAGATATTTTTTTCTCAAGATCTTTAAATAACTCAGCAAACGGCGCCGGATCAATCCCTCGCTCTAAAAACTCTACAGGCTTTGTTAAATTTAAGTATTCCTCCTTTATACTTCTTGCGTAAGACTTAAGCTCAATTACTACATCTTCTCCAAGGACATATGTTTTCCGATAAAAGATACTTCGCCCGGTTTCTCCTGTATCAATCGGATCGTATTGAAACAATCGCCCCTTAAATCCTCGCCAACCCACTGCACTATCCGGAACATTGCGAAACTCGGCTTCCAGAACGACAGTTTTGCAGGAGATCTTGTTTTCACCAGTCTCGGGATCGACTTCAGAACAATAAAAATGCGGCTCCATCCTAGTTTTTGCAGACAGCAACCACTCAATAGCTTTTAGCACTGAGCTCTTACCAGCATTATTTGCCCCAATTAAAAACGTTGCCTCTCCAAACTCAACATCCGCAGAATGTATGCGTTTAAAACCTTCGACCTTAAGCTTATGCAGTCTCATCCATTTAACTCCACATGAATAGTTTTTATTTAAACAACTCCACGCTTTAGAGCCCTCTCATGCCTAAAATAATCGACTACGGTGTCACGCAACTTAAAAATCATTAACCTTGGTAAAAATAGACCCAAATTCCACGACTCGCTGGACCAAATTTAAAAATAGGGAAATGGACGTATTCGGACGGAAAAGGGAGATGGGCTCTTCTCAAATAACGAGTCCGCCTCCCTTTTCTGGAATCATGAAGGCAATGTGAAAGCATGCGTCCGCCCCCCCCCCCGGAGAGAAAATAAATCTATCCCTTTTTGGTGCTGTCCCTTTTGGTGCCACAGAGGATGTTGGCGCTACCTAGCGAGTGAGGTGAAACGACAGTCCGCTTTTCGTTTTTCTTATCTCATCTGCTTGAAATTTCGTAGATCGGTTCTAAATTTTCCGTGCACGCCTAGGAACCAAGCCGTTGGTTGCTAGCTGCCCCCATCTGAAAATCACCCACTTGGATATCGAGACAAGTATGTCAACTCACATCAAACCAGGCCCAAAACCAAAACGTGACGACGGAAAGGACGACAGAAGGCATCACGTTAACCCTCCAAACAAACCGAAACATCCAACGCTTCCGACTCACAAACCAGATAAATAACAAGTTTTTGGGGAACGGGAGGGTTCCGTAGTTACTTTGGAAGGAACCCTTACCAACGAGTGCTCTTCGCTTTACCGGCTAATCCACCGATACTCGCTCAATCTCATGCAAAATTTCTCGACTTAAACGGCCACGTTTAAAGTCACCAGCCGTAACTTCCCCAAGGCTACAACGCCTTGCGTCATTGCCTACGACTACGCCAGAATCCGCCGGCTTGTGCGTCTGGCATGCGGGTCTTATCGTTTCGAGGTCACTGAAAATCAGTGATCGGGTTTGGTAGCCCGGTATTCCAGGCGCATGGCGCCACCTCTTTGCAGGGATTATTTTCGTCTCTGCTTCTTTATGGTGGCCGTGCGCAGGGCTTCTTCGGAAGCGCCGGGTTCCTGGACCGGTCTACCAACCTGAGCATGGCCACCACCTTACGTTTGGTAGCGAAGGGTGATGGCTCCTAGATTGCTTTCCAGGAGATACATCATGATCAAACCAACACCCAACCCACCCGAAACCGACCCAACCTCCCCCTACGAATCCCCCAATTCCAAAAAGCTCCACGACGCCGCCGAGCGTGCGCAGGATCACTACCTCTTCCCCGCCGCCGGGGTCATGTCGTCCTGCAACGAGCCCGAGCGGATGTACCTGGCCAATCCGAAGTTCAACACCGAATGTTTGCTGGCCAATGCCAGCGAAACCCTGAGTTCTGCGAGCGAGATGCTCAGTAACTTCGCCGCCCTGCTCGATCCCTCGAACCGCAAGACGGCGCTGGGTATTGCGCAGGTGGTGATGATTGCCGAGTTGGCGGTGAATCAGGCGCTGGATCACGTCGAAGTGGCGTAACCGGTTGGCTCCTGTAGAAGCAGTCGATGAATGCTTCTACAGCGTGATTCCCTCAGTACTTTGCCTCCCCAACGCTCCTGAAATCGCGAGGTGACACGCCTGCTTATCCCCTTTCAAAGCGTGTGCACGTATCCTTGCGCGAATTCGGGCGTCTTGGTTGAGCCAGTCACAGGACAAGTGGTTGCGGATTCATTGGATGAAGAGCTGGAGGCGTTTTCGCATTGGGACATTTTCTGACTGAGCCACAGCTGACCGAGGTCAGAGCTGCACTCTCCTGGCCTTTCAACGACTTTCCGGTGGAGTATGACTACGTAGCGAATAAGGTTAGAGGCGTCGATCCTGACGTACTTTATGAAATCCTTTATTCAGAAGTCGCACCGGTCTGCTTCACCAATCTCGCAGCAGTCTTGCCCACTGTCTGGACAGGCTTTGATCCTGACTCGCTCAGAGCCTCGATAGAGGAAAGGCTGGCAGCCAGACAACGTAACTGGTTCCGCCGGCAGTTCGATAAGGCCTTGGTTCGCTGGCTGAAATACAACTACGGCTACATCTGGAAGGAAATCTCCTCCAGACTTTGAATGCCATCGGGAAAATTCACAGGCGCTCTGTCAGAACCATCAAATGAAACTAAAACCACTCTTCATCAGCCTCCTCTGCTGCATCAGCACCCTGTCCCACGCAACCGACGTCCCGATCAAAGAACACATGCCCTTTGTAACCGCACGAAAGGCCTTGATCAAAAATGGCTGGAAGCCGAACCCGACCTACACAGGTGAATACGGGGTCGAAAACATCCTCCAGAGAAAAGGCTTCACTGAAATCGAGTCGTGCACGGTGGGTCTTCAATTCTGCAGTTTCAACTACGTCAGGAACGGCGTCTGCCTGGGCGTGGCGACTGTCGGGGAAGAGGTCAAAGACATGAAGGTCTATTCCTGGAACTTCAAATGCCCTGACCAGGATTGAGATCCCTTTTTAATGGTCACGCCTCAAGCGGACATCTAAATACCTGCACTTGTATATTCCCGACAGACAGATCTTCACCACTAACGCGCTGAATCAGGAAGGCACACGTTTATGGATCAGAAAAATGGCCAGGCTGGCAATGTCGACTGGGTCATCCGCAGTGTTCAACCTGGAGGGATCGAGCGAATCGAAGCGTGGTTTGGCAGCCACGGCTACGATCCGCATCGCCATGACACCTATTCGATCGGTCGAACGTTGGCAGGCGTGCAGAGCTTTCACTACAAAGGCTCGCTGCGCCACGGTGTTCCCGGCAACACGCTCGTGCTTCACCCCGACGAACTCCACGATGGTATGGCCGGCACCGATGCAGGCTTTCGTTACCGTATGGCCTACGTTGATCCCGCACTAATCCAGAACATCTTGGGGGGAGAACCCTTGCCCTTTATCGCGGGGGGAATTTCGAGCGATCCGCGTC
Source organism: Pseudomonas sp. stari2 (assembly GCF_040760005.1). Lineage (NCBI taxonomy): Bacteria > Pseudomonadati > Pseudomonadota > Gammaproteobacteria > Pseudomonadales > Pseudomonadaceae > Pseudomonas > Pseudomonas sp. Stari2. Next base: position 3,782,297 of record NZ_CP099760.1, read on the forward strand.
TGTTCCATGCCAGTGCAGCTTTCATGCAAGCAATGGATCATCCACTGGAGACACTGGAGGAACAGGACGCGCTATTTGACTTGGCAATGGCGTTGCGTGCCGTCGGTGGCAAGCCACGCGGGCGCAAGCGTCTGGATTACTGTGCAGCCGAGCGCGCCAGAGTGTTCATCCTGGAACATCTGCATTCATGCATTACGCTGGAGATGCTGGAGCGTGCCAGTGGGCGCGAACGCTGGAGCCTGTCACGCGACTTCAGAACGCTTTACGGTACGAGCCCTTACCGATTCGTCACCCTGCGCCGCCTGGATCGGTTCCGCGCATTGGTGCTTGAAGGTTTCACTCTGGTGGATGCCGCCCTCGTCGCGGGTTTCCACGATCAAAGTCATATGACGCGACACTTCACTCGCTGCTACGGAATACCACCCATGCGCTGGCTGGAACGATTGCGGGCCGCACGCTGACTTGCAGGATCGTACAAGAGTGCCCTGCTCCATGCGCTATAGGCTGGCGACTTCAACCACAGAGGATCCGTCATGTCAGTGCACCGTCATCACCAATCATCAGTTCCTGTAAACCTGATACGTAAGGTTTCGCTCATCGAACAGCAATGGAGCCCCAGGGTTGTTGCAGAGATGAATGACTACCAGTTCAAGGTTGTGCGAATCGAAGGCGAATTCATCTGGCACTCACATCCTGAGACCGACGAAGCATTTCTTGTCCTGGAGGGCACCCTGCGCATAGACCTGCCGGAAGGCTGCGTCTATGTGAATCCGGGTGAACTCTATGTGGTACCCCGTGGCGTTGAACATCGGACGGCTGCTAAAGGTGAAGCAAAACTGATGATGATCGAGCCACGAGGTATTTTGAACACCGGACATGAAGATGACGAAAGAACGGCCTTGAATGACGTCTGGATATAATCCAACGCCATCCTGTGCAATGTCTGCGCTGAGTTGAAAATAGTTGAACTTGACCGGCAGCTTGATAACAGCCTGATCAAGGGCATCGATTTCGCGTCGGATATCCTCCATGCCGGCGCACTCTTCAAGGGTGGGTGTGTTGATTTACTACGCCGGCAACGCTCCGAGCAGTAGCGCACGTCCTCCCAGCAGCGAGCCCATTTCTTCCGCCATGTGAATGGCAAGCCGCAGGTCGCGCAGGTTTTGACGGGCAGCTCACTTTTTTTCACAGCGACTCACCATCGTCTAATTGCTTGAGCAACCATTCGCCGCGTTGCCAAAACGCCTGTTGTTTGGCTTCCGGCATGCGGTCGAGGTTTTTGTAGATGATGCTCATGCGTTGATTGCCGCGCAGTCGGTCGCCGTGACGCATTAGAAAGTGCCAGTAGAGCGAATTGAAAGGGCAAGCGTCGTCTGTGGTGCTTTCGCTCACTTTGTAGGCGCAGCCACGGCAATAGTCGGACATGCGCTTGATGTATTGGCCGCTCGCACAATAGGGTTTGGAACCGAGATAGCCGCCATCGGCGTGCATGACCATGCCCAGCGTATTGGGCAGTTCCACCCAGTCGAAGGCGTCCATGTAAATCGCCAGATACCACTCACATATTTCACTCGGAGCGATACCGGCGAGTAGTGCGAAGTTGCCGGTCACCATCAATCGCTGGATGTGGTGGGCGTAGGCATGTTCCAGGCTCTGGTTGATGGCCTGGCGCATGCAGTTCATCTGTGTTTGCCCCGTCCAGTAGAACTCTGGAAGCGAACGCGTATTACCAAAGGCATTTCCCTGGGCATAGTCAGGCATCTTCAGCCAGTAGACACCCCGGACATACTCACGCCAGCCGATCAGTTGCCGAATAAAGCCTTCGGCGGCGTTGAGTGCAATGCTGCCGGACCAATAGGCAGATTCCACATCGCTGCAAAGCTTACGAAGATCCAGCAAGCCGATATTCAGTGCCGCGCTGATACGCGCATGAAACAGAAACGGCTCATCGCTGGCCATGGCGTCTTGATAGTCGCCGAAGGCTGCCAGCCCCCAATCGAGAAAGTACTCCCACAGGGCCTGCGCTTCGGCGTGGGTGACCGGATAGTCGAACGTATCGAGGGCGCCGTAGTGGCCGGAAAAGTTGTTGGAAACTAACGCAAGCACCTCACGGGTGATTGCATCTGGCGTAAAACGGGCTGGCGAAGGCGGCCTGACACCCTTGGGCAAGGCTTTGCGGTTTTCCGCATCAAAATTCCAGGCGCCTCCGACCGGGCTGCCGTCGCCATTGAGCAACAACCTGCTCTTGCGGCGCATCTCTCGATAAAAGAACTCCATGCGCAGCTGTTTTTTGCCCTGCGCCCATTGAGCGAACTCGGCACGTGAGCAAAGAAAGCGATTATCGCAATGCCAGTGGATCGCCAGGCCACAGTCCCTGAGCGAATGCTCCAGTCGCCAGTCACCGCACTCTGTCATGTGCAGTTCATCCGGCTGTAGACGTGAGTGCCAGCGGTGCAACTCGCTCGGCACGGATCCGGTATTTTGCGGATCATCGAGCGTTACGTACTGCACCTTGACGCCTCTCTGCCGCAAGGCTTCGGCGAAGTGGCGCATGGCGCTGAATATGAGGGCGATCTTTTGCGGATGATGAGGAACATGGCTAGCCTCCTCCATCACCTCGACCAGCAGCACCGTATCGCTGTGTTGATCCAGCACCTGCAGAGAGGCGAGATCGAACGATAACTGGTCGCCCAGGACGAGGCACAATCGGCGAGTCGTGTTCATCAATCAGGTTCCAGTTGATGGGGGCGTTCAGGCTGACTGCGTAGAGTTGATCCACTGAACGGCTTTCAACAAGCGAGAGCCTGAATTCTTGTACAAGAGCACTAAAATGTACAATTTTATTGCAAGAGATTGGCTGGCCACACCATGAAATCAGCCCAGGCGTGGCGCCGTGTAGAGGCGGCCGATGGCTGCTTCTACAGCCATTTACCAAAACCAATACGGCAAAAACTTCGGCGTAGGCTCGATCATCAGTTCCAGGTGATAAGTGATCGGATTGAAGAAAAACATATCCAGAATCAAAAACGCCCCTACCCCAAACGACAACGTCATGAACTCGCGATAAGGATGTTCAGCAAAGTACTCGCGTTTGGCGTGATAGAAGCTCAACAGCGCAATCAATCCCAACCCTGCGCCCAGGTAGTTGGGCTGTAACGGGACTTCGGCGAAGTTGTTGTAGACCAGCACCGACACCAGCATCCCCAACCCAAGCATGGGCAACTTCAGGCAGAACTTCAGCAGGCCGTTTTTGGCGCGCACGAACGCGGCTTCCTGGCTGACAAAGATATACGCGGCCAGCAGTGAAATGGCCGGGGTGATTGCCAGGATGTAGCGTGCTTTTTTGGAACTCGGGATGGTGAACAGCACCAGCAGCACCAACAGCCACCCGGTCAGATAGAGCAACAGGTCGATGTCTTTGTCACGGGTCGGGCGGAAGAACAATTTGTACTTCTGCAGGATCACGTTGATGGCGTAAAACACCGTGAAGCCATAGGTAAACAGGCCTGCGGAGAAGTAGAAGTAATAGCGCGGCGCGTGGTCGGAGCCGAAGCGGCCGATGCCCTGCATGTTAAGCATGTCTTCGAGGAACGTTTGCCCCCCTTGCAGGTACGCCGCCCAGGCCAGCAGCACAACTCCGGCGGCCAGGATCAGGCCCGACAGAAATGAAAACAGCAGTAGCATGCGCCATTGGCGGCTCAGCAAGTAATAAGCCCCGATGACGCAAGCGGGCCCTATCAAACCGATCGGCCCACGAAACGCAAAGCCCAGCGCCAGCCCGACGAACAGAAAAGCCAGGCGTCGCGGGTCTTTTTTCAGTTCGGCGGAATAGGCCACGTAGAAGCACATCACCGTAAACAGCGCCGGGTAGATATCCAGTGCCAGCGAGTTCACGCCGTCGAGAAAGGCCCAGGTCAACAGGCTGAAAAGCACGCCGTACGCGCCCCACCTCTTGCTGTGCAGCGCCCCCAGCCGATAAATGAACACCAGCATCAGGGACGCGGCCACGCAGGACGGAAATCCCATGGAAAGTATCGACACCCGGCCGAAAGGCAAGGAAACCAGATAGACCAACAAGGTATTGAGGACGGTGTAGTCGGGATAAGGCTTGAGGTCGTCTGCAATGGGAAACAGCGTGACGCCGTGCTGCAACATGTACTCGGCAAAGTCGACAAAGCGTGTTGTGTAGTTGAGGACAGCAGGTTTGTACTGCAACACCATGAACACGGTCAGTGTCGTGAAGAAAATGCTCAGGCATGGATTTCTTGTAATCAATCCCTTCAACATGCCGGCCCGCCAAGTGCGCTCTACAACAAGCGGGGCATCATATCGATCCATCGTTAACCCTTTAGTGAAGTTGTTCTTTTGGCCACCATCCTGAAAGCCCGGATACACCGGAATTAATGTTCTGCTTTCCGGGAAGTTGAATTTGAGCCTAGCCCACAGCGGGGACTATTCAAGCATGACGCGCCCCAACACTCCCTGAACAAGATGGATGAAAGTCAACAAAAAAGCCCGGCCATAGACTCTCGTCATCCACGAGAGTCTATGGCCGGGCTGTGTACTTTTCAGTTACTGGTTATTCACGGTGATGTAGGGATCCCAGGTGTGGTCTGTGCCAATCTGGTTAAGGTCACGGTCGTACAGGGCGAAGTTGATGGTGTACCAGAGTTTGCCTGGATTCAGAGCAGTGGCTTGCCACAGGGAGTACGTCACATCGGTTTTGGAAATACCGCCGGGAGCCCCCTTGTTCAGATAGATCACCACACCGGGCACGTTGAAAGAGATAGGTGGAGAGATGGTGCCTCTGTAATCGCCGCCCTGGTGTGGGTCGCCGGGCTGGACGTTCTTGATTTGTGCGATGCGATCGAAGTTGCGCGACAGCGTGGTGGCACGCCAGCGGATGTTGTCGCCGGTTTTGACATCGATCCACAGCTCGTTGCCGCCTTCGCCGGTGTTGCCGCTGGCATGTGGATCGACGGCATCGCGCGTCACCAGCATGGAAATCGCACCGCCAACGTCGTTGGGATGGGCAATCAGGTAGTCGGCATCGATGTTGACGAGCACGTCGTAAGTATTGGTCGCACTGGACATTTTGCTGCTCCTTGATGGAATGGCATGAACGACCGCGCCCGCAAAGGCTGTCCGGCTCATCCGGTCCCTGGATGCGGTCTGCGAAGAACGATAGGAGATGGTTGGATGGTGTCAACGTGCGATCAGTTGACGCGGAAAAAATGCAGCGAAATACGCCGCTGCCAAAGCGTTGATCCAGGACTGTCCAAGTCGATCCCCTCATCGACTACGAGGCATTTTCTGACACGTTGAACCGCCGAAAACATATAGACGTTGCCGGTATTCACCGAATGGCATGTACCTGAAACCCCGCCATCGCCCAATGACGACAACAACAAGGAATATGGATAGTATTGCGGCGTTTTTTCCCAGCATTCAAAACGGACGAAAGCTGATTCCACAATGAAAACATCGCTCATTGTCTTGATGACTGTCGCGCTATCAATTCAAACCACACACGTCTTCGCCGATAACACCAACGGCAAGAACCTCTACGTTCAAAGATGCGCCGTGTGCCACGGACCCGATATCAAGGGAACAGGCCCACTGGCCCATAAAAGCAATCCACCGACACCTGATCTGACAACACCTGCCTTCAAGAAACGGCTCAATGACTATCCGGGCGTGATCGTCTCTTCGATCATCCTTCGCCCGAACGGAGACCTGATTCCAAAAACCTTGCGCGAGAATGGTGTGAAGATCCCGCCGCATGCCTGGAGCGTCAGCGATTTTCGCGATTTGAATCAGTACATGAACGATGTCATTTCAAAAAAGCAGCACTAAGCTGGACAACTATACCCTTCAGCGTTCGTCGGCCTTTTTGTCGGCGCCCTTTATGTTTTCAATCAGGTCAACGACATAGTCTTGATTGAAGCCCGCCACGAATGACCAGAACAGCAACTTGGCGTAGGCCGCGTACCCTTCCGCATGTTGGCAAAAAATATCGTTGAAGATTTGCTTCAAACATTTCGGATCGTCGTCCGGAACGATCACCGGAAACAGATCACCCCTGATAACGCCGGAAAGGAACAAGAGATACAAGAGCCCCGCCAAAATGCCGCCTATGAATGAAGGCAGTATCAAAGCGAACCAGGATTTGGAGAGGTTTTCGATTTCCGGATCGGTCAGTATCGACAGTCGTCTGTGAAACCCTACGTAGCCCCCGATATTCCCGGCGATACATACAATAAAGGGCACTTTGTAATCGGGCAGACTGTAAGTGACGGCAATTGCCAGCAACAACAGGGCTATGAAAATCCAGAATATCCGCTTCCAGATGATGTTTAGGTCGTCCTGACGATTCATGATCAGCTCCCTGATCCTGGCCATGTGTTGATCTTCATGACGATAGACGAATCCTGTCGCCCGCATGGAAGATCAAACCGAAAATGCCTCGAAAGTCCGCTTCTAAAGCAACACGCACCCTCGCGGCATATCGGATGCCGCCGCTCAGCCCAACCGCATCGACACTTCAATGTCATCGGCAAACGGCACGCTGAGATAGCCATTCTCTGGCAAGCGCACATGGGCCAGGTATTCCGGGCAGTAGTCGGTGTTGTCGGCGATCACCAGCGCGCCAGGTCGCAGGTGCTTTTCAACCAGCTTCAACACGTCGCCATACAACGCCTTGGCGCCATCGAGCAGCAACAGATCGACCGTGTCCGGCAGGCCGCTCGCCAAGGTCACCAGCGCGTCCCCTTCGCGAATTTCAATCAAATCACTGACGCCACCCTCAATAAAGTGATGCCGCGCCAGTTCGACTTTCGACGGTTCGAATTCGCTGCCGATCAGCACACCTCCGCCGTTGTCCCGCAGGGCCGCTGCCAGGTGCAGGGTCGACAGGCCGAACGACGTGCCGAACTCGACAATGGCTTTCGTCTTGCTGCTGCGCGCCAGCATGTACAGCAGTTTTCCGGTGTCGCGGGAGACGGGCAGCCACAGGTCTTTGAGCATGCCGTACAGCTCGCGGTACTCGGTTTTGCTGTGCATCAGGCGCTCGCGTTCTTCGTTGGATACGGAATTCAAAACCGGGCTGGTGGCGGCGCTGGCCTGGGTGTAGAGGCGTTCGATCAGGGTTACCAGAGGTTCGGTGGTCAATGTGGTCATGGTGGTTTTCCGTCAGTCGAGGGCTAAAATGCGAATGATTCGTCGCGTTTAAATGATGCGAGCGAATGGCCCGATTCGCTATTCGCATTCCCTCTTCACGCCTGAGCCGACCATGACCGACCGCCAGACCGCCCGTATTTCCTCACGCAAACAACCGCAACAGGCCCGCTCCGCCGAGTTGGTTTCGGCGATTCTTGAGGCGGCTATTCAGGTTTTGGCCAAGGAAGGCGCTGCCCGATTCACCACAGCGCGAGTTGCGGAGAAGGCTGGCGTGAGTGTTGGCTCGCTATATCAGTACTTCCCGAACAAGGCGGCGATTCTGTTTCGATTGCAGAGTGATGAGTGGCTGCAGACCACGGAGATGCTGCAGCGGATTCTGCAAAATCGGGATGCGCCGCCACTGGACCGTCTCCGCACGCTGGTGCATGCGTTCATTCGTTCGGAGTGTGAGGAGGCGCAGATGCGCGGCGCACTGAGCGATGCAGCGCCGCTTTATCGCGATGCGCCCGAGGCTCATGAAGTGCGGGCGGCGGGCAAACGAACCTTTGAGGCGTTCATGGTTGAGTTGCTGCCCGAGGCGAGTGAATCCACTCGCACACTGGCCTGCGATCTGATCCTGGCCACACTCAGTTCGGTGGGGAAGGATTTTTCACTCAGCCCGCGTACTGACGAGGAAATCACCGCGCGTGCGGACGCGATGGCGGACATGTTTCACGCTTACGTGGTTTCGCTCGATGCCAGGTAAAGCTGTCGGTACGCCGTCACCAGTTGCTCCTGGTTGAACGCCAGATTGCGGCCGCTGGGGTTGGGCAGGATCCACACCGCAGTGCCGCCGAACGTGGTGTCTTGCAGCCCCCATTCAACCGACTTATTACCGGACAACCCGGCATAGGCAGCCTTGCCGAGAAACGCCACGAAGCGCGGCGAATACCGGGCGATCTTGCGTTCGAAATTCGCAGCCGCAGCGGTGAATTCGTCCGCCGATAACTGATCCGCCCGGGCCGTCGCCCGCTCGACCACAGCGGTCAGCCCGCAATGAAATTCCAGAATCGAGCGATCGTTTTCCGGGCTCACCTCATGCGGTGTGAACCCGGCCAGATGCAACGTGCGCCAGAACCGATTGCTTCGCCCCGCGAAGTGATGCCCCTGCTCCGCCGCCAGAAGGCCGGGGTTAATGCCGCAGAACACCACAGCAAGGCCTTCGGTCAGGACGTCTTCCAATCCCATAAAAACCTCAGCCACAGATGACGCTGACGGCGTTGCGTGCCTGAGCGGTCAGTTCCTCGCGGGATTTACCGGCCCGGGCGCGGATCGAGATGCTGTGCAGCAGCGATGACGCGAGCATGGCCAGTGCAGCGAGATCGGTATCGGGTTTCAGTTCGCCGGTATCAAGTGCCTTCTGCAAGCGGGCTTCCAGATCCGCATCGAGCTGGCTGAGTCGTAGGGACAGCACCTTGCGGATTTCAGGGTCTTCGACGGCTTCAGTAGTCGCCGTGCCGATCGCGAAACAACCACGGGGCTGGCCATCACCGGAAAAGTAGATTGCCAATTGCCCTTCGTAAAAACCGGTCAGCGCCTGCTCCAGAGTCAGGTTGCTGTCGTTCAAAGCAGCCTGCATCGCGGCGTGGGCGGTTTCCCAATATTGGTCGAGTGCCTTGATGTAGAGCGCATGTTTGTCGCCGAACGCGGCGTACAGGCTGGGGCGATTCATGCCGGCGGCGGTGGCGATGCTGTCCAGTGAAGCAGCCGAATAACCGGTATTCCAGAACACGCCAAGCGCCTGTTGCAGCGCGGTTTGCGGGTCGTAGGCACGCGGGCGGCCACGGCCTTTTCCTTCTGTCGGTTTATTTTGTGCCATGTCGTATAAATTCCTTGCAGGAAAGATTGGTCGCTCATATTCTTACACCATCGCACAAAATTAAGGAACCAGAAATTCCTTGATCGGCAGGTTTGTTGTAACAGCGCTCGTACCGGGGCTGGCGACGACGAAACAGCGGCAGCGGAGCCACCCTCCCACACCGCGCACGGACTTGATGACGCACAGCTTTTAACGACGCCCGGGCCGCTGACGAATTCGCACAGGGACCCAGCCCTTTGGAGTACCGATCATGACTCAGCCATTCGATCTCGCCGCCGCACAAATCAGTGCCCACCCGGCTGACGCACCAGCGAAAAAACCGCTCAAGCAGAAGCTGCGACCGCTGCTGATGGGCGGCATCCCCGCCCTCTTCGCCGCGATTGGCTACGGCCAATACGTCGCCAACGAGCCCTTCGTTTCCACCGATAACGCCTATGCCCGCGTCGCCAAAGCGTCGATCAACGCACGCATTTCCGGGCAAGTGGTGGAGATCGCCGTCGACGACAACCAACCGGTGCAAAAAGGCCAGGTGCTGTTTCGCATCGACCCCAAGCCGTTGCAGATCGCCGTCGACCGCGCCGAAGCTCAGCTTGGCAGTGCTCGCCTGCGCATCGACGGCCTCAAGGCCAGCTATCGCCAGCAACAGGCTGAATTGCAATCGGCCAAGGCTTCGGCGGATTTCGACCAGAAAGAGTTCGCCCGCAAGAAAACCCTGGTCGCCACCGAGTTCGTTTCGCGGGCCGTTTACGAACGCGCCGAAACCGACTTGAAAGTTTCGCGCCAGCACATCGCATCCATCGAGCAACAGATCGCCAGCACCGTCGTCGCGTTGAACGGCAACCCGGACATCGCCATCGACAGCCACCCGACCGTACGCGAAGCCAAGGCCCAGCTCGACGAAGCGCAGCTGTATCTGTCCTATGCGACCGTCACCGCGCCAGACGATGGCATCGTTGCCAAGGTCGATGATTTGCAGGTCGGCAACTACGTCAACAACGGCGCACCGGCGTTCGCTTTGATTTCCGATCGGGAAATCTGGGTGGAAGCCAACTTCCGCGAAACGCAACTGACGCACATGCGCCCCGGCCAGCCGGCGACCATCACCCTCGATACCTACCCGGATCGTCAGTTCAAGGCGCACGTCATCAGCATGAGCCCCGGCGCCGGTGCCGACTTCGCCCTGCTGCCGCCGGAAAACGCCACCGGCAACTGGGTGAAGGTGGTGCAGCGGGTGCCGGTTCGCCTGGAGCTGGACGAGGCCGATCCTGCCCTGCCGCTGTTTTCCGGCACCAGCGCCACGGTCAAGGTCGATACAGGGCACCGCACGCCGTGGTGGCATCCGCTCAAGTCGCTGTTGTCCGCCGGTAACTCGTGATGAACACCTCAACAGCAGACGCCCGGGCGCTGAGGTTTGTCGCCCTGCTCGCCACCTACATGCAGTCGGCCAACCTGCCGTTGCCGAACGCCGCACTGCGCCTGATTCAGGGCAGCCTGTCGATGAGTGACGATCAGGCTGGATGGATTTTTACGTCCTATCTGGCAGCGAGCGCGATCACCCTGCCGGTCGCGCAATGGCTGGCCGGGCGCTTCGGTTTGAAGCGGGTTTACCAGATTGCACTTGCTGCATTCGCCCTCGGCTTGTGGCTCGGCACACTGGCCGACACGCCGCTGGAATTCATCGGCGCCCGCATCCTGCAAGGTCTGGCCAGCGGTGTGATCGCGCCGTTGTCCATGGCCATTGCGCTGGAAACGTTACCCGCTGAGCGCCGCCCCGCGTTCGGCCCGAAATGGACGGCGCTGGTGCTGTTCGGCATCGTCAGCGGCCCAAGCATTGGCGGTCTGATCTGCGAGTATTTCGACTGGCGCCCGATGTTCTACCTCAGCCTGCCGCTGACGGCGTACATCTTCATGGTGGTGACGTTGCTGCTGGCCGAGAAGAAAGCAAACCCTCGTCCGACGTTCGATTTCTTCGGTTTCGGCAGCTTCACCGTCAGCATGATCGGCCTGCAGATGCTGCTTGATCGGGGCGAACGGCTGGATTGGTTCGACTCGCCGGAAATATGGATCGAAGCACTGGCCTGCGCCCTCGGCACGTACTTGTTCATCGTCCATGCACTCACCCGCAAGGCGCATTTTCTCAGCAAAGGATTGTTCGGCGACCGCAACTTCATGTTGTCGACAGCGATGTTTTTCGCCCTCGGTTTCGTGTTGCTGTCGACCATGGCGCTGACCTCGCCGATGCTCGACGAAATACTCGGCTACCCGCCGGACACCACGGGGCTTCTGACCGTCCCGCGTGGTATCGGACTGGTGGGCGCGTTCCTGCTGATGGGGCGTGCGCCAACATGGATTGATTCCCGGCTGTTCGTCGCCACTGGCATCGCGCTGGTGGTCTACGCCAATTGGCTGATGCTCGGTTACTCACCGCTGATGGACTGGACGCCCGTGGCCGTCACCGGGTTCATCCAGGGCGTCGGCCTCGGCATCTTGATGCCGGCGCTCAGCAAAACAGCGTTCAGCACCCTCGACCCGAAACTGCGCCCGGAAGCCACCGGTTTCTTCAACCTGATGCGGGTCTACGGCAGCACCCTCGGCGTGGCCGTGGTGCAGATCTTTTTCTTCAACAACACCCAGGCGATGCACTCGGCGTTGGCCAGCCACCTGACGCCCTATCGTGGCTCGATGCCGACCTCGTTGCCGGCGCTTGAAGGGTTCAACCATCTGGTCACCCATCAAGCGGCGTTCATCGCGGTGATGGGTCAATTCAAGATTCTGATGCTGGCGATGCTCGTGGTGAGCCCGCTGGTGATGTTCCTGCGCAAGCCCGTTGCGGCCAACTGATTAACGTGGAGTCTGAACCATGAAAGCTTCTATGCGCTTCACCCCGCTGGCGATGATGGTGATGTTGTCCGCCTGCACCGTCGGCCCTGATTTCCAACGGCCTGACGCGAGTCAATCACAGCATTACGATCAAGCCGCCGAACAGCATTTCGACATGGGCAAACGCGTCAACGGCGACTGGTGGTCGGCGTTCCGCTCGCCAAAACTCGATCAGGTTGTGCGCCGCGCCATCGACGGTAACCTCGAACTGGTGGCCGCCGACGCGACCATTCGCCAGGCGGCATCTTCGGTTGCAGCGGCGGAAGGTGCGCTGTATCCGCAGGTGGATTTCGGCGCCTCGGCTGGTCGTCAACGCACTCACAACGGGCCGGAACCAACCGCTTCGAACTTCTATGCCATCGGCCCACGAGTCGCTTTCGATCTGGACGCATTCGGCGGCAACAAGCGTCGGGTCGAAGAGCAGCAGGCGCTGACCGATCTGCAAAAGCATCGCTACGAGGCCGCCTACCTGACCTTGACCGGCGACGTCGCCAGTCAGGCGTTGTTGCTCGCTTCTGCCAATGCGCAGATTCAGGCCGTGCAAACGTTGTTGGTCAATGACACGAAAAACCTCGACCTGGTGCGCAGGGCGCAGGCAAGCGGCACGACCACGCGGATCGATGTGTCGCTGGCCGAAACTCGCCTCGCTCAGGATCGCACGCTGCTGCCGCCCCTCGCCCAGCAGCGCGATGCGGCGCGACACGCGTTGTCGATTCTGGCCGGCAAAGGCCCGGCGGACTGGATTGCGCCGGACTTTACCCTCGATGAATTCGCCTTGCCGTCGAACATCCCGGTCAGCCTGCCGTCGGAAATGGCCCGCACCCGGCCGGACATCCTGCAAGCCGAATCCGAACTGCACATCGCCAGCGCGGCGGTGGGTGTGGCGACCGCCAACCTCTATCCCCGCATCGAGTTGTCCGCCTCTTTGGCGCAAGCCGCGTCGGGCAATGGCGGTGCTGCACTTTGGGGATTCGCCGCCGGGCTGACTGCGCCAATCTTCAATGGCGGCACGCTCAAGGCTGAACGCGAAGGCGCGGTCGAGGGCTACAACGCGTCACTCGCTCGCTATCGACAGACGGTGATTCAGTCCTTCGGCCAGGTCGCGGACACCTTGCAGGCGCTCAATCACGGCGCCGAACAAAACCTCGCCCAGGACGACGCCTTGCACGCCGCCGACACCAGCCTGCGCTTGAACCAACAGGCTTACGCCCAAGGCGAAAACAGCCTGCTGCAAGTGCTCGAGGCCGAGCGCGCCTACCAACAAGCGCTGCTCGGGCAGATTCAGGTGAAGACCGCGCGTTATCTCGACTCGGTGCGCCTGTTCGTGGCGCTGGGCGGCAACTCGGTGGGTGTCTTCGATCAGAAAGTCGCTATGCGCGAAACCTCAAAATCTCTTTAACGCCAAGCCGGAGAACGACATGACTTACGAAGCCTTTCACGATGAACTTCGCGACACCCGATTGCCGCTGAACAACGGCGCCGGCTCGATGCCGGCGGTGGGATTCGGCACGCTGTTTCGTGATTTGAGCACCACCACCGAAGCGGTCAAATGTGCGCTGGAAACCGGTTTTCGCCATTTCGACTGCGCCGAGCGTTATCGCAACGAAGCGCAGATTGGCGTGGCGTTCCAACAGACCTTCGCCGCCGGCCAGATCCGCCGGGAAGACGTGTTCGTCACCACCAAACTGTGGAACACCAACCACCGTCCCGAACGCGTAAAACCGGCGTTTGAAGCCAGTTGCCAGCGGCTGCAAGTCGACTATATCGACTGCTACTTGATCCACACGCCATTCGCCTTTCTGCCTGGCGACGATCAAGACCCTCGGGATGCTTTTGGACATGTGATCTACGATGGCGAAACCCGCCTGATCGACACCTGGCGCGCCCTCGAAAGTCTGGTGGATGAAGGACGTTGCAAGTCCATCGGACTCTCGGACATCACCCTCGACGCGCTGAAGGAAATCGTCGCCGTTGCGCGAATCAAACCGGCAGTGGTACAGATCGAATCCCACCCGTACCTACCCGAATGGGAGATGCTGGAATTCTGCAAGTCGCACGGCATTATCCTGCTTGCGTTCGCACCGCTGGGGCATGGCATGGAGCCGAATGTGCTCGAGGATTCGGTGCTTACCGGGATTGCTCGGCACGTACAGAAAACCCCGGCGCAAGTGGCACTGGCCTGGGCGGTGCAACGTGGTGCGGCGTTTTTGACGACCTCGGCGAACCCGGGTCGGATTCAGGAAAACTTCGACATCGCGACCCTGCCGCATCGGGCAATGCACGAAATCAAGGAAGAGATCACGACGCGGATTCGCTTCAACTCGGTGGTCGAGACTGGCGTGCCCGGTTTCATCCCCCGCAAGAAATGACGCATAGAAAGGGGCGGCCTCCAGCGAGGTCGCCCCTATACTCTTCCCACCCGATTGCCGAGAGACACCGATGGACGTTTTCCAGACCATGCGCTTCTTCATCGCAGTCGCCCAAAGCGGCAGCTTCACCGCCGCTGCCGAATTGCTGGACACCAACACCACCAACGTCTCCAAAGCCGTTTCCGCCCTCGAAGCACGCCTGCACACACGCCTGATCAACCGCACCACCCGCCGCCTGGCCCTGACCGAGGCCGGTGTGCGCTACCTGGAACGCTGCGAAAAAATCCTCGATGACCTGCGCGAAGCAGACGAAGAAGCCGGTACCGCCCAGACCCTGCCCGTCGGCCGCTTGAAGATTCACACCATGTCGGCCATCGGCAACCACTATGTGATCGACGCGATTGCCCGCTATCGCGAGATTCATCCGACAGTGATGTTCGACCTGAGCCTGACCAACCGCGTGCCGGACCTGCTCGAAGAAGGCTTCGACATGTCCATCGTGCTGGCCCGCGACCTGCCCGATTCCGGCTTCGTCGCCCAACGCCTGGGCATCACCTACAGCATCCTCTGCGCCTCACCTGGATACGTGGCAAAACGCGGTCTGCCCAAGTCGCCCGGCGAACTCTGCGAACACGAGTGCCTGCGGATCGTCAACACGGTGATGCCGGTGGAGAACTGGACCTTCGAAGGCCCCCAAGGCATGGAAACCATCACCATTCCCCTGTCGCCGTTTCATATCAACACCGCCGATGGCATGACCATCGCGATCAAAAAAGGCATGGGGATAGGCATTCAACCGATTGCATCAGCCGTGGATGGCTTGAGGGCGGGAACTCTGGTGCGGGTGTTGCCGGAATACCGGCTGGAGGAGTTGAACCTGTTCGCGATCTATCCGTCGCGCAAGTTCGTCGATGCGAAGATCAAGACGTGGGTTGAGTTTTTGAAGCAGTCGATCCCGGAACTGCTGGCATCGGATGAAGAAGTCGTTGGAGCAAAACAGGCGTGAGTACGGCAGATATGGAGTGTCGACCCTCCATCGTCTGCACCGGGCTCAACCGTTGGAACAACCACTGCCCATCACTTGATACTGCAGAACGTGTTGTTCACCGTAGGAATCTTCGTAGGTCATCTGAACCGGCGACGGTGCACATTCATTGGCAGGTTCGGAGATCGAGATGACGTGCGCGATGTCCAATTTGGTCGCATAACTGTAGGTCTCGACCGGGGTGTTATTGGCCTCGGCAGTGTCCGCATAGGCGTGCGCGCCAAAGCTGCCAAGCATTAAAACCAGTGCGATTTTCTTGAAGTTCATGATGTTCACCGTCTCGTTGAGGACCGTGTTCGTTCACGGGTTGGAGACAATGCTAAGGGTTGAGGCGGTGCTGAAAAATCGGCAGGTTGGACAAACACTGTTGCTGGAATTTGTATGAATACGTGATTGCTCGTCAGCCTGCTCGCCGCACCCAGCGGGGTCTGGCTGGGTTGGCGGCTGCATCCAAGTCTGGATCAGCGCCGAATGTACCGTGCCAGCTACGGCTTGCTGGTGGTCACGGCGCTGAAACTGCTGTGGGATGGCTTCGCGGGTTTTCTGGCCTGAACAGGGACCGGGCTTACTTGAACACCGGCAGCGCCCCATCCGCCTGCTTGAGATACTCGCGCAACCGCCCGCCGGGTGCATCGGCATGTTGTGAATGAACGAGGCTTCGCCTTCAAAGAGGTCGAGGAACACGAAGGGTTTGATCAACTGGCCCAGATCCGAAGAGCTCATCCGTCGCACGATCGAGCCGTGCCCGCTGCCGCTGGTGCGGTAGCGAAGGGCGCGGTGAGTGACGGGTTCGCGAGTGTAGCCGGGGAGGTGTTGCTGAACGGTCACGATGATTACTCGATGCTGTTACAGAGGGCGGCCAACAAACGGCAAAGCGCCGCGAGGGAACCTGTCCCTCGCGGCGCCCGGCTTTCAGCGGCGACGGGCGTCGAGGCTGAAGCGACCGGCACCGAAGGCCACGACTTGCAACAGGCCGCCGGCCATGGCGATGTTCTTGAAGAAGTGGATGAACTGGTTCTGGTCAGCCAGCGCATTGTGGAAGGCCAGTGCGGTGACCACGCTGAACGCGGCCAGCACAGCGGCGACGGTGCGAGTGCGGTAGCCGGCGATCAGCGCCAGGCCACCACCGATTTCGACGATGATTGCCAAAGCCAGCGCCACTTGCGGCAGCGGCAGCCCGACCGAGCCGATGTAGCCGATCATCATGGCCGGCGCGGCGAGTTTGGAAAAACCGGAGAGGATGAAAATCACGCTGAGCAAGACACGGCCGATCAAGGCAGCCGAGGCTTGTTTGGTGTCGGAAGCGTTCTGTACAGCAGTTGCTTGAGCGATGTTTGCAGAAGTAGCCATGGGAGTATTTCCTTCAATGGGGTCCGGTTCGACTTGAACCGTCCGGATGAAGAAATGTTGCGCCTCGACAGCTCATCTGAATAGACGACTAATTTAGATCGTTACGTTCGATAAAATAGGCAAGCTGTTCACCCAATATAGGCCTCCATGGCGACTCAAGGACACCGACATGATCTCCGACCCAGGCACACCGACACTCGATCAACTGCGGGTCTTTCTTACCGTCGTCGAAGTCGGCAGTTTTGCCGCCGCGGCGCGCAAGCTCCACCGGGCGACCTCGGTCATCAGCTACTCGATTGCCAATCTCGAAATGCAACTGGGCGTCACCCTCTTCGATCGTGAAACCACCCGCAAACCGCAACTCACCGACGCCGGCCGCACTGTGCTGGCCGAAGCCCGGACCATCGCCAACGGCGTGCATGGCTTGCGCGCCAAGGTCAAAGGCCTGCTGCAGGGGCTGGAAGCCGAAGTGCATGTCGTACTCGACGTAATGTTGCCCGCCGAGCGCGTGGTGGATGCGCTGAAATCCTTTCGCGAGGAATTCCCCACTGTTGCCCTGCATCTGCACATTGAAGCGCTCGGCGCCGTGACTGAGTTGGTAATCAATCGCGGCGCGGTGGTTGGCGTCAGCGGCCCGATGAATGACGGCATCAACGGCATCGAAAAAATCGGCATCGGCAGCGTCGAGCTGATTCCGGTGGCGGCGCCGAATCACCCGTTGGCGACCGCTGAAGGCAATGTTCCGGGTGCCGGGCGCGAGCACACGCAACTGGTGCTGTCGGATCGCTCGCAACTGACCAAAGACAAGGAATTCGCTGTGCTGAGCAACCGCACCTGGCGCCTGGCGGACCTGGGTGCCAAGCACATGCTGCTGCGCGAGGGCATCGGCTGGGGCAACATGCCCCGGCCGATGATCCAGGAAGATCTGGATACCGGCCGACTGGTGCAACTGGATCTGCCGGAATACACCAGCGGGCAATACACCTTCGACGCGATCTACCGCACCGATGTGCCACCGGGGCCGGCGGCGCGGTGGTTGATCGAGCGTTTCGTTCAGCAGAATACGCGCGAGGCTTGATCCGGCAAGTTGACGAGCGCCCATCCGGATGTTCAGATGCCGCCCTGTTTCAGGTGTCCCATGCCGCCGTGCATGGGGTGAAACGGGAAACCGGTACGTTCTTTTCGAACAAGTCCGGTGCTGCCCCCGCAACGGTAGGCGCGTGATGCTTTCGATACACCACTGTGGCCAGACGGCCATGGGAAGGTGAAAGCGTCCATACGCGCGAGCCCGGAGACCGGCCTGAAATTCTGTTTGGCAAACTCCTGCGGTGGGCGGGCATGGGCCGGTGTCGGCGTGTGCGCGATGCCTTCTCCTGCATGCTCTTCTGCGAAGATCCTTTCGAGAAGACAATGATTCGACCTTTCAACACTCCGGCTCCATCCCTGTTGTTCGGCTGCCTGTTCAGCCCCCTGCTGCTGGCGGATGATGCACCGCTCGAACTCACCCAGCAAATCGTTTCCGCGCCGTCGGTGGAGTCCACCACGGTGGCGGACATGGCGCAGTTCGGCAGCAAGGTCGAGGTCGTCACCCGTGAGCAGATCGAACGCGCCGGCCCCAGCGCCGATGTCACCCGCGTCATGCAGATGTTCATTCCCGGCCTGTACGTCGCGCCGAAAAACGGCCCGTTCGACTACGGCACCTATTCGCTGCTGGGTGGGCGCAACGATGACACGCTGATCCTGCTCGACGGCGTGCGCCTGAACAATCGCCTGTACGGCGGCCTGTATCTGGACACCCTGCCGGCCAACGCCATCGAACGCATCGAAGTGCTCAAGGGTGGGCAAAGTCTGTTGTTCGGCACCCAGGCCGTGTCCGGCGTGATCAACATCGTCACTCGTAGCCCGCAAAGTCGCAAAGCCTCCGGCGAAGTGAACATGGGCGTGGATACATTCGGCGGCACCACCGAGGATGCGCGGGTCGAGAACATCTTCACCAACGGTTTCGGCGACCTGGGCTTGCTGGCCTACGTCAGCCATAACGTCTCGGACGGCTATCAGCCGTTTCGCAATCGCGACATCAAGAACGACAGCGAAAAGAAGCGCGCCTACGAAGTCACCACCTTCGGCGGCAAGGCGATTCAGTCCTTTGGCGATGACGCGCGCCTGGAACTGTTCTACCAGTACGCTGACGCCAACCTCGACTTCGCCCGCCCGGTGGACAACCACAAGACCACCAACGACCGTATCCAGCAGATCGCCACGGCGACCTTTGAACAGAACGTCAACGAACGCCTGAGCTACTTCGTCAAAGGCCATATCAACGACTGGGATACCCGCTACACGCGCATCAACAACACGTCCGATGGCGGTGTAAAAACCATCAACCACAACGACTATTGGGGCTTCACCGACTGGGGTGTGCAGGCCGAAGGCAAGGCCGAATTGCCCGGCGGCCATGTGCTGGTGTTCGGCACGGACAACCAATGGTTCAAGGGCCAGGACGATGTGCTGATCATCGACAATGACAAGGCTGAAGCCCACGCGCTCTATACTCAAATGCGCCCGCAGATCGACGCCCTGCCCGACTGGCATCCGAGCATCGGTATTCGTCACGAAGCCATGAGCGGCGGCGACAGCGCAACGATCGGCATGCTCACTTCGTTGTATGACCTCAATGAACACTGGGCACTGCGCGGCCAGTACGGCACCGCCTACAAACTGCCGAACGCCGAGCAACTGTTCGTCAACGAACCGGGCGACGAGTTGGGCAACCGCAACCTGAAACCAGAGAAAAGTCGCAACGCCGAACTCGGCCTCGACTACAAAGGCTTGCTGCTCGATCGCGAGTTCAGCGCCAGCGTCACCCTGTTCAAACGCAAGATCGATGACCTGATTACTCTCGACGACATTCAGTGGGTCAATGGCCAGGGGCGGATACAGATGCGTGGTTTCGAGGCGGACGCAAAACTGGCGCTCAACGCGCAATGGAGCCTGCAAGCGGACATGACCCGCAACCTCACCGAGTCGCGTGCCGGCGTCACACTCAACGATGTTCCGAGCTTCTTCGCTCGTTCCCGCATCGGTTACGAGTCGGTTGACCGGATGTGGGGCGCCGGCAGTGCGATCCGCTATATCCGCGATGTGATCAGCTCGAAGCAGGTCGAGTACGGCCATTACTCCGTGGTGGATGCCGACGCTTATCGCTATCTCGACGGTGCCCATCAGCATCGCCTGAGCCTGCTGGTGGAAAACCTGTTCGACCGCGACTACGTCACCAGCCGTTCGAGCAACGTCGACAACCTCGGACGGCCGTTCACCTCCGAAGTGCGCTACACGTACCGTTTCTGATGGCTGAAATCAAAACCATCGACGGCGTCGACACGCACCCGGACTGGTCGCATGTTCCCGCCCATGCCCGCCACGTATTCCTCTGCACCGGCCCGCGCTGCACCCAGCGCGGCGCCTTGCAGCTATGGAAAACCCTGCGTCGGCACTTGCTGGCCCATGACCGCATCGAGACCCCCGGCGGCGTTTTGCTGACCCGCACGCACTGTCAATTCCCGTGCAACCTGGGGCCGGTCATGACGGTGTATCCGGAGACCTGCTGGTATGGCGTGCGCAGCCACGCGGATGCGCAACGGCTGGTCGAAGTGCACCTGGTGGGCGGCGAGGTGGTCGAGGATCTGTTGATCAAGGAGCGCTCATGAGAAGGCTGTGTTTTCTGGCGGGTGCCCTGCTCTGCACTTCGCCGGTTCTGGCAGATGATTATCGCAATTGTGGCGAGACCTGGCACCTGCCGGTGTCGCCACCGTCGCGGATTGTTGCGCTCAACCAGCATGCGGCCGATCTTGTGTTGGCGTTGGGCGCCGGCCCGGCGCTGGCCGGCGTCGCCTATCTGGATGACACCGGTACGCCGCAATCCGAGTACTTCGGCGTGCCGGTGATTTCGCCCCGCTATCCATCGAGCGAAGTGCTGTACGCGCAGAAACCGGATCTCGTGGTCGGCGGCTTCGCCACGGCGTTTGGCAACGGCGTCACGTCACGCAGCGGACTGGAGCGCAACGGCGTGGCTTCGTATTTGCTGGAGTCGGCCTGCAACGGACACTCGCTGGATTACTTCGAACTCATCCACAACGACCTCTCGACCCTCGGTGCCTTGCTGCACAAGCAGCAGCGCGCTCGGGAACTGAGCGATGCAATGGATGCCGATCTGGAAAAGGCCAAGGCTTTAACCCACCTGGACAGGCCGCTGTCAGTGTTCTACCTAGACAGCGAGGTCAACGGACTCGACAGCGAAGGCCGGCGTGGTTTTGTTACCAATCTGCTGGCCGCCGCCGGGGCACGAAACCTGTTCGCCGACATCAACCAATACCGGGTGACCGTCAGCCGCGAAACCCTGCTTGCCACGGACCCCGACGTGATCCTGCTGGCCGATGCCCAATGGTCACCGGCCAGCCGCAAACGTCAGTTGCTGATGCAGGATCCAGTGCTGTCGACCCTGCGGGCCGTGCGTGAGGGGCGGATGATCGATATTCCGTTTACGCATCTGTTGCCGACCGTCAGCAGCGGTCGGGTGGCGCTGGAGTTGGCAGAGCGGCTCAGGGCCTTGCCTTGAACATCAACACGAGATTTATCCGGAACGGCAATAAATGACGAGACGGTTATCCCGTAAGACTGGTAGAACGGCTGGGCAAACGTCCCGTTTGCTCACTTTGATCAAGGAAGAGAAAAACAATGAAAAAAGCTTTCGGCCTCTTGCTTCTGATCTGCCTTTCGACCAGCGCAAACGCTGACGAAAACCCCATCGGTTTCCGGACCTCCACACTGCCGGATGCACACAACGACCGTCCGCTGGAGATGGTCGTCTGGTATCCCGCCAGGACCACCGCCACCCCGCAGTTGATTGCAGACGATATTGTGTTTGTCGGGACGTCCGCCGTGCGCGATGCACCACCGACTGCCGGAGAGCATCCGTTACTGGTGCTTTCACACGGTTACCGAGGGAACTGGAGCAACCAGGCGTGGCTGGCCACAGCCTTGGCCCGTCAGGGTTACATCGTGGCGGCGGTCAACCATCCCGGCACCACGACACATGACCGCAGTCCTCAAGCGGCTGCCCAGTTGTGGCAACGACCTGCCGACATCAGCCGCGTCATTGATGCAGTGACCACTCGGCCCGAGCAACTGGGTGCCGTTTCGATGCGTCGAATTGCGGTAGCCGGCCATTCGCTTGGCGGCTGGACTGCCCTCGAACTCGCCGGCTCACGTTTCGACCCCGAGCGCTTTGCGAAGGACTGCGCAGCCCATCAAAAGCTGGCCAGTTGCTCGGTCTACAAGACGATCAACGTCGCCAATACGCCAGAATCAAAAGGCCGGATGAGCGCGGACTTGAGCGACAAACGCGTCGGCGCGATCGTTTCACTGGACCTGGGCCTGTCACGCGGGATGACCGATGCAAGCCTCGCTGAACTGCCGGTTCCGACGCTGGTGATTGGCGCTGGCGTGCCGTCCGAGGACCTGCCAGCCCAACTGGAGTCGGCCGATCTCGCCAAGCGGCTGCCTCCGGCATCGTCGCAGTATGTCGAGATCAGCGACGCCAGCCATTTCAGCTTCATGGCATCGTGCAAGGCCGGCGCAGTGGCGTTGCTTGAAGAAGACTCGCCGGGTGACGGCATCATTTGCGGGGATGGCGGCGGTCGTTCGCGTGAGATGATCCAGCAGCAGGTTGTGGCATTGATCGACGGGTTTCTGAACCGGTCACTCCCGAACTGATGACGGTGTTGCCTGTGGTTTCGTGATACATCAGGATCCCTCCTTTTTGATCGTCAGGAGCAATCGTGGAACGTCTCTTCATTTATGGAACCCTGGGCCCCGGCAGACCGAATGAACATGTGATGCTGAACATCGGCGGCACCTGGCAGGCCGCTTCGTTGAAGGGGCGTCTGTCGCACGCCGGCTGGGGTGCGGCGATGGGCTTTCCCGGTCTGGTGATTGCGGAAGATGGTGATGTCATTGAAGGCTTTGTATTCTCCTCCGAAAACTTCCAGCAGCACTGGGCGGCGCTCGATGAGTTTGAAGGGGCCGAGTATCAGCGGGTTTTGACCAAGGTGACTCTGGATGACGGGACGACAACGGATGCCTGGGTCTACTCCCTGCGCTAGGCAACTTCACCAAAACGGCTACGCCCTGCTCCACCAGGCAATCCCGGCTGCATGGCTGACCGAACTTCGGCATACGTTCGACACCGGCGTAAAGCCCTCAAGCGAATGGCCCGTGCCCCGTGGTATCGACTGGCGCCATTCGCTGCTGGACACTGATCCGACCGTCCAGGCTGTTTGCCGGTTGCCACAATTGCTGGCAGTGGTGGGCGAGTTGATCGGCGAGCACTTCTTCATCTCCCAGGTTGAAGGCCGCGAACCGCTCGCCAATGGCGGCCACCAGCAACTGCACCGGGACCTGTCGGCACAACGCCCCGGCGACACCGTCATCGCGCTGGTCTACCTCGACGATTATGGCCCGGAGAACGGCGCAACCCGCATCGTCCCCGGCAGCCATCGCCCTGCACTCGGCGAGCCCCCGTTCGACTTCTCTGATGAATCCCGATCCGTGCAACTGACGGGCAACGCCGGCGATATCCTGATATTCGATGCCGATCTCATTCACGCCGGCAGCCTGAACCCCGCAGGCGCCCGTCGTCGCACCCTGCTGATCACTTATTTTTCGGAAACGCTCTATGCATCACACCTGGAAACGGTGGGTCTCAGAAACATTCGAATGGACACCAGCGAAAGGTTCGATCCGGCGTGTTTGCCCTGAAAGAATCTGAGCAATTCATTTGACTTGATTGCCTTGGGCAACTATATAGTTGCTCAAGGCAACCATTAGAGCACATGTCATGTCCGCGAACCCACTGATCGAACGCGCCGACATCGTCCGGCAATTCAACCGCTTCTACACCCATCAGATCGGCGTTCTGCAGGAGCACCTGCTGCAAAGCGACTACTCGTTGACCGAGCTGCGCATCCTCTACGAACTGGCCTCCGGCGGCGATCTGACCAGCGCCGATCTGCGCCAGATGCTGAGCCTGGACGCCGGTTACATGAGCCGGATCATCAGCGGCTTCGACAAAAAAGGCCTGATCCAGAAAGTCCCCTCAGCCACCGACGCCCGCGCCAGCCAGCTGCACATCACCGACCTCGGCCGCGAAATCCTCGCCCCGCTGGAACAGGCCTCGCGGCAGGAAGTCATCACCCTGCTCGAACGCATGGCCGAGCCGCAGCAACTGCAATTGATCGAGTCCATGAAGCAGATCCAGACCCTGCTCGAGGGCGGCAAGCAACCCGCCTACCTGTTGCGCGATCCTCAGCCGGGCGACATGGGGCTGGTGGTGCAGCAGCAAACGGTGATCTACACCCGCGAATACGGCTGGAACTGGGAGTTCGAAGCGCTGGTCGCCGAGATCGTCGCCAAGTACCTGCGCGAGTTCGACCCTGCCAGCGAACGCTGCTGGATTGCGGAAAAGGACGGCAAGGTTGTCGGATCAGTATTTGTCATCCGGCACGACGCAACCACGGCAAAACTGCGCATGCTGTTTGTGGATGCCAGCGCACGGGGGTTGGGGATCGGCAATCGGCTGGTCGAGGAATGCCTGAGGTTTGCCCGGGATGTCGGGTACAAAAAGATGATTCTGTGGACGACCAGCAATCTGGTGGACGCGCGCAAGTTGTATCAGCGGGCGGGGTTTGAGTTGGTGGAGGAAGAGCCGATATTCAGCTTCGGGAAGGAGCTGGTGAGTCAGACGTGGGCGATTGGGTTGTGAGGTCTTTTAGCCCCAAGCAAAGGAAAAATGCTGCAGATGAATATTGATCTGGCGGAAGTATCGAGCGCTGAAGAGCTTCATTCAATCCTCAGAGATGCCCTCGGTTTCCCCGTCTGGTATGGCTGTAACTGGGATGCTTTCTGGGACGCGATCACGGGCCTCGTTCAAATGCCCGCTTACCTGAGATTTTCAGGGTGGGAGTCTTTTTCCACCCGACTACCAAGGGATGCGAAGCTACTGCAGGAATGCCTCGCGAATTTGAAAATCGAGTTTCCAGAACTTGCCCCCGATTTGGAATTTAGCTGAACGGAACCTCCGTATGAAAATCGGCCTCATCTCCGACACCCACAACCTCCTTCGCCCCGAAGCCCTCGCCGCGCTGCAAGGCTGCGATCAGATCATCCATGCCGGCGACATAGGTTGCGCGGACATCCTCGCGCAACTGACGGAAATCGCCCCCGTCCATGCAGTGCGCGGCAACAACGATCTGAACAGCCTGTGGGCCCAAGACCTTCCCGACCTCTTGAGCGTAAACCTCAACGGCTGGTCAACCCTCCTCGTCCACGACATCGTCGACGTCCCCACTGACCTGGACCCCGGCGTAAAACTCATCATCACCGGCCACTCCCACAAACCGCTTATTGAATGGCGTGGTGAGCGTCTCTACGTCAACCCGGGCAGCGCCGGCCCCCGTCGTTTCAAACTGCCGGTCACGCTGGCGATCCTTGAGATACAACCTGACGCCATCGAACCCCGCCTCATCTCCCTGCTGGATCCCCCAGCCTGAAACCGCTACCGTTCCCCCATCCAGAACAGGGAACCCACGCGCCATGTCCATCGCCGACAACCTCCTCGCTTTCACCTTCGCTGCCACGCTGTTGACCCTGACACCCGGCCTCGACACCGCGCTGGTCCTGCGCACCGCGACCGTCGAAGGCAAGCAACAGGCCTTGCGCGCGGCGTTGGGTATCAACGCCGGTTGTCTGTTGTGGGGCGCGGCGGTGGCGTTCGGGCTCGGGGCGTTGATTGCGGTGTCGGAGCTGGCCTACAACCTGTTGAAGTATTGCGGCGCGGCGTATCTGGCATGGCTCGGGTTGAACATGCTGCTGCGCCCTCGCCGCTCGCTGGCGCCCGCCGAAGCCAATGGCAAGCCGGGGGGCAACTGGTTCTTGAAGGGCATGCTGGGCAATGTGCTCAATCCCAAGGTGGGGATTTTCTACGTGTCGTTCCTGCCCCAGTTCATTCCGCAAGGGCAGCCACTGGTGCCGTGGACGTTCGCACTGGTGAGCATTCATGTGGTGCTCGGGCTGATCTGGTCGCTGGTGTTGATCGGCGCGACGCAACCGCTGTCGGGATTTCTGCGCCGCGAGAAGGTGATTCGCTGGATGGATCGCACCACCGGGATGATTTTCGTGTTGTTTGCGGCGCGACTGGCCTTCAGCAAGCGCTGAGTCGCCCGAAATTACGGAGTCAAAAAACAAGAGGGGGATTTTGAATAAGTATTCAAAATCCCCCTCTTCGTTCAATCGCTGAAAGCACGTTACTTCACAGCCATTGCTTTAACCTTGTCAGTGCACACGCTTACCAACGACTTCACCGGTAGCTGCGTCTTCCAACCATACTTCCAATCGGTTGAGGCCGACATATCGCGTACGAGCGATGATCTTTTGACCGGGCTTGCCTTCAAACTCCAGATCGGCAAACAAGAAGTGCAACGGCAGATTGTATTCCAGTTGAATCGTGTACTTACCCGGGATCAGCACTGCACGCTGGGGGGAATCATTCTTGTAGTAGTAAGTGGAAAACGGAATGTTCCCCACTTTCTTGTCGTTGATTCTAATGATGTTCAGGTTTGGCTCGCCGTCCCCCCAGGAGCGCTGGGGCCTTCCTGCATAGGTATCGGTTTCGATGACGGTGTAACGGGATTCGTCACTCGGCTCACCAGACTTAACGTTCGAATACGCAGGCATTTCTGCACACCCCTGCAGGCACAGCAGCAGGATGAGCGTCGGTATCGCAATCTTGATCATGGGTAAATCTGCATTGATTGAATATAAAAAACGGAGACGCTGAAAGGCAATCAAGCCAAAGCGTTGCTGATTTCGCCGCGCAAATAAGCAATGAAACCCGCCCAATCGTGCTGCTGATATTTATCCAGCATGCGTTTGGGCAGTTTTATCTGAGACAGGCGCCAATCAATGGATTGCGCCCACTCGGATTCGGCCAGAATTTGCTGGCCCGTGAAGTAGCGAACTTCATCGACGGTGGTGTTGTAGATCAGGAAGATCCGCTCGGGGTTCATGCTGACCGCTGCGCGACTGAGTCCGCGCTGGTTGTTCCAGTTCACCCCGCTTTTGACTTGCACTTCAAAGTATCGGCCGTTGTGCCCGACGATTCCGTCAATGCCTTTATCGTCGACCAGGGATGGGAAAACGTCGAAGCCTGCTTCCAGTAGATAACCCCAGATGGCGAACTCATTGCGTTTGCCGATGGCCAGTTTGTTCTTCATGCCTTGTGTCCTTGCACGCTGCCCGAGGAGGCTGTTTGTCAGCCTCACCTCCATGAAGGCCACATGCTATCACTCACCCCAGAAAAATTCAGACCTTGCCTAATACATATGGAAATCCGTATATTCGAATTTCCGCATATGCAAGGGCACTCCCATGCTCGACCCTACCTCCGTTTTCAAATGCCTCGCCGACGAAACCCGCGCCCGGGCCACGTTGCTGATCACCCGTGAAGGCGAGTTGTGCGTCTGCGAGCTGGTCTGCGCACTCGACGACAGCCAGCCGAAAATCTCCCGTCATCTCGCGCAGCTGCGCACTTGTGGCTTGTTGCTGGATCGCCGTCAGGGCCAGTGGGTGTATTACCGGCTCAACCCGCAGCTGCCGGAATGGGTAAGCGAGATATTGCAGACCACTCTCGCCGCCAACACCGCGTGGCTGGAAGAAAACAGCGCGCGACTCGCCGCGATGGGCGACCGCCCACTCAATACATCCGCCTGCTGCTGAGGACCGATCATGCGCGTTCTATTCATGTGTACCGCCAACAGTTGCCGCAGCATTCTGTCCGAAGCGATGTTCAATCACTTGGCGCCGCCAGGTTTCGAAGCGGTCAGCGCCGGCAGTTTCCCCAAAGGCCAGGTGTTGCCGCGCAGCCTGACCACGTTGCAGGAGGCCGGCATTTCCATCGCCGGCTTGAGCAGCAAGGGCAACGATGCCTTCGAGGACAACCCGCCGGACATCGTCATCACCGTGTGCGACAAGGCCGCCGGCGAAGCCTGCCCCGTCTACTTCGGCCCGGCCTTGAAGGCCCATTGGGGACTGGAGGATCCGTCGGAAGTGCGCGGCGATGAAGCCGCCATCAGCGCAGCCTTCCACGGGACCCTTGCCCGGATCGAAACCCGCTGCAGGGCCTTCCTCGCCCTGCCCTTCGCCGAACTCGACCGCGATGCCCTCAAGCGCGAGCTCGACCGCATCAGCCTGCTGTGACCGGAGCCGTCATGATCGACTTGCCCAATCTCGACCCATCACTGATTCAGAAAACCACCCGCGACGACGGCATACCCAAACCGCGCATTCTGTTGTTGTACGGCTCGACCCGCCCACGCTCGTTCAGCCGCTTGCTGGTGGAAGAAGCCGCCCGCCTGCTGGAGCACTTCGGCGCCGAGACGCGAATCTTCAACCCCTCGGGCTTGCCGCTGCCGGACGACGCGCCCGGCGATCATCCGAAAGTCCAGGAGCTGCTTGAGCTGATGCAATGGTCCGAAGGCCAGGTCTGGTGTTCGCCCGAACGTCACGGCGCGATGTCGGCGGTGTTCAAGGCGCAGATCGACTGGGTGCCGCTGGCGCTTGGCGCAGTGCGCCCGACCCAGGGCAAGACCCTGGCGGTGATGCAAGTCTGTGGTGGTTCTCAATCGTTCAACGTGGTCAATCAACTGCGGGTGCTGGGCCGCTGGATGCGCATGTTCACCATCCCCAATCAGTCTTCGGTGCCCAAGGCGTATCTGGAGTTTGACGAAGGCAATCGCATGAAGCCTTCGGCGCTGTATGACCGGGTGGTCGACGTGATGGAGGAACTGGTGAAATTCACGCTGTTGCTGCGTGATCGCCCGGACCTGGTGGATCGCTACTCGGAGCGCAAGGAGTCGGCGGAGGAACTGATGCAGCGAGTCAATCAGCGCTCGATCTGAAAACCCGAATAAAAACCGGCGCGATGATTCGCGCCGGTTTTTTTTACGTCACAGCCTTACTTGCTGATCGAAACCAGCGTTGCCTTGCTGCCCTCCATCCGGAACGAAAACTTCACCCGGTCGCCCACCGCCAACCCGGACAACTGCTCCTGAGTCGCCGCAAAGCCCATGGTCATCGGCGGCCACTGCAACGCCGCAACGGCGCCATGTGCAATGGTCACGGTGTGCTTCGCGGTATCGATTGTCTTGATCGTGCCCTCGGCATTCGCGGCCGGAGCCTGTTGCGTGGCGGCCTGCGTCTGCATGCCTTGCATGTCGTCCATCTTCATGCCGGGCATGTCCTCGGCGTGGGCGGTCAGTGCGAACGCTACCAGCGTGCCCGCAAAGGTGATCGGGATCAGTTTCATGAGGTTTTTCCTTCAGGTGGGAGGGTTTCAACGGACAAGTGACGGCGGCGCATCAATCGATACGCCGCCGGGATGACGAACAGAGACAACAAAGGCGCGGTAACCATGCCGCCAACCATGGGCGCGGCGATGCGGCTCATGACTTCGCTACCGGCGCCGCTGCCGAGCAGAATCGGCAACAGACCGGCAATGATCACGGCCACCGTCATGGCTTTGGGGCGCACGCGCTGCACGGCGCCTTCGCGAATCGCCGCGACCAGCCCGCGCTCGGTGCGATCGCCGAAGTCTTCGCGTTCGGCCCAGGCGTTTTTCAGATAGAGCAGCATGATCACGCCGAACTCGGCGGAGACCCCGGCCAGTGCAATGAAGCCGACTCCGGTGGCCACCGACAGGTTGTAGCCCAGCAGATAGAGAAACCACGCACCGCCACTCAGGGCGAACGGCAACGTGGCCATGATCAGCAGCGCTTCGTCGAAGCGGGCGAAGGTCAGGTAGAGCAGCACGAAGATGATCAGCAACGTGGCCGGCACCACCAGTTTCAGGCGAGCGTTGGCCCGTTCGAGAAACTCGAACTGCCCCGAGTAACTCAAGCTCATGCCGGGCTGCAATTTCACCTGCTCGCTGACCGCTCGACGCAAGTCACCCACCACCGAAGCGATGTCCCGCCCGCGCACATCGATGTACACCCAGCCGGACGGTCGGGCGTTTTCGCTCTTGAGCATCGGCGGGCCGTCCGTGACCCGGATTTTCGCCAGCATGCCGAGGGTGACCTGACTGCCCGAAGGCGTGTAGATCGGCAGTTGCTCCAGGGCACCGGGTGAATCGCGCCACTCTCGCGGGTAACGGATGTTGATCGGGAAACGTGCCAGTCCCTCAATGGTTTCTCCGACGGTTTCGCCGCCGATGGCCCCCGCGACGATGGACTGCACATCACTGATGTTCAGCCCGTAGCGGCCGGCGGCGTTGCGGTCGATATCGACGTCGATGTAGCGGCCACCGGTGAGGCGCTCGGCCAGCGCCGAACTGACGCCGGGCACGTCTTTGGCCACACGCTCGACGGCCTGGGTCACCGCATCGATCTGGGCCAGATCGTTGCCGGCGACCTTCACGCCGATGGGACTTTTGATCCCCGTGGCGAGCATGTCGATGCGGTTGCGGATCGGTGGAATCCAGATGTTGGTCAGCCCCGGCACTTTCACCACGCGGTCCAGTTCCTCCACGAGTTTTTCCGGGGTCATGCCCGGGCGCCATTGCTCGTGGGGCTTGAACTGGATCGTGGTTTCGAACATCTCCAGCGGCGCCGGATCGGTAGCCGTTTCGGCGCGGCCAGCCTTGCCGAACACATGCTCGACCTCGGGCACGGTCTTGATCAGCCGATCAGTCTGTTGCAGCAATTGCGCAGCTTTCTGCGCCGACAGCCCCGGCAGTGCCGACGGCATGTACAACAGATCGCCTTCGTCCAGCGGCGGCAGAAACTCGCCACCCAGGCGCGTAACCGGCCACGCCGCACTTATGAACACTAGCAGCGCCATCACCAGCGTTAACCTCGGTCGACGCAACACCGCATCCAGCGCTGGCTGGTAGATCCGGATCAGCCAACGGTTGAGCGGATTGTGGCGCTCATCCGGAATCCGCCCACGAATCCAGTAGCCCATCAGCACCGGCACCAGCGTCACCGACAACCCCGCTGCCGCCGCCATGGCGTAGGTCTTGGTGAACGCCAGCGGGCCGAACAACCGTCCTTCCTGAGCCTGCAAGGTAAACACCGGGATGAACGACAGCGTGATGATCAACAGGCAGAAAAACAGCGCCGGCCCGA
This sequence comes from Pseudomonas sp. stari2, assembly GCF_040760005.1. NCBI lineage: Bacteria > Pseudomonadati > Pseudomonadota > Gammaproteobacteria > Pseudomonadales > Pseudomonadaceae > Pseudomonas > Pseudomonas sp. Stari2. Next base: position 3,813,215 of record NZ_CP099760.1, read on the forward strand.
CCTCCGCCGCCGCGTCGGTCATCACCTGCCAATGGCGCTCGCCCTTGAGTTCCTCACCCGGATTGGCGGCGTGCCACGCCTCGATCTTCTTGTGCGCGTTCTCGATCATCACCACGGCGGCATCGACCATCGCACCAATGGCGATGGCAATTCCGCCCAGTGACATGATGTTGGCGTTCAGCCCCTGATGACGCATGACGATGAACGCAATCAGCACACCCACCGGCAACGAGATGATCGCCACCAATGAAGAGCGCAAATGCCAGAGGAAGATCCCGCAGACCAGCGCCACAACAATGAACTCTTCGAGCAGTTTTTGGCTGAGGTTGTCCACGGCGCGATCGATTAGCTTGCTGCGATCGTAGGTGGTGACGATTTCCACGCCGGGCGGCAGGCTGCTTTTCATGTCCTCGAGTTTGGCCTTGACCGCCGCGATGGTCTCGCGGGCATTCTTGCCGCTGCGCAGGATCACCACGCCACCGACGGTCTCGCCCTGGCCGTCCAGCTCGGTGATGCCCCGGCGCATGTCCGGCCCGGTCTGGATCGTCGCGACATCGCCCAGTGTCACCGGCACGCCGCCGGCGCCGAGTTTGAGCGGAATCGCCCGGAAGTCGTCGAGGGAATTCAGGTAACCGGAGGCCCGCACGATGAACTCGGTTTCGGCCATTTCCAGCACCGCACCGCCGGTTTCCTGATTGGCCTGGCCGATGGCTTCACGCACTTGCGCCAGGGTGATGCCGAGGCTGGCCAGTTTTACCGGATCGGGCTGTACCTGATACTGCTTGACCATGCCGCCGAGGGTGGCGACTTCGGCGACGTTGGGCAGGGTCTTGAGCTCGAACTTGAGGAACCAGTCCTGCAACGCCCGCAACTGCGCCAGATCGTGCTGGCCGCTGCGATCCACCAGCGCGTACTGATAGATCCAGCCGACCCCGGTGGCATCCGGGCCCAACGCCGGTTTGGCACTGGCCGGCAGACGACTCTGAATCTGGCTCAGGTACTCCAGCACCCGCGAGCGCGCCCAGTATTGATCGGTGCCATCCTCGAACAACACGTACACAAAGCTGTCACCGAAAAACGAATAGCCGCGCACGGTTTTCGCTCCCGGCACCGAAAGCATGGTGGTGGTCAGCGGATAGGTCACCTGGTTCTCGACGATCTGCGGCGCCTGTCCGGGGTACGGCGTGCGGATAATCACCTGCACATCGGACAAGTCCGGCAGTGCATCGATCGGCGTGCTCTGCACCGACCACGCACCCCATCCCGTGACGAACAGCGTCACCAGCAGCACCAGAAAACGGTTGGCCACGGACCAGCGAATCAGCGCGGCAATCATGGCTGGCGCCCCGAGGCTTGGCCGTCCGTCTCAAGCGGGGCGGCTACGATGCCTTTCAGGCTGGCCTCGGAGTCGAGCAGGAACTGGCCGGAAGTCACAACCTTCTGCCCTTCTTCCAGGCCTTGGAGGATCACCGTTTTGCCGTCGCTTTCCTGTCCGGGCCGTACCTCCACCGGGCGATAGTGACCCGCGTCCTCGGCCAGCATGACCAAGGCACGCTTGCCGGTGCGGATCACCGCTTCGCTCGGCACCCACAGGCTGTCCTGCCCGGTCAAGCGGTTCAGCCGTACTTGAACGGTCATTCCCGGACGCAAGCGACCCTCGGGGTTGGCCAGTTCGACGCGCACGCGCAGGGTGCGGCTGTCCGGGCTGGTGTCCGGCAGAATTGCGCTGACCTTGCCGTTGAACACGGTGCCGGGAAACGCCGGCAATCGTGCTTCGATGGATTGCCCTTCGGTGATGGAACCGGTCTGTGCTTCCGGCACCGCCACGGCGAGCCATACGCTTCCCAGACCATTGATCCGCGCCAGCGTCTCGCCGCTCGCCACGGTCATGCCGGTGCGCACATTGAGTTCCTGTACCACGCCGCCCACCGGGCTGGTGACGGTGAGGTTCGGCTGAACCTTGCCGCTGCGTTCCACCTGGGCAATCAGGCTCGATGGCATGCCGGTCAGTTGCAAGCGTTGGCGCGCCGCCGAAATCAGCTCTTGGTCGCCGCTGCGCCTGAGGGCCAGAAACTCGGTCTGCGATGCCGCCCAGTCCGGTACGAGAATGTCCGCCAATGGCGCCCCCGCCGCCAGCACATCTCCCGGTGCCAGGGCATAGACCCGTTCGACAAAACCGCTGGTGCGAGTCTGGATCACCGCCACATCGCGCTCGTTGAAGGCCAGTACACCGGTCACGTCGAGGCTGGAGGAAAACCGCCCGCGCACAACCGTTGCCGTGCGCAGCCCCAGATTCTGGGTCAGGCCCGGATCGATGCTGACCGTCGCATTGCCTGCGCCTTCGCTGGCGTATCGCGGCACCAGTTGCATGTCCATGAAGGGCGACTTGCCCGGTTTATCGAACTTCTGCTGCGGGTACATCGGGTCGTACCAGTACAGGGCCTTGGGTTCGGTGCCCTGCTCCGCTGCCGCACCGGATTCGCCAGCCATGCGCTGATAAGCCACGCCGTAGCCCGCAGCAACACCCACCGCAAGGGCGAGGCCGGCCAGCCAGAAGCTGTTGTGTTTTGGTAGGTTCACAGGCTGCTCTCCCCGTAGGCGAAATGCAGTCGCGCAGCGGTCAGTGCGCGCTGTTCTTCCACGTCGATCTGTTTGAAGCGAGCCTCGATCAGCTCACGGCGCGCGTTGACCACCGCGTTCAGATCGCCCTTGCCCGCGCGATAACTGGCCAGACTCAAGTCGACTTTTTCTTTGGCCAGCGGCACGAGACTTTGCTGACTGCGCAGCAGCGCCCGGTCGAGGCGCGCGTAGTCGGCCAACTGGTTTTCCAATTGCTCGGTGTGCTCACGGGACAGGGCTTCGCGCTCGGCTTCCAGTTGGCTGAGCTCGGCTTGTCGGGCGGCGATTGTCGGGTTCTGGCGCGTCTCGGGAAACAGCGGCAGATCCCAGGAAAACTGCACGCTGACCATGTCGCCGAATTCGCGGCCACGGTGCTGGTAATCCACTTCCCAGCTCCAATCGGACTTTTTCTCGGACACAGCTTCTTGCACCTTCGCCTGCGCTTCGCGGGTCATGGGCGCAAACGCGGCCAGTTCGGGATGGTGTTGCAGTTGGTGATTGAAGGTGACGGGCTCGACCGACCATTGCGGCAGGTTGCCTTCGGGTATGTCGTTGGCGGCGGTGCCGATCCAGCGTTTTAGCGCCGCCCGGGCCTGGGTGCGTTCCAGCGTCAGGTTGTCTTCTTGCTCCGCCAGTCGGGCAGCTTCCTGCTTGGGCGTTACAGCGTCGGCGGGTTGCGCCCGACCGCCGGCGATCTGCGCCCGCACGGTATCGCTCAGCAGGCGGTTCTCCTTGTAGAAGTCCTGAAGCAGCGCCTGTTTGCGCTCCACCGAATAGCTGCCGATCCATGCCAGCGCGGTGGCCTGACGGACTTTCAGCCGTTCGATGCGACGTTCTGCCGCCGCACGCTCGATGGCTGCATCGGCGACTTCGATGCGCGCCTTGCGCTTGTCGCCATTGGGCATTTCCTGGCGCCAGCCGACCATTTGCATGGTCATGAAGTCCTGGTCGAGGCTATAGCGATCCGGACCGCCCACGGGATAGTTCTGCACGCCCAGCACGAGTTTCGGATCGGGCAACTCCCCCGCCGGGATGGCGGCGCTGCTGGCGGCCTGGATCTTTGCATCTTGCGCATTCAGCGACGGCGCATTGGTTTCCGCCAGCCGCAGCGCTTCATCGAGTGTCAGCGCGGCGGCGAAACCCGGCCACGCCAGCACGCTTGCCGCGAGGCCGACCACCATGGGCCACCCCGTGCAATTGCACTTGAGTTTCATGTTTACGATTCCTGTGATCGTCCGCTGCGCGCGGCGTAAAACACGCGCACAGCCAATCCACTCCGCCGGGGCGGAATGAGTTTTCAAGGGAGACAGGAATCAGACGCGGGGCGGTCGCCAGACCCCGGACGGGGTCGCTACGGGCAGGGAATCACTGAAGAAAGAATGCGTCACGGGGCTAAACACGGTGACAGGCGGCTTGAGGATCGCGACTTGCAGCACGCCGCCGGTCTTGCACTCCTGGCCTGGCTTGCAGGGTGTGCCATGGTCGGCAGGACTTTTCATGTCCTTGCAGCAATCCATGCCCATGCCATCCATCATCGCCATGCCCATGGCTTGCATCGGGCAGGGTTCTGTCGGTGCCTGCACGCCCGCCATCCCGCTGAGGGGAAGCGCCAGGCTGATCAGGAAGACGAGACAAAACCGCAGGTAGCGTTTCATGGCCGGAAGTCTAGTTGCGAGAAACGGGATTCACAATCGGATGCCGGCGATATCAGCGGATGAGCATTAAGCCAGGATTAGCAGCGGAAAATCATGCAGCGCTCGAACGATCACCTAACCTCATTGATTGTGTGTTCAACCGGAATCGCCAGTCCCATGCGCAACGCCTTGAAGTCATTGATGTTCGTCGCCCTGATCCTGCTCGGTCCGGGGCTGGCCATGGTGTCGGCAGCTGAAGCGCCGGGCGCGGCCGACAGCGGTGCCCCGCTCCCCGGCGTGACCCAGAATGATCTGCAAGCCCTGCAACAACGCCTCGACGGCCTCAAGCAGCAGATCTCGTCCGCCAACAATTACAATCAGCTCGAAGGCCCGCAGGATCGGGTGCAGGCGTTCATTCTCGATATTGATCGGCTGTCGGCTTCGCTGTTGCCGCAACAGGCACAACTGACCGTGCAACTGGGCGTTCTGGGGGCGGCGCCCACGGAGACGGTAGCCGCCGAACAGGCCGATATCGCCGCACAACGGGCGGCGCTGATCGAGCAGAAGAACAAGGTCGATACCGCGCTGAAGAATCTGGCCACGCTCAAGCAGAACGCTACCGATCTGATCACCCAGATCGCCGGCATTCGCCGCACGTTGCTGGAAAGCGAACTCACCCTGCGTACCGACAGCGTGCTCAGCCCCGATTTCTGGTCGCCGATGGTCGACCCCGATCCTACCGATCGCCAACGCCTGCAGATGTTCGTCGACCAGATCAAGGAAACCGGCAACGAGGCCTGGCAGCCGGGGCAACGGATCTACACCAGCGTGCTGGTGGTGCTGTCCTTCATGGTCTGGACCCTGGGCCGACGGCTCGCCGACCGTTGGCTGGCGTGGGTGTGTATTCATCGCATGCCCGAAGGCCGCTTGCGCCGCAGTTCGCTGGCTTTCGCCTCGGCGCTGGCGACACTGGCAACCACCGCGATGGCCCTGGAGCTGCTGTATTACGCCTGCACCCGGCATGTGCCGCTGCCGCCGATGCTGGCGACGTTCTCCGACGAATTCCAGAAAGTCGTGTACGCCTGCGTGATGATCACCAGCCTGAGCCGCGCCTTGCTGTCCACCGAGCACCCGTCGTGGCGGTTGCCGGCGATTGCCGAACCGGTAGCCCTCACGCTCAAGCCTTTCGCCAGGGTCCTGGCCGCGACGCTGCTGGTGCTGGTAACGGCGGTGCAGGTCGGCAATTCGTCCGGCATGAGCAGCCAGATCGTGATCACCGGCCGTGGCGTCATCGCGCTGGTGGTATTGGCCATCGTCACCGTGCTGCTGATGCGCGTCGGCAAGGTGCGCAAGGCGCTGGCGGCGGCCGGAGATGCGCAGGTGACGGGCAACACCCTGACCGGGGTGATTTACACCGTGACCACGCTGGCGATGGTCATTTCACTCGGCGCGTTGCTGGCTGGCTACGTATCGCTGGCGCGGTTCATCACCTATGAACTGGTGTGGGCGTTTATCGTACTGTCCGGTTTCTACCTGCTGATGCAGTTGCTCAAGGACAGCTGCGAATACTTCTTCTCGCCCCGCCACTCCAGCGGCAAGGCCTTGAAGCAACTGCTGGGCGTCGGCGACCGGCGCCTCGAACAGGCCTCGACCCTGCTGGCCGGCGTGGGTCGGGCGGCGTTGCTGTTGCTGGCGGGGATCACGCTGTTCGTGGGCGGCATCGGCACCACGCTGGGTCAATTGGCCAACAGCATCGGCACCATTCTCGGCGGCGCCGGCCTGCGCAAGCTGAACATCGTTCCCGGGCATTTGCTCAACGCGGTGCTGGCGCTATTGATTGGTATCTACCTGATCCGTGCCCTGCGCCGCTGGCTCGACAATGAGTTCCTGCCCAAGACCGACATGGACCCCGGTATGTGTGCGTCGCTCAGCACGCTGTTTTCCAACATCGGCTACGCGGTGGTGATTCTGCTGACGCTGTCGTCGCTGGGCGTGCAGTGGACCAACCTGGCGTGGATCGTCAGCGCGCTGTCGGTGGGGATCGGTTTCGGTCTGCAGGAGATCGTGAAGAACTTTGTCTCGGGACTGATTCTGCTCACCGAACGCCCGGTCAAGGTCGGCGACCTGATCAGCATCAGCGGCGTCGAGGGCGACATCCGCCGGATCAACGTGCGCGCCACGGAAATCCAGCTCAGCGACCGCTCCATCGTGATCGTGCCCAACTCGCAACTGATCTCGCAGAACCTGCGCAACGTCACCCTCGGCGGCAGCGCCCAGGGCGTGGCGACGCTGGAGCTGATGTTCCCGCTGGATATCGACCCCGAGCAGGTCAAAGGCCTGCTGCTCGACACCTACAAAGAACACGAAACCATCCTCGGCAAACCGGCGCCGTTCGTGCGCTTCAGCAAACTTTCACCCGATGGCATTACGTTGACCGTGACGGGTTACGTCGACAGCCCGAGGATTGTCGGCAAGACCAAGAGTGATTTGTTGTTCGAGATTCTCAAGCGGCTGGGGGCGGCGGGGATTGAGTTGGCCAAGCCACCGCAGCCGGGCAGCTGAGGCCCTTCAGCCCAATGGCCCGATACCATCTATAGTCACATCGTTCACCTCATGGGGATTCGTCAGAAGTTTGCTGTTGGCCGTGTTCGATCAGAACTCCAGCTCCCCTGACAACCCAAGTGAAAATGGAGAAAGTCATGGCCTTGGTCGATCCGCGGAACAACGAATACGACGTGAACAAACTTGGCACTGCCAGCATCGTCGGGCACGTGAGCACTGACAGCGCCCGAATCTGGATTCGCGTCTATATGGCGGGAGAATGGACGCTGGTCTGGTCCGAAAAGGCGTTGGTCGGGGACCTGTTCACGCTAGATGGCAAAACCATTGAGCTGTTTCTAAAAGGTCAGGGATGCGACCCCAAAAACATACTGTCGTACAAGTTCAGTGAAGACTCGGATCTGACCAATACCTTCGACATTACCAATCTGAAACCGAACACCACCTACTACTATTACTTGATGAGTCAGAAGCCTACGTCCAAAAGTATGTGGCGCAGAACAGAAATCGGATATCAAAAGATCTACTCCTTTACCACCATGGCGCAATCCATGCCCGATTTCAGCTTCGGATTCTATAGCTGCCATGACCCGTTCAACGCCAATAACAGCAATGGTGCGTGGCCCTTGTTTCTCAGCAGAGCCAACAACGCAAAAGTCAGATTCGTCATTGGCGGTGGCGATCAGGTCTATGTGGACTGCCAGGAAAATAAATACTTTCCGGACATCTGGGAATGGCTGCAGAACAACAAGGACGATCTGATCGCGGCTTTTACAAAAGACGGAAAGCTGCTCACCGCGGGCCTTGATGCTTACCTTCTGAGCCTCTACCGCTGGTATTACCGTGTGTACTGGAATTTCCCTCAAATGCAGGAGATCTTTTCGAAAACGCCTCAATACATGATTTGGGATGACCATGAAATCATGGATGGCTGGGGATCGCGAACCAACAAGGAGCGTCTGGAAATTCTTTCAAGGTACTTCAAGAAAGACGACCCCGACATTGACCAGCAACTTATAGACTCGATGTGGAACGCGGCAAGAACAGCCTATTTTGAATATGGCCACAGTCACAATCCTCCCACCAACATTGTCAGGTCGTTGTTGAAAACGCCCGAAAAATGCGTCTGGGACTATAACTTCATCAAGGGGACAACCCCATTCTACGTGCTCGACCTGCGCGGGCATCATGATGTTGAAAGAGCCCAGAACAGACTGCTTGGAGATGATCAGGTTGCACGCTTTCTAGGCTGGCTGGATACGCCGCCCGTCAAAAAATCAAAAATCGTGTTTGTGGTCAGTTCCGTTCCAGTCGTTCACTGGCGATCCATCGTATTGACGGCAGGGTCCTTGATTAACAGCCTCAAGGACGACTTCATGGATGAATGGGATCATCCCTCCAACCATGTTGAAAGAAATCTTCTGCTGGAAAAAATATTCGCTGCCTTCGATGCCGAAGGCCGGACGTTGGTGTTCTTGAGCGGCGATGTTCATTGTGCTGCCGCCTTCAGGTTGCAACATAAAATCTATCGCCAGGCCAACGTTTACCAGATCACTTCTAGTGCCATTTCGCGAATGCCCGCCGGGCAGGCTGTCTCTGCCGGAATAGCCAAATCCGGTACGCTCAGTGGTAATGACAATGTCCAGTTCGAGCACCTGTTCAGCCATTCGGAAGACAAGAACTTCGCCATTTTCCATGTGAAAAACAGTGATTCGATAACCGTCGATCTCTGCTGGCCGGGCGGCACCGAAGGCGAAGCCGTCATCAAGACCATCGAGTTGGAATAGCGCACACAAAAGGCACACAAAAGGGGACAGATTTATTTTCTGAAAATAAATCTGTCCCCTTTTGTGCTGGTCCCCTTTTGTGCTGGTCCCCTTTTGTGCTGTGCCTTTTGTGCTTTGCGGCCGAAACCGTTGTTTTGATTCAGGAAGGCAGGCTGCTCTGGGCACTCGGCTCGATTTCGGTACACGTCGTCGGCTCGCTCGCAATGACTGCGATGGGGCTGTTGTCCTATCAATTGATTGGCACGCGTTAAGGAGACCGAAATGAAAGGTTTTCTGGTGATTTTCTTCACTCAACAAAACCGCCGCCATCAAGGAAAGATGCTCGGCGACTGGATTGTCGATCTGGCAAAGGAAATGGGCCTGCGAGGGGCGACCCTTTCCACCGGCATCGAGGGTTTTGGCCATACGGGCCGGCTGCATTCCTCGCATTTATTCGAGTTGGCGGATCAGCCGACCGAGATTCGCATGGCGATTACCGAGGAGGAGACCGAGCGATTGTTCAAACGGCTGGAGGCGGAAGACATCTCGGTGTTTTACATAAGGACGCCGATTGAAATGGGCTTTGTCGGTAAGAAGGCCGGCAGCCCTCCGCCATAGTGACGGCTTGCAGACAAAACCAAAACGATGCGGGTTATGGAATCTGCATCATTCTTCAGTAGAAAGGCTCGGCTCTTGACTGGCTTCAGCTTCCATCTTCAAGCGGTCAGCCTTGCTGATGTACTTGGGCTTGTTGCTTTTCGGCGCCAGTTTGGCGTTGGCCTTTCTGGACTTTTCCTTGAAGAGTTGTTGCAGTTTCTTTTGGCGATTCATGGTGTCTTGCCTGGCTTGAAAGTGGGTGGATGATATCAGCTTCGACCGGACGGGTTGCGCCGCATCCGTTAAGCACAATCGAGCCTCTCGCGCAGAAACTCGATAAAGCGTTGGGTCTTGGCCGGCAGCAGCCGGGTCTCGGTCAGCGCATAGACCGGGACTGGAGGGGCCTGCCATTGCGGCAAGACGCGCCGAAACGAACCGCTCGCCACGTCCTGCGCTGCGATGCCATCCGGTAATAGCGCGATGCCCAGGTCCAGAGAAGCCAGACGCCGAAGCATGCCCACGCTATTGACCTCGAATCGCCCACCGACAGCCACTTGCTCGATTCCTTTCTCGCTGGTCAGCGTCCAGCGGTCAGCATCGGGACCGCGCATTCTCAGGCATTCGTGATTCACCAGTTGAGCGGGTTGCTCCGGTTCCCCGGCGACATCCAGATACCCGGGCGACGCGTAGAAACCGCGTTTCAGGCTTGCGAGCTTGCGGGCGATCAGGTTTGAGTCAGGCGGCTCCCCCATGCGAATGACCACGTCTACAGGATCGCTGATCAGGTCTGCCTGATGCGGTGTGAGGTCGAAATCGAAGTGGATGCCGGGGTATTCACGAGAGAACTCCGCAATGAGCGGTGCCAGATAAATGTTGGCAAAATCCACCGGCAGCGAGGCCCGCAGCAGCCCGTTCGGCCGGGCGAGCATCTCGCCCAGCTGTTCGTGAGCCAGCCGCGCCTCTTCCACAATCCGCTTGCAGCGTTCGTAGTAAAGCTGTCCCGCTTCCGTCAGTTCGGTGCGGCGTGTGGTGCGATGCAACAGACGCAGGCCAATGGATTTCTCCAGGCCGCTGATCCGTCGGGAAAGCGTTGAATTGGGCATGCCCAGCGATTCCGCGGCCCCACGAAAACCACGCTTCTTCACGACTTCCACAAACAACGCCATGTCATTCAGGTATTCCAACGCCCATTGCTCCACCTATGGATCAGTCATTTCAATTTAACCGGATTTATCCCGTTTTTGAATTGACTGAAGATGCGCCCGACACTGTTGAGGAGCACCGCAATGAACGTACCCTTTTCCGAAGGTTTCAACGCTGACAATGCAGCCTTTCTGTTGATCGATCACCAGGTCGGCACCATGGGCTGGGCCAGATCGATGCCCTTTGAAGAACTCAAGCGCAACGCCCTGATGCTAGCCAAGGCCGCGTGCATTCTGAAAATGCCCGTCGTGTTGACGTCGAGCATGGAAGAACACGCACAAGGCCCGCTTCTGAGCGAGCTTGAGCAGATCCTGCCGACCGCGTTCGCAAGCCGCATCAAGCGCCTCGGCATCGTCAATGCGATGGACGACGAACACTTCGCCGCCGCCGTGAAAGCCACCGGGCGCCGGAAGCTCATCATCGCCGGCGTGACCAACGACGTTTGCACCGTTTACCCGGCGGTCTCGCTGGTGCGTGATGGCTATGAAGTCCAGGTGGTCGCCGATGCCGGTGCCTCACCGACCAAAATGGCCGATGACATCGCATTGCGTCGCATGGACAAGGCCGGGGTCACACTGACCAGCACCAATCAATTGATTGCCGAACTGGCGGGAAGCTGGGCGACGCCAGAGGGTGGCGAACTGGTACAGGTATTGATGGAGTCTTTTGGCAACTGAGCCGGTCAGCGAGTGAGTCCGGGATAGCGCCTCCCCGGACTCGCTCGAATGGAGGCGCCGTTTCAGGCCAGCACGTCGGTAATCCACCGCACCTGCTGTGTGAGTTCCTGCACTTTGCACTCGCAAACCCCGTGTCGCGCCCGCCCGAAGTGGTTCAGAGTTTGTTGCTTGTGCCGCAACCGGTGCCGCCACTTGCTGACAAACGCCGGGCTGCGCGCCTGCAATTGCAGCGGGCCGAAGTACAGTTCTTCGGCGGTGTACGTCACCGGGCCGTCGCGCTCGGCGACGATGATTTCGTAGTCGAAGCGGTTTTCCTGCAGGACTTCCTCGCAGAGGATCCGGTAGTCGTTGTCCATCAACCATTGGCGCAGCGGTTGTTCGCCGCCGTTGGGTTGCAGGATCAGGCGTTCACGGCCGCTCAGGCGCGCTTTGCCAGCTTCGAGAATGTCGCGGATGGTCTCACCACCCATGCCGCACATCGTAATTGCATTGATCCCGTCGTCCGGTTCGACAGCCATCAAGCCATTGGCCAGACGCACGGTGATCTGCTGCTGCAGATCGTTCTCGCACACGGTACGTTCAGCCGAGCGAAATGGCGTCAACGCCATCTCCCCCGCCACCGCTGCCTTGATCGCGCCACGGCGCATCAACGCCACCGGCAGGTAGCCGTGATCCGAGCCGATATCGGCCAGGCGCGCGCCGGCGGGTACGTGCGCAGCGACACGCTCCAGGCGCATGGACAAAGTCTGTTGGTTCAACCGCAACCCCTTTTACATTGAGCGTCCGGCACCAGTGGCCGGATCGGGGCGCGATTCTGGGGGGCTGCGCGGTGTATTTCAAATTTATATGACCGGGCGCAATGATCAGACCAACACCGTCAACCACGCCGACAACAACAGCAAAAACGCCAGCACGGCATTCATGCGCCTGAATGCCCGTGGCGATCCAAAGAACCGCGCACTGCCCACACCCAGCACCGCCCACGCCGTCATGCACGGCAGGCAGACCAGCAGAAACACAAACGCCAACAGCACCATCCGCATCTGTTCATCGCCATTTCCGCCAAACACGCTCACCACCGCCACCGCCATCATCCACACTTTGGGATTGATCAGTTGCAGGCCGGCGGCGCCATAAACACCAATTCCCTCTTCTCCCGCCGTTGCCGGGTCAAGGGACGGCGGCGTACTGCGGAAGATCTGCCACGCCAGCCAGCTCAGCCACAGCACTCCGGCCCAGGCCATTGCCTGTTGCACCCGGGGATAGCGCAGCAATGTTTCGCCAACGCCGAGCCCGACCACCAGCACCACCAGTGCCGCCGACACACAGGCGCCGAAGATGATCGGCAGCGTAGCGACCATCCCGCGCCGCGAACTGTGGCTCATCACCAGAATATTGGTCGGCCCCGGGGTGATCGAGGCAACGAAGGAAAACAGCAGGAAGGGCAACAACGATTCCATGGGATGGACTCCGGATCAGAACAAGAGTCCATGGTCGCGCTTGCTCGGGGTTCAGTCTGGAAGGTTTGAGCAACGCTTGCGGTAGTCCGCCGGCGTCAGGTGATAGGCGCGGCGAAACCAGCGGCCGAGATGACTTTGATCGGCAAACCCCAGCGCACTGGCGACGTCGGCGGGCGTTTCGCCTCGCGCCAGCATCTGCCGGGCCCGGGCCAGTCGCAACTGGATCAAGTAACCATGGGGCGCCAGCCCGAAGGCCGACTTGAAGGCCCGGGTCAGCCGAAAGCGATCAACCCCGCAGGCCCGGGCCAGATCATCCAGGCCGATGTCTTCGAAGGCATGGGCATGCAGGTAGTCCCGCGCCACCTGCGCCACGCGCGGCAAGCGTGGATCGAACGCCTGACGTTTGCGCCAGTCGAGGTGGGACGTCAAAGCCCCCAGCAAGTGGTCGACAGCGCTCTGCCGGACGATGCGCAGGTCGCCGTGATGCAAGGCGTGAAAGGCTTGATTGATGGAAGTGGCCAGACGCGGATCCTGGCTCAGGGTGTCGGCGAATCCGAGCTGGCGGTTGTCCGGCGCCTGCTCGAACAGCGCCAGCAACTCGCGCTCCAGCCAATGCGGATCGAGATAGAGCATCGAATAGGTAAAGCCTTCCTCGGTGGGCGCGTGCCCGTCGTGAATCTCCCCCGGCTCCAGCATGAAGATCTTGCCCGGCGTACTGAAGTGCCGCACCCGCCGGCAATCGAACTGTTGAACCCCTTGCTCGGTGACACCCACCAGAAAACTGTCATGCCAGTGCGGATCGTAGGCATGCCCCTGGAAATGGGCACGAATCGACTCGATGCCGGTATCGGCATCCTGGGACAGGTCGATCCAGTTGCGTTTGTCCACGCAAGGCTCCAGAAAAACGGGTTCAGCCGCTACGTTACCGCGCTTCACGTCGATGCGTTTAGAAGATTTGTGCAGGTTGCCCGACGCAGGCGAGACGCAAATTTAATGAACCCTCGGTTTCACCGCCCGCCTAACCGAATGACCATCAGGAGGTAGCTCATGCAAATCGAAACCACGTGGATCGTACTGGCCATCATTCTTTTGCTCGTGGAACTGTGGGCAATCAACCGAGTGCGCAAGAGCGAAGGGAAATCGAGCAACAAGGGCGTCTGGATCGTACTGATCGTGTTTGTACCACTACTGGGACTGATCGCCTGGGCGCTGGCCGGACCGAAACACGCAACCCAGGCCTGAATCTGCGAAAAGCGCAATACAACCAGGCCCCGATCATTCGGGGCTTTTTCATGGACGGCGGATTTGTATCGCACTGTGTACGCAATGCCTGCTGATACACACGCCCTTAACTCGGGAGCAAAACCGAAACAGCACGGATACACCGGCAGGCTTTACTGGGATCCAGTTCAGAAGGGTTCACCCAGAACCCCATCCCCGTCGATTGCAAAGGAGCCTGACCATGAAACAAGCACTGCACACCACCGCTACCGGCAACTCCCGTCGTCGCCTGCTGGGCCTGTCGATTCTCGCCACCGCCCTGATGCAATTCGGCGCGTACGCCAACGCGCAATCGGCGGCGCCGGAACCGGTCAAGGTCGTAGCCGCCAGCGTGAAAGCCGACCTGCCCTTCGGCCCGTTGAAACATGTGAAAGCCGGTGTGCTGGACGTGGCCTACGCCGAAACCGGCCCGGCCGATGGCCCGGTGGTAATTCTCCTGCACGGCTGGCCGTACGACATTCACAGCTACGACGAAGTCGCACCGATTCTGGCGGCCAAAGGTTATCGGGTGCTGATGCCGTACGCCCGGGGTTATGGCGACACGCACTTCCTTTCCGACAAGACTGTGCGTAATGGGCAGCCTGCGGCGCTCGCCAGTGACGTGATCGATTTCATGGATGCACTGAAAATCAAAAAAGCCGTACTCGGCGGCTATGACTGGGGCGCACGCTCGGCGGATATCGTCTCGGCGCTGTGGCCGGAGCGAGTCAAAGCGCTGGTGTCAGTCAGCGGCTACCTGATCGGCAATCAGGCCGCCGGCAAGAACCCGCTGCCGCCCAAGGCCGAGCTGCAATGGTGGTATCAGTTCTACTTCGCCACCGACCGTGGTGCCGCCGGTTACGCCAAGAACACCCACGACTTCGCCAAGCTGATCTGGCAGACCGCCTCACCAAAATGGGCCCTCGACGACGCCACGTTCGACCGCAGCGCCAAGGCCCTGGAAAACCCGGATCACGTCGCCATCACCGTGTTCAACTACCGCTGGCGTCTGGGCCTGGTGCAGGGTGAAAGCCAGTACGAAGCGCTGGAGCAGAAACTCGCCACCGCGCCATCGATCAGCGTGCCGACCATCACCCTGGAAGGCGATGCCAACGGCGCGCCACACCCGGCGCCCGAGGATTACGCCAAACGCTTCACCGGCAAGTACGAATTCCGGCTGATCAACGGCGGCATCGGCCACAACCTGCCGCAGGAAAGTCCGCAGACCTTCGCCAAGGCGATCATCGACGCCGATCACCTCTGAAGCAGTACGCCGAACGGCTCGTCATTTGACGAGCCGTTTTTCCTTGGACGGCCGATAACCGAAATAGGCGCTGTAGCACTTGCTGAAATGACTCGGCGACACAAACCCGCAAGCCACCAGCACATCCACTTGGGACAACTCGGTGTGTTGCAGCAGACGCCGGGCCTCGGTGATCCGCAATTCCATGTAATAACGCTGCGGTGTGGTGCCCAGTTGTTCCTTGAACAGCCGCTCCAGCTGACGCCGGGAACGCCCGGCATACACCGCCAGTTGTTCCAGCTCCAGCGGTTCTTCGAGGTTGGCATCCATCAGCTTCACCACTTCGCGCAACGGCGCGCTGACGCTGATGTTTTCGGTGGGTTTGATCCGCCGGTAACGCGATTCCTCGAACGCCAGAATGTCTTCAATGCCCTCGACCAGCGCCTTGTCGTGCAGACCCTTGATCCAGTCCAGCGCCATGTGGAATGCCCCGGACGGACTCGATGCCGTCAACCGGTCGCGGTCGATCACATAGGGCTCGCTGCTGACCTGGGTCGCTTTGGAGATTTCCGCCAACGCTGGCCGATGCTCCGGGTGAATTGCACAGCGATACCCTTCCAGCACCCCTGCCCGCCCCAGAAACCATGAGCCGTTCCACAACCCGGCGAGTATCACTCCCGCCTCGGCGGCCATTTTAAGCAGGCCGATGAACTCGTCGCTGGCCTTCAATTCCGTGCGGTAACCGCCGCAGATCACCAGCAGGTCCAGCTCCTGCAACACACTCGCCTCAAGCCGTGAATCCGGGCGGATCACCAGCCCCAGATCGCTGATCACTTCGCCGTCGCTCAGGCCGAAGGTGCGCGTGGAAAACAGACCGGGGCGCAGCAGATTGGCGGTGACAAGGGTGTCCAGCGCCTGGGTAAAGGCCGGCAGGGAAAAATGCTCCAGCAGCACGAACCCGGTGCGGGTCATGCGCCCCGCACCGGCGGAAGGCTCGTTCAGGTAGCGAAGGTTCTTGCCCTTCATGCCACCGCTGAATTGACGTCGTTCGATCAAGATGCGGTCCATCAGTTACTTGTTATGCCGCCATGCTAACCGCCGGGACGGCAAAATACTCGGGAATGAATGCACCGGGCCCAAACCTAAACGACCGTGCCTGAGGCCTGCGTCCCAACGTCGCAGGCCCGGCACCTTGGCAAACGCCGCACAAGGCTTAAAATCGCGCCTCCTCTTGCAGTCGCCCGACCGGCGCCTGCCCGCAGCCATGACAACCCTCAGGTTTGAACAGCCGGCCACTTTCACCAAGTGCGCCAGGCCCAATCGTCCTGCCCGTTCGGCGGTCGCTTGTCTTCAACACACTTCGGCTTGGCACTCGCATGCGCAGAGGCGCACGTTCCGCTGTTCGATCACTTGAGGTTTTTATGACACCGCGTTTGCTGGCCATGGCGCTGGCGCCCCTGCTCGGGCTGTTCATCGTTGCCCTGGGCAACGGTTTTCTGTCTTCTTTGACTACATTGCGCCTGGGCGCTGCCGGCGAATCGGCGACGATGATCGGCATCGTGTCCTCGGCCTATTTCGCCGGCCTGACGCTTGGCGCGATCTTCAATGACCGGCTGATCCTGCGCATCGGCCACATCCGCGCCTACAGCAGCTTCGCCTCGCTGATCGCCGCGACCATCCTGCTGCAAGGGCTGTTTTATGACACCTGGGGCTGGGTCGTCCTGCGCTTGATCAACGGCTGGGCCACGGTCGGCGTGTTTCTGGTGATCGAGAGCTGGCTGCTGCTGGCCGGTGACGCGAAAATTCGCGGCCGTCTGCTGGCGCTGTACATGATCGTCCTCTACGGCGCCGGGGTGCTGGGGCAGGCGTTTTTGGGGAAAATCACCGGTCTGGGCGATACCGCGCCGTTCATGGTCGCCGGCATGCTGGCGACCCTGTCGGTGTTGCCGATCGTGATCCTGCCGCGTGTTTCGCCGTTGCTGGAGCAGGTCGAACCGCTCAAGCCACGGGCACTGCTCGGCGTGTCGCCGACCGGGCTGGTCGGCTGCTTCGGCTCCGGCGTCACCATCGCGGCGATCTACACCTTGCTGCCGCTGTACCTGCAACGCATCGGCCTGAACGTCGGCGAAGTCGGCAGCATGATGGCATGGACGATCCTCGGCGCGATGCTCCTGCAATACCCGGTCGGGCGCTGGTCCGATCGCAAGGATCGTCTGCAAGTGCTGACCGTACTCTGCGCCGCGTGCACCGTGCTGTCGCTGGTGATCGTGCTGGTGCCGCTGTCCTCGGCCATGCTCGCGGCGATGTTGTTCCTGCTGGGTGGCGGCGTGTTCGCGTTGTACCCGGTTGCGGTTAGCCACGCTGCCGACCGTGCACCGGTCGAAACCTTGGTGCCGATGATTCAGGGCATGCTGCTGATCAATTCGCTGGGCTCGGCGATGAGCCCGCTGCTGATTTCCCCGGCGATGAACGCTCACGGCGAAACCGGCCTGTTCTGGGCCTTTGCTCTGGTCAACCTGGCCATGGTGACGTTCTTCTTCTGGCGCCGAGGCAAGCGCCCGGTGCCGGCCAACCCGGCGCCGTTTGCGGCGGCAGCGACGTTCTCGCCAACTGGCGCAGAGCTACGGGTGACCGAAGACTTGCGTCAAGCGGCCCAGGAACATCCGCCGATGGTCGATGCGTTGAGCGGCGAAACAGCGCCGCCAACGGGATCGCGCTACGAAGCCAGTTGAGTTTCTGGCACGCATAAAAAAACCGGTGACTTTCGTCACCGGTTTTTTATTGCCGCTGAATCAGTGCGGCGCCCGAGGAATGGTCTTCATCAGGTCTTCAGGGCTGATATGCCCCACCACACTGCCCGGCTGCGGCATGTTCAGGATGTGGCCCTTCATCTTGCCGATCACGTGCATCTCGCACGGTTTGCAGTCGAACTTCAGGGTCAGCACTTCATCACCGTGAATCAGCTGCATCGGCGCGACTTTGGTTTTCACGCCGGTCACGCCTTTGGCCTGTTTCGGGCACAGGTTGAAGGAGAATCGCAGGCAGTGCTTGGTGATCATCACCGGCACTTCGCCCGCCTCTTCGTGGGCCTCGTATGCCGCGTCGATCAGCTTCACGCCGTGGCGGTGGTAGAAGTCGCGGGCCTTCTGGTTGTAGACGTTGGCCAGGAACGACAGGTGCGCTTCCGGGTACACCGGCGGTGGCGTGGTCTCGGCCTTGCGCGAACCGCGCGGGTGGGCGGCAACGCGGGCGGCGGTCAGCGCTTCGATCACTTCGCGGCGCAACGACTTGAGCTGCGAGTTCGGAATGAAGAACGCTTGCGGCGCATCGAGTTTGATCGAGGTCGCGTGGTACTCGGTGGTGCCGAGCTGGCCGAGCAGGTCATGCAAGGTGTCCAGCGCCTGTTCCGGTTTGTTGGCGACGCCGAACGGGCCGTCCAGCGCAACGCTGGCGCTGATGCCCTCTTCACTGGTCACGGTCAGTTCCAGACGCTCTTCACGCAGCTTCGCCAGCCAGCTCACGCCGATACGACGCTCGGCGGAGGTCTTGAGCAAGGCCTGCTGCCAGTTGTGGTCGAGGTTGCGGTTCAGCGGGTGGTTCGGGCGTAGCTTGTACAGGCCTTCCGGCATTTCGTTCGGTTCGACGCGGTAGCGGTAGCGCTTCTCGCCTTCTTCCTCGAACTCGCCCTTGGCTTCGGCGATGTTGGCGCGGAAACCCACCACTTCGCGCTTGACCAGCACGTTGAGGCCGTCGCCGTTGGACAGCGGCTCGTGGGTGATCACTTGCATGTCACGCTTGCCGACTTTCTCGACCGTGCCCACCGCCAGACCGGTGAAGGTCGGCGAATCGAACGCGCCGATGTCGATCTTGCGCTCGCTGACGAAGTAGTCGGTGCTGCCACGGTGAAAGGTCTTTTCCGGGTCCGGCATGAAGAAATGCGCGGTGCGGCCGCTGGAGGCACGGGCCAGGTCCGGGCGGTCGTTGAGCACGTCGTCGAGGCGCTGGCGGTAATAGGCGGTGATGTTCTTCACATAGCCCATGTCCTTGTAGCGACCTTCGATCTTGAACGAACGCACACCGGCCTCGACCAGCGCGCGGATGTTGGCGCTCTGGTTGTTGTCCTTCATCGACAGCAGGTGTTTTTCGTAGGCGATCACGCCACCCTTTTCGTCTTTCAGGGTGTACGGCAGACGGCAGGCCTGGGAGCAGTCGCCACGGTTGGCACTGCGACCGGTCTGCGCGTGGGAAATGTTGCACTGACCGGAGAACGCCACGCACAACGCGCCGTGAATGAAGAACTCGATGGCGGCATCGGTTTCATCGGCGATCGCGCGGATTTCCTTGAGGTTCAGTTCACGGGCCAGTACCAGTTGCGAGAAACCGGCCTGATCGAGGAACTTCGCCCGCTCAAGGGTGCGGATATCGGTCTGGGTGCTGGCGTGCAGCTCGATGGGTGGAATGTCCAGCTCCATCACGCCCAGGTCCTGGACGATCAGCGCATCGACGCCGGCGTCGTACAACTGATGGATCAGCTTGCGCGCCGGCTCCAGTTCGTTGTCGTGCAGGATGGTGTTGATGGTGGTGAAGATGCGCGCGTGATAGCGACGGGCAAATTCCACCAGTTCGGCGATTTCGCTCACCTCGTTGCACGCGTTGTGGCGCGCACCGAAGCTCGGGCCGCCGATGTACACCGCGTCGGCGCCATGCAGGATGGCCTCGCGGGCGATGGCCACGTCACGGGCGGGGCTGAGCAGTTCCAGGTGATGTTTGGGCAAGGACATATGTTTTTTTAGTCAGGCTGTCACGGTCGAGGCGCGCATTGTAGCCGCGAAACGCGCGGGCGGCACGCCTGTGCTGCCGGGTGGCAGCCCTGCTCAGGGCAGAACTGCCAAACCGAACCGCAAACTCAGGCCTTCGCGGCCATCGCAGTCACTTCCACCTTCATTCCTTCAACCGCCAGCGCCGCCACGCCAACCGCCGCACGCACCGGCCATGGCTTGGCGAAGTAGCGCTTGTACACTTCGTTGAACGCAGCGCGATCAGCCATATCGGTCAGGTAAATGGTCAGGTGCAGCACGCGGTCCATCGAGCTGCCGGCCTTCTCCAGCGCGACTTTCAGCGCCTGCAACGTGCATTCGCTTTGCGCAGTGACGTCGCCCAGTTCCAGACTGCCGTCGGCACGGGTCGGGATCTGGGTCGACATCAGGATGCCGTTGAATTCGGTCACGTCCGAAGAGATCGAGTCTGCATCCGGATCCGGGGTGTAGGTGATGTCTTGGTTGGCCATGGGAAAGTCCTTCGCTGGCAGTGAGGACGGCGCCATCGCGCGCCGTTTCGGGCGGCCAGTTTACAGACACACTCGCCGGTTGGAAGACCAGACATCGAGTGTTACCCGTGCGCCAATATCCGTCGCAACTCCAGCGCATTGCCCAGCGCCGCTCCGCTGGCGGTATTGTCGAAGATGCACCAAGTGTCGACGCCATCGACAGCCGCCGCCCGCAAATCGCCGGCGAGCCTTTCCAGATACGCCGAGTCATAGGCGCTGAAATAAATGCGCGGCGAACCGTGCAACCGCCAGTAGCGCACGCCCGGCCAGCCGCACGGAGCCGCATCGGCGCTGATTCGCGAGGGATCGACCACCGCTTGCGCGATGCGATATGCCATCAACAACAGCTCGGCGGCGGCCCAGGTTTCGTGGCGCGGCTCCAACACCACGGCCCCGGAATAACGCTGGCGCAACGCGATGAAAAAGGCCTCGGCAATCGGTTCGTCAAACGCCAGCGACGGCGGCAATTGCAGCAGCAGACAACCCAGGCGATCTCCCAGTCCCGAACACTGCTCAAGAAATGCATCGAGCTCCGGTTCGCAGTCCCGCAGACGTTGCTCATGGCTGATCGACTTCGGCATCTTCACGCAGAAGCGAAAGCCGTCCGTTACCGACTCGGCCCAGCGGACGTAGGTTTGGCGCTTGTGCGGGCGATAAAAGGAGCTGTTGATTTCCACGCCATTGAGGTGTGCGGCATAGCGTTGCAGGTGGGTGCCCTGCTCCGGGAATGACGGCCAGTATTCGCGAGGCAGGCTCCAACCCGCGCAACCAATAAAGATCGACGACGCACTCAAAACAGCACCTTGCCCGCTTCGCGCATGAAGATTTCCACGGTTTTCGGGCCGATGCCGTCGAAGGCTTGCAAACGCTTTTCGAAGTCCTGGCGGTCGGTGCTCGCCTCGACCATGTTCATGACCCGCCCGGCATACTCTTCATTCAGTTGGGCAGCCAGCGCGAGCAGTCGCTTGGCGGTGGTTTCGTCGTAACGCACGTAATGCGCCTCGCCAAGCATCCGCACCAGTTCGCGGTGAGTGCAATGGCCGAGCTTGCGCGGCGTATCGCGCTGGTGTCGTTCAACGATCACTCGATAGGCTTCGGCCGCAATCTCGGCTTGGATGCGTTTGCCCATCAGGAAACTGGCGAGCAGCCATTTGAAAAGCGCTGATTCGCTTAGCGGGTGGAGGCTGATATGCAAGTCTTCGGCGTTGATGGTTTTGGTCATGCAGCTTTTGAGCGAACGTCGGCGTGATGAGTGCGAGGCAGGCGACGAATGGTTTTTGGGGCAAAAAGCGTCAGGCTTCTCCTCGTTGGGTGATGATCGATAAACAGGTTTGGGTCGCGCCGTTTAAAGGCATGTCGGAATGCGTCCGGATGCCTACAAATCCTTGCGCCAGAGCCTACCGCTACGCCAGAATCCGCCGGCTTGTGCGCCTTGGGGTCGGCCGGTAACTTGGATCGGGTCACTGATTTCCAGTGATCGGGTTTAGTAGCCCGTTGGTATTTGAAGAGTGCACAGGTGTCTGTCAGTCAGGTATTCCCATACCTGTATTTGATGGTGGTTGTGCGTAGGGTGCCCCCGGGCACGCCGGCTTTCTTCTTTTCCCCGGTCTACTAACCTGCGCACAGCTGCCTCCACCCCTGTTTAGTAGCTCGGGTCTGGCGGCTTCAAAACAGGAAAAGAATGAATATGTTCAAGGTAACTCCGAATCCTCCGGTCACCGAACCGGCCAGCATCACCGATCCAACTTCCCCCTACGAATGCCCTGACTCGAAGAAATTCAACGAAGCCGCCAACCGCGCCCTCGACTACCACCTGGGCCCGATATCAGCCCACATGATGGCCGCGCCCTACTCCCCCAACCGCCTCTACCAGGCCAACCCGGCCAGCAACAACGAATCCCTGCTCGCCGACGCCGTCGAAACCCTCGGTTCGGCCAACGTCATGCTCAACAACTTCGTCGACCTCCTCGAAGGCCCCCACCGCAAGACCGCGCAAGGCATCGCGCAGATCGTGATGCTGGCGGAACTGGCGGTGAATCAGGTGCTGGATAACGTTGTGCCGACGGAGTAATCCCTAGCACCGCAATACCCTGCGGGAGCTGCGGTGCGACGATTCGACTTGCCAGCGATGACGTGCGATAAGACGACATCGATATCGAATGTGCCAACCTCATCGCTGGCAAGCCAGCTCCCACAGATTTCGTGTGCAACCAGCCACCCCAAGTCTCGTCGAGTGGACATCCAACAGAACCCAATTATGCTCAAAGAAACCCCGCCCTCCCGCGAGGTCGACAGTCTGTGCACGCTCCACGAAACACCTGCTCCAGCACCAACCAAAGGCCTCGGGTACGCGACGTTGATGAAGTGCTCCGGCCTATAACAACAAGCACGACGGAGAACACCCATGGCCGTACTCGACAGCATGTCCACCGGCAGTGCGCCGCACCCGCACCACAGTGTCAGCAAAGAGGAGCGCAAGGTCATCTTCGCCTCGTCCCTCGGCACGGTGTTCGAGTGGTACGACTTTTACCTCTACGGCTCGCTCGCCGCGATCATCGCCAAGCACTTTTTCGCCGGAGTCAACGAGACCACGGCGTTCATCTTCGCCCTGCTCGCCTTCGCCGCCGGTTTTGCAGTGCGGCCGTTTGGGGCGGTGGTGTTCGGGCGCTTGGGCGACATGATCGGGCGCAAGCACACCTTTCTGATCACGATTGTGATCATGGGTGTGTCGACGGCGATTGTGGGGCTCCTGCCCGCTTACGCGACCATCGGGGTCGCGGCGCCGATCATTCTGATTACCCTGCGGTTGCTGCAAGGGCTGGCGTTGGGCGGTGAATACGGTGGCGCGGCGACTTATGTGGCCGAGCATGCACCGAAGGGCAAACGCGGGTATTTCACGTCGTGGATTCAGACCACCGCGACGCTGGGGCTGTTTCTCTCGCTGCTGGTGATTCTGGCCTGCCGCACCGCGCTGGGCACCGAGGCATTCGAGGCCTGGGGCTGGCGGATTCCGTTCCTGTTGTCGATCCTGCTGCTGGCGGTGTCGGTGTACATCCGTTTGCAGCTGAACGAATCACCGGTGTTCAAGAAAATGAAGGAAGAAGGTAAATCCTCCAAGGCGCCGCTGACCGAATCCTTCGCCCGCTGGGACAACCTGAAAATCGTGATCATGGCCCTGCTCGGCGGCACCGCCGGGCAAGCGGTGGTCTGGTACACCGGGCAGTTCTACGCGCTGTTTTTTCTGCTGCAAACCCTGAAGATCGACCCGCAGACCGCCAACCTGTTGATCGCCGGTTCGCTGTTGATCGGTACACCGTTCTTCGTGATTTTCGGCAGTCTGTCCGACCGCATCGGGCGCAAGGGCATCATCATGGCCGGGTGCATTCTGGCAGCGGTGACCTACTTCCCGATCTTCCACGCGCTGACCCAGTACGGTAACCCCGACGTGTTCGTCGCCCAGGAAAAGAACCCGGTCAAAGTGGTCGCCAACCCTGACCAATGCTCGTTCCAGTTCGACCCGGTGGGCAAGGCCAAATTCACCAGCTCCTGCGACCTGGCGAAAACCATCCTGGCCAAACGGGCCATCCCGTATGAAAACGTGGTGGCCGAACCGGGCACCGTGGCCCAGGTGCGCATTGGCGACAAGGTCATCGAAAGTTTCGAAGGCACGGCCATGCCGGCCGCCGACTTCAAGACCCGCAACGATGCCTTCACCGCCAGCCTCGGTACGGCGCTGAAAGAAGCCGGGTATCCGGAAAAGGCTGATCCGGCCAAGACCAATTATCCGATGGTGCTGCTTCTGCTGACCGTGCTGGTGATCTACGTGACCATGGTCTACGGCCCGATTGCGGCATGGCTGGTCGAGCTGTTCCCGGCGCGCATCCGCTACACCTCGATGTCGCTGCCCTACCACATCGGTAACGGCTGGTTCGGCGGGTTCCTGCCGACGGTGGCGTTCGCCATGGTCGCGGCTACCGGGGATATCTACTACGGCTTGTGGTACCCGATTGTCATCGCGGTGATGACGGCGATTCTCGGCATCTTCTTCATGCCGGAAACCAAGGATCGCGACATCCATCACACCTGACACCGTGGCGGCCCTCTTTCATCGAGAGAGGGCCGCCGCTTGTTTCAACGCACGTTGCGATACAGCATCAACCTTGCGCTTTCGTGCAGTCCCCGGGTCAGCTCGACCAGTCGTTGAAATTCCTCGGGATGCGCATCGGCGACGTTCTCCAGCGGTGTCGCCGATTTCAGGTCGTGCAACGTCGGCGCACTGCCGTCGTGTTGCATTTGCAGCAAGTGATCCTTCGTCACTCCGCCGATCAGCGGGAACGTTCCTTCGCGCAATACCAACGGCACCACCCGCTCGCCTTCAGGCGCCGGTTGCTGCAGGTCGCGGCCCATGGCACGGTTGTCGAAAGCCACGCCGGCCATACCCGCCACGGTTGGCAGCAGATCGGCAAGCCCCACCGACTCTTCGATCACCTTGGGTTTCAGCAGTCCCGGCGCATGAATCAACATCGGCACATGATTACTTTCCAGCCCCAGTTGTTCGAAGGCCGGCGGCATGTGCGGGATGCGGCTGATGCGCGTGTTGTGGTCGCCGAAGAACACGAAAATCGTGTTGTCGTAGTATCCGCCAGCCTTGGCCAGTTCCATCAGGCGACCGATGTTGAAGTCCAGCAGCCGCACCGCGTTGTATTGCTCGACGCTGCGCGAGCCGGCGTTTTGCACCTGCTCCAGCGAGAGATTGCTGACTTCGAATCCGTCGTTGTCCTTGGGAATGGTGAACGGCCGGTGATTGCCCGAGGTCTGCACGTAGGCGAAGAACGGTTTGTCCTTGGGCAGTGCGCGCAGAATCTCATCGCCTTCCTTGAACAGGTCCAGATCGGAAATCCCCCACACATCGACCCGTGGCGAAGGCCAGTCGCGCTCCTCGTACAGGCGCACGCCGTCGATGCTCTGCTGGATCAGTGCATTGATATTGGCCCAACCGGCGTTGCCGC
Source organism: Pseudomonas sp. stari2 (assembly GCF_040760005.1). Taxonomy (NCBI): domain Bacteria; kingdom Pseudomonadati; phylum Pseudomonadota; class Gammaproteobacteria; order Pseudomonadales; family Pseudomonadaceae; genus Pseudomonas; species Pseudomonas sp. Stari2. Next base: position 3,838,568 of record NZ_CP099760.1, read on the forward strand.
CGATCATGTAGAGCTTCTGGTAGTCAGTGAACGCGTTGATCAGCGTGCGCTGGTTGGTGATCAGCGGATGGCGGGTAGCGGTCTCCTGACGGGTCACGTCGGGGACGCCGGTGATGCTCGCCCATACGGTTTTCGCGGTGCCGGTGACCGGGACGTAGAAATGTTTGAAGAACCAGCTCTCCTTTGCCAAACGATCAAGATTTGGTGTCGGGTTCAACGGGTTGCCATAGGCGCCCACCGCGCTGGTACCGAGGGATTCGAGCATGACAAACATCACGTTCGGCGCCCTCTTACCCGCGACGCGATAAGGCTGCACGGCTTGCTGACGCTCAAAGGTGAGGTTTTGCACATCCGGCCGATCCACCCCCAGATAACGGGAAATCACCGAGTAATGCGCCCGCACCTGCGCCTCGTCGAACTGCGCCTGCCCGGCCTTGAGCGTGTCGTAGAGAAACAGCACCGGGTTCAGGCCCACGGCGGCAATCTGTCCGTTGCCGGAAAAGAACGCATCGCTCCAGCGCAGCGGCACCGGGTTTTCCAGGTTGAGCTTGTCGACCCGGCCCAACAGCGCCAGCAGGACGGTCACCAACCCGAGCCCCGCGCCTATGGCGACTGAACGGCGCCGAATCGCCCGAGGTTCACGGGCCAGTGTCAGCCGTTCCAGGCGCACAAAACCGTAGAACCACAGCACAAGCACCGCGAGCCAGCCCAACGCAATCCACAGCACCGGATAGGTTTCCCAAACCATTTGCTGCGAGATCTGCGCATCGTCCAGATAACGCAGCACCGTGGCGTTGATCCGCACGCCGAGGTAGGCGTAATGGCCGAAGTCGATGATGTACACCAGACCGATCAGACCCAGCGCCAGCAACAGATAAACCCGGGCCACGCCGCGCAATGTCGGCACAGTGGTCAGATTCCAGCGCGGCAGCCACGCCAGCACCGCCAATGGCAACACCAGCAATAGCGCCAGCCTCAAGTCGAAACGAAAACCTATGCCCAGGGTTTGCAGCCAGTGTGGATCGATAAAGAACTGCGCGACATCCCCCCCGGAAAACCCGAACAAGAACACCAGCCGCAGCAAGGCAAACAGCAGAAACGCCAAACCTGTCGCGCCCAAGCCATAGCGCAGGCGACGCGATTGCAACCACCCCATTGTTTACCTCTGTGTTGTTCGTTGAGATGGCAGGGATTGCCACGCGGTCTTAATGCAAAGTCCAAATCCGGCAATCACGCAATAACCCGCCAGCAGCGGATCGATCAGGTAATCCCAGTAGTTTTCCGAAGGCTTGAGGCGCAGCGCGAACGCCAACGTGGCCAGTGCCAGCATCGCCACACCCAGCGAGTTACGCAGCCACAAGAGCACCAGAGTCGCCAGCCCGACAACCACGATCATCGGCCGTGGATTGAAGCCCCACCGGTAAGGATCGACATAGGTCAGGCCCATCGTCGCCGGGTACAACAGCACCGTCAGCACCACGAACAGTCCCAGAATCTGACCCCGTGTCAGCGGTGTCAGTTGAGGAACCACCCCCAGGCGCAACAACGCGGCCCAGCCGAGAAACACCAGCGTGGTGATCGCCAGATCATCGGTGAAACTACGCACATACGCCGCCAGCGGCAGGCCGTTGAGCGAAATGAAGCTGACCAGTGCCAGCGCCGGTAACAGCCACGGACGCCAGCGTTGAGTGAATTGAAAGGAACCCAGCAAAACAAAACCGAGCAGGATGAAACTCAAATGGGCTTGCCAGAGAAACAGCATCACAGGCGCTCCGCCAGCCAGGCATCGTTGAAGCTGACATGTTTGATGAAAGTGTTGTTCCAGGAATAAACCAAGTGATACAGGCCATCGCTGCCACGGCTGAAGTACGGGTATTCGTACTCGAATTCACAGCCTTCGGGCTTGCACACGCGGTAGTCGAGGTTGCTCAGGAAACGCTGTTCCAGCGGCAAACGCTGAGCGCCACTTGAGGCGCGAAAGCCTTCGCCGATGATTGCCTTGTAGGCCTCTGGTGAAAACGGCTGGCCGAGGGGATCGGGGGACTGGTCGAGTTCGATGACATTGCGCCAGTCGTTGAGGTTGGCATTGGTGCCGTACAGGCTGAGCTTGAAACGCCCGTCGCGCAGGTCATTGAGCGCCACCAGCAAACCGTCATCGGCGGTGCCCACGGCTGCCAGCGACGAGTTGGGGTTGGCCGGTTCCAGCGGATACGGTTCGCTCCAGGTTTGCCCGGCGTCTTCGGTGCGGCTGGCCAGCACCTTGTGATGGGTTTCACCGGCATAACGCAGCATCGCCACGGCGCGGCGCTCGTCCTGCGGCACGATAGTCGGTTGCAACGAATGCTTGCCCCGGCTGATGCGGAATTTGTCGATCACGGCGCCGTCCGTGCTCAGGTACAGGTATTCGGCGAACTTGCCCATGAACTCGTGATATACCGGCAGGCCGATCGAGCCGTCGGCATGAAACACAGGCGCGGCGCGCACCAGAGTGCTGATGTTGAAGAACGGCGAAGTGATCAGCTGTCGAGGTGCGGTCCAGTTGCGCCCCAAGTCATCGGAGACCATCACGTTGATCGCACTGGTGGCCCAGCCGCCGACGGACACCGACACGTAGAACATCCACAAACGCTGGTCCGGCGCGAGAGCGATCACCGGATTGCCGAGTTTACGGATGTAGCGCTGGGTGCCGGCCACCGTCGATTCGCGTGTGGCCAACACTTGTTCGGCGCCCCACTCCGCAGTCTTGGCGTTGAAGCGCGCGGTGCGGATCTGCACGTCGGCGGCGCCTTCGCGCGAGCCGGCGAACCACACGGCCATCAGGTCGCCGCCGGGCACCGCAGTGACCGAAGACGAGTGCACGAAATCATCCAGTTCCGAGGACACGAAACGACTGCTGTACACCGGCTCGGCCGCATTCGCCGAGGCCCGGGCGG